>DALZYJ010000004.1:0-225603 GCA_031988485.1 Pseudomonas sp.
AGCCTTTTGACCCAAAACTGGCTCTTGCTCGCTAAGGGGGTAAGACGGTATCTACAGGTGTGGGCGATTTGTAGGTGGGCCGGGCGGCGTTCCGCTTCAGCCCACCGATCTTCGGCTACCGTTGTCGCGCGGTTACTCCACCAGCTTCAGATGCGAGGTATCTGGAGCCGGCACATCGCTGGCACGGCGTCGCTCGCTCATGTCGCTGCCCACCGGCGCCAGGCTGAACTGCGACAGATCCACCGCCGGTGGTTGCGCGGCTGGCCGGGCATCCTGCAGATCTGCGCCGACTGGCGCGATGCCGAAATCCGGCGCCTCGACATCGACAAAGGCCGCCATGTACTCATCACGTGGTGTGACCTTGAGAGGCGCGGGCGTGGTGCCGGGTGCGCTTTGTGGGGGCGAGGCGGGTGTCTCGGCTGGCGGCGGCGCCAGTTCGATCTCTTCGACTTCCACCGGCATCGGCCGGACCTCGGCAACGGCGCCTGCACGCAACATGGCCTGGCGGTATTTCTCTACGCTGTCGTAGTCCAGATCCTGCTTGATCACGATGCGGCGGCCGGAAAACAGCAGGGCGATACGTTTGGCATCGGCCTGGAAAAGCCGCGCCAGATTGATCTCGACCTGCTCAAGCGTTGCACCGGAGGCAAGCTCCCCGGAGAAGGCGATTTCGTAGCGGCTCATGAACATCTCCTTTGTTTAGGCTTGCCGGATGGTAGACGGAAAAGCCAATTGAGGCTAAGGGCGCAGCCGATCGGGTATTACAGCTGCCGGTTCGGGTCGGCGACCTCAGACTGCTGCGATGGCCGCCGGCTCAGCGCGGCAGGGGTAGGGCGGTGGTGTACTTGATCTGCTCCATGGAGAAGCTTGAAGTGATGTTCGACAGCCCCTCGGTGCTGGTGATCAGCTTCTTGTAGAAGCGGTCGTAGGCGGCGATGTCGCTGACAACGACCCGCAACATGTAATCCCATTCGCCCGACATCCGGTAGAACTCCACCACTTCTTCGAAGCGCACCACGGTTTCGGCGAAGTGCTCCAGCCAGGCGTTGTCGTGATGCTGGGTCTTGAGCTGGACGAATACCGAGAGCCCCAGCCCCAGGCGGACCGGGTCCAGCAATACCACTTTGCCGCGGATATAACCCTCGTCTTCCAGTTTCTTCACCCGCTTCCAGCAGGGCGTGGTGGACAGGTTGACGGCCTCGGCCAGCTCCTTGAGAGGCACCGAGGCGTCGCGCTGGAGAATGGAAAGAATCTGCCGGTCGAAGTTATCCATTGCTATTGCCGTGAGGTTTGGTAGAAAAATTTTCCGAAATTTAGCGTGGATAAGGGAAATAAGGAAATTTCATTTCGCTGCCGATCCGTAAGATTTTCCCACCAGCCAAGAGGGAAAACCCATGAGCAAAACGATCATCGCCACCGAGGCCGCGCCACAGGCGATCGGCCCTTATTCGCAAGCCGTCAAATGCGGCGACACGCTCTACATATCCGGACAGATTCCTCTGGAGCCCCAGAGCATGCAGATGGTCGAGGGAATCGAGGCCCAGATACGCCAGGCCTTCGCCAATCTGCGGGCCATCCTGGAAGCAGCCGACATGGGCTTCGCGGATGTCGTCAAGTTGAACATCTACCTCACCGACCTGGCCCATTTCGCCCTGGTCAACGGGGTGATGGAAGAACTGTTCGCCAGGCCTTATCCGGCACGCGCGGCCATCGGCGTCGCCAGTTTGCCGCGTGGTGCGCTGGTGGAAGTGGACGCCATCGCCGTAGCGGCGCGCTGATCGGGAGAGAACAATGAACGATTGGATCCGCACGGCGGTCGGGCGCATCATCTGCGACCAGCAGCGCTCCTGCGACACCCACCTCTACAAGCTCGATGTTCCGGGCTTCCCCGGCATCGATTTCTACCTGAAAGACGAGAGCACTCACCCCACCGGCAGCCTCAAGCATCGCCTGGCGCGCTCGTTGTTCCTGCATGCCATCTGCAGCGGCAAGGTCCGCGAAGGCACGCATGTAGTGGAGGCCTCGTCTGGCAGTACGGCGGTTTCCGAAGCCTATTTCGCCAAGCTGCTGGGGCTGCCGTTCACCGCGGTGATGCCGCGCAACACGGCCCGCAAGAAGATCGAGCAGGTTGAATTGCTCGGCGGCCATTGCCATTTCGCCGACCATCCCGCCCAGGTGTATGCCGAGGCCGAGCGGCTGGCCCGCGAACATGGCGGCCACTACATGGATCAGTTTACCTATGCCGAGCGGGCGACCGATTGGCGCGGCAACAACAATATCGCCGAAAGCATCTTCCAGCAGATGGCGGGAGAGGAGCACCCGGTTCCCCATGCCATCGTGGTCAGCGCGGGTACCGGCGGCACCTCGTCCACCATAGGGCGCTACATCCGCTACAAGGGTTATGACAGCCGCCTGGTGGTGGCCGACCCGGAGAATTCGGTGTTCTACGACAGTTATCAATCCGCGAACCCAGGCCTGACCTGCGCCGGTAGCAGCCGCATCGAGGGAATCGGTCGGCCCCAGGTTGAGCCGTCCTTTCTGCCGGAGGTGATCGACGAGATGCTCAAGGTGCCGGACGCCGCCAGCATCGCCACGTTGCACTGGCTGGAGAAACTCCTTGGGAAAAAGCCCGGCGGTTCCACCGGCACCAATATGTGGGGCGTACTGAACGTCGCCCAGCGCATGCGCGAGCAGGGGCTGCGCGGTTCGGTGGTGACGCTGATGTGCGACAGCGGCGAGCGCTACCTGGATACCTACTACGACCGTGGCTGGATCGCCGAGCACATCGGCGATCTCTCGGCCTACGAGAGACAACTGCAACGCTTCATCTAGCGAGATATCGACATGCAAGAGAACAAGAAGAACTTCGCCACCCAGGCGATCCATGCCGGCGAGCAATCCACCTACGCCGACAACGCCATCTTCCCGCCCATCGTCACCGCCAGTTCGTTCGTCAAACGCAGCCTCGACGAGCGCCCGGAATACGCCTACGGCCGGGTCGGCAATCCCACCCGGCACGCCTACGAGACCTGCATCGCACAGCTGGAGAACGGCTACGGAGCGGTGGCCTGTGCCTCCGGCGTAGCGGCCACCGCCACGGTGCTGGAGCTGCTGCCCAAGGACTCCCACGTGATCGCGATGACCGGGGTCTATGGCGGCACCTTCCGCCTGCTGGAGGATTTTCGCAGCAAGAGCTCTGGCCTCAGCACCAGCTACATCGACCTCAACGACCTGGAGGCGCTGGCTGCCAGCTGTCGCGAGGACACCCGGCTGATCTGGATCGAGACCCCCACCAATCCGCTGCTGCGGCTGGCTGACATCGAGCGAGTGGTCGCCTTTGCCCGCGAACGCGGCATTCTCACCTGTGTCGACAACACCTTCTGCTCGCCCTGGAACCAGCGCCCCATCGAGCTCGGTGTGGACCTGGTGATGCACTCGGCGAGCAAATACATCGGTGGGCATTCGGACCTGATCGGCGGCGTGGTGGTCGCCGCCAACGAGACGTTGCTGACGCGGCTGCGGGCCATCGGCATGGCGGTCGGTGCGGTCCAGGGGCCGTTCGACTGTTACCTCGCCCTGCGCGGGCTGAAGACGCTGGATGTGCGCATGGAACGCCAGTGCGCCAATGCCCTGCGCATCGCCCGCTTCCTCGAAGGGCATCCTCAGGTGGAGCAGGTGTTCTACCCCGGCCTTGAAAGCCATCCCCAGCATGAGCTTGCCGAGCGGCAGATGCGCACCGGCGGTGCGGTGGTGTCGCTGAATATCCGCGGCGATCGCGCGGATGTGGCGGCGCTGGTGGAGGGGTTGTCGATCTTCGTCCTGGCCGATTCCCTGGGCGGCGTGGAAAGCATGATCAACCACTCCTACAGCATGTCCCACTGCTCGCTGAGCCACGAGCAGAAAGCCGCCATCGGCATTGGCGAGAACCTGTTGCGGCTGTCCATCGGCATCGAACACGCCGAGGACCTGATCGACGATCTGGATGCCGCTCTGCGGCGGATTCGCTGAAAACTCCCTTACCCACAACAACAACTCAAGGGTGAACCCAATGTTCGATTTCGGTGCTTGGACGGTCATGCCTCCCGTGCTGACCATTTGCCTCGCGGTATTCACACGTCAGGTGATCTTTTCGCTGGTGGCGGGCATCGTCGCCGGCTTCCTGGTGCTCTCGGATTTCCAACTGGGGGCCGGTCTGGAAAGCTCGGCGCAGGGCATGGTGGATGTCTTCAAATCCGAGGGCGCGGCGAAAACCATCCTCTTCGGCCTGATGGTCGGCGGCGTCATCCATCTGGCGCGCATTACCGGCGGCATGGATAGCCTGGTCCGGTTGTTGACGGACAAGGCGCGGCTGGTGAACGGGCCGATTAGCACGCAGTTGCTGGGTGCGGCGATCGCCGGGCTGATCTTCATCGAGAGCAATCTGGCGCTGCTCACGTCCGGCACGGTCGCCGGGGCGCTGGCCAGCAAGCACCGGGTGTCCCGCGAGCAACTGGCTTACGTGGTGCAGAACACCGGCTTGAGCGTCTGGTCGTCGGTGCTGTTCAACGGCTGGGGCGCGGCCATGATGGGCGTCATCGCGATACAGGCCGGCAAGGGCTTCATCGAGGGCGAGCCCTTCGCCATCCTGGCGCATTCGGTGGCCTACAACTTCTTCGCCTGGATTTCGCTGGTGTTCGTGCTGGCGAGCATCTTCACGCGCTTTTCCTTTGCCGGAATGCGGCGGGCCAACCAGCGCGCGGCCCAGGGCATCGAGCTGCGCGAGGGCGCTATCCCGTTAATGGCGGACCTGCCCGAGTGCCAGTCGCAGCGCGGCCATTGCGTGAACAACCTGCTGCTGCCCCTGGCGGCGATGATCATCAGCGTGCCCCTGGGCCTGTACATCACCGGCGACGGCGTGATCAGCAAGGGTTCGGGCTCCACCGCGGTGCTCTGGGGCGTGCTGATCGGCCAGTTGGTGGGCGCCGTCCAGTACGTGCTGATCAAGCGGATCCTGACCCTGGACGAGTACTTCCGCGAGCTGCTGGTGGGCTACCAGTCCATGGTGCCGCTGGCCGTGGTGATGACCCTGGCCTTTCTGATCGGCAACGTCAGTGCCGAGCTGAACGTCGGCGGCTACCTCGCCGAGCACGTCAACGCCTATGTGCCGGGCAGCCTGTCGGCGGCCTTCGTGTTCATCGTCGCGGGGATCATCTCGCTGTCGACCGGGACCTCCTGGGGCACCTTCGCCATCATGATTCCGATCGGCATCCAGATCGCCGCCGCAACCGGCGGGGACCCGTACCTGGTCATCGGTGCGGCGATCTCCGGCTCCATCTTCGGCGACACCATTTCGCCCATCAGCGACACGGGCATCGTGACCTCCATGGCCACGCGCAACGATCATCTCGACCATATAAAGACGCAACTTCCTTACTGCCTGACCGCCGCTGCGATTGCGCTACTGCTGTACGTCGCCGTCGGCCTGTTCCCCATCGCTTGAGAGCCCAGCCATGAGCCAACCTGTCCTGATCGAGCCGTTCTTCGATTCCGATAGCTGCACCTATAGCTACCTGGTCGCCGACCCGGCCACCGGCGACTGCGCGATCATCGATCCGGTACTGGATTACGATCACGCCGCAGGGCGGGTATCCCGTGCCAGCGCCGATCGGCTGATCGACTACATCCACGCCCACTCCCTGAAACTCACCTGGATTCTGGAAACCCACGTACATGCCGACCACCTGTCCGCCGCGCGCTATCTGCAGACGCGGCTGGGCGGGCGCATCGGCATTGGCGATGCGCTGCCGCTGGTGCAGCAAAACTTCGCGCCTGTCTTCGACTTCGATCCGGTGCTGCATGAGCGGCAATTCGATCGTCTGTTCGCCGATGGTGAAACCTTCGCGCTGGGTGAGCTGAGCGTGCGGGTGCTGCATACCCCCGGCCACACACCGGCCTGCGTGAGTTACCTGATCGCGGATGCGGCCTTCGTCGGCGATACCCTGTTCATGCCCGACTCCGGTACCGCACGCTGCGATTTCCCCGGTGGCGATCCGCGCCAGCTGTATCGCTCGATCCGCCGGCTGCTCGATCTGCCGGACCAGACTCGTCTGTTCCTCTGTCATGATTACAAGGCGCCGGGGCGCGATCAGTACTGCTGCCAGACCACGGTCGGGGAGGAGCGCGCCCATAACATCCATGTCGGCGCCGGCATTGCCGAGGACGCGTTCGTCGCCTTGCGCACCGAGCGTGACAGGACGCTGGGCCTGCCCCGGCTGCTGTTGCCCTCGGTGCAAGTCAACCTGCGTGGCGGCGAGTTGCCCGAGGCTCAGGCCGGTGGTATCCGTTACCTGAAGATTCCTCTCGATGTGCTTTGAAAGGCGCCTATTCATGGATATTCCCATCGTTCGTCATGACGATGCCTTCGCGACCACCGGCCAGCTTTGTCTTCACGATCTGGACAGGGTTGTTGCAGCGGGCTTTCGTTCGATTCTCTGCAACCGGCCGGATGGCGAAGGCGGTGCGGAGCAGCCCGGCAGCGAGGCCTTGAGCGTTCGCGCCGAGCAACTGGGCCTGGCCTTCGCCTATTTGCCAATCCCTTCGGTGGACGTCGGCGAGGATGAGGTACGTGCCTTCGCCAGTGTGCTTGAGTTGCTGCCCAAGCCGGTGCTGGCTTTCTGTCGCACTGGCAGGCGCTCGAGCCGGCTGCACGAGCTTCATCTGGCGGGCGTCATGACCCACGCAGCGCAGCGAGCACGGGACTCGGCATGCTAACGGGGGCGATTTTGGGCGTGCTGGTGGGCATCGTGCTGGGGTTGACCGGCGCGGGCGGAGGCATTCTGGCGATTCCCGCACTGACCCTGGGCCTGGGCTGGTCGATGACGCAAGCAGTGCCGGTAGCCCTGGTTGCAGTAGGCACGGCGGCCGCTGCCGGCGCTGTTGGTGCCTGGCGCCAGGGGCTGGTGCGCTATCGTGCTGCGCTGCTCATGGCCGTGCTGGGCGCGGCCGTTTCCCCCCTGGGCCTGTGGTTAGCCGCGCGGCTGCCCGAGAGCCTGCTGGCGGTGTTGCTGGGCGCCTTGCTGCTGTTCATCGCGGTACGCACGCTGCGCGCGGCCCGCCGTGGTACGGAGGACGAGCGATTGGGGAGGTCTGCCAACTGCGTTCTCGATCCTTGCACGGGCCGCCTGTGCTGGAATCTGAAGTGCTCGGCGACCCTGGCCGCCATCGGCTCGCTGTCCGGTCTGCTGTCCGGTCTGTTGGGTGTCGGTGGTGGGTTCCTGCTGGTGCCGGCGCTGCAGACGTTCACCAACGTGGGTCTTAATGGCGTCGTCGCCACGTCCCTCATGGCGATGGCGCTCATCTCCGGTAGTACTGCGGTAAGCGCCCTGGTCGCCGGCGCCACGATCGATACGTCAGGCCTGGGTTTTGTCGCCGCCAGTGTGGTGGGGATGTTGGCGGGTAGAAGGCTCTTCGCCGGGCTACCGCCGAGGTTCATTCAGCTGGGTTTTGCCAGCCTCTGCATCATGGCGGCCGCTTATCTGCTGTTCAGGCATTGAACGACGTATCGAGTGCGGTTGGACGGGTCAGAGTAACGGCGCGAAAAGCGCCTCGATATCGCTTTGCTCCAGCGTCCAGTCTGCGTTGCCGCTGCCGTCCAGCACACCGGCGGCCAGTTCGGCCTTGCGCGCCTGCAGTTGCTGGATCTTTTCCTCCACCGTGCCGCGCGCGATGAGTTTGTAGACGAACACTGGCTTGTCCTGGCCGATGCGGTAGGCGCGGTCGGTGGCCTGGTTTTCAACGGCTGGGTTCCACCAGGGGTCGTAATGGATCACGGTGTCGGCGGCGGTAAGGTTGAGCCCGGTACCGCCGGCCTTGAGGCTGATCAGAAATACCGGCACCTCGCCGTTCTGGAAGCGCCGGACCGGGGTGCGGCGGTCGCGGGTTTCGCCGGTGATCTGCACGTAATCGATGCCGCGCTGCTGCAGGCTTTCCTCGATCAGCGCCAACATCGAGGTGAACTGCGAGAACAGCAGCACCCGGCGACCTTCGGCCAGTAGTTCCTGGAGCATGTCCAGCAGGCTGTCGAGCTTGCCGGAGCTGCCGCCGCGAACCGCGCGCGCCGTTTCGCCCTTGACCAGACGCAGGTCACAGCAGACCTGACGCAGCTTGAGCAGGGCTTCGAGAATGATGATCTGGCTGCGCGCCAGACCCTTGCGGTCGATTTCGTCACGCACCTTGCGGTCCATCGCCAGGCGCACCGTTTCATAGAGGTCGCGTTGCGCCGGGGTCAGCTCCACCCAATGCAGGATTTCGGTCTTCGGCGGCAGTTCATGCGCCACCTCTTCCTTGTGCCGGCGCAGCAGGAAGGGGCGGATGCGACCGATCAGATGCTGCAGCCGCAGCGGGTCACCGTGTTTCTCGATGGGCGTGCGGTAGGTGCGGTTGAATTCCTTGACGTTGCCCAGCCAGCCGGGCATGAGGAAGTGGAACAGCGACCAGAGTTCGCCGAGGTTGTTTTCCAGCGGCGTACCGCTCAGGCACAGGCGTTGCCGGGCCTGAAGCTGGCCAGCGGCCTGAGCCGCCTTGCTGGCGGCGTTCTTGATGTTCTGCGCTTCGTCGAGGATCAGCGCGTGCAGTGGCTGTTCGGCCAGGCGCTCGACGTCCCGGGGTAACAGCGCGTAGGTGGTCAGCAGCAGGTCATATTCGGCCAGTTCGCCGAAGTGTTTTTGCCGGGCCGGACCGTGCAGGGTGAGCACCCGAAGATCGGGAGTGAAGCGCGCCGCCTCGTCCTGCCAGTTGGGAATCAGGCTGGTGGGCACCACCACAAGAGCGGGGCGGTCAAGGCGGCCGGCTTGTTTTTCCGTAAGCAGATGGGCCAGGGTCTGCAGGGTTTTGCCCAGGCCCATGTCGTCGCCGAGAATGCCGCCCACTTCCAGCTCGCGCAGGGTCTGCATCCAGCGCAAACCCTGTAGCTGATAGGGCCGCAGCTCGGCGTTCAGCGCCACGGGCGGCGGGCAGGGGCGCTGGCGATAGTCGCGCAGGCGTTGGGCGAAATCACGCAGGCGCTCGCCGCCATGCCATTCCAGCGGGAGATCGTCGAGCTGCGTCAGGCGCGCGGCGTCGGCCTGGCCCAAGCGCAGGTTGGCACCCATGTCTGGCTGCTGTTGTAGATAGAGATCGCCGAGCGTGGCAAGGATCGGCTTGAGCCGGCCAAAGGGCAGCAATACCTGCAACGGATGACCATTGTCGCGGCGCCCCAGGGTGATGCGCAGCGCCTCATCATCGCCACGTTGCGCCAGTTGTTCCGGCGCCAACAGGGCCGGGTTCTTGCGGATCACGTCCAGCAACACCGGCAGCAGGCTGATGCGCTCGCCTTCGACGACGATGCCCAGTTCCAGGTCGAACCAGCTGTGTTCCGGCGCTTCCTCGACCTCGGCGTACCATTGCTCGACATCGGCAAGGTCATAGACGAAGCCCGGCTGGATGACGATCTCCCAGCCCTCGTCGCGCAGCTGCGACAGGTGTACCTGTACGAACTGCAGCCAGGCACTTTCATTGGGCAGTTCGTACATCTCAGCCGAATCTTTCGGTAGCGCCAGGCTTTGGCGCAGGGCAGGGCGTAGCCCGAGTTGCTGCAGGCGCTGGCGCAGCGTCTGTTCGGCTTTGGGCTGGCGCGCGATGCTGAGGATGTCCTGGCCGCTGACCTGGCGTACGCGCTCATCAGGCTTGCCCTTGCCGTGCACCGCCGTGCGGTCATAGACGAAGCTGAGCCCGGCGCGGTGCTGCTGTTCGTTGACCATTTTCCCGCTGCCGGGGTGGTAGTTCATCGATTGATGGCTGCCCAGCGATAGGCGCGGCCGGGGCGACAGGTCGTCGATGCGTTGTTCCTGTGGTTTGCTCGGTGCCGGCAGCTTAGGGGCGATATCGCTCAGCGAAAGGCTGAACAGCGTGGCCTGCGCGGCGGGCACTTCGGGCAGATCGAGCAGATGTCGGGCCAGAGTGTCGGTCAGGCCATGGTCGACCAGTCCGATCTCGCCCTTCGACTTGTCCAGGTAGTACAACGGATCGATGCGCTCGATCAGCTCGACGCCGTCCGGTGCAAGGCTTGGGTACAGGGTGCCGTTGGCTGCGGTGTGCCATTGCAACCGGGCTTCACGTGAAAGGCCGGATTGCAGCGGCGGTCGCTCGAAGTGTAGGTAGGCGCACCCGCTTTCGAGCACGAGCCGCAGCGCCTCGCCGCCATTCGGGCCTTCGAGCCAGAACACATTGCCGCTGCCGGCGCACAGGTTCAGCAGTGCGGCGATACGTAGGTCGATTGGCTGCATGAAGCGCGGTTGCCGGAAGCTCGCCTCGCGCATTGTGAAATAGGGCTGGCTGGAGCTGACGCCACCGTCCTTGAGCTGACGCACCTTGAATACTGCGACGGAAAGCCCAGGCTCGATCAGATAGCGCAGGCAATGTTGTGCTGGCACCGCAGGCGCCTCGCCGAGGGCCTGTGGCAGGTGTGAGAGCCATGTTTGCAGCTCGTCGCGTAGGCCGTCCCCGCGGTGCTGCTCCGGTTCGACGGTTTGCGCCTGTCGCTCCAGTACATAGAGCACGGCTGCCGCGTGCTTGCAGGCCCAGCCCACTGGGCAGGTGCAAAGGCAGTGCAGTTCGCCACGCGGCCTGAGAGACAGGGTTTGCCGGTAGCTGTTGCTCCGGCTGCCCTGACAACTGGCCGCGACCCGCTGTGCCGTCTGCTCGGTGACCCGCACTCGCCCTTCCTCGGCATATTGCCTGCCACGGCTCAGGGCTAGCGGCGAGAAGCCGGCTGTCCAGGGTTCGGGCAGGTGATCGAAAAAAGTCTCGGACATGCTTCAGGCGCGAGCGGGAAGGGGCGGGACAACGGCGAAAGGTCTCACTGACCAGTCGCCGGCGTCAGGCGTTCGAGCAGCGCTTCCAGCGTGTTGAAACGTTCTTCCGGCCGTTCCATGGGCACCTGAAACTTGAATACCGTCGCTCCCTCGAATTTGTAGCGCTTGGGCTGCGTCTGGATCAGCTTGATCAGCGCCATGGGGTCCACCGGCGTGTCGGCGGCGAACTCGATGCGTCCGCCCTGCGGGCCGGCATCGATCTTGGTGATGCCGAGCTTTTCTGCCTGCAGCTTGAGCAGCGTCAGGCGGATCAGGTGCTTGGCGGCATCGGGCAGCAGGCCGAAGCGATCGATCATCTCCACCTGCAGCTCGTTCAGACCGTCCTCGTCGGCGGCATTGGCGATGCGCTTGTAGAGGATCAGCCGCGCATGCACGTCCGGCAGGTAGTCCTCGGGGATCAGTGCCGGCACGCGCAGGTTGATTTCCGGGCCGCCACCAAGCGGCTGGTCAAGGTTCGGCTGCTCGCCTTTCTGGATCGCTTTGACCGCGCGTTCGAGCATTTCCATATAAAGGGTGAAACCGACCGCCTGGATTTGCCCGCTCTGGCCGTCGCCGAGCAGTTCGCCGGCGCCGCGGATTTCCAGGTCGTGAGTGGCCAGGACGAAACCGGCACCCAAGTCTTGGGCGTTGGCGATGGCTTCCAGACGCTTTTCGGCGTCTGGGGTCATCTGCTTGCGCGGCGGTGTGAGCAGGTAGGCGTAGGCCTGGTGGTGGCTGCGCCCGACGCGACCGCGCAGCTGGTGCAGCTGGGCCAGGCCGAACTTGTCGGCGCGCTCGATGATGATGGTGTTGGCGCTGGGCACGTCGATGCCGGTCTCGATGATGGTCGAGGCGACCAGCACGTTGAAGCGCTTGTGGTAGAAGTCGCCCATCACCTGCTCCAGCTCGCGCTCGCGCATCTGCCCGTGGCCGATGCCAATGCGTGCTTCGGGCACCAGCTCGGCGAGGTCCGCGGCGCACTTCTCGATGGTCTTCACGTCGTTGTGCAGGTAATAGACCTGGCCGCCGCGCAGCAATTCGCGCAGCAAGGCTTCCTTAATGGTCGGCTTGTTGGCTTCCATGACAAAGGTGCGCACCGACAGCCGGCGTGCCGGCGGCGTGGCGATGATCGACAGGTCGCGCATGCCCGCCACCGCCATGTTCAGCGTGCGTGGGATCGGCGTGGCGGTGAGGGTGAGAATGTCCACCTCGCTGCGCAGCGCCTTGAGTTGTTCCTTCTGGCGCACGCCGAAACGGTGTTCCTCGTCGATGATCACCAGGCCCAGGTTGGTGAACTTGACGTCGTCCTGCAGCAGCTTGTGGGTGCCGATAAGGATGTCCACCTTGCCTTCGGCCAGTTGGTCCACCGCCGCCTGGATTTCCTTGGTGGATTTGAAGCGGCTCATCACCTCGACCTTCACCGGCCAGTCGGCGAAGCGGTCGCGGAAGCTGTTGTAGTGTTGCTGGGCAAGCAGGGTGGTGGGCACCAGCACGGCTACCTGCCTCCCGCTATGAACGGCAATAAAGGCCGCACGCATGGCCACTTCGGTCTTGCCGAAGCCGACGTCGCCGCAGACCAGGCGATCCATGGGTTTGGCCGCGAGCATGTCGGCGCGCACGGCGTCGATGGCGGCTTGCTGATCAGGGGTTTCCTCGAAGGGGAAGCCGGCGCTGAAGGTGTCGTAGTCCAGCTGCGGGTCCTGGAAGGCATAGCCTTCGCGCGCTGCGCGCCGGGCATAGATATCCAGCAGTTCGGCGGCGACATCGCGGACCTGCTCGGAGGCCTTGCGCTTGGCTTTCTGCCAAGTTTCCGAGCCCAGCCGGTGCAGCGGTGCCAGGGCATCGTCGCTGCCGGTGTAGCGGGCGATCAGGTGCAGGCTGGCCACCGGCACGTAGAGCTTGGCTTCCTCGGCATATTGCAGCTGGAGGAATTCCGCCGATTGGTCTTCGATCTCCAGAGTAATCAGGCCCTGGTAGCGACCGACGCCATGGTCGATGTGCACCACTGGTGCGCCTTCACGCAGCTCGGTGAGGTTCTTGATGACGTTTTCGCCGGCATCGCGGGTCTTCTCGCGACGGCGGCGCTGCATGATGCGCTGGCCAAACAGCGGGCTTTCGGCGACCAGCGCCAGCTGCGGCTCTTGCAGCAGCAAGCCCTCGTCCAGCGGCGCGATGCTGATGGCCAGGCGCTCTTTGCTTTGCAGGAAGCCTGTCCAGCCCTCGACTTCCTGCGGGCGCAATTTCAGCCGCGCCAGCAGTTCCAGCAGCACTTCGCGGCGACCGGCCGATTCGGCGGTGAACAGCACGCGACCGGGAAATTCGTCGAGAAAGCGCCGCAGCGCACCCAGCGGCTCGCTGGCCTTGGCTTCAATGGCCAGCTCCGGCAGCGGGCTGGCGGGGAAGCGCTCACGGCCGATGCCGGTTTCCACATCCTCCTGGCTGGCCACCACGCGCGGCCACAGCTTCAGCCGGGCGAAGCAGTCTTCCACCGGCATGAACAACTCGGCGGGCGGCAGCAGCGGGCGCTCGGGGTCGACGCGTCGGTCTTCGTACCGGTTGCGCACGTCCTTCCAGAACTGCTCGGCAGCCTGTTCGATGCCCGGCAGGGAAAACACTTGTGTGTCTTCCGGCAGATAGTCGAACAGCGTCGAAGTCTCGTCAAAGAACAGGGGCAGGTAATACTCGATGCCCGCCGGGGTGATGCCGGTGGACAGGTCCTGGTAGACCGGGCAGCGGCGGAAGTCCACGTCGAAGCGCTCACGGAAGCGTGCACGGAAGCCGGTGACGGCTTCCTTCTTTACAGGGAACTCGCGGGCCGGCAGCAGTCGTACCGACTCGACCTTCTCGATGGAGCGCTGGTTTTCCGGGTCGAAGGTGCGCAGCGTCTCGATTTCGTCATCGAACAGGTCGATGCGGTAGGGCAGGGTGCTGCCCATCGGGAACAGATCGATCAGCGCGCCGCGTACGGCGAATTCGCCATGTTCGTATACTGTATCGACGCAGCGATAACCCGCCGCTTCTAGCCGCGAACGCATCTGCTCGACATCAAGCTTCTGGCCGACGTCGAGCACCAGGCTCGAACCCAATAGAAAACGCTTGGGCGCCAGGCGATGTAGCGCGGTAGTGATCGGAACTACCAAGACGCCGTGGGTCAGCTCGGGCAGCTGATAGAGCGCCGCGATGCGCTGGGAAATGATGTCCTGGTGCGGCGAAAACACGTCGTAGGGCAGCGTTTCCCAATCGGGGAAATGCAGCACCGGCAGGCCGGGCGCAAAGAATGCCAGCTCTTCCTTCAAGCGCTCGGCGCTCTGGCTGTCGGCGGTAAGAAGTAGGGTGAAGCATTCTGCGCGGCTGGCTGATTCGGCAATGGCCAGGCTTAGCGCGGCTCCGGGAAGGTTGCCCCAGGTTTGCTTGCCGCTGGCGGCAGGCATGGGCGGAAGGCGCAATACGGACACGAGTGGGCGTGGCTCCGGTCGAAAAATGGACCGCCCGGATTGTAACTATCCGCGCGGGACGCTGTCAGTGTTTCCGCTGCACAGATTGCCGGCGCTAGGGTGCGTCGGCATAATGTAGCCCTTTTTCTCAGCCCCTACATGTTGGAAGGAACTGCCCGTGACTCAGAAGCCCGACCAGTGTCTTGGTGAATGGATTGATCGAGAAGCCCTCGCCGAAGCGATGATTCCGCTGATTGGTCAGCTGTATCGTAACAACAACGTGGTGACTTCCATCTACGGCCGTGGGTTGATCAACCGTTCGGTCATCGCATTGCTCAAAGCACATCGTTTCGCTCGTCACCGTCAGGCCGACGAAGCCGAACTCTGTGTCAACGAAACCCATCAGATTCTCACGACCATGAGCAGCATGGATCTGGGCGCCGCCTCGGTGGACCTGGGCAAGCTTGTGGGCAAGTTCAAGGCCGAAGGCAACGGCCGTAGCCTCGACCAGTTCGTGCGTGATGAGCTGGCCGAAGTTGCCGGCAAGCGCAACACCTCGGGTCTGCATAAAGGCACCGACGTCGTCCTGTATGGCTTCGGTCGTATCGGCCGTCTGCTGGCGCGCATCCTGATCGAAAAGACCGGTGCAGGCGACGGCCTGCGCCTGCGCGCCATCGTCGTGCGCAAGGGTGCCGAGAACGACCTGGTCAAGCGCGCCAGCCTGCTGCGCCGCGATTCAGTGCATGGTCCGTTCGATGGCACCATTCATATTGATGCCGAGAACAACACCATCACCGCTAACGGCAACCTGATCCAGGTGATCTATGCCAAGGACCCGAAAGAGGTCGATTACACGCAGTACGGTATCGAAAATGCCTTGCTTGTGGACAACACGGGTGTCTGGCGTGACGCTGCGGGCCTGGGCCAGCACCTCCAGTGCCCAGGCGTTGCCCGCGTAGTGCTGACTGCACCGGGCAAGGGTGAGCTGAAGAACATCGTGCATGGCATCAACCATAGCGAGATCACCGATGACGACAAGATCGTCTCTGCCGCGTCCTGCACCACCAACGCCATCGTGCCGGTGCTCAAGGCGGTCAACGACCAGTACGGCATCGTCAATGGTCACGTGGAGACCGTTCATTCGTATACCAACGACCAGAACCTGATCGACAACTTCCATAAGGGTAGTCGTCGTGGTCGTAGTGCTGCGCTGAACATGGTCATCACCGAAACTGGTGCCGCCACTGCAGCTGCCAAGGCGCTGCCGGTGCTCAAGGGCAAGCTGACCGGCAACGCCATCCGCGTGCCGACGCCCAACGTCTCCATGGCAATCCTCAACCTGAATCTGGAAAAGGCTACCAACCGCGATGAGATCAACGAGTACCTGCGCCAGATGGCCATGCACTCGGATCTGCAGAAGCAGATCGACTTCGTCAATTCGCAGGAAGTGGTTTCCACGGACTTCGTCGGTTCGCGCCATGCCGGCGTCGTCGATGCCGAAGCAACCATTTGCAGCGACAACCGTGTCGTGCTCTACGTCTGGTACGACAACGAGTTCGGCTACAGCTGCCAGGTGGTGCGTGTGATGGAAGATATGGCCGGGGTCAATCCGCCAGCTTTCCCACGCTAACGCATCGGTACATAAACGGGAGCCTCGGCTCCCGTTTTGCTTTTGAGTGAAACATTCCCGCCGTATCCAGGCTCTATAGCGGCTCGCGTCAATAGTCGGTTACAAGACGCGCTTGTCCGCAGTCAAAAAATTGAAAGCTCTTGGGTGGCCAGTCTTGGCCCCCGACCTCTATAATCGGGCGGATTTCTACCTGGGCCCGCGGCATAGCGTCGCGCTGATAACTCATCGGCGCGCGTTGTGCAATTCGACTTTAGCCAAGCTGCGGAGCTCGTAAAAAAGCCTTTTAAATCAGTGGTTAGCGAACCGATGATCAATATAAAACGTGGGCTTGATTTGCCCATTGCAGGTGCGCCGGCGCAGCGTATCGAGGCTGGAAGGCCCGTGCGAAGCGTCGCCGTCATAGGGTTTGATTACCCTGGCATGAAGCCGACCATGGAAGTTCAGGTCGGTGATCGGGTCAAGTTGGGACAGGTACTGTTCTCTGACAAGAAGACGCCCGGCGTTGTTTTCACCGCGCCTGGTGCTGGCGTCGTCAGTGCCATCCACCGTGGTGAGAAGCGCGTCCTGCAGTCGGTGGTCGTTGATCTCGAAGGTGCGGACGAGGTGACTTTCACCCAGTACGCCGCCACAGAGCTCGAAGGACTGAGCGAGGCACAGATTCGCGAGAATCTCCAGCAGTCGGGCCTCTGGACTGCGCTGCGTACACGTCCCTATAGCAAGGTGCCGGCCGTCGACGCCGCGCCTAGCTCCATTTTCGTCACGGCTATCGATACCCATCCGTTGGCTGCCGATCCTGCTGTCGTCCTCGCCGAGCGTGCCGCAGAGTTCGAGGCAGGCCTCAAGGTTCTCGGTAATCTGAGCAAACTGTACCTGTGCAAAGCCGAGGGTGCCTCGCTGCCGGGCGAACAGCTCGCCAAAGTGAAGACCGAAAGTTTTTCCGGCCCTCATCCGGCGGGTCTGGCCGGTACCCATATTCATTTTCTTGACCCTGTCAGCGCCAGCAAAAGCGTCTGGACCATCGGCTATCAGGAAGTAATCGCCATTGGTGTGCTGTTCACTACTGGTCGCCTGTCGGTCGAGCGAGTGGTGTCACTTGCTGGCCCGGTGGTGGGAAACCCGCGTCTGGTGCGCACCCGCTTGGGCGCCAATCTGGACGAATTGACTGCGGGCGAACTACAGCCCGGCGCCAATCGCGTCGTTTCCGGTTCGTTGCTCGGCGGTCGTACCGCACATGGCGCTTTCGCCTATCTCGGTCGCTACCACCAGCAGGTGTCCTGCCTACGTGAGGGCAAAGAGCGTGAGATGCTGCATTACCTGCGCGCAGGTGGCGACAAGCACTCGGTCCTCAATATCTTCATTTCCAAACTGAACGCCGCCAAGAAGTTCGCCTTCTCTACCTCTACCAACGGCAGCCCGCGTGCAATGGTGCCGGTGGGTAACTACGAGGAAGTGATGCCGCTGGACATTCTGCCGACCCAGTTGCTGCGCTCGCTGATCGTGGGCGACACCGAAACGGCCCAGAAACTCGGTTGCCTGGAGCTCGACGAAGAGGATCTGGCGCTGTGCAGTTATGTCTGCGCCGGCAAATACGAATACGGCCCGATCCTGCGGGACAATCTGACCCGTATCGAGAAGGAGGGGTAAGGCATGGGCATTCGCGCATTCCTCGACAAGATCGAGCACCATTTCGAGAAGGGCGGCAAGTACGAAAAGTGGTACGCACTGTACGAAGCCGCCGACACCTTCCTTTATCGTCCGGGCAGCGTCACCAAGACCACCGCCCACGTGCGTGACGGCATCGACCTCAAGCGCATGATGATCACCGTCTGGTTGTGCACCTTCCCGGCGATGTTCTTTGGTATGTGGAACACCGGTTACCAGGCCAACCTGATCTTCGCGCAAAGCCCTGGTCTGCTGGCCGCGCAGGAAGGTTGGCGCTTTGCGCTAATCGGTGCGCTGGCCGGTTTCGACCCGGCGAGTCTGTGGGATAACTTCATCCAAGGCGCGGCCTACTTCCTGCCGATCTACGCGGTGACCTTCATCGTTGGCGGTTTCTGGGAAGTACTGTTCGCCTCGATCCGTAAGCATGAGGTCAACGAAGGCTTCTTCGTCACATCGGTGCTGTTCGCTCTGATCCTGCCGCCGAGTATTCCGCTTTGGCAGGTAGCGCTGGGTATCAGCTTCGGCGTGGTGATCGGTAAGGAAGTGTTCGGTGGCACAGGTAAGAACTTCCTCAACCCGGCGCTCACCGGTCGTGCGTTCCTGTTCTTCGCTTATCCGGCGCAGATGTCCGGCGATATGGTCTGGACTTCGGTAGACGGCTTCGCTGGCGCTACCGCGCTGAGCCTTAGCTTTGCGGGCGGTATCGAGAACGTGCTCGACAACGGCATCACCTGGATGGACGCCTTCATCGGGACCATACACGGCTCGCTTGGCGAGACCAGTACCCTGGCCATCTTCATCGGTGGTGCGGTCCTGCTGCTGACCAAGATCGCCTCCTGGCGCATCGTTTCCGGCGTGATGATCGGGATGATCGCGCTGAGCTACCTGTTCAATATGATCGGCTCTGACACCAACCCGATGTTCGCCATGCCCTGGCATTGGCACATGGTGGTGGGCGGTTTCGCCTTTGGCCTGATCTTCATGGCGACCGACCCTGTTTCCGCATCGATGACCAACGCCGGCAAGTGGGTGTTCGGCATCCTGATCGGTGTGATGGTCGTGCTGATCCGCGTGGTCAACCCGGCTTTCCCGGAAGGCATGATGCTGGCGATCCTGTTCGCCAACCTGTGCGCACCGTTGATCGACCATTTCGTCATCCAGGCCAACATCAAGCGGAGGCTGGCACGCAATGTCTAGTCAAAAAGAATCCACCGTCCGTACGCTGACGGTTGCCTTGCTGGTCTGCCTGGTCTGTTCGGTATTCGTTGCCGGCGCGGCGGTGGCATTGCGCCCGACGCAAGTGGAGAACCGTCAGCTGGACAAGCAGCGCAGCATCCTGGCGATTGCCGGGTTGGGCGAGGCGGGCATGTCCGCCAATCAGGTCAAGGCGCTGTATAACGAGCGGATCATCGCCCGGCTGGTCGATCTGGAAACCGGCACATTCAGCGACGAGTTCGATCCGCAGACCTTCGATCCGCTCGTGGCTGCGAAGGATCCGGCACTCTCCGAGGCGCTTCCTGGTTCGGAAGATATCGCCTCCATCAAGCGCCGTGAGCGTTACAGCACTGTTTATATAGTGGAAGAAGATGGCGAGTTGGACACACTGATCCTGCCGGTACGGGGTTACGGTCTGTGGTCCACGCTGTACGGCTTCATGGCCGTCAAGGGCGATCTGGATACCGTTGCCGGCTTCGGTTTCTACCAGCATGGTGAAACACCCGGTCTCGGCGGCGAAGTCGATAATCCGAAATGGCGAGGCCTCTGGCCCGGCAAGGAGCTGTTCGATGACAACGGCAACCTCGCTGTGCAGATCGTCAAGGGCAGCGTAGATCCGCAGAGCGCCAAGGCAGATCATCAGGTCGACGGTCTGGCAGGTGCGACCCTGACCAGCAACGGTGTGAACAACCTGTTGCACTTCTGGCTGGGTGAGAACGGCTTCGGCACCTTTATCGCTAATCTGCGCACAGGGGAGGCATGAGCATGTCGCAACCCACTATCAAGCAAGTTCTATTCGATCCGATTTTCAATAACAACCCCATCGGCCTGCAGATCCTGGGCATCTGCTCAGCCCTGGCGGTCACTTCGAACCTGAAAACCGCGCTAGTGATGTCCATCGCCCTAACGCTGGTCACCGGGTTCTCCAACCTGTTCATCTCGATGATTCGCAGCCAGATTCCGAGCTCGATCCGCATGATCGTGCAGATGGTGATCATCGCCTCGCTGGTAATCGTGGTCGATCAAGTACTCAAGGCCTATGCCTACTCACTGTCCAAACAGTTGTCGGTCTTTGTCGGTTTGATCATCACGAACTGCATCGTGATGGGACGTGCCGAAGCATTTGCCATGCAGAATCCACCGGTCCTGTCATTTTTCGACGGGATCGGCAACGGCCTGGGCTACAGCGCCATGCTGATTGCTCTGGGCATCGTTCGCGAGCTGTTCGGCGCCGGCAAGCTGATGGGTTACACCATCATTCCAGTGGTCAACGATGGCGGCTGGTATCAGCCCAATGGCCTGTTATTGCTGCCTCCTTCTGCGTTCTTCCTGATCGGTCTGTTCATCTGGGGCATCCGCAGCTGGAAGAAAGAGCAGATGGAGAAACCTTCCTTCAAAATGGCCCCACAAGTCTCGAACAAGGAGGCTTACTAATGGAGCATTACATCAGCCTGTTCGTCCGCGCCGTGTTCATCGAGAACATGGCCCTGGCGTTCTTCCTTGGCATGTGCACCTTCATCGCCATCTCGAAGAAGGTAGAGACGGCCATCGGTCTTGGTATCGCAGTCATCGTGGTGCAAGCGATCACCGTGCCGGCCAACAACCTGATCTACACCTACCTGCTCAAGGCCGGTGCGCTGTCCTGGGCCGGATTGCCCGAGGTAGATCTGAGCTTTCTAGGCTTGCTCAGCTACATCGGCGTGATCGCGGCGATCGTGCAGATCCTCGAAATGCTGCTCGATAAATATGTACCCAGTCTCTACAACGCCCTCGGTGTGTTCCTTCCGCTGATTACCGTGAACTGCGCCATCATGGGTGGCACCCTGTTCATGGTCGAGCGCGACTACAACCTGAGCGAGAGTGTGGTGTACGGCTTCGGTTCCGGTGCCTCCTGGGCGCTGGCCATTGCCTTGCTGGCGGGCATCCGCGAGAAGCTGAAATACAGCGATGTGCCGGATGGTCTGCAAGGTCTGGGCATCACCTTCATCACCATCGGCCTGATGTCGCTGGGCTTCATGTCATTCTCTGGCGTACAGCTGTAAGGACGGGATGAACAGATGAGTTACGAAATTTTCCTCGCCATCGGCATGTTCACCGCCATCGTGCTTGCGCTGGTGATGATCATCCTGGCGGCACGCGCCAAGCTGGTTTCCAGCGGCGATATCAACATCGAGATCAACGGCGAACGCACCATTACCGTGCCCGCTGGCGGCAAGCTGTTGCAAACCCTCGCATCCAACAACATTTTCCTCTCGTCTGCCTGCGGCGGCGGCGGCACCTGCGCGCAGTGCAAGTGCATCGTCGAAAGCGGAGGCGGCGAGATGCTGCCTACCGAAGAGTCGCATTTCACCCGTCGCGAGGCGGGTGAAGGCTGGCGTCTGTCCTGTCAGACTCCGGTCAAGGCGGACATGAAGATTGAGGTCCCGGAAGAAGTCTTCGGCGTGAAGAAGTGGGAATGCACGGTGGAATCAAACCCCAACGTGGCCACTTTCATCAAGGAGCTGACCCTCAAGCTGCCCGAAGGCGAGAACGTCGACTTCCGTGCCGGCGGCTACGTGCAGTTGGAATGCCCGCCGCATACCGTCAATTACAAGGACTTCGATATTCAGGAGGAATATCGCGGCGATTGGGACAAGTTCAACCAGTGGAAATATGTATCCAAGGTCGACGAGACGGTGATTCGTGCTTATTCCATGGCGAACTATCCGGAAGAAGTCGGTCTGGTGAAGTTCAATATCCGTATCGCTTCACCGCCGCCGGGCAAGGATCATCTGCCGCCTGGCCAGATGTCGTCCTGGGTGTTCAACCTCAAGCCGGGTGACAAGGTTACCGTCTATGGCCCTTTCGGTGAGTTCTTCGCCAAGGACACCGATGCTGAGATGGTCTTCATCGGCGGTGGCGCCGGTATGGCGCCAATGCGCTCGCATATCTTCGATCAGCTCAAGCGATTGAAGTCCAAGCGCAAAATGACCTTTTGGTACGGCGCGCGCTCAATGCGCGAGGCGTTCTATGTCGAGGAATATGATCAACTGCAGGCCGAGAATGAAAACTTCGAATGGCACTTGGCGCTGTCCGATCCTCAGCCGGAAGACAACTGGGAAGGCCCGACCGGCTTCATTCATAACGTGCTGTACGAGAACTATCTGAAGGATCATCCGGCGCCGGAAGATTGCGAGTTCTACATGTGCGGCCCACCGATGATGAACGCTTCGGTCATCAAGCTGCTGACCGACTTGGGCGTGGAACCGGAGAACATCCTGCTCGACGACTTCGGCGGCTAGCATGGCCCATGCGTTATTACAGCCCGTCATCGTTGCCGTCCTGGCGGCAGCCCTGACGGGCTGTCTTTTTCAGGACAAGGTGGAAAGCTTCAGCGGTCCGACCATGGGTAGCACCTACTCAGTGAAATACGTGGCGGATAACCAGGCTGCCGACAAAGCCCAGCTGCAACGTGATGCCGAGTCGATCCTGGCGCAGATCGACAAACAGATGTCGACCTACCGCGTCGATTCGGATATCGAAGTCTTCAATGCGTTGCCGGGCGGCGAATGCATGGTTATGCCGAGCGGCGTGCGCGAGCTGGTCGTGGCGGGGCAGCGGCTTTCGGAGGAAAGCGACGGTGCTCTGGATTTGACCATCGAGCCGCTGCTCAATCTCTGGGGTTTTGGTCCGCAGGGGCGCGGCGAGCGGGTTCCGTCAACGGAGGAGATCGCCAAGGTTCGGCAGGACGTCGGCCAGCAGCATCTGCGCATCGAGGGCGAGCGACTTTGCAAGGCCAGGGCCGTTCAGGTCGATTTCAACAGCATCGCCGCGGGTTATGCGGTGGATCAGGTGACGGCGATGCTCGATGCCTCTGGTGTGAGCAGCTATCTGGTCGAAATTACCGGTGAACTCAAGGCCCGAGGCCGCAAACCGGACGGGACTTCCTGGCGCATCGCTATCGAAGCGCCGCATGACGATGAGCGCGTCGCTCAGCGAATCATCGAGCTGGACGGTTACGCCGTTTCCACGTCTGGCGACTATCGCAACTATTTCGAGCGTGATGGCAAACGGTACTCCCATACGCTCGATCCGCAGACCGGCGCACCGATCGATCATCATTTGGCTGCCGTAACGGTCGTCGATCCGTCGACCTTGCGGGCCGATGGCTTGTCTACCGTGCTCATGGTGTTAGGTCCCGAACGAGGGATGCTGTATGCGGCCGAGCGGAAAATCGCAGCGTTCTTCGTTATTCGCGAAGGGCAGAAATTCGTAAGCAGAAGCACCGAAACGTTCGATGAATTGTTCGGTGCGGGAGCAGAGCAATGACTTGGTTGGTGGTTTTTCTCGTCATGCTGTTGGTCGTGTTCGGCATGTCCATCGGCGTGATCATGGGGCGCAAGCCCATCGCGGGTTCCTGCGGCGGCATCGCTAACCTCGGCATCGAGAAGGAGTGCTCGATTTGTGGCGGAAGCCGCGAGAAATGCGAAGAGGTCAATAAGGAAACAAGCCAGGGCGCCAAAGCCGATCTCGCATACGACGCGACCAAGCGCTGACATCGGGATTGATCGGGCGGATGGCTAAGATGCCATTGGCTACGGTCCTGTGGGATGTTGCGTGGTCTCTGCCCGATTCAAGGCGCCAGCGCCAAGCGATCTCGCCAGTCGACCAATTCGTTAAAGCGGCAGGCTTCCTGCTGCGTGTTCAGGGGGGAATATGGCTGTCTACAATTACGATGTAGTGGTACTGGGCTCGGGACCAGCCGGCGAAGGCGCGGCGATGAACGCGGTCAAGGCGGGGCGCAAGGTAGCCGTAATCGATAGCAGACCGCACGTCGGTGGTAACTCTACCCATCTGGGTACCATTCCTTCCAAAGCGCTGCGCCATTCGGTTCGGCAGATCATGCAATACAATACCAATCCGCTGTTTCGCCAGATTGGCGAGCCGCGCTGGTTTTCGTTCCCCGACGTCCTGAAGAGCGCCGAGAGCGTAATCGCCAAACAGGTCACGTCGCGCACCGGCTACTATGCACGTAACCGCATCGATATTTTTTTCGGCACCGCGAGTTTCGCCGATGAGCATACGGTAGAAGTGGTCAGTGCCAACGGCATGGTGGAAAAACTAGTAGCTGCCCAGTTCATCATCGCCACCGGTTCTCGCCCCTATCGCCCCGCCGACGTTGACTTCTCACACCCGCGCATCTACGACAGCGACACCATCCTGACCCTGAGCCATACACCGCGCCGGCTGATCATTTATGGCGCAGGGGTGATCGGTTCCGAGTACGCGTCGATTTTCAGTGGTTTGGGTGTGCTGGTCGACCTGATCGACAACCGCGATCAGTTGCTGAGTTTCCTGGACGATGAAATCTCCGATGCGCTCAGCTATCACCTGCGCAACAACAATGTGCTGATCCGCCATAAGGAGGAGTATGAGCGCGTTGAAGGCGTCGATAACGGCGTCATCCTGCACCTCAAGTCAGGCAAGAAGATCAAAGCGGATGCCTTCCTCTGGTGCAATGGGCGGACCGGTAACACCGACAAGCTCGCGCTGGAGAATATTGGTCTGAAGGTCAACAGCCGCGGGCAGATAAAGGTAGACGAGCATTACCGTACCGACGTGGGCAATATCTACGCGGCCGGAGACGTGATCGGCTGGCCCTCGCTGGCTAGTGCCGCGTACGACCAGGGCCGTTCGGCCGCCGGCAGCATCGTCGAGAACGACAGCTGGCGCTTCGTTGACGACGTGCCGACCGGTATCTACACCATTCCGGAGATCAGCTCGATCGGCAAGAACGAGCGTGAACTCACCGAAGCGAAGGTGCCCTACGAAGTGGGTAAGGCGTTCTTCAAGGGCATGGCGCGCGCGCAGATATCAGCCGAGCCGGTCGGCATGCTGAAAATCCTTTTCCATCGCGAGACGCTGGCCGTGCTTGGCGTGCATTGCTTCGGCTATCAGGCTTCGGAAATCGTGCACATCGGTCAGGCGATCATGAATCAGCCGGGTGAGGCGAATACGATCAAGTACTTCATCAACACCACATTCAACTACCCGACCATGGCTGAAGCCTATCGCGTCGCTGCATTCGACGGGCTAAACCGGCTTTTTTGAGCGGCTCCGACCGGTGGCCTGAGCCGGTCGGAGAGGATACCCGGCATTGGCGCTGGCCAAATCGGGAGAGTTTTTGATCAGGAAACAAAAAAGCCGATAAGAGCGCTGGAGGTTGGAAAGCGGGACGATTAGAAGCCGCTTGAGGTCGGAAGATTGAAGAAGATGCTTGATATGGAGGTGGGAAAAGCCGGCACGCTGGCCAGCCTTCAGCCTTCAGCCTTCAGCCTTCAGCCTTCAGCTTATCGCCTGGCCAGTGTCTCGACCGCCAAGCCGGGGAAGTCGGTAATCAGGCTGTCAACGCCGAAGTCGGCGAGCCGACGCATCAGTGCCGGTTCGTTCACCGTCCAGACTGATACGTGCAGGCCTTGTTGGCGGGCTTTTGCGATCCGCTCGGGCGTGCATAGCGTCCATTTCAGTGCCAGCAGGTTGCAGTCGTACTGCTTGGCCACTTTCAGCGGGTCGAGCCAGGCGTACTCGGCCACCAGGCCGCAGGAAATTTCCGGCGTCAGGCGCTTCAGTGCCCGCAGCACTTCCCGCGATCCGGAAGTAACGGTGATCCGCTCAAGCAGCCCGTAACGTTCGGCCAGTTCGCGGATCGCCAGTACCGAACGTGCGGCACGCACTCTGGAGGCGCTTTTGACTTCCAGCTGCCAGTGATCGAACGCACATTTCTCGAACAGCTCCGACAGGCGCGGAATAGGGCAGGGCTGCTTCCAGCCAGGTCCGCCCTGGCGCGCGTCGTAACGAGTCAGTTCTTCGGCGTCGTGCTCTACCACCTTGCCGCGCCGCCCGGTGGTGCGCTTGAGCGTCGGGTCATGGATGACCATCAGCTCACCGTCTTTGGACAGATGCAGATCCAGTTCGCAACGCCGCACGCCGTGGTCGAGGCATTGCTGGAAGCCGACCAGGGTATTTTCCGGCGCTTCGCCTTTGGCGCCACGATGGCCGTAGATCAGGGTCACGGTTGGATGCCTCGCTGTATTGGCGTAGTGCGTTGATGATGCTGGACGCTGTTGATGACCCGATTACCCTCGAAGTACACGGAAAACTCTCGGTAATCCCAGCGCGTGATGGGCGGCTGGCCTACGGCAGGGTGTTCTTCGTCGGCAAGGCCGAAACGATCCAGCACCTGGTTTCTGGAGTCGCCCCGATTGGGCATTGCCATCTCGGCTGAGCCTTGCTGGCCAACGGGAATGTGGATGACGTCGGCATGTGCCGGGATGTAGAGCGCGACTGTCAAAAAGAAAGTCAGTAACCGTTGCATTTCAGGTTCCTTGCAGGCTTTCACGGGCCAGGCGTCGTTCCGTCGCCTGTTTCTGCAGGATATGGCGTGCGAGCAGCTGTCGCTGTGCATCAGTCAACGCCTCGAACGAGGTACCGATAGCAAATTGACCGTCGTCGAGTGCCTGGCAACTGGCGATGCGAGCAGTGAGCAACATGCCCAGGCCCTGCGGCAGTAACGCCAGCTTGAGCATCCAGGCCGAGCCCTCTTCGAGAGGTTGATCGTTGACGAAGCTGATGCCACCTTCCGACAAAACGACCGTACGCGCAGGGCCGAGGTCTTTCAGCAGATCCATCGTCAGCGCCTGGCCGATCAAATCGATGCGTTTGTTCTGCACCTTCAGGTAGTTGGCCAGCGTGCGGTTGCCCTCGGCTATCTGACGTAGAAGATGCTGCGCTTCGAAATCGAGTTGGTGCAGCTCGCCAAGCAGCTCGAACAGCGTATTCTCGCCGCTGTCCTTGACTGTTGCAGGGTGTTCCAGCGGCAGGATTTCCAGTGCGATCACATCCTCGATACGGTAGTATTCGCGGCGATTTTCAGTATCTTCTATGGGCATGTCGTTCCCTGGGCTGCAGTGATGGTTTGAGTGTATCAGGCCGCCTGGCGACGTCATTCAGCTTGTTATTTCCCCGCCAGCGAAAGCGAACCCATCGATTTATGTTCAGACCGCTGTCCGTATATATCGGAGCGCGTTACACACGCGCCAGACGTCGCAGCCTCTTCGTCTCCTTCATTTCCTTCACCTCCATGATCGGCCTTGCGCTGGGTGTGTTAGTCATGATCGTCGTGCTTTCGGTGATGAATGGTTTCGATCACGAGATGCGCACCCGTGTGCTGGGCATGGTCCCGCACGCCACGGTTGAAAGCGCGACGCCGATCGATGACTGGCAAGCGCTGGCTCAGCGCCTTGTGCAGCATCCGCAAGTCGAAGCGGTAGCGCCGTTCATTCAGATGCAGGGCCTGCTAACCAATCGTGGGCAGGTCAGCAAAATTCTCATCAATGCGGTGGATCCGACGCTCGAAGCGGAAGTGTCCATCATCGGTCAGTTCTTTCAGCAAGGATCGCTGGATAGCCTGCAGCCAGGCGAGTTCGGCATCGTCATCGGTGACCGGGCGGCGGCCAAGCTTGGCGTCGGTGTCGGCGACAAGGTCACTTTCGTCGCCCCGGAAGTGTCGGTCACGCCGGCCGGCGTTTTCCCGCGCATGAAGCGCTTCACTGTGAGCGGCATCTTTCATGTCGGGGCGGGTGAGATCGATGGGTACGTGGCGATAGCCAATATTTCCGATCTCGCGCGGCTGCATCGCTGGAAGCCGGATCAGGTACAGGGGCTGCGCCTGCGTTTCGCCGATCTCTTCCAAGCACCGCGTATCGCCTGGGAACTGGCGGGTCAGCTGGGCGACGACTTCTATTCCCGCGACTGGACCCGAACCCACGGCAATCTCTACCAGGCGATACGCATGGAAAAAGCCATGATCGGTCTTCTTTTGCTACTCATCGTCGCGGTGGCGGCCTTCAACATCATTTCCACGCTGGTCATGGTCGTGACTGACAAGCGTGGCGACATCGCCATTCTGCGTACGCTCGGCGCGACGCCTCGGCAGATCATGGCAATCTTCATGGTTCAAGGGACGGTAATCGGCGTTGTCGGTACCTTGGTCGGCGCCGTGCTTGGCATCTTGGCCGCGCTCAACGTCAGCGGTTGGATCGCCGCGCTGGAACGCTTGATCGGGCACAAGTTTCTCAGTGCCGAGGTGTATTTCATCGATTACCTGCCGTCTCGGCTGATGGCCGCCGACGTGGTGCAGGTCTGTGTCGCGGCGCTCGTCCTGAGCTTTTTCGCCACCCTGTACCCCGCGTGGCGAGCGGCCCGTACCCAACCGGCCGAGGCGTTACGTTATGAGTGAGCTGGTTATGAACGAAAGGTCTGCGAACGATCGTGCGGTACTCAGTTGCCGCAACCTGGGCAAGCGCTACGAAGAAGGCCCGGAGTCGGTCAGCGTGCTGTCGGGATTGCAGCTGGAGCTTTTCCCGGGTGAACGGGTTGCCATTGTCGGTAGTTCCGGCTCGGGCAAAAGCACCTTGCTGAACCTGCTCGGAGGTCTCGATACCCCCAGCGAAGGCAGCGTCTGGCTGGCTGGCGAAGAGCTCTCGGCATTGAGCGAAAAGGACCGCGGATTGCTGCGTAACCGCGCGCTGGGCTTCGTCTACCAATTCCATCATCTGTTGCCGGAATTCACCGCGCTGGAGAACGTGTGCATGCCGCTGCTGATCGGCAAGGTGCCGATACCGGAAGCGCGTACGCGGGCCACCGAGCTGTTGCAACGGGTCGGGCTTGGCCACCGGTTGGCTCACAAGCCTTCGGAGCTGTCGGGGGGCGAACGCCAGCGTGTGGCGATTGCCCGCGCCTTGGCCAACCGCCCGGCATTGGTGTTGCTCGACGAGCCCACCGGCAACCTCGATCACCATACCGCGCAGGGCATTCAGGATCTAATGCTGGAGCTGAGCAGCTCGTTGCGCACAGCCTTCCTCGTCGTGACCCATGATCCGCAACTGGCGGGGCAGATGGATCACATCCTGCGTCTGGAAGACGGTCGGCTGGTGGCTGATTGATGTTCAGGCCGCTCAGCATCTTCATCGGCAGTCGTTACACGCGGGCCAAGCGTCGTAACCACTTCATCTCGTTCATTTCCCTGACCTCGATGATCGGCCTCGCGCTGGGCGTGCTGGCGATGATCATGGTGCTGTCGGTCATGAACGGCTTTCAGCGTGAAATGAGCAACCGCATTCTCGGCATGGTCCCGCATGCCGTTATCGCGGGCGATGGACAGCCGGTGGACGACTGGCAAACGCTGGCTGACCAGGTCATGACGCATCCTCAAGTGCTCGGTGTCGCACCGATTACCCAGCTCGAAGGCATGCTGTCGTACAAGGGAGCCATGCAGCCGATCGAGATCAAGGGTATCGATCCGCAAGCGGAAGGCGAGGTATCGATCCTCGGCTCGAAAATGATGGCTGGCAGGCTCGACGATTTGAAACCGGGCGAGTCTGGGGTGATTCTCGGCTTGATGACTGCGCGTCGATTCGGCCTGAAGCTGGGCGACAAGCTCACGCTGATCGTGCCGGAGCTCAGCGATACGCCCGGCGGTGTCACGCCGCGCATGCAACGGCTGAATGTCGTTGGCGTATTCAAGGTCGGTGCCGAGCTGGACGGCAGTCTGGCGATGATTCATCGGGCCGATGCGGCCCGGATGCTCCGTTGGCAGCCGGATCAGGTTGAAGGTGTGAGGGTCAGGTTGGCGGATCTGTACCGCGCACCTGAAACGACAACCGAGATCATTGGCAAGCTCAGCGGCGACTATCGTGGCGAGAATTGGTCGCTGACTCAGGGCAGCCTGTTCAGCGCGATGAAGATGGAAAAGACCATGATCGGCCTGTTGCTTCTGCTGATCGTGGCGGTTGCCGCCTTCAACATTATCGCGACGCTGATCATGGTCGTCGCCGATAAGCGTGCCGACATCGCGATTCTGCGTACCCTCGGTGCAACGCCCCGCCAGATCATGGCGATTTTCATGGTGCAGGGCAGCATCATCGGTTTGACCGGTACGCTGATAGGTACCGTTCTTGGCGTTCTTGGCGCGTTGAACGTGAGTGCGCTAGTGGGCTGGCTGGAAAAGATATCGGGACAGCATATCTTCAGCTCCGATGTGTATTTCATCAGCACGTTGCCGTCCGAGCTGCGGCTCGAAGACGTTATCTTGGTGACGCTTGCAGCACTTGTGCTGAGCTTTCTTGCAACGCTCTATCCCGCCTGGCGCGCCGCTCAGACACAGCCCGCCGAAGCACTGCGCTACGAGTAGCGCTGCACGTTGGCAATGCCGTATCGAACCGGCCCTATCGCGGGCTGATCAATCACTACGGCGGTAAAAGACATTGATCCGTTGAGTGTTGCGCTCAACCGTCGAGCCAGTCTATGGCTGTAATCAATTCAAATGTCGGTGCGCCTTGGCTCGCCATGTTCGTGTATTCAACGGCCTGCCAGCCGTAGCACATGGGTAGAGGTCAGCGGCGACTCTGCTGGCGTTTGCGCCAGCTGCGCCCAACCCACCAACGCCAATAGGCCTGGGTGGCAACGTAGCCCAATACCGATAGCACTATGGCGACGACGAAGGAGCCTAGATAAAGCGGTTGCCAATGGCTACTGAGCATCTGGCGCACCCAGGCGAGGCTCAATTCCACCGGCATTGGCGAGGCCGGAGTATCCATAAGCCAGGCACCAATCTTGTAGTTGCAATAGAAAATCGGCGGCATGGTCAGAGGATTAGTCAGCCATACCAGGCCTATGGCAATTGGCAGGTTGGCTCTGGCGGGCACTGCGCAAACTGCGGCGACGAGCATCTGCATGGGCATGGGGATCATGGCCCAGAACAGGCCGATAGCCATCGCCCTGGAAACGGAATGCCGGTTGAGGTGCAGCAGGTTGGGATCGTGAATCAGCGCGCCAAGAAAGCGCAGGGACTTGTCCTCTTTTATACGATCCGGGTGCGGCATGTAGCGTTTGAAAAAGCGACGCGGCATGGCGTTTCTCTGGCAGGCTTAAGCGTGGCGATTATGCCTGAAACGAGATTCGCCGCCGCTTGAGTTTGTGACATTAGATATACACTGCCGCGCCGACAGGATGTCGGGTTCATGGTGGACCGCTCGCATGCGCCGGGTCGTGTTCATCGTCTGGAACGGAAGCCAGGAGACGTAATGCGTACAGCGATGCTGGCGCTGGCAGCAGGCCTCTTACTGCTGCGCTTTCTACCGCAGTTACCACCGATGTGGGCGCTGCCCCTCATGGTCATGTTAGGCCTTGCACTGTTGCCGTCGCGTTTTTGGCCGGGTGCTTTTTTCTGCTTTGGGTTTGGTTGGGCCTGCCTGAGTGCTCAATGGGCATTGGATGATCGCTTGCCGACCGAGCTCGATGGTCGCACTTTTTGGATAGAAGGGCGCGTGACCGGACTGCCGGATATCAGTCAGGGTGTGGTGCGGTTCGAGCTGGTTGATATTTCGTCGCGTCATGCCGGTCTGCCTTCGCGGGTGCGGTTGGCCTGGTACGGCGGGCCAGCATTGCAGGCCGGTGAGCGCTGGCGGGTCGCAGCCAAGCTGAAACGACCTCGTGGATTGGTCAATCCGAATTCGTTCGATTACGAAGCCTGGCTCCTGGCGCGACGGATTGGTGCCAGCGGCACGATCAAGGCAGGCGGGCTCGTGTCCGCCGCGCAAGGGGATCAGTCGTGGCGCGATCAGCTGCGCCAACGCATTTTGGCAGTCGATGCGCAGGGACGCTCAGGCGCGATCGCAGCACTGGTGGTTGGCGACGGTAGTAGTTTGTCTACATCCGACTGGCGGATCCTTCAAGACACCGGAACCGTGCATCTGATGGTGATTTCGGGCCAGCATGTGGGGATGTTGGCCGGCTTGCTGTATGGCTTGGTCGCGCTGATGGCGCGCTGGGGTATCTGGCCACTACGGGTCGCCTGGTTGCCGTGGGCGTGTGGCCTGGCCTTGGCTGGTGCGCTTGGATATGGGTGGCTGGCAGGCTTCGAGGTGCCGGTTCAGCGCGCTTGTGTGATGGTCGCGCTGGTACTCCTGTGGCGCTTGCGTTTTCGCCACCTTGGTGTCTGGCTGCCGCTGCTGATTGCGCTCGATGGCGTCCTGCTGATCGATCCGCTGGTGAGCCTGCAACCAGGATTCTGGTTGTCGTTCCTGGCGGTGGCGTTACTCGTGCTGATCTTTCGTGGTCGGCTCGGCAGCTGGAGCTGGTGGCGGGCGTTGGGTCGCGCTCAGTGGAGCATGGCGCTCGGCTTGTTACCGGTGTTGGTCGCGCTGGGCTTGCCGGTGAGCCTGAGCGGCCCGATCGCCAATCTGTTTGCCGTGCCGCTGGTCAGTGCGTTGATCGTGCCGCTGTCCTTGCTCGGCACCTCGCTGTTGTGGCTGCCGGATGTCGGCGAGCTGCTGCTTTGGCTGGCCGGCGGAATGCTGGCGTTCCTGTTCGATGCGCTGCAGTGGCTCGCTGGCTGGCAACCGGCATGGCTGTCGTCGTCTTTGCCCTTGTGGAGTTGGTTGCTGGTTGCGCTGGGCATGCTACTGATCCTGTTACCGTCCGGGGTGCCGTTCCGGGCGCTGGGGTGGTTATTCTTCACGCCTTTGCTGTTTCCACCGATGAACGAGCCCGCTATAGGGCAGGCGGAAGTGTGGGTGTTCGATGTCGGTCAGGGGCTGGCGGTTCTGGTGCGTACGCGTGAGCACGCCTTGCTATATGACGCGGGGCCGCGCTACGGGGACTTCGATATCGGCGAGCGGGTGGTGTTCCCGTCGCTGAAGGCGTTGGGATTGGCTGATCTCGATCTGCTGATCCTCAGTCATGCCGATAGCGACCACGCGGGCGGCGCGCAGGCAATTCAAAGATTGATGCCGGCGACGCGAGTGCTCAGCGGAGAACCGCGGCGGCTGCCTGCCTCTTTGGGCGCCGAATGGTGCCGCTCCGGAGATCGTTGGGAGTGGGATCAGGTCAGTTTCACGCTTTGGCGATGGTCAGAAAGCAAAAATGGCAACCAGTCCTCTTGCGTACTTTTGGTCGAAGCGGCCGGCGAGCGGCTGTTACTCACCGGCGATATCGATGCGTCGGCGGAGCAGGCCCTGATAACGAGTGATATGCCACTCGACGTGCGCTGGCTGCTAGTGCCGCATCATGGCAGTCGCAGCTCGTCTTCTGCTGCTTTCATCGAGGCGACTGGTGCGGAGGGTGCGCTGGTTTCGCGCAGTCTTCACAATGCTTTCGGTCACCCGCACCCAGACGTCGTGCAGCGCCTGCAGGCAGCCAATGCACAGCTTCACGACACTGCGGAGCAAGGTGCCATCCGCATCCTTCTCGGGCGATTCGAGTCCGCGCAGGGATTGCGTGCCGAGCGGCGATTCTGGCGGGAAAAATGAGAACCGGGGCCGTCGGCTGTCTGTCGACCCTATGCTAGAGTGGCGCCACTTTTTCGAAGGGGATTCATCTCGTGTGGGAGCTGGTTAAAGCGGGCGGCTGGATAATGCTGCCGATCATTTTCTGTTCCATCGCTGCCGCTGGTATCGTCGCCGAAAGGCTATGGACGCTACGGCCTGCTCGCGTGACCCCGCCGCATCTGCTCGGTCAGGTGTGGAAGTGGATCAAGGACAAGAAGCTCAGCAACCAGAAGCTCAAGGAATTGCGCGCGGATTCGCCGCTAGGCGAAATTCTGGCGGCGGGCCTGGCCAACTCCAAACATGGCCGGGAGATCATGAAAGAGTGCATCGAGGAAGCTGCGGCGCGTGTCGTGCATGATCTCGAGCGCTACCTCAATGCCCTAGGCACCATCGCCGGGATCGCGCCGCTGCTCGGGTTGCTGGGTACGGTGCTCGGGATGATCGAGATTTTCAGTGCGTTCATGGGCTCCGGTATGGCCAACGCACCTCTGCTCGCAGGCGGTATTTCCAAGGCGTTGATCACCACTGCTGCAGGTCTGATGGTCGGCATCCCGGCCTTGTTTTTCCATCGTTTCCTGCTGCGCCGTGTCGAGGAGCTGGTGGTCGGCATGGAGCAGGAGGCGATCAAGCTGGTTGAAGTCGTACAGGGTGACCGTGACGTCGATCTGGGCGAGGACAAGGCGTGAAGTTTCGACGCAAGGCGCGGGAAAACGTCGATATCGGTCTGGCCCCACTGATCGATGTGGTGTTTATCCTGCTGCTGTTCTTCGTGGTGACGACAACTTTTACCCGTGAAACCCAACTCCAGGTCGATCTGCCCGAAGCGGCCAGCGGTACGCCACCGCAGCAAGCCGAGACAAAGCGGCTGGAAGTGGTCATCGACGTCGATGGCAAGTTCACCCTCAATGGCAAGACTTTGATCAAGCACGACCTGAATACGCTCATGGCGGCTCTCAGCAAGGAATCAGAGGGCGATACCAGTCTGCCGATGGTGATCAGCGCCGACGGCAAGACTCCACATCAGGCGGTCATCATCGCCATGGATGCGGCGGGGAAACTGGGCTTTGCACAGCTGCGTATCACCACCGTCGAGGCCCAGCTGGAACCCTGATGTCCTTTGCCGAACGTCTACAGCGAGCCTGGTATGAAGGGCACCCGGCCCTGGCCCTGCTCGCCCCGCTGGAGGCGCTCTATCGACGGGTGGTTGTCGCCAAACGAAAGAAATTCCTCGGTGGTTCGACCGATATTTATCGAGCTCCGTTACCTGTGGTGGTGGTCGGCAATATCACCGTCGGCGGAACCGGCAAAACGCCGCTGATCCTCTGGCTCATCGAGCACTGCCGTCAGCGCGGCCTGAAGGTTGGCGTGGTCAGCCGGGGGTACGGCGCCAAGCCACCGGCGCATCCGTGGCGGGTGATGCCTGAGCAGACAGCGGCCGAGGCGGGCGACGAGCCGCTGCTGATCGCGCAGCGGACCGGCGTGCCGGTGATGATCGATCCGGATCGTGCCCGCGCGGTTCGCGAGCTGCTCAAGCTCGAATCGCTCGACCTGATTCTGTCCGACGATGGCTTGCAACATTATCGGCTTGCACGTGATCTTGAACTGGTGCTTATCGATGCCGCCCGCGGGCTCGGCAATCGCCGTTGCCTGCCGGCCGGGCCATTGCGTGAGCCAGTGGAGCGGCTGGAGTCGGTCGATGCTGTGCTTTTCAATGGAGCGCTTGCCGATGCCCCCTCCGGCTTCGCCTTCGCGCTGCAGCCATCACGATTGGTCGAGCTGGTCAGTGGGCAAAGCTTGCCGCTCGATCATTTCCCTGCGGGTCAGCAGCTGCATGCGGTCGCCGGAATCGGCAATCCGCAGCGTTTCTTCACCACGCTCGAGGCGCTACACTGGCGCCCGATTCCGCACGCCTTCGCCGATCACGCTCATTACAGCCTTGAGCAGCTGGATTTCAGCCCAAAGCTTCCTTTAGTGATGACGGAGAAGGATGCGGTCAAATGCCGGGCATTTGCGTTGCCGGGCTGGTGCTATCTACAGGTGCAGGCCGAGCCTTCGGCGGCGTTCGTGACCTGGTTCGATGCCCAGCTGGACCGACTGTTGCCGGGACACTCCTAAGCCGCTCGACTTGCCTGGTGCGGTCGAACCAAGGACTGCGCATGGATACCAAACTGCTCGATATTCTCGCCTGCCCCCTCTGCAAGGGTCCGCTGAAGCTGGCTGACGACAAGTCCGAATTGATCTGCAAGGCCGACGGCATGGCCTTTCCGGTGCGCGACGGGATTCCGGTGATGCTGGAAAGTGAAGCCCGCACCCTCGAAGTGGATGAGCGTCTGGACAAATGAGTAGCGCTTATACCGTTGTGATCCCGGCGCGTTACGCGTCCAGCCGCCTGCCTGGCAAACCGTTGCAAGACATCGCAGGCAAACCGATGATCCGCCACGTCTGGGAACAGGCTTGCAAGAGTGGTGCGCAACGGGTGGTAGTGGCGACCGACGATCAGCGCATTCTGCACGCTTGCGAAGGTTTTGGCGCAGACGCCGTGCTGACTCGGGCCGAGCACAATTCGGGCACGGATCGCCTCGCCGAAGTTGCGGACAAGTTGGGCCTGGCGGCAGACGCAATAGTGGTCAATGTGCAGGGCGACGAGCCCTTGATTCCCCCTTCGGTGATCGATCAGGTCGCACGCAATCTGGCCGCTCATCCCGAAGCGGCAATCGCCACGCTCGCCGAGCCCATCAGCGATGCGCAGGCGCTGTTCAACCCCAACGTGGTCAAGGTGCTAAGCGATATCAATGGTTTGGCACTGACGTTCAGCCGCGCGCCATTGCCTTGGGCGCGAGACGAATTCGCTCAGGACCGGAGCGCGCTACCGTCCGCTGTGCCCTATCGCCGACATATCGGTATCTATGCCTACCGGGCTGGTTTCCTCGCTGACTTCGTCGCCTGGGGGCCTTGCTGGCTAGAGAACACCGAGTGCCTTGAGCAGCTTCGCGCACTCTGGCACGGCCAGCGCATTCACGTGGCCGATGCGGTCGAGGCACCTCCGGCAGGAGTCGACACTGCCGAAGACCTCGAACGCGTTCGCAAGCTGCTCGGAGCCTGAACGTGAAGGTTCTGTTCGTCTGCATGGGAAACATCTGCAGATCGCCCACTGCCGAGGCCGTGTTTCGCAAGTGCGTCCAGGACGCTCGGCTGGATGATCGGATCAGCATCGATTCGGCCGGAACCGACGACTGGCACGTCGGAAAGGGGCCGGATCAGCGGTCCTGCCAGGCTGCCGCCAAGCGAGGCTACGACCTCAATGCGCTGAGAGCGCGGCAGGTGGTCGAAGACGACTTCCGGCGCTTCGACCTGATTCTGGCGATGGACCATGACAATCTGGAGCGATTGCAGGCGCTGCGGCCATCGGATGCTCACGGTGAGCTTGATCTGTTTCTGCGCCGATACAAATTGGGTGAAGACGTCGTGCCCGACCCCTATTACGGCGGCGGCGAGGGTTTCGAGCGTGTGCTCGAGCTGGTCGAGAAGGCTTCCGCAGCACTGCTTGACGAACTCCGGGGGCGTCTGTGAGCCTCACCATCGAGCGGCATCGCTCGCTTAAACCATTCAATACCTTTGCCGTCGAGGCCTTTGCGACGTGCTTTGCCGAGGCGCATGACGATCAAGAAGTCGTCGAAGCGCTCGCTGAAGCACGGCGCCTCGGCGTTCAGCTATGGGTGCTTGGTGGCGGCAGCAATCTAGTGTTGACCTCAGATGTCGATGCACTGGTGCTGCGCATGGCCAGCCGTGGCGTTCGGATGCTCGAAGATGACGGCGAGCGTGTAGTGATCGAGGCGGAGGCGGGGGAGCCCTGGCATCCCTTCGTACTGCACAGCCTGGCGCTCGGCCTGTGCGGGCTGGAAAATCTCAGCTTGATTCCCGGCACCGTTGGCGCCGCGCCGATTCAGAATGTCGGTGCGTACGGTGTCGAGATCAAGGATTTCTTTGCAGGGCTGACCGCGCTGGATCGGGAAACCGGTGATCTGGTCGAGTTCGATCTGCAGGCGTGCGAATTCGGTTATCGCGACAGCGTGTTCAAGCGTCAGCCCGAGCGCTACATTATTCTGCGAGTGCGCTTCGCATTGCAGCGAACGCCGAATCTCAAGCTCGAATACGGGCCGCTTCGTCATTGGCTGCAGCAGCACGACATCGAATCGCCGACGCCGCTGGATATAAGCCGGGCAGTCTGTTCGATTCGCAGCGAGAAACTGCCCGACCCGAGCGTCCTGGGCAACGCCGGCAGTTTCTTCAAGAACCCGTTGGTATCGCAGTCGTCAGCTGAAGCCTTGCGCGCGCGCTTTCCGGACCTCGTCGCGTTCGTGCAGGCGGACGGGCAGGTCAAGCTTGCCGCTGGTTGGTTGATTGAGCAGGCCGGTTGGAAAGGGTATCGGGAAGGCGATGCCGGCGTGCATGCGCTGCAAGCGCTGGTTCTCGTCAATTATGGACGGGCCACCGGGCGGCAAATCCTAGAGCTTGCCGGACGTATCCAGAGGGATATCGCCGAGCGTTTCGGCGTGCAGCTGGAAATAGAGCCGAACGTTATGTAGCCAGCCTGGTGAAGCCCGCTACTTTTATAGGCTGCGTCGGTGATCAAATTGAATGAAAAAGGGATGCCGAAGCATCCCTTTGTTTTTTTCCGATAGCGACTCAGCGCTCCAGATACTGCAACTTGTCCTTCACGCCGTCCCACTCTTCCGCGTCCGGCAGCGAGTCCTTCTTCTCGGTAATGTTCGGCCAGACTTCGGCCAGATCGGCGTTCAGCTCGATGTACTCCTGCTGGTCTTCCGGCACCTCGTCTTCGGAGAAAATCGCCTGCGCTGGGCATTCCGGCTCGCACAGCGCGCAGTCGATGCACTCGTCCGGGTGGATGACCAGGAAGTTCGGGCCTTCGTAGAAACAGTCCACCGGACAGACTTCTACGCAATCGGTGTATTTGCACTTGATGCAGTTGTCGGTGACGACGAAGGTCATTTCTATTATCTCCTCAGGCGTTTCGGGTGGCGTTGCAGTGACGCCCCGGTTCGGCAGGCTCAGCGGCACCAGGCAAATGCCGCTCATGTCCAAAAATGCGCGCGATTCTAGCAGCTTTTTGCGGCCCGTCAGATTTGCGTTTTCAGCTGGTATAGCAGTTCCAGAGCCTGACGCGGCGTCAGGTCATCGGGTTGGACCTTACCCAGCGCCTCGATGACCGGGTGCGGCAGGCTGGCAAACAGGTCGTTCTGCATGGGCGGAGCGGGCTGGCCGGGTTCCATTCTCGGCATTTCGTGGGGCAGGCTGGTGGTTTCTAGGCGCGACAGATGGTCGCGGGCGCGCTGGATCACTTCGCCCGGTACGCCGGCCAATTGTGCCACCGCCAGGCCGTAGCTCTGGCTGGCGGGGCCGGGCAGCACGTGGTGCAGGAAGACGATGCGCTCGTTGTGCTCGGTGGCCGACAGGTGCACGTTGGCCACCACCGGCTCGCTTTCCGGCAACACGGTCAGCTCGAAGTAGTGGGTGGCGAATAGCGTGAAGGCGCGCAGCTTGGCCAGGTGCTCGGCGGCGGCCCAGGCCAGTGACAGGCCGTCGAAGGTGCTGGTACCGCGACCGACTTCGTCCATCAGCACCAGGCTGCGGTCGCTGGCGTTGTGCAGAATGTTGGCGGTTTCGCTCATCTCCACCATGAAGGTGGAGCGTCCACCGGCGAGGTCATCGCTGGAGCCGATGCGGGTGAAGATGCGGTCCACCAGCGACAGCTCGCAGGCCGCTGCCGGGACGAAGCTGCCAATCTGCGCCAGCAGCACGATCAAGGCGGTCTGGCGCATATAGGTGGATTTACCGCCCATGTTCGGCCCGGTGATCACCAGCATGCGGGTCTCGTCGTCGAGGCTCAGATCGTTGGCGACGAAGGGCGTCTGCAGTACTTGTTCCACTACTGGATGGCGACCCTGTTCGATGCGCAGGCAGGGCTGTTCGACGAAGCGCGGGCGGTTCAGGTCCAGCGTCAGCGCGCGTTCGGCGAGGTTGCTCAGCACGTCCAGTTCGGCAAGGGCTGCGGCGGAGTCTTGGAGCGGCGCTAGGTGGCCGATCAGCAGTTCCAGCAACTCCTCGTACAGCTGCTTTTCACGGGCCAGGGCACGACTTTTGGCCGACAGCGCCTTGTCCTCGAACTCCTTGAGCTCCGGTGTGATGAAGCGCTCGGCGCCCTTGAGCGTCTGCCGGCGGATGTAGTCGGCGGGCGCGGATTCGGCCTGCTTGCTCGGTAGTTCGATGAAATAGCCGTGCACGCGGTTGTAGCCGACCTTGAGGTTGGCCAGGCCCGTGCGTGCCTTCTCGCGGGTTTCCAGGTCCATCAAGTACTGGCCGGCGTTTTCGGAGAGCGACTGCAGTTCGTCCAGCTCGGCGTCGTAGCCAGTCTTGAGCACGCCGCCGTCGCGAATCACCGCCGGCGGGTTGTCGATGATCGCCTTGGCCAGCAGGTCGGCCAGTTCGGGATAGGTGCGGATGCTCACGGCCAGTTCGATCAGGTGCGGTGCGACCAGCTCCTGCATGCCCGCTTGCAGTTGCGGCAGGGCAGCCAGGGCATCGCGCAGGCGCGCCAGATCACGCGGGCGGGCGTTGCGCAGGCCGATACGGGCGAGGATGCGTTCCAGATCGCCGATGTCTTTCAGCTGCGGCTGGATCTGCTCGAAGCGGTAGTGTTCCAGCAGACAGGTGATCGAGTCCTGACGGGCTTCCAGTACCTGACGATCGCGCAACGGGCGATTCAGCCAGCGGCTCAGCAGGCGCGAGCCCATCGCCGTCTGGCAGCGGTCGACCACCGATTGCAGGGTGTTGTCGCGCCCGCCGCCGAGGTTGATGTCCAGCTCCAGGTTGCGGCGGGTGGCGCCGTCTAGCACTACGCTGTCGTCCAGACGCTCATGGCGCAGGCTGCGCAGGTGGTGCAGGGCGGTGCGCTGGGTTTCCTTGGCGTAGGTCAGCAGGCAACCGGCGGCGCCGATGGCCAAGGTCAGTTTCTCGCAGCCGAAGCCTTTCAGATCCTGGGTTGCGAACTGCTGGCAGAGGCCCTTGAAGGCGCTGTCGCGGTCGAAATCCCAAGGCGCACGGCGGCGCACGCCACGGCGTTTTTCCAACGGCAGGCCGGCGGGCCAGTCATCGGGGATCATCAGTTCGGCGGGGTTCAGGCGCTCGACTTCGGCCAGCAGGGTTTCCCAGCCGCCGAATTCCTGCACGCTGAAGCGGCCGCTGGTGATGTCCAGTACCGAGAGTCCGAAGAGTCTTTCATCGCCGACCACGGCGGCCAGCAAATTGTCGCGATGCTCGTCGAGCAGTGCTTCGTCGCTCACTGTGCCGGGGGTGATGATGCGCACCACCTGGCGCTCCACCGGGCCCTTGCTGGTGGCCGGATCGCCGATTTGCTCGCAGATCACCACCGACTCGCCGAGCTTCACCAGGCGGCTGAGATAGCCCTCGGCGGAATGAAAAGGAATCCCGGCCATGGGGATGGCATTACCGCCCGACTGACCACGCGCGGTGAGGGTGATATCCAGTAGTTTGGCAGCCTTCTTGGCGTCCTCGTAGAACAGCTCGTAGAAGTCCCCCATGCGGTAGAACATCAGCTGGTCCGGGTGCTCGCGCTTGAGCCTCCAGTATTGCTGCATCATCGGGGTATGCTTAGAAAGATCAGAAATTTCTTTATTCATCAATGGCTTAGAGCGGTGCGGCGAGAGTTGTGGGGCAAATTTGGGGCATATCACGCTGCTTTTTGCATGCCTGCCCAGATGTGTTGCAGCTCGCTGGGGGACTCATCGTCCATCCATTTGGCGTACACCTGAACCAGCATCGTGAAGTCCTTGTGCCCCATTTGCTTGGCGATAAACGCAAGGTTACCACGCGCTACTAGGCACCAGCAGGCGTAGGTGTGGCGGGTCTGGTAGGGGCGGCGTGGGCGGATTTTGGCGCGGCGCTGGATATTGGCCCACTTCGAGTTCCATGACGTCGGGATGAACCACGGGTTTACGTTTTTCTTGCGTGCCTGCACAGCTGGCGAGATCAGTGGTGTGACGGTTTCCTGAATCGATTCGTGGCGGGTGAGCTGCACCGTGATGGTCTGCGGCTCGATGCCGTGCTCAATGGCCAGCAGCTCCCTGCACGCTTCCAGCGCCGGCGGTAACAACATCACGATGCGTTTCTTACCCGTCTTCGGCAGTTTGAATGTGGCTTTGCTGGTTATGGCTCGGTTCACGTGGACCTGGCCTTTGACCAGGTCTACGTCTTCCCTGGCCAGCGCGCCGAGTTCGCCAGGGCGCAAGCCAGTGTAAACGGCAAGGGTCACGGCAGCTCGGTCCATTGGGTGTAGGCAGCCCTTGTTCAGTAGGGCGTCCAGCTCGGCTCTTGTCAGTGGATCCGGGTCGCGGTCAGTCATCTGGAAGCGCGCGCAAGCGTTGGCTAAGCCGGCGCGGCAGTAGCCGTTTGCCTCGCACCATCCGAGGAAGCCGGCGAGGGTGGCAAGATAGTGATTGACCGTCGAGGTTGCGCGCGTCTCGATCAGATCCACGCGCAGCTTTTGAACGTCCTCGGGCAGCAGAACGCTACCGAGGCGGTCCCGGCCGAGCATGTTGATACAGATGTCGAGCGCGGTGCCGTATCGGCTCTCGGTTTCCTCGGTGATGTCGGCTGCCTTGAGCGGTTTGTACCGTGCCAGGAGCGCATGCAGCCGCTCGTCGCGGGTGTTGCTGTAGTTGCCGGCTTGCTTGCTGTCCGGGAAATGCCGGGCATAGTCAAACTTGCCCATTTTGATGTCATGAAGCACCGCCGCCCGGAGCTGGGCGGCGTGCTTGATGTTGGCCTTGGTCACTGGCAGGCCGAGCGTTTCGCGGCAGCGGCGCTTACGCCACATGAACGTGACGCGGATGCTGTTGCCGTGGATCTCGATGCCGGTGTGTTTCGCCAGTTCGGCCTCTACGCCACTTCCTACGGCGCGCTCTCGACCCACCTGTCCACCTCCTCGATATTGATAAAGATCCGCCCGTCCCTGGCCTTCCGCCAGATGCGATCCTGCGGCCAGGTGCCGTTTTTTACTTTGTGCTCGATGGCGGTTCGGCTGTAACCAAACAGCTCAGCGGCTTTAGGAATGAGGACCCAACGCGGCGCGCTCATGCTGACCGAGCCTCGCGCTTGGTTTGGGGCATAGCCCGCCGGGGGCGTAGGGAGGCGGTGATCTGTTGCTTCTGGTGCAACGCCCTTGGGAGGTGAGAACGCAGTTCTCCGCTAGGTTTTGTCGCTCGGGGCCGGCTGTTGTGCGTCTGGAGAGATGTGTGAATCGCGGTGCTAGGCATTTGGATGCCCGTGATATTTGGTGTCGGCATGTCATTTCCTCTAGCTCAACCGACACCCATTAAATAGCACTGCAAACCTTTTTGGGCGCGCTATCTAACCAGATCCTGGTAAGCATTAGGATTTGCGTCAGGTTGCGCCTGGATATCGTTGCCCTTAGCGTCCTCCATAAATCAACAAACCCAAATCCTGGGGAGCTCCGTAATGGCAATCGATGTCTCGAGCGCCATGTGGTTGCCATGGCGACACGTATTCCCGCTGCGTTCGCTACGCAGTATCAAAAACTGCAGGGCTCCCTAACTGCGATTCCGCTGCACAACGCTGACCAGGCTGGTCTGCCGCATTTCTACTGTTGATTTTCCATCTAGAAACTGACCGCTAGGTCAAGAATGGAAATGAACGGAACAAACCTATGAAAAAAGCTGAAAGGCGCGCCACAGCTGGGATTCAGCCATTTTCCATCGAGATTTTCCACGGTGGAAACTGACCGAATAGTCAGAAAGGAAAATGGAAACTGACCCGAAGGTCAGAAAGGAAAAAGATGCATTTTCCACATGAAGATGAAATCACCAAACCCGCGCTGCCTCTGGGCTGCAGCCATTTTCCATCGTGATTTTCCACGTAGAAATTCACTGAAAATCACGATGGAAACTGACCTGAAAGTCAGGAAAGAAAATGATCACTTTTTCTCTTTAGCTGACACCTCTGAAAGCCGTACCGCTACTGGGTTTCAGTCATTTTCCATCGTGATTTTTCCACGCAACGCAATTCACGATGGAAAATGGCAATGTCCAAAAAACGGGACCTCATGCCGTACAGCTATTTAGAAAAATGCCTTTTTTTGTCGTTTACCCCCCCTGTGTCGCGAAGCGGAGTGTTGCAGCGGAGCGGCCTTGTGCAGAGGTTCGAACTTGGGTCCTGGTGCCGAGGGGAGAAGATGGTCTCGATAGGTAAACCGGGGAGGTAAAAACCCATGGTTCAGAATCTTCAGCTGGTGCTGATTTCGACGGGCGTTTTTGTGCTGACAGGTCTGGCGGCGACGTGGGTATGGAAGGTGTGGTTGCGCATGAGGTTGCAAACGATGCGCGGCTGATTCGAGAGCTGCATGCTCGTCTGCGCAGAATTGAGGGGTGATAGCCGATGCTGATTGAAGCGTGGCTGCTACCCGACCTTGGGAATGGACCGGGGCAGTTGCGGGAGCCATTTTCGCCCTGCAGCTGCTGGCCGGAGGAATGTGTGCAACTGCACTGGCTGTTCGAGCGTATCGCGTTGTGCTCCAGGGGCTGGCTCTGGTGCTGAGGAAATGAGGGTGAAATTTTTGGAGTTTCGAGAGACGAGGCCGGGAGAGTATTTCCCCCCGATCATTCCGAACGGGTTCTTTGCGAGGCCGGTGGGCGGAGATCGCCTGATGGAGATCCTGGTGGTTACGGACGCCGGGCTCAGCTGCAACGGCGTGAGCTCCGCCTGGGCAGATCTGCGTGGCATCTCCATCGATGGAGACATTGCGTGTCTGGTGAGTGAGAAGTACGTGTCAGGGGGCTTGCGGTTCTACCTGGGCGAATGCCGCTTCATTGGTGAGTCGGGGAACATGCAGAAGGATTACAGCGGCTATCCGGTTGAATACTGCCTCATGAACCGGGCCACGTTCGAGAGCCAGGCGTTGGCGCCGCGCAGCGAATGTTTGTAGAGATAGTAGATCTGGTTCAGAGCACTCGTCCTTGGGCGGCCTGTGGAGGCGTTGGTGAGGAGATCAAAGCTTTCCCCTACACTCGCAGCCACTAGGCGCGTGGATGCGTCATGGCGACGCCTAGGACCCCTGAGAGGGGCTAGGCTGTGCGCATCTGCGGCGCCGCTAGGATGGTGAGTCATCCGAGCCGTCACGCTCGGTCTTTTTATCCAAACGCCACGCCACTACCAGGCCAATCAGTGCTGTTGTTCCCAACACCAAAAGGCTTGAGCCGATGGCTATCAGGAGCATGCGGTAGCTTTCGTCCATAACGATTCCTATCAGTCGGTAACGTGTGAGCGACGGAGCGTTGCCGTAGTGGAGGCCTGATGGCAACGCGACGGCCATTTTCAATATCTAACGCCAACTCCAGCGCGAGCCTGTTGCCGTAGTGGCGGTCAAACGGCAACCTCGCTTCAACGCCGCTCTGTCCCAAGGCCAATTCTGATGCAATACGTGCCGGGTATCGCAATGACCACGCAGACAATTGGGCCAACCCCCATGATATGACCCCAAAGCCCCCTTAGCAGTGGGTAGGCGATAAACACCGCAGCTGCCTCGCCCGGCTGCATGGTAGCCAGACGGCCCAATACCGCTGCACCAGCTACCGAAAGCAGAATCAGCAGAAACCCCGCGAGTGCGATCACTGGTAGCGCTCTGGTGCGTGGCCTACGGCTTTGGCCGGAGTCTGTGTAGTCCAGCGGCAATGGAATCTGCCGAACCCGCCTGCTGCGCTCCATTCGTGCATCGAACGCCCAAGCCAACCAGGAAACTCCCACTGCAAAAGCCACAATAAGGCTCACTCCGAATCCCAATGGCGACATCTCCAATCTCCCTGAAGGTTCTTCCCTGGGTTCAGTCAAAACCGAAGGCCGAAAAGCTACTGCCAAGGCCACTGGCATGATCGAACGACATACTGTCGCTCATCATGTCAGTGCCATATGCGTTCCCCATAACATCGAAGCAACCGTCCATCATGGGCATGCCGCTGGCTGGGTTGACCCACATGGTATCCATGGGCTGGAAGCTGCTGGCGAGCAAATCCGAGGAGAAGCTTTCTGCTTGAAACAGCTCGACCGGCTCGGTTTGGCTCGTAGGATCGTTGTGCAGAGAGCTGAAGGAGAAGCTCGGAACTTCGTCCTCCAACAGCGAGTCGGCCATCTGCCATCTGCCATCTGCCATCGGCGCTCATGGCGAATACTGAGGCCGTCATGCACTACGACCGGCTTTCCCTGGCTGGGATAGATGATGGTCGTATACACGGGTTTGGTTGGCTGAAGAATTGAGGCGCAAAGGCTTACAAGTTCGCTGAAGAGGCTCATGGCGGGCTCCTGGGTTATGAGTACCTCCAGCATCTCCTGTGTTTGAAATAACCCAAATTCCGTTCAGGCAAAACGGGCCGTGGTCATACAAGTTTGTACCCAGTCACGTCATGAAAGGGCGTCCGTATCGGCTATCGCTCTGCTACTGGCAAACAGACCAGATTTGGGTTTTTTCCAGGCTGCTATTTCATGGAGATCCGCAGCCAAGGGCTTTCCTTGGCAGGGAATTTCCTTAAGGAGCAGACTTGTGCAAAAGACGATCTTCGTAGCCGTTATCGCAGTAGGCGCGATGCTAGCCATCAGCAGCTTTACATCACCCAAGGGGGTTCGGCCCACTGGTAATGCCTGTCTCGGTCAGAACAATGATTCTCTGGTCGAGTACATCGGCAACCATTGCCAGGCGGGAGACACGATTGCCACCAAACATCCCGCGTACTTCTGCGACTTTAACCATACGGTCGCGTTTAACACCTTCAACTCGGCCATGTGTATCTATACGGGCAAGCAGGCGGGGGAGCGCGTGCCTGCTGCCACTTCGGCGTATTCGAGAGACCAAAACCCGAGAACTGGGAGCTGATCTCGTTCCGCGGGATGCCCGCTCTGTGCGGTAAGCCGATTTTTGGATGTGGTTACAAGCCTCTTCCCATCCAGGAAGAGCTGTTCGGCAGGCCAGCGTATGTCGCCGATTACCGTGCAGAAACCTTCCACAACTGATCCACTCGCGTCGTGAAGCTCTGGCTCAAAAGCTCACGGCGCATTCCCCATTCAGGGCTTGCCGGCACTATGCCCGGCCGCAATGTACCGCGCCCCCATTTGGCGTTGACCGAATCCAGAACGGCCATCACCTTTTCCGAAGCAGCAGGCTGACTGGCAGCAAATAAGTCGTCAGTGAATTCGCCGCGTCCGCAGAGATCCATCAGCAGTACCTCCGCCTTCGCATAGGAAAAACCTGGGCGATACACTTCTTCAAGGCCGGCAAATGCGGCCTGGGTGATCAGTCGGGTGTCGTCGGTGGGGTAGGGCAGCTCACACAGCATGCCCTTGGCAAATTTGAGTTCGTCCGGATTGAACATGCCAGTGCGAATGCTGACCCTGACTTTCCTGCAGACAGACCCTTGCGCACGAAGCTTCTCGCACGCCCTGGCTGCGTATGTGGCGACTGCTTCTCGGATGGGGGCCAGGTCTTTCTGACGCTCGCCGAACATTCTGCTGCAGCAAATCTCCTGTTTCGGTGGCGCGACGCTGTCCAGTTCCAGGCAAGCAGTGCCCTGTAATTCCCGTGCCGTTTTTTCCAATACCACGCTGAATTTCTTTCGCAAGGTCCAGGCATCTGCTTGAGCCAATTGCCACGCTGTCCGAATCCCCATCGCGCCGAGGCGTTCGGTCAGTTGCCGGCCGATGCCCCACACCTCGTTGACTGCAACGGCGCGCAGCAGCTTGTCGCGGCGCTGGGAATCAGTGAGATCCACCACGCCTCCGGTCTGCTTCTGCCATCTTTTCGCAGCGTAATTGGCTAATTTCGCCAAGGTCTTGGTCGAGGCGATGCCGACTCCGGTAGGAATGCCGGTACTGGCTAAAACTTGGGAGCGGATCTCACGGCCCAAGCGCACCAGGTCCGACTGAATACCTGTCAACTCAGCAAACGCTTCATCGATGCTGTAAACCTCCAGCTTCGGTACCAGCCCTTCGATGACGGTCATGACCCGTTCGCTGATGTCGCCGTACAGCGCATAATTTGAACTGAACGCAACTCCTCCAGCTGCCGCGTAGGACTTACGAATCTTGAACCAAGGCTCGCCCATCCTGATGCCTAGCGCCTTGGCCTCTTGGCTGCGGCTGATAACGCAGCCGTCATTATTGGACAGCACTACAATGGGCGTGCGCATCAGATCGGGACGAAAAACACGCTCGCAACTGCAGTAAAAACTGTTGCAGTCGATCAGCGCGAAAACGTGCTCAGCCACCGTTGCGACCCCGCCGGCACAGGCCTATATAAACCCCCCAGATGTGCAGCTCTTCACCTTCCAGCACGTAACGCGGTGGGTAAGCCGGATTGGCAGAGCGCAGCACCACCTGCTGCGACTCCAGGTCGAAAATCTTGATCAACGGATCCCCGTTAAGGCAGGCAATCACCACGTCTTCGCTACGCGGTTGCAGCGCTTTATCGATCAGCACCAGGTCGCCGTCGAGAATGCCGAGGCCCGTCAGGCTATGGCCGGAAACCTGAGCGAGATAGATCTGTGGACGATGCAGGCGGAATAGCTCGTCGAGCGAGATTCGCTGCTCCAAGTGGTCCTGAGCGGGGCTAGGAAATCCGGCTGGGACAGTCGGTAGAAAAAATGGAATGGCTGTCAGGGAGGGCGCAACGGGGCCGAGGATCGAAACGCTGTCCACGGAAGTCACCTTGAATACTGGATGTATAAACAGTATTTGTTAGCGGCAGTGCGCAGTCAATCGAAAGTGACAGGAGGAGGGTGTGCGGACGGTTCGTTCAACGACGAAGTCTTGCAGTGTGACTGAGTGAGCTCGGCGACAAACAGTTGCCCCGCCTTGGATGGGATGACGCGCCGCTAGGAGCTCAAAGTGTTGGGAGACTCTCGCTTGAGCCATCCGCTGGGCACGAAGTAATCAAGATGCACAGCGGTGGTTTGCCCCTCAGCTGCTGCACAAAGCATGACGCGCATTTCCGTATCTTCTCCTGCCATTGCTGCTGCTACAAGGACATCCCCCTCGTCAGTGGTACCAAATGAACGTCGCCATTCAGGAAATCGCTTGTGCTCAGGATTAGGTACGGCAAACCAGTGGATTTTGCGTAAGCGTCTGCCGAACTCACCTTGCGTAATTCAGGCGGGTGCCCATTGATGCGGCAGTAGTTGGCCAATCTCGCTGGCCCGCTGTGTCGGCAGCCGCATCAGCACATCCTTCAGGTAGGCGTACGGATCATGCCAATTCATCCGCGCCGACTGGATCAGGCTCATGATCGCCGCCGCCCGTTTGCCGCTGCGCAGCGACCCGGCAAACAGCCAGTTCGAGCGTCCAAGGGCCCATGGTCGAATCTGGTTCTCGACCTGATTGTTGTCGATGGGCACAGAGCCATCTTCGACATAGCGAGTCAGAGCCAGCCAGCGTTTGAGGCTGTAATCCAAGGCTTTCGCCGTGGCTGATCCGTTGGGCACTCGATCACGCTGGGCCAGCATCCATTCATGCAGCGCATCGAGGATCGGTGAAGACTTTTCCTGGCGTATTCGCCAGCGTTCTTCATCGCTCATGTGCCGTGCTTGCCGCTCGATTTCATACAGCCCGGCAATGGAGTGCAGCGCCTGTTCGGCTAACTGGCTTTTGTTCGCTGCGTGCAGATCGAAAAATTTGCGGCGGGCGTGGGCCATGCAGCCAATTTCGATGATGCCCTGCTCGAAGCTGGCCTTGTAGCCGGCGAAGTCGTCGCAGACCAGCTTGCCACTCCACTGACCCAGAAAATTGCGCGCATGCTCACCAGCCCGGCTGGGGCTGAAGTCATACACCACGGCCTTCAGGTCGGCGAAGGGTGTGGTGCAGTATGCCCGTAAACAGCTGGCGGCCTACGTCCAGCGCATCGAGGAGGCCGAGAAGCGCGATCACCGCAAGCTGGGCGCCCAGCTCGATCTCTTCCACTTCGACGAAGCCGCGCCGGGGTCGGTGTTCTGGCACCCCAGGGGCTGGACCCTGTTCCAGACGTTGATCGGCTACATGCGGCATCGCCAGGACGCGGCCGGCTATGTCGAGGTCAACACGCCGGACGTGATGGACCGCAGCCTGTGGGAGATCTCGGGGCACTGGTTCAACTACCGCGAGAACATGTTCACCACCCGCACCGAGGACGAGCGGGTCTTCGCCCTCAAGCCGATGAACTGTCCCGGTGCGGTGTCGCTCTACGCGCGGGGCCTGAAGAGCTACCGCGACCTGCCGCTGCGCATGGCGGAGTTCGGCAAGGTGCATCGCTACGAGCCGTCCGGCGCCCTGCACGGCCTGCTGCGCGTCCGCCATTTCACCCAGGACGACGCCCATATCTTCTGTACGCCCGGGCAGATGGAGCGCGAGTGCGCCGACACCATCGCCCTGGTCTTCGCCATCTACCGCGGTTTCGGCTTCGAGGACGTGGCGGTCAAGCTGTCGACCCGTCCGGCCAACCGCATCGGCAGCGACGAAACCTGGGACACGCTGGAAGGCGCGCTGTCCGGCGCCTTGCAGCGGACCGGCATCGACTACCGGATCAATCCGGGCGAGGGGGCGTTCTATGGGCCCAAGCTGGAATTCGTGTTGCGCGACGCCATCGGCCGTGACTGGCAATGCGGCACCCTGCAGGTCGATCTCAACCTGCCGGAACGTTTCGACATCCACTACATCGACGAGCAGGGCGAACGCCAGCGGCCGGTGATGCTTCATCGCGCGCTGTTCGGCTCGCTGGAGCGCTTCATCGGCATTCTCATCGAGCACTACAGTGGCGCGTTTCCGCTGTGGCTCGCGCCGCTGCAGGCCGTCGTGCTGAACATCAGCGAGGCGCAGGACGACTATGCCGGGGAGGTGCTGACCGCGCTCAAGCGTGCCGGGCTGCGTGCGACGGTCGATCTGCGCAACGAGAAGATCGGCTACAAGATCCGCGAGTACACCCTGCAGAAGGTGCCGTACCTGCTGGTGGTGGGGGACAAGGAAAAGCGCGAGCGGAAAGTGGCCCTGCGCAGCCTGCGTGGCGAGGACCTGGGAAGCCTGCCGCTGGAGGCCCTGGTCGAGCGGCTGGCCAGCGAGGCGCGGATGCACGGTCGTGCTGCCGAGCGCGAGGCCTTGCCGTGCTGATCCGCAAGCTGTTCAGGTTCGAGAGCGCCCATATCGTGCGCAACTGCACGACCCGCCGCTGTTCCCGCTCGCTGCACGGCCATTCCTACAAGCTGGAAGTATTGATCGAGGCCGATGCCCTGGACCATGGGCAGATGGTCTACGACTTCGGCCTGCTCAAGGGCGCGGTTGCCGACTTCGTCGATGCCTTCGACCATTCGGTGACACTCTGGAGCGGTGACGCCCCGGCCTATATCGAACAGTGCAAACGCTTCTCCGAACGCTGGGTGATGCTGCCGGTCTCGCCCAGTGCGGAACAGTTCTCGAGGGTGTTCTTCCGCCTCATCGACGCGGTGCTGGCGAACACGGAAATGGCCAACGGCGAATCGGGCGTTCGGCTGCATTCGGTCATCGCCCACGAAACCGACACCGGCTACGCCCAGTGTTTCCGCGAGGACGCCTGCAATCCGAGGATGGGCGATTTCAGGCTCGAAGAGATCGCCTTTTCCGCGAGGGTCAAGGAGGAATGGGCCAATCCGCAGATGTTCGCCAAGCTGCTGGCGGGGGAGCCGTTCATCAATCCGCCGGCATGATGAACAGCCGGCGTATCCATCATTCGCTGGCTGTTGCCCGACCTATGGCAAGCGTTCGTCGGCCGTGAGGGTACGCGCCTCGCTTTCGAGCATGACCGGAATCCCGTCCCGGATGGGAAAGGCCAGGCCGGCTGCCTTGCTGATCAGCTCGGTCCTGGCCTTGTTCAGCTGCAGTGGCGTGTGGGTGAGGGGGCAGACAAGAATATCCAGTAGCTCGAGATTCATATTGGCGGTTCCTGATCAGGGGACCGACCCGGGCTCCGGAGGGCAGTTCGGATCGATCTCGTTGCAACGCGCTGCTATTGCATATAGTCGCTGAACGCGTGGAAGGTCTTTTCGATGACCTCCCGCTCGACATCCCGGGTGATGAAGACCAGGCGCGAGCGCCGGTCCTCGCTCGGCCAGGCCGGCAGCTTCGCCGGTGGATGGAAGATGTGCTGCACGCCATGGATCACGATCGGTCGTTCGCTTCCCTCGACATTCAATATGCCCTTGACGCGCAGGATGTTGCTGCCGGCGAAGCTCATCAGCACTTCCAGCCAGGCGCTCAGCACGTCTTCCGGTATCGGCCGATCCGTCGAAAAGCAGAACGCCCGGATATGGTCGTCATGGCGATTGACATCATGGTGATGGTGGTCGTGATGGTCGGTAGGGTGTTCCTGCCCGTGGCTCGCATGATCATGGTGATGATGATGCTCGTGCTCGTGCTCGTGCTCGTGGGCAGGGGGCCGTTGCGTCGCATAGGCCTCCTCGCGTAGCCAGCGCTCCACATCGGGCGCCTTGCCGGTGGTGGAAAACAGCCCCAGGTCCAGCAGCTTGCCGGCGTCGATCTCGCCATGCTCGACCGGCCAGCGCGGTGCGGCAGGATTGATGCCGTCGAGCCGCCGGAGCAGCTCCGCGCGCTGTGCGGGGCTTGCCAGGTCGGCCTTGGTCAGCAGGAGGCAATCGGCGATCGCGGCCTGTTTGACCGCCTCGACATGGCGGTCCAGGCTGTGCGATCCGGTCGCCAGGTCGACGGTCGTCACGATGCCGTCCAGTCGATATCGCGTCGCGATCGACGGGTTGGTCATCAGCGTGTGAATGATCGGGGCGGGATCGGCCAGCCCCGTGGTTTCGATCAGCACCCGCCGGAATTGACGGCGGCCTTCGCGGGAAAAGCGCCAGGTGATGTCCTGCAGCGTCTTGATCAGATCGCCGCGTATCGTGCAGCACAGACAGCCGCTGCTCATCTCCATCACCAGGTTTTCGGTGCTGTGCGCGACCAGCGCATGGTCGAGCGGCATTTCGCCGAATTCGTTGATGATGACCAGGGCATCGGCCAGTTCGGGCTGACGCACGAGGTTGTTGAGCAGGGTGGTCTTGCCGCTGCCCAAAAAACCGGTGAGGAGCGTGACGGGGATCAGCTCGCGCTTGCTGGCGGCGCTCATTTTGTTACTCCTTCTCTATAGCGATCGGCCCGTTGCCGATCAGCCCGGGCCGTGCCGGAATCTCAGATTTCATTGCCGTGTGTGGCGTTGCGCTGTGCCAGGCGTAGTTCCGCATGCTCCAAGGTGTCGAGCAGCGTTCTTACCTTGTTGTCGAAAGCGACCATCTCGCGGGCTGGGATGCGCTTGGCCCTGGGGATATCCGCTTTCAGCGGATCGACCGGGCGGTTGTTGACGTGCAGTTCGAAGTGCAAATGTGGCCCGGTACTGCGTCCTGTATTCCCGGACAGCGCGACCTGTTGTCCCCGTCGCACGTTCTGGCCCTGCCTGACCGATATCCGGCTGAGATGCAGATGGCGGGTCTTGAACTGGCCCGGATGTTCGACTTCGAGGTATTTCCCCGCGTAAGGGTGGTTGCCGATCCGGGTGATGACGCCATCGCCGATGGACAGGATCGGTGTCCCGACCGGCATTGCGAAGTCGACGCCGTTATGGGGCGCGATACGCTTGGTGACCGGGTGTAGCCGGCGCGGATTGAAATGAGAGCTGACGCGAGGGGTGCCTTGCATGGGTTGGCGCAGGAACGCGCGGCCGAGGCTCTCGCCCCGGGCATCGTAATAACTGCCATCGTCATGCAGGAACGCACTTTCCATGCGTTTCCCCAGTCGCAGGCGAATGGCTTCGATACGTGTCTGGCCGGTTGGATCCGCTTTCCTGACAGCAACGGTTGCATCTGCTGCACCCTGCGCGAGGACGTGCTGGAGGAAGTCAGCCGGCTGGCCCGCGAAGGCCGTTTCGACTACCTGCTGATCGAGTCCACCGGCATCGCCGAGCCCTTGCCGGTGGCCGAGACTTTCACTTTCCGCGACGAGCAGGGGCGCAGCCTGTCCGACGTGGTGCGCCTGGATACCATGGTCACGGTGGTCGACGGGATCAACTTTCTCCGCGACTTCCACGAATCGGAGAGCCTGGCCAGCCGTGGCGAGACATTGGGCGAGGAGGACGAGCGCTCCATTACCGATCTCTTGATCGAGCAGGTGGAATTCGCCGACGTCATCCTCATCAGCAAGATCGATCTGATTTCCAGTGCCGAGCGCGAAGAGCTGACCGCCATTCTGCGCGGCCTCAATACGCACGCCGAGATCATTCCGATGAGCATGGGCCAGGTGCCGCTGGGCAGAATCCTGGATACCGGCCGCTTCGATTTCGAGCGCGCTGCCCAGGCGCCGGGCTGGCTCAAGGAACTACGCGGCGAGCATGTCCGGAAAGCGAGGAGTACGGTATCGCCTCGACCGCGTACCGTGCGCGCCGGCCGTTCCATCCGCAGCGTTTCTATGAATTTCTTACCCGTGACTGGAGCAACGGCAAACTGCTGCGCTCCAAGGGCTTCTTCTGGCTTGCGAGCAAGTACCGCGAGGCCGGTAGCTGGTCCCAGGCCGGCGGCCTGATGCGCCATGGCCTGGCGGGGCGCTGGTGGCGTTTCGTACCCAAGACGCAATGGCCGACGGATGACGAGGGCCTGCAGGAAATCCTCAGGCACTGGGACGTCCAGACCATCGACTGCCGGCAGGAACTGGTGTTCATCGGGCAGAACATCGATTTCGAACGGCTGAGCGCCGAACTGGATGCCTGCCTGCTCGACGACCAGGAAATGGCTGCGGGCGTCGAGACCTGGGAGCGGCTGCCCGATCCCTTCGGCCCCTGGCACGAGGCTGTCGCCTGATGCCGGCGAGCCAGTCGAGGGCGCAGCCGCGGCAGGTCATGGGGGCGACCGCCGACGTGCTGGCCGAAGTGCTACGCGACGGGGTCAATCTCGCGATCTGGGAGCGGCGTCTGCCCGAGCGTATCGAGGCCTTCGCCGCGGCGCTTCTGGGCACGTCCGGCCATCTGAGCGAAAGCCTAACCCTGGAGTTCGCTTCCGAGGATGCGCAGCCTGATCTTGCAGGGCTGGCCGCCGGCTACCAGGCGATCGAAGGGCATACGGAATTCGTCGCGGACGTTGCCTGGCTGGCGCAAGCCTACGGCTGCCTCCTGGGGGCCAGGCGGATAGGGCTACGGCTGCGGGTGCTGGACCGTACCATGTGTCCGCGGTTTCACGTCGACCATGTCCCCTTGCGCCTGGTCACCACCCATGCCGGCGTCGGCAGTCAATGGCTGGCGGAGGGTGCCATGTGCCGGTCCGGGCTCGGCGATTCCGCCGCCGAGCCCGGGCACGATGCCGCCGTCCAGCAACTGGGCTGCGGTCATGTGGCCCTGTTCAAAGGAGAAAAATGGCTGGGCAACGAGGGCAACGGCCTCGTTCACCGCTCTCCGCCAATGGAAGGGGCCGAGAGACGCCTGCTGCTGACGATGGATTGGCTGGCTTGACGAGCAAAGCATATTGCCCTTGTCGTGTCGGGATTTGCGAGGGCAAGCAAGACTGCACCCCTGCTGACCGGGGGGCAGTGTGTTCTGTTTGAGCTAATGTTCGGCTGATTGGTGTAGCGGCGGGGTGGCCGACGCTGCATCACTATTGCTTTTCTGTACGAGACCAACCGGCTGGTCAGCCTCCAAAGAGCCATGGAAAGCGCTCCCGTCGTTGCTTCTCGAAGTTTTCGATACGCTCACGCTGTAACAATGATCCCTCGATCGCGTCGTATCCGCGTAGTAAGCGCGTTTTGTCTGCCATGGGAATGGAAAAGCGAAATAGGATTCCTTCTTCGGTTCGTATGGTTTGCTCTTCCAGCCAGGTCTCCAGCCGGTAGCCCGGCTTCTTTTTCACGGCAGTGACCAAATGAGTTATCTCGGCTGGTCCAAGCTGGATGGGAAGAAGGCCATTGTTAATGCAATTGGTGCGGAATATATCCGCGAAGCTTTCGGCTACGATGATTCTGAAACCACATTCCGCCAGCCCCCAAACAGCGTGCTCTCGCGATGACCCGCAGCCAAAGTTACGCCGGCTAAGCAGAATGGAGGCGCCTTGGTAGCGAGGCTGATTCAGCTCGAATGCGGGGTTCAAGGTTCTTCGAGAGCAGTCCATGCCGAACGTGCCCGGATCCAGATACTTCCACTCATCGAAGACATGCAGTCCGTAGCCAGAGCGGCTGACGGACATCATGAACTGCTTGGGAAGTATGGCGTCGGTGTCCACATCGTTGCAGTCGAGCAACGCAACGATTCCCGAGTGAATATTTATCGGTCTCATTGCTGGAAATCTCGTACATCGACCAACCGCCCGTTGAGTGCGGCGGCGGCAGCCATGGCCGGGCTCAGCAGATGGCTTCGCCCCCCCGAACCCTGGCGACCTTCGAAGTTTCGGTTGGACGTCGAGGCACAGCGTTCGCCGGGAGCAAGGCGGTCGTCGTTCATACCAAGGCACATCGAACAGCCGGGGTTACGCCATTCGAAGCCCGCCTGCTTGAAGACCACATCCAGCCCCTCCGCCTCGGCCTGACGCTTGACCGCACCGGAGCCAGGAACCACCAGTGCAAGGCGCAGATTGTCAGCAATCCGCTTGCCCTCGAGGATTCGTGCGGCGATGCGCAGGTCCTCGATGCGGGAGTTTGTGCAGGAGCCTATGAAAACCTTGTCGAGAGCGATGTCCTTGATCGGTGTGCCTGCGGCGAGTCCCATATAGCGAAGTGCCCGTTCCAGGCTCTGGCGCCTGATTGGGTCGGCTTCGCTAGCCGGGTCCGGTATGCAACCGTCCACGGTGGTCGACATGTCTGGCGAGGTTCCCCACGTAACCATTGGCTGCAGCGATGTCGCATCGATAGTCACCTCTGCATCGTAGCGAGCGCCCGGATCGCTGTGCAGGGTGCGCCAGTAGGCTACAGCCTGTTCCCAGTGTCGGCCTTTTGGCGAAAGGGGGCGGTCCTGCAAATAACCGATGGTGGTGTCGTCTACCGCAATCAGGCCGGCCCGGGCGCCTGCCTCGATGGCCATATTGCACAGGGTCATGCGGCCCTCCATCGATAGGCTACGGACGGCGGAGCCGGAGAATTCGATGACGTGGCGAGCGGCCCCGGCACTGCCGAGGCGAGCAATGACCGCCAATGCCATGTCCTTGGCGTAAACTCCGGGCGGCAGCTCACCGTCGATGCGCACCAGAAGGTCCTTCGAGCGACGGGCCGAGATTGTCTGGGTGGCCAGGACGTGTTCCACCTCGGAAGTACCGATGCCGAATGCCAACGCGGCGAACGCCCCATGGGTCGAGGTATGGGAGTCGCCACAGACGATGGTCATGCCCGGTTGTGTGGCGCCGAGTTCGGGACCGATCACATGCACGATGCCCTGACCCGGATCCCGGTAGGGATACCAGGCCAATGCGCCCGTGTCCTCGATGTTGCGCTCCAAGGTTTGTACCTGAGCACGCGCGAGGTCATCGACGATTCCTTCGTTCCGCTCATCCGTGGGAACGTTGTGGTCGGCCGTGGCGATGATGCTGTCCTTGCGCCATGCCTTGCGCCCCGCGCCGCGCAGCCCCTCGAATGCCTGCGGACTCGTCACTTCATTGATGAGGTGGCGATCGACGTAGAGCAGAACTTGCTCGTCGTCACCCTGGTGCACGATGTGGCTGCTCCACAATTTGTCATAAAGCGTCTGGGCAGATGCCACGACATTCTCCTCGTCAGGCCGACTGCTTGCTACGGGTGCGCAGCGTCTTGCGTAATACCTCGTCGTATTCGCCGAGTAGCGGCGGGGCGGTTACGTCCAGGGATCGCTGCCGATCGAAACTGACCGGGGAGCGGACCGTGCGCCATTCGCCGCCCTCGGGATGTCCCGTGCTGATTTCCAGCTGGAGATGCCTGGCCTGCGGGTCTTCCAGTGCTTCGCCGCTGTCGTACATCGGGGCATGGGGAACATCCTCCCGCTCGAGGCGGCGGCACCATTCACTTCGGTCATGACGCGCGAAGCGCTCTCCAAGCAGATCGATCAACTGCTCCTGGTTGCCGATACGTTCTTCACGACTGGCGAAACGCGGGTCTTGGAACAGATCCGGCCATTCGATGGCATTGGCCAGCCCTTGCCAGAACTTTTCCGGCGAGGACATGTGCAAGGCTATCCACTTGCCGTCGGAACACTTGAGCACGTACGACTGTGAGACGCTCGGCCTGCTATAAGGGGTCATGATTTCGCCTTCGGAGAAATAATGCGTGAAGGCATCCAGATTGAAATGGCACATCGATTCCAGCATGGACACTTCCACCAGTCGCCCCTTACCGGTTTGGTTGCGCTCGTACAGCGCGCCGAGGATGCCGTAGGCAGCGTAGAAACCGGTCAGGGCATCGGCCAGCGCTGGGCCGACTACCCGGGGATTGGCCGGGTTGATCAGCAGGTTCAGGAAGCCACTGGCCGCCTGGGCGACAGTGTCATAGGCGGGCCGCGTGGCAGCGGGCCCATCTTGCCCGAAGCCGCTGATGGCGCAGTAGATCAGCCTGGGGTTGAGTGCGCGCAGGCGTTCTTCTCCGGCACCCAGGCGCTCGGCCGCACCGGGCCGGAAATTCTGGATGTAAACGTCGGCTTCTTGTACGAGTTGATCGAACAGTTCGCGGTCAGCGGGATCCTTCGTGTTCAGCGTCGCACTGCGCTTGTTACGGTTGTAGGTCTGGAAGTGGGGGCTGTAAAGGCCTCCCTTGAACGCCCGGAACGGATCGCCATTGCCCGGCTGTTCGATCTTGATGACCTCTGCGCCGAGGTCGGCGAGCAGCATGCTGGCGTTGGGGCCGGTAATGAAGGTTCCTTGCTCGATGACGCGGACACCGGCGAGAACTTTGGCCATGATATTTACTCCTGCGATAAGGCGTGGCGGGTCAAGCGTCAGGTTTGAAGCCGCTGGGCGTATTGCCCACGTATTCCACTTCGCGGCTGGCCTGGTAGGAGAGCGCGAATCCGATGGGCTGGTTCATCTCTTCGAACAGGTGGGCGATCAGACCGGCGCTGCGGGCCAGGATCGGAATACCGCGCAGGGCGCGCAGGGGATAGCCTGCACCGAGGAGAACGGCAGGAATGGCTGCCGAGACGTTCAGGCGCAAGTCCTTGTTCATCACGCCGGGAATAACGCGTTCGACCGCCTCGGCAATCTCGATGTATTGCTGGCCAGCCCCTGCCTGTTTCGAAACTTCGAATAGCGAAGCCACGCGAGGGTCGCGTTCCTTGTGCAAGGGATGGCCATAACCAGGTATCGGCTGCCTGGCGGCGCGATACTCACCAATGACGGCCAAGGCAGCCTCGTCCAGCGACTCGTTCTGGCTCTCCTGCCTGGTTTTGATTCGCTCGAACAGATGACCCGCCTGCTCTGCCGCGCCGAGGATCACCGAGCCACATCCCAGGAGGCCTGCCGCAACTGCGCCCTGCAAGGCTTCTGGAGAGGCAGCATAGGTCATGCGCGCCGCCTGAACGCTTGGCACCAGACCGTGCTCGGTAATGGCGACCAATGCCGCATCCAGGACGGCAAGAGTTTCTGGCCGTGCCCGCTCACCGGTCAGCAATAGATAAAAATATTCGGTGAAGGTGAGCTTGCCGATCAGGTCCCGGCATAGATCAAGTCCGCGAACGACGATCGTTTCCTGGTTCGATGTACAGATTGCCGTACGTGGAATCGTTTCCTTGCCAATTTTCATATTCTTGTCTCGCCCAATGGAAATGCAGCCGCAAGAGAAAGTGTCACGACTTTGAAAGAGCGACCCAGCGGGTTCCGCTCTGTGTAGGCAGACTAGGGGGTGGCGTGGTTGGTTAAAAGTGATAAATTTCCATAAAAATAATCGATGGCATCAATGGAGTTGCGATGGAACTTCGTCACTTGCGCTATTTCGCAGCGTTAGCCGAGACACTGAATTTCACGCGTGCCGCCGAGAAGTGCCACGTTACCCAGTCGACCCTGTCGCACCAGATCAAGCAGTTGGAGGACGGAGTTGGTACTCGGCTGTTCGATCGAGTCGGCAAGCGGGTGGTCATCACCGAGGTCGGTGATGCATTGCTGAGCCGAATTCTGCCTGCCCTTCAGCAGATCGATAGCGCCATCGGCGCACTGCATGAGGCGCCCGAATCGTTGCAAGGGCAAGTCCGCATAGGCGCGACCCACAGTTTCAACACGCGACTGGTACCCCAGTGCATCGCCAGCTTCCTGGACCGTTATCCGGCTCTGAAAGTGACGGTGGAAGAACTGTCCCAGGAGCGTATCGTCGAGCGGCTGAAATCGGGGGATCTGGATCTGGGTATCGCCTATCGTCCTTTGGAAGGACACGACCTCTGGTTCGAGCCGCTCTACAACGAAGAGCTCGTTCTGGTAGTCGCCGACAGGCATCCGCTTGCCACACGCAAGAGAGTGCGCATGGTGGAGTTGCATAACCTGCGCATGACGCTTTTGCCGCCGGTCTTTTCCACGCGACAGTTGCTCGATGAGTATTTCCGTTCGGTAGGTGCCGAACCACAGGTGGTGGTGGAGCTGAACGCCATCACACCGATGATCGAGCTGATTCGGCAGACGGAGCTGGCCGGTATCGTCGGTGAGACGGCCATCGCCGATACCGATGGCCTGTGTGTCGTTCCGCTGGAAAATCCTACACCGATGCGTACGCCTGGCCTGCTTTGGCTGCGTGGAGGAATCGGTGCTTCGGGTAGTCGAGAATTCGCCAAGGTAGTACGGCGAATCCTCGAACGACAGGAGACACGATCCGACTGAGGTCCGTCCTCCACCCTGACCTTTACAGGGGAAAGGTGAACTGCAGCCAGAAGCGGTCGCCTTCGGTGCGATTCTCCGAGGCGAATTCCCGCTGATACTTGACGACTGCCGCCACTCCCGGGCTGAACGTATAGCGCACTTGAGGACCCAGCGCGGCTCCTTGGACTCTGTACCCATCGAGATAGGTATCGCCGGATAGTTCGTCATCCGACATCTGCTTGAAGTAGAAGCCCTGCAGGCCCACCTGGACTCTGTCGGTGATGGAGTAGGCGAGCAACTGTTCGTAGTGCAGGGTCCAGCCGGATCGGTAATCGGTGTCGTCGTTCTTGCTGTTGATGGCGGCCGACAAGGTCCCGCCAATCTCGACCCTTGGGCTGGGAAGCCAGGTCCAGCCGTAGTTTGGCTGCCAGGAATAATAGTTGACCGCGGCATTGGCGGCCCGACCGGAGTCGTATGATCCGCTGGGAATGTCCAGATCCAATGGCGCGATCTGCTGGAAGAACGACTTGCTGTCGTTATGGGTTCCTATGATCAGAGGCTTCAGGCTGATGTTGCCCACGGCGGTGGTGGTGCTTTTCTGGCCGGCAATCTCGATTGACGCGTCCACCACGGGCAAGACGAAGCCGGATACCAGATGAGTATTGCCCCAGGTCCGCGTCCAGCCTCGATCCAGGCGCAAAGCATTCACGAAGATATTCGCCTCCACATCGAAGCCTACTTTATCGCCGGCGCTATCGTTCAAACGATCGGCACTGTAGAAGAGTGTGTAGTTGTAGAGCCTGGTTTCACCGGGTTGGGTGGCTACCCCGTTCAACACGGTATTCACGCCGATGGGCCAGGAGATATTGCCGTTTTCTGCCGCTTGCCCGTTGGACCAGGCGAGCAAGCCTAGAAGCAGGGCGGTAGTGTGTTTGGTTTTTGTCATTGTTATGGACCTATGGCTGCTTTTTCGAGGCAAGCCGACCCCCGCTCGCAAAAGGCGAGTCAAGCGGAAGTCGGAGGAAGGAAGCGTTTAGGCGCTGAACAGGCGGTGCGGGTCGATGACGAATTTCTTCGGCACGCCGGCGTCGAACTCACCATAGCCTTGCGGTGCTTGATCGAGACCGATGACCTGAACGCCGACGACCTCGGCGATATTGATCCTGTCCCACAGGATCGCTTGCATCAGCTGACGGTTGTATTTCATCACCGGGGTCTGACCGGTATGAAAGCTGTGGGACTTGGCCCAGCCGAGACCGAAGCGGATACTCAGACTGCCGATCTTCGCCGCGGCATCCACCGCGCCCGGATCCTCGGTGACGTACAGGCCGGGGATGCCGATCCTGCCGGCCACACGGGTGACTTGCATCAGCGAGTTGAGGACCGTCGCGGGTGCTTCGCTCCGGGCACCTTCGTGGCCATGGCCGCGGGCCTCGAAGCCCACGGCGTCCACCGCGCAGTCGACTTCCGGCTCGCCCAGCAGACTGGCGATCTGCTCGTGCAGCGGGGTGTCCTGCGACAGGTCGGCGATCTCGAAGCCCTGCGCTTTCGCATGCTGCAGGCGCACCGGGTTGACGTCGCCGACGACCACCACTGCCGCGCCTAGCAGACGTGCCGAGGCGGCGGCCGCCATGCCGACAGGGCCGGCGCCTGCCACGTATACGGTGCTACCTGGGCCGACGCCGGCCGTGACCGCGCCATGGAAGCCGGTGGGCAGGATATCCGACAGACAGGTCAGGTCGCGTATCTTCTCCATCGCCCGGTCGCGATCGGGCAATTTGAGCAGGTTGAAGTCGGCATAGGGCACCAGCACGTATTCGGCCTGGCCGCCGGTCCAGTCCCCCATGTCGACGTAGCCGTAGGCACCACCTGCGCGAGCTGGGTTGACGGTGAGGCAGACACCGGTATGCATTTCCTTGCAGGAGCGGCAGCGGCCACAGGCGACGTTGAAGGGGACCGACACCAGGTCGCCGATCTGCAGATGCTCCACGTCACGTCCCTTCTCGATTACCTCGCCGGTGATCTCGTGGCCGAGCACCAGGCCGACCTGGGCGGTGGTGCGGCCGCGCACCATGTGTTGATCGGAGCCGCAGATATTCGTGGAGACGACCTTGAGGATGACTCCGTGATCGATCCTCTTGCCGCGCGGGTCCTGCATTTTCGGATAGTCGATTGCCCGTACTTCTACCTTGCCGGCGCCTAGGTAAACGACACCACGATTTCCGGTTTGCATTTGGCTGTTCCTTTTATCGTTGTTTTATTCGAGCCGTCTTTCAAATATCCAGCACCAGCAGGGGGGAGCGCGCCCGTGAACAGCAGATGGCGATCTGATCGTTTGCCGTCTGTTCCGCCGTCGTCAGAAAGAAATCCCTGTGGTCCGCTTCGCCTTCCAGCAGGCGAGTCAGACAGGTGCCACAGACGCCCTGTTCGCAAGACAGCTCGAAGGCGACGTCGTGCTGAGCCAAAACCTGGGCGATGGTCATGTCTGCAGGGACCTCCAAGGTCTTGCCACTGCGCTGCAAACGGATCTGGAACGCATCTTCCGGCGAAGCGGAGGGTCGCGATTGGGCTGCGAAGAACTCTCGATGCAACTGGGCTTCCGCAAAACCGGCCTCTCGGGCGCTATCGAGCACATGATCAATGAAGCCAGCCGGGCCGCAGACATACAGGTGGGCACGAGGGTCGGTCCTTGCCAGCAGTGCCTTGATATCGAAGCGAGGCGTTTCGGGGCGATCGTTGAAATACAGGTGTACCCGGTCACGGTAGGGCGCGTCCTGGATCCTTCGGTAGAATGCGCAGCGCTCCTGGCTCCGGACGCAGTAATGCATTTCGAACGCGCCACGCGACTGGGTCAGGGACTCGGCCATGCACAGAATCGGTGTCACGCCAATGCCGCCAGCGATGAGCACTGTCCGCTCGGCCGTAGGCTCAAGGGAAAAATGATTGCGTGGTGTGCTGATCCGGATGAGCTGGCCTGCCTCGACGTTTTCATGCAGCGAAACGGAGCCACCGCGGGAGCGCTCGTCACGCAATACGGCGATCTGATAGCGGGACCGTTCGAGCGGGTTGTTGCACAGAGAGTACTGGCGCACCAGGCCAGGCTCGATCTCTATATCGATATGGGCGCCTGCGCTGAAGGCGGGCAATTCGGTTCCTTCCACGGCCACCAGATCCAGGCTGACCACATCCAGTGCCTCGGTATGCTTGGTTGCGACCTTGACGGTCATCCAGGCGTTGGTCATGTTCTCATCTCCGAAGGACGCTGAGCCTCGGTAGACCGGGGCCCGGCGGCTGTCATGCCATTACGTTCGCCACGGGAATCTGCTCCGAACGAATCAGCGCTTCCATGCTGCGGCGCACCTTGACCGAGGTCACGTCACCCTTGGCGAGAAAGTCCTTGAACTGCCGGTCGCCACTCTTCTGCAGCATCGTCTCCAGGGCTTCCACGGCGTCGACATCCTGCTGCAGCACGGCGGCGAACGCGCTATTGATAACTTCGGTGATGCGCGAATCCTCGATGCCGAAGTTGCGCGAATAGGCGATGAAATAATGGGTTTCGTGCGGCGTGGCCGGGGTGACGGCATGATGCACGCGGTAGGAGCCCAGTTCCCGGCCCTCTTCGCCGTCCTGTTTGCCATGAGCGAGGAAAACTTCCGCCGCCAGGTGCAGGCAAGGCAGGAAAAACTCCATGGACATCAGCCGATCGATCGGCTTGTGATAGTCGAGAATGTCCGCGAAGAAGCCGGTGGGGGACTGGTTGTACATGGCTCGCTCATCACGGAACCACATGCCTTCGCCTTGTACTTCGAACTCGGTCGCCGCGACATCTTCCACACCGATGATGCCCGGATGCAGAAAGGTCAGGTGGGACAGGTCGCAGAGATTCTCGTGCATCAACTGATGGCGCGCCTTGAGTAGATGAGTCGCCGCCGCGACGGCATGCCAACCCGGGGCAGTCAGCTTGAGCATGTCGTGATCCGGGATCAGAGACTCATCGGCCAGGGCTGGATCGCCCATCCAGATCCAGAACCAGTTCCAGCGCTCGACCACCGGGTAGGACGCGATCTTGCAGGAGGCAGGAATGACCGACTGTGTGGGAATCCGGGTACAGGCGCCTCCGGCATCGAACGTGAAGCCATGGTAGCTGCATTCGAGCTTGTCACCGACCACGTTCCCCTTGACCAGGGGATATTGGCGGTGGGGGCAGCGGCCGTGCAGCGCAACGATCTGGCCGCTTTCCTTGCGGTAGAAGACCACGGGTTCGTTCAGCAGCCAGCGCTCCATAGGTACGCGTGTGACCTCGTTGCTCCAGCCTGCCACGTACCACTGGTTCCGGGCGGCCCACAGTCCTTCTGCATAGGGATACATATGCTTTCCTCATCGATGCGGTTCGTTGTTGTATATGCGCTCTGCGGCGTTTCGGTTAAGCCGGCACCCAACCTTTTCCGCGGTGGGTGTTGTTGGATAGCAGGTCTTCTTCCTGCAGCCATCTGGCAAGCGTTTCGTGGGCCGTTTCGCTCGCTTGACTCATGAGTTCGTCGGTCTCGGGAACCAGAGTGGTGAGTTCCACTTGCATGCCGTTCGGATCATGGAAATAGATGGAGTAGCAATAGCCGTGATCGGTCTCGAAGGCTGGAATTCCCGCCTGGGCCAGACGGTCCTTGAAATAGAGTACGGTGTCCTTTCCTTCGACAGTCAGGGCAATGTGGTGAGCGAAGGGATTGACGTCGACGAACTTGTTGACTGACTGCTCGAGGCTGGCGGTGCCCGACTTGAACTGGAAGAAGGCGAGGCAACTGCCATCCGAGAGTTCGAAAAATGTATGCACGTAATTGTCGGGTTTCCCTGTAACCGGATTGATGCGTTCGACCCAGGTACCCACCAGGGGCATACCGAGGATGTCCTCGTAGAAGTGCCGAGTCGCCTCCATGTCCTTGGCCATGTAGGCATGATGGTGCAATTGCCCGACACGATTGTTCTGGCGGCGCAAAACAATTTTGTCAGCCACATTGCTTCGATTGACTTGTGCTTGGGTAGTCATGCCGTTGTCCTCTTGTTGTTAGTCGATGTGAGTCGGCTGGTAGTCGCCATGGTGTCTGGCATGTGGATTGGCGACGCAAGGCTGCGAACTATCCAATCGCGCATGGCGAAGTTCACTGCATGGGGTTGTTCCATGGTGAGCATATGTCCGCAATGGTCCACGATCCTGAGCTGGCAGCCCGGAATGAGCGCTGCCATTTCCCGATGCGCCGAAACGGGTCTTATCGCGTCATCAACTCCAGCCAGCACCAGGGTGGGAACCTGGATGCAAGGGAGCAGGGGGGATGAGTCGGGACGGTTGGCCCCGGCTTCGATGTGGGCCTCGAGTTGCTCGGGCGAATGCTCCGCGATCATCTGCAGGATGGCCTCCACCAGGTGACGATCATGCTGACGCGACGCAGGGATAAGATGTGGCAGCCAAGACTGGGCCATGGCTTGCATGCCCTCTTCACGTGCGGTTCGCAGCAGCGCTTGTCGCCCGGCGAGTTCCCGTTCGCCCTGTTGCCCTTCGGGGCAGGACCTGTGCTCGGTGCCCATAAGGCATAGGCCCAGGACCCGTTCCGGAGCCAGTCGGAACACCTCCATCGCCACACGGCCACCCATGGAATGACCTGCAAGGAGGAATCGTCGAGGAGCCTGGTGAAGTGCGACGGTGGCCATCTCTGTCATCGAGCGTGCCGAACCATAGGCAACCGCACATGGTTCCACCACGTCCGCCAGCGCTTCGATTTGCGCAGTCCAGGCTCGATGGTTACAGACCATTCCGGGAAGCAGCAGCAACGTCGGTTTCGCTTCTCCCTGACGGTGTTTTCTTTCGGCCTGTGCGCTGTGTGGCGCCGATGAACGTTCGGTCTTCATGCTGCGCTCCCCGTCTTATTTTTAGGCTGAGGTTGATGGCGCTCTGTTGGAAAAGAAGATAAGCCTGCTGGGTAATGTTTAAAAATGATTATTTTCCATAAAAATAATCGACGGCATGATTCATTGTGGGCTATCCGACGCTTGAGATTCGAATCAGTCGTTCACGGAAATGGGGGCGTGAGGATTCTCGTCGAGGGTCGGATGGGAACGATTGGGAGATGCAACCCCGCTGGATTCGCAGCCTTGGCGTGAAACTGGCGGTGGGGGCGATGAGAACAGGCGGGTGAGAGGGGGCTGCGTTGGAAAACATTCAGGGCAAGGCCGATCTGGCTTAGGGAATGTCCGGCCGTCAGATCCAGATATTCGGCAAACTGGTGTTGCTGTAGCCGGAAATGAACGACTTCTCGCTGCCGTCCATGGCATACACCGCGCGCTTCACCGCGCCGATGTTGCCGCCGTACACATGGATGCTGATCGAGACGCGGTCGTCGAAGGCATTGCTGACCTGGTGGATGTCGCCGATGGTCGGCGATACGCATTCGACGTCGCCGCATTCGAGCCGCAGCGGATCGCCGTCGGTCTGCAGCGTGCCATCGGTCTGGCGCGCGAAGCGTTGGCCGAGTTCGGCGCCACGCAGCATGCCGATCATGCCCCAGACCCGGTGATCGTGCACCGGCGTGCGTTGCCCGGGGCCCCAGACGAAGCTGACGACGGAGAAGCGCTGCAGCGAGTCGGCATGCAGCAGGTACTGCAGGTAATGCTCGGGGTGTGGTGTCGCGAACTGCTCGGGTAGCCAGTCGTCGTGCTCCACCAGTTGTCGCAGCAATACCTGGCCGCCATCGAGGATGGCCTGTTCGTCGCGCTGGCGCTCCAGCAGGGCGGCGAACTCGGTGACGAACCGGCGAAGGCGGTCCAGGCGTAACGGCTTGCTCATGCCGGTTGCTCCTGCTGGTTGTAATTGTTCTGTTCGTACACGGCGTCCGAGCATCGATCCGGTTGACGTCGCCGCATGCCGTCCGCGCCGGCGGTCGCGAGCCCGGCGCATGGTCGCCACGCTCGTATAAGGCCTCGTTCGCGGGCATGGCCCGCTCCTACAGGAGGCATGCACGGGGTATTTATATACGAATCGATGGCGACAGGGGATGGGCGGTGTCGCCGCCCATCCCCTGGCTCGTCCCCTCAACGGGCCGACATGGCGCCTAGTTCCTCGTCGTTCAGTTCCGGGCCGTCGAGCGTGACGTGCTTTTCGCCCTTCCTGAATTTCGCGATGACCGGCTTCAGCTCTTCCTTGACGTGCTTCTCGCTATAGCCGTTGAACATCCGAGCGTCCTATTCGTGTGGCAGCACCGTGAACTTCGCCTGCCTTTTGTGAGGCAGAGGCTTGGGGCAAAAATGGGGCAACCGCAGCGCCATTTCATGCCATCCAATGCTAAATGCAGGCCGCACGCTAGCTACACACTATGCACTTAAGCCCGCTATCTACGGGGCTTAGGCCCGATTTATCAAGAGTCACCGCCCATCATCGGGGTGTGCTTGGACAGGTCTTGAACGTCTTTGGTCATCGATTTTCTGGGCTGAGACGGTGGGGCAGGCCGGGCTGGATCGAAGTTGGGCGGCCATGGAAGGCAACGCACAGCAGACCTCTGGTCGATCATCCGCCCTGAGCAGCCGTTGGGGCTGCTGGATTGGGGGCGAAGATTATCACGGGCTGCCGACAGCCAGCAGCCGAAGCCGTCATCAGTGGGGCACAACGTGCGACCGCAATCGGACTGACGGGCGCCACCTTTTCCTCTCGTGTCGTTCGAACGATAGGAGGCCACTGGCGGCCTCGTCGGAGGTGAACATGCAAGACCAACACGACCCTAACGATCCGAAATCCCAGGAGCCTTTGCCCGGCGATCCAGACGGCGCCAGCATCGACGATGCTCCGATGTCGGAGCCGGATAATGGCGAGCTGACTGACGAGGACATCGATATGTTCGAAGACGATCCGGACATTCCAAGGGTATGAGGAAGCTTCTGCATCGGTGTTCGGCCCCGCTTCGGCGGGGCTCGTTTTTTCTCGAAACCTCGTAGTTGATCGTACAGCTGTGCGTCTTTCCCGGCTGGGTTAGGCTGTGCCTCTTTCAATGCCGTCGAGGAGTTGCGATGAACCCGATTGAAGCACTGGCTGCCGACCTGGGCCGTGCGCTGCAGCTTGCTGGTGCGCATGTCACCACCGCCGAGTCCTGTACCGGTGGCGGCATCGCCGAAGCCATCACGCGCATCGCCGGTAGCTCGGCCTGGTTCGAGGCGGGCTTCGTGACCTATTCCAATGCCCAGAAGACACGCCAGCTAGGCGTGCCGGAATATCTGTTCGAAGAGGTTGGCGCGGTGAGTCGAGAGGTGGTCGAGGCCATGGCGCGTGGCGCGCAGCAGTGCAGTAACGCGCGCTTTGCGGTGGCGGTCAGCGGAGTGGCCGGCCCCGGTGGTGGTTCGCTGGAAAAGCCGGTCGGCACCGTCTGGCTGGTCTGGGCGGCGGCTGATCAGATGTTTGCCCAGCGTTTTGTATTTGCCGGCGACCGTCAGGCGGTGCGTGAGCAGAGCGTGGAAGCGGCGCTCGTCGGATTGGTCCGCCTGGCCAATGGAGAAAATCCCGTTCAGGGCTAGGCGAGCAAATTTGCCTATGCTCTAATACTGGCTACTTATACAGTTGTTGCGGCCTCTGGCCCTCTTGATCAAGTGAGGATTGTAATGGACGAGAACAAGAAGCGCGCCTTGGCCGCTGCCCTGGGCCAGATCGAAAAGCAGTTCGGCAAAGGCGCGGTCATGCGCATGGGCGACCATGATCGCCAGGCGATTCCCTCCATTTCCACCGGCTCCCTGGGGCTGGACATCGCCCTGGGCATAGGCGGCCTGCCGAAAGGCCGGATCGTCGAGATCTACGGCCCGGAATCTTCGGGCAAGACCACATTGACCCTTTCGGTGATCGCCGAAGCACAGAAGATGGGCGCTACCTGTGCCTTCGTTGACGCCGAACACGCACTTGACCCTGATTACGCCGGCAAGCTGGGCGTCAATGTCGACGACCTGCTGGTGTCGCAGCCCGACACGGGCGAGCAGGCGCTGGAAATCACCGACATGCTGGTGCGTTCCAATGCGGTGGATGTGATCATCGTCGACTCCGTGGCGGCCCTGGTGCCCAAGGCGGAAATCGAAGGCGAGATGGGTGATACCCATGTCGGCCTGCAGGCTCGCCTGATGTCTCAGGCGCTGCGCAAGATCACCGGTAACATCAAGAACGCCAACTGCCTGGTGATCTTCATTAACCAGATCCGCATGAAGATCGGTGTGATGTTCGGCAGCCCGGAAACCACCACCGGCGGTAACGCGCTGAAGTTCTACGCTTCGGTCCGCCTGGACATCCGCCGTACCGGTGCGGTGAAGGAAGGCGACGAAGTGGTGGGCAGCGAAACCCGCGTCAAGGTAGTCAAGAACAAGGTGGCTCCACCGTTCCGCCAGGCCGAGTTCCAGATCCTTTACGGCAAGGGCATCTACCGTAACGGAGAAGTCATCGACCTCGGCGTGCAGCAGGGGCTGGTCGAGAAGTCGGGTGCCTGGTACGCCTACAAAGGCAGCAAGATCGGTCAGGGCAAGGCCAATGCAGCCAAGTACCTGGAAGAGAATCCCGAGATTGGCCAGGAAATCGAACAGCAGATCCGCGACAAGCTGCTGGTAATTTCGGCTAATACCAAGGCCAATCCGGTAGTCGAAGATCTGGCTGACGCCGACATCTGAGCCCATGGCCGCCGTGCTGGATAACCCCACTGCCGTGCGCCGAGCCGCAATGGACTTGCTGGCCCGGCGCGAGCATGGACGCATAGAGCTGTCTCGTAAGCTTCGCCAGCGCGGTGCGCCGGCCGACTTGATCGATCCGGCGCTGGATCGCCTCGCCGAGGAAGGATTGCTCAGCGAGGCGCGCTATCTGGAAAGCTTTGTAAGGATGCGTGCCAATGCGGGTTATGGCCCCTTGCGTATCCGTGAAGAACTGACCCAGCGGGGCCTGACCCGTGACGACATCGAGCAGGCCTTGCGAGACAGTGGCTTCGATTGGGGGGCACAGTTACACGAAGTCTGGATGCGTAAATTCGCTGGTGAGTTGCCGAGTGATCAGCGGGAACGCGCTCGGCAGGGCCGTTTCCTCAGTTACAGAGGTTATCCTCTGGACATGATAGGTAGGCTGTTGCAGCGCGGATCGCTCGATAGTTAAGGCGCGGCGCTGATCGCTTTTCGCGGCAGTTCCGTGCTTGGATGGCGATAGACAAACCTATCTGATTGAGCTGTTCACTCCGGCGAAGCTGCCCAGTTTTGTCGTTCGTTGATGAAATCGGTCAGTTCGCGTAAGCGACCGTGATCGCGGCCATTGAATACGAAGCTCAGCCGCGGCATTTGTCGCAATTCAGACTCATCCAGTTCCATCGCGCAGCAAGGTTGCTGCTCGAAGCGGCCTTTCAGGCAAAGATCGGCGAATTCGGCGTTTAGAGCGTCTAATGCGGCGTCGGTCAGTTGGTGATTCAAGCGCATGACGAAGCGGTCCTTCCACCAGCGGCTCGAATGGAAGTTGCTATAGAAGGTGTCAATTTCCAAGGCGGCGTCTTCGGCGTTGTCAACAAGGCGCATTAGCCGCATGTCGGTAGGCAGGATGTAACGATTGCTTTCTAGCTGGCGGCGCATGAAGTCCAGCGCGTCCTTCCAAAAAGAACCGCCGGGCTCATCCAGAAGAACGACAGGCACCAGCGGACTTTTTCCCGTCTGTATCAACGTCAGCACTTCCAGTGTTTCGTCCAGCGTGCCGAACCCGCCCGGGCATAGGACCAAGGCATCGGCTTCCTTGATGAAGAACAGCTTGCGCACGAAGAAGAAGTGGAAGGACAGCAAATGCTCAGTACCGTCCACCGTGGGGTTGGCGTGTTGTTCGAAGGGCAGGGTGATATTCAGCCCGAGGCTATTGTCCGTTCCGGCGCCCTCATGCGCGGCTGCCATGATGCCGCCGCCAGCGCCGGTAATGACCATGAGGTTATAGCGCGCCAGGGTTTCACCCAGTTCGCGTGCCAGCGCATACAGCGGATGCTCGATGGGCGTGCGTGCCGAGCCGAATACCGTGACCTTGCGGCGCCCCTTGAAGGGCTCGAGCCTGCCGAAGGCATGCTCCATCTCGCGCATAGTTTGCAGCATTATCTTGGCATCCCAGCGACTTCGATCCGCTTGCGCCATGCGCAGGGCAGTGATCAATATCTCTCGATAAAGGGGGAGGTTCGGGCTATCTGCCGGTACGACCAAGGCCATCAAGTCATCGATCCTCCTCGACAGCTCGGCACCGCTGGTCGCGAAATAATGTGATAGGTCGTCTGGTTCGAAAGGCATACTACGTCTCCCTTTGCATTGAACCTGCGGCTTTGTACCGCCCTGCGCGAGTGGGTACGCGCAATGCTGAAGCTTGTCGGTAATCTCTGAAAAACTTCAGAAGTTGGGCGGTGCTTTATTACCTAACGGTAGTCCATCGAAACGATGGCGATATCGGTTGCGTGCGTTTGTTTTGGGCGCGTTGCGAACCGTATTGGTCGATCAGTCAGTGATGCAGCGAGGGCGGGCAAGCGAGCACGAATGTTGTGCTAAGCACGACAGGGCAGCGTTCAGGCTGCCTCTTTTCAAACGATGGGCTATTCAGCAATCGCTGGACCGGTACCTTTCGGTCGTGATCGGCTTCTTGCTCTCGTATTCGCTGAACTCAAAGCGCAACACCGCGCCCTGATTCATCAGCTGACGCAAGCCATTATTGCTGCAAACACTCGCAGCCAGTTGCGTGCGAACCTGCGTGGGATTGTCACGCATTTGCGCGGCATGGCGGGGCTGGACGCTCAGGTGGTTGACCAGTTCGTTGCCATCGACGCTGTAACCTTCGTCGAGCAGGTCGGAGTTAATCGCCCGCGGCGTGCCGACGCTGCTTTCGCGCGCAACTTTCTCGAGCAACGGGCCGAGTGACTGATCCTGTGCCGAAGCGGTGTGAGCGAAGGGGAGGGTGAGGCAGAGCGTGAATAGAGTAGTCAGACGGTACATGGTGATCTCCTGGTAACTGCCGTTGTTCGACCGATGTGTGCCGGCACGGTTCAGCGGCTGCCATGGTTTCAGGCCAGGCTGCTAAACTGCCGCCCCGTCCAGATTGATCGAAACGCCCATGCCACATGCCGTAGCCCGTTTGCGCGAAGCGCGCCTGACCCGTAGCGCCAAGCCATTTATCGCGCGCGGATCACGTACGTCGCGCTGCCCGCGTTGTCGAGTCGCTACCAGTCACTGTCTATGCGACTGGCTTCCGCAGGTGGCGTCGAACAGTGCGGTGTGTCTGATCATGCATGACATTGAGCCGCTGAAGCCGAGCAACACCGGCTGGTTGATCGCCGATATTGTTGCTGATACCTACGCCTTCACCTGGCAGCGGATCGGGGTGGATCCTGCCCTGCTGGCATTGCTCGCCGATCCCCGGTATCAGCCGGTCGTGGTATTTCCGGGCGAGTATGTAGAACCCGCAAGGGTGGTTTCGGATGTGGGAGCGGTGCCAGGCAAGCGCCCGCTGTTCATCCTGCTCGATGCGACCTGGACCGAAGCACGCAAGATGTTTCGCAAGAGCCCCTACCTGAGCGGCTTGCCCGTTTTAAGCCTGCAAGCCGAGGTGGTGTCTCGCTATCGACTGCGCCGCTCGACACGTAACGAACACCTTTGTACAGCTGAGGTCGCCGCCATGTGCCTGGGCTTGGCGGGCGATGATCAGGCCGCTGGTGCGCTGGATGCTTGGCTCGATGCGTTCACCGACCATTATCTGGGCGCCAAGCATCACCGTAGCCCCGATCCTGATGACGCCACACATCGAGCGTTGGCGGCGTTCGGGCAGCGCTGATCGAGCCGCATTTGTCAGTGCTTCGCGGTGTGTGGAATCTCGGTATCGACAGCCATCGGCAGAGATTTGCGTGGCCAGAGCTGCGCTGCAAGCATGCCGACGAACATCAGCGCGCAACCGAAATAGCCGCGCAGGCTGAGGCTTTCGTCGAGAAACAACGCGCCGGCGATCGCGGCGAACACCGCTTCGAGCGACAGAATAATGGCCGCATGCGAGGCGATTGCATGTTTCTGTGCTACCACCTGCAAGGTGTAGCCAACACCAACCGCAAACAGACCGCCATAGATCAGCGCAGGAGCCGCCAGCCAGATGCTGTGCAGACTGGCTTCCTCGAAGATTGCCGCCAGAATCAGGCTCACTACGGCGCAGGTGGCGAATTGCAGAAAGGCTAGGCGGATGGCGTCGTGGCGGCTGACAAAAAAACTCACCAGCAATACGTGCACGCCCCAGACGAAGGCACCGGCCAGCTGTATCCAGTCTCCTGAGGCGACCTGAAAATTTTCACCGATACTGAGCAGGGCCATGCCGGCCACTGCCAGAACCGCACCCAGCCAGGTGCCGATGCCGGTTCGCTGGCCGATGATCAATCCCAGTAGCGGCACGACGATGACGTACAAGCCGGTGATGAAACCGGAATTGGTCACGCTGGTGAAGAGCAGACCGACCTGCTGCAGGTTGATACCCAGTGTCAGCGCCAGCCCCATGCAAAGGCCGCCCAGGAGCAAGCTACGCTGAAAGAAAGGCTCGTGCCGAGCTGCTCCACGGCCTTGATGCAGTAGCAGGGGGAGCAGAACGATGGCGCCCAGGGCGAAGCGCAGGCCGGTGAAAAGGAAGGGGCCGATGTTGTCCATCCCGACCCGCTGTGCAACGAAAGCGCTGCCCCAGATCATGGCCGTAATGAGCATCAGGAAATCGGCGCGAAGGGCTTGGTTACGCATGTTTGGGCTCGTCTGGGAAAACCTGCGAACTGTGCATCAAAGCGATGCGCTTGACCACTGGCTCATTGGTCACCGGTCCGCGCCGCTGACTAAATACGGAACGGTGATCGAATTTCGACTGGTGGCGCGATATCATCACGGCGTTCCATTCAGAACATCCTGGGTTCTTCGACCTGAAGTCTGCATCCGGCTCAGGCCAGTGAAGGCGCCAATAAAAAAATCATAGGTCTGCCATGGCTGCTTACGAAATTCTCATCGCCGATGATCATCCCCTGTTTCGCAGCGCGCTTCAGCAAGCCTTAACGCTTGGCCTGGGCGATGGCGTACATCTGTCCGAAGCGGCAAGTATCGCTGAGCTGGAAACCCAGCTAACCCGGGCCGTTGATTGGGATCTGGTATTGCTGGATTTGAATATGCCGGGCGCTTATGGCTTTTCGGGGCTGGTGTTGCTTAGGGGCCAGTATCCTCATCTGCCTGTGGTGATGATCTCGGCCCAGGAGGATGCGGCAGTAGTCGCCCGCTCCCGCGAGTTCGGCGCCAGTGGCTTCATCCCCAAGTCGAGTTCGCTGGAAACCATTCAAGAGGCAGTGCGAATGGTGCTTGACGGCGACGTTTGGTGGCCAAGCAATATTCAGGAAGTCGCTCATGTCAGTCCCGAAGCCAAGGCGGCCAGTGAAGGGCTTGCCAGCCTCACGCCGCAGCAGTTCCGAGTGTTGACTATGGTCTGCGACGGTTTGCTGAACAAGCAGATCGCTTACGAACTGAGCGTGTCCGAGGCGACGATCAAAGCCCATGTCACCGCGATTTTCCGCAAGCTGGGCGTCCGTACGCGGACCCAGGCAGCTTTGCTGCTGCAACAGATGGGTTCGATTCCAGGTAGCTAACCCGCTTTATGTCACGGTCGGCCGTACAAGATCGGTACGCCGTCATAGGCGAGACAGGCGTCACGCGATTGCAGGCAGGACGATCTCGTCACTGCGTCGCACTCCCGCTGTCAGCGCTCGGCATTGCTCGATGAATTCGCGCATTGCGGCGGTCTGGTATTTCAGCGAATGCCAGATGAAGTAAAACTGCCGCGTCAGATCCAGCTCAGGCGTTTCTACCGCAACCAGGCTGCCACGCCGGAACGCATCGCGCAGCGCAAGTCTTGAAATACAGCCGATTCCCAGCCCCGATTCGACGGCGCGCTTGATCGCTTCGGTATGTTCGAGTTCGAGCCGGATATTCAGTTTGGCGGGTTGATGGCGCATTGCGTGGTCGAACGTACGGCGAGTGCCGGAGCCCTGTTCACGAAGGATCCAGGCCTCACGCGAAAGCTCTTTCATGCTGACTACGGTGCGTCCCGCCAGTGCATGTTGAGGTGCACAGAAGACCACCAGTTCGTCCTCTACCCAAGGCAAGACCTCGATATCGGGGTGCTGGCAATCGCCTTCGATCAAACCCAGATCAAGTTCATGCTGAGCGACCTGGTGGACAATATGCGCTGTGTTCTGCACATGCAGCTTTACCCGACATTCGGGGTGACGCTGCATGAAACTGCCTATCAGCAAGGTGGCGAGATAGTTTCCAATCGTCAGAGTTGCACCGACGTTGAGCGAGCCGAAGCCGGTCTTGCCAGCCAGCAGATCTTCGATGGCCTTGGCCTGGTCCAGCAGGCTCACCGCTTGTGGCAGTAGTTGATGACCTAACGAATTGAGCCACAGGCGCTTGCCGGCGCGGTCAAACAATTGGCAGCCCGATTGCCGCTCCAGTTCGGCCAGCGAGGTGCTCGTAGCCGATTGAGACAGCGCCAGGCTTTGCGCTGCGCGGGAAACGCTTTCCTGACGGGCGATGGAGACGAATACCTGAAGCTGACGCAGCGTAAAATGCATATCTATATAACCGATAACATATATCGTTAATATTCATTTAGCGGATATTAACGGTGCCGGTAAACTCTCGTAAATATCAAAGTGAGCTCTTCGCGAGCTAGAAGGGGAATCCGTAACATGAGCAACCTGAACGTCGAGCGAGTCCTTAGTGTTCATCATTGGAACGACACGTTGTTCAGTTTCAAAACCACCCGCAACCCGGGGCTGCGCTTTGAAAATGGCCAGTTCGTGATGATCGGTCTGGAAGTTGAAGGCCGACCGCTGATGCGTGCCTACAGCATTGCCAGCCCGAACTACGAAGAGCATCTGGAGTTCTTCAGCATCAAGGTTGCGGATGGTCCCCTGACGTCGCGGCTGCAGCATCTCAAGGAAGGTGACTCGCTGATGATCAGCCGCAAGCCTACCGGTACGCTCGTCCTCGACGATCTACTGCCCGGCAAGCATCTCTACCTGCTGAGCACGGGTACCGGTTTGGCACCGTTCATGAGCGTGATTCAGGATCCGGAAACCTACGAGCGCTTCGAAAAAGTCGTCTTGATCCATGGCGTGCGCTATGTGAATGAAGTCGCCTACCGGGAATTCATCACCGAGCACCTTCCGCAGAACGAGTTTTTCGGCGAAGCGCTGAAAGAAAAGCTGATCTACTACCCGACCGTGACGCGCGAGCCGTTCGAAAACCAGGGGCGCCTGACCGATCTGATGCGTAGCGGTAAATTGTTTACCGACATTGGTCTGCCTCCGATCAATCCCGAGAACGATCGCGCCATGATTTGTGGAAGCCCAAGCATGCTCACTGAGACCAGCGAGGTGCTGAACAGCTTCGGTCTCAAGGCGTCGCCGCGCATGGGCGACCCGGGGCACTATCTGATTGAGCGCGCATTCGTCGAAAAATAATCGCTCGGATGAAAGTTTAAAAGAGGGCCGGCTGCGCGATGCGCTTGCCGGCCTTTTTCATAGATAGGCAGCGCAGCACTTCTTGAATTTCTGGCCGCTGCCGCAAGGGCAGGGGTCGTTGCGGCCGGCTTTCAACGGGGCGGTGGGGTCGATGAAATACCATCTCCCGTCGTGCTGAACGAAAGCCGAACGTTCGTGCTGCGCGTGCTGTCCCGCCGGATCGTGCCAGCGAGCGGTGAACGTCACCAGGGCGTGTTCCGGGTGCCCGCCGATGAGTTGGCTGTCTTCCACTTCCAGTCCGAGCCAGGTGCTCGTCGCGCTCCAATCCCTCATCGATTGAATATCCAGCGACTCCTGCTGCACGGGCAATGTCGTGGCCCTGAGGTAATCGACGAGCCCTAGCACGTAGGCGCTGTAGCGTGATCGCATCAGCCGCTCGGCACTCGGTGCAGGCAGGCCGCCGTGGTATCGCCCGCAGCAGTCGCTGAGCGGGGTGCCGCTGCCGCAAGGGCAGCTAGGTTCATGTTGTGTTTCGCTGATCATCGATTCACCACCAATATTTGCCGAACATCTGCGGATTGGCCCAGAACTTCGCGTTCAGCCAGTCCGGAACCTGCTTGTAAGCAAGCAGGTCGTAGGTGAAGAGGGTCAGGGTCTGGCGGTCACGTTCGAAGTGCGCGCTGATCTGCAGGGCGAGAGCGAAGAAGTCGGTGGCTTGCCAGTCGCATGCATTCAGATCGACCAGAACCGCGATACGGTTGGCGTTGAGATTGCGGATGCCACCGAGCAGTTGTAGGCCTTCGTGCTTGGGTAGATGTTCGAGGCAATCGGCGATGAGCGCTAGATCATACCGCTGACTCGCCAGCACTGCCGGCAGCGGAGCGGCCGGCGCATAGTCGATGTGGCTGTTCAAATGGCTGTGGCTGAATGCATCGACTGCCGGCATGGCGGTACGGCCAACGTGCAAGAGCCGCATCGGTGCGTACTGCTCGAGCAGTGCAGCCAGTGCCTGTTGTGGCGATTGTAGTGAGCCGGAAGCGATCAAGCCGGGATCCTCGGAGTTACGTACCACATGCGGTAACAAATGCGGTTCGTATGATTTGCCAAGGTGTAAAGACTAGCGCGACGGCGTGCGTCGTCCTAGTCTCGTTATAACTGGAGCCGCTTTGCTGTCCGCATGGCGCTCTGGCCGATTCCAAACTAGGAGGTTTTCCCGATGAGTAGCTTACGGACAGCAGTACCCGTGATTGTAATGACCACTTTCCTGGCTGGCTGTGCAGGGGTGCAGAAGCAGGATTGGCCTAGCTGTGCGGCGGTCGGCGGCGTTACCGGTGCCGCGCTAGGTGCGATAGAAAGCAGCACCTACGCAGGCTATGGCGCCTTGATCGGTGGCGGTATGGCGGCTGCGTACTGCTGGGCCAACGGTACCGAACAGGAAACGGTGGCCATGGTCGAGACCGTAGAGCCTACGCCGGTTGCCGAACCCGAGCCAGAGCCTGCTGCCGAGCCCGTACGTGTCGAGCTGGACGTCAAGTTCGACTTCGATCGTGCTGAGGTCAAGCAGGACAGCATGGCCGATATCAGAGATCTGGCGGACTTCATGAAGCAGTACGGTCAGACCTCGACCGTGGTCGAAGGCCATACCGACTCGGTGGGCACCGACGCATACAACCAGCGTCTGTCCGAACGCCGTGCCAACGCTGTGCGCGACGTACTGGTCAATCAGCATGGCCTGGACAGCAGCCGAGTTGACGCGGTGGGTTATGGTGAGGCTCGTCCGGTCGCTGACAACTCGACGGATGAAGGGCGTGCCATCAACCGTCGTGTAGAAGCGGAAGTAGAAGCACGCCCGTGAAGCGTGGCTGAAATGACGAAGCCGGGCACTGCGCCCGGCTTTTTCATCTGCCGTTAGAACAGGGGGCGAGCGCTGGCCAGCATGATGACCAGCAATCCCAGTATTAGATTGATACCTACCAACCGGCGGATTCTTCCGAGCGCCGCGCCACCTTCTGGCCAGTTTTGAGCGGCGATAGCGCGCTTGAGATCAGGCAGTTGCAGCAGCTGGATACGCAGGAACAACGCCAGCATCACCAGAAACATTCCGGCCATTATGTGTACGTAGCGGGGCGCCGCCTCCAGCCCGTCGAAGCGCATGTGCCACATGCCGATACCGCTGATCGGCAGTACCAGCAGCGTGACCCAGACCCATTTGAAGAAGCGGCGAAACACCTCAGCCCACAACTTCAACCGCTCGGGAGCCTGCAGTTCGGAGACAGCGGCTGGGCGTAATATCATCCAGGCGAAAAACATACCGCCGACCCAGATCACGGCGGCCAGAACGTGGAGCAAATAAGGCAGGGCGAAAGCGGTCACCGTAAATCTCCGGTGGCGATTGAGGAAACGCGCGCTATCATAGCCGCCTCTCTGAAACACTGAAAATATATACAGCCCGCGCGCCCATGCTCAGCACCGAACTCAAGTCCCAGATCCAGGGCGCCTACTCGCGATTCCTCGAAGCCAAAGGCCTCAAGCCTCGCTACGGCCAACGCTTGATGATCGCCGAGGTGGCGAAGGTCCTGGGCACGATCAAAGCCGATGACGAAGGCCGCCGGGACGGTGAACCCGCAGTCGTTGCGGTCGAGGCCGGAACGGGTACAGGCAAGACGGTGGCCTACAGTCTGGCCACCATTCCGACAGCGAAGGCGGCGGGCAAGCGTCTGGTGATTGCGACAGCTACCGTCGCGCTACAGGAGCAAATTGTTAATAAAGATCTACCGGACCTGCTACGCAACAGTGGTTTGAACTTCTCCTTCGCACTGGCCAAGGGGCGGGGCCGTTACCTGTGTCTGTCCAAGCTTGACGTCCTGCTTCAGGAAGGCCAGGCGCAGAACAACACTGCCCAGCTGTTCGAGGAAGAAGGCTTTCGCATCGACGTAGACGAGCGTAGCGAGAAGCTGTTCGGCAGCATGATCGAGAAGCTGGCCGGCAACCGCTGGGATGGCGATCGCGACAGTTGGCCGGAAGAGTTGGCCGATCCAGATTGGGCGCGCTTGACCACCGACCACAGCCAGTGCACGGGTCGTCACTGCCCCAATTTTCAACAGTGCGCCTTCTATAAAGCGCGAGAAGGCATGACGAAGGTCGATGTCATCGTCACCAACCACGACATGGTGCTAGCCGACTTGGCTCTGGGTGGGGGGGCGGTACTGCCGGACCCGCGTGAGACGCTTTATGTCTTCGACGAAGGTCATCACTTGCCGGACAAGGCCATCGGCCATTTCGCACACTTCACCCGCCTTCGCTCCACCGCCGACTGGCTTGTTCAGATCGAAAAGAACCTGACCAAACTGCTCGCCCAGCATCCTCTGCCGGGTGATCTGGGACGGTTGATCGAAGCCGTGCCGGAGATCGCCCGGGACCTGCGCAGCCAGCAGCAATTCATGTTCAGCGCCTGCGAGCAGCTGGCGGACTTCAAGGCAGGTGAGGACATGGAAGGCCGCGAGCGGCCAAGGCACCGTTTTGTCGGCGGCGTGGTGCCCGAGCACCTGATCGAATTGGGCATCGAGTTGAAAAAGGGCTTCGCCAAACTCAACGATCTGTTTACCCGACTGACCGAACTGCTGAAAGAAGCGATGGATGGCGAGGCGGGTGTCGGTATCGCCAGTCATCAGGCCGAAGAGTGGTACCCCTTGTTCGGCAGCCTGTTGACCCGCGCTCAAGGCAATTGGGAGCTATGGACGGCATTTACCGTCGACGACCCGGAAGACAGCCCGCCCATGGCGCGTTGGCTGACCCTGGCTGAAGGCGGCGCGCTGTTCGATATCGAGGTCAACGCCAGCCCGATCCTGGCGGCCGAGACGCTGCGGCGCAATCTGTGGAATGTCTGCTACGGCGCGCTGGTGACCTCAGCAACCCTTACCGCGCTGAACAGTTTCGATCGATACCGCATGCGTGCCGGGCTGCCACGCTGCGCGGTGACCGCGGTAGTGCCGAGCCCGTTTCATCATGCCGATGCCGGCGTGCTGCGTGTGCCCAACCTCAATGCCGATCCGCGTGACGCGGCCGCGCATACGGCGGCGATCATACGGGACCTGCCAGCGCAGGTAGAGGCATCGCGGGGGACGTTGGTGCTGTTCTCGTCACGCAAGCAGATGCAGGACGTATTCGACGGGCTGGACCGTGACTGGCGTCGGCGGGTGCTGATCCAGGGCAACCTGTCCAAGCAGGAAACGCTGAACAAGCACAAGGCGCGTGTGGACGACGGCGAGAAAAGTGTGCTGTTCGGGCTGGCGAGCTTTGCCGAAGGCGTCGATTTGCCGGGCGCCTACTGTGAACACGTGGTGATCGCCAAGATCCCGTTTGCGGTGCCCGATGATCCGGTAGAAGCTGCACTTGCCGAATGGATCGAGGCGCGGGGCGGCAACCCATTCATGGAAATCGCCGTGCCCGATGCTTCATTGCGTCTGGTCCAGGCCTGTGGGCGATTGCTGCGGACCGAAGAGGATCGCGGCACCATTACCTTGCTCGACCGCCGGGTCATTACCCAACGCTACGGCAAGGCGATTCTCAATGCGTTGCCTCCGTTTCGACGAGAAATCAGCTAGCGGCCTTCGCGTAGATCCGGCCTATCGCATAAGAAGTCATTCAAACGGCTGATGGTTGGGTAATTAAAGCCGGGACAGTTTTATTGCTTCGGCGCTGCTGGAACAATGCATCGGTTACTTATTAACCAAGGGGCGCGAACGTGCAGATTCAAGGATATTTCGATCTTCGTTTCGAGGCTGTCAGAGATACGTTCGCCGAGCTGTTCGAGCAGACCCAGCAGCGTGGAGCGGCGGTTTGTGTGAAGGTTGGCGGCGAAACCGTTGTCGATCTGTGGGCCGGTGTGGCTGACAACGCGGGTGAACAAGCCTGGCAAAGCGACACCCTGGTCAATCTGTTTTCTTGCACCAAGACCTTTACCGCGGTCGCTGCCCTTCAATTGGTAGGCGAAGGCAAGCTGCAGCTAGACGAGCCTGTCGCCCGCCTCTGGCCGGAATTCGCTGCCAACGGCAAGCAGGCCATCACCTTGCGGCAGCTACTCAGCCATCAGGCCGGGCTGCCCGCCATTCGCCAGCCGCTGCCTCCCGAGGCGTTGTATGACTGGGACGCGATGACTGCGGCGTTGGCGGCGGAGAGTCCATGGTGGACACCGGGCGATGGTCATGGATATGCCGCGATCACCTACGGCTGGTTGCTCGGCGAGTTGATCCGCCGTGCCGATGGTCGTGAACCGGGAGAAGCGATCGTCGCGCGTACCGCCCGACCTTTGGAACTGGATTTTCATTTGGGGCTGGACGACAGCGAATTCGACCGTGTCGGTTACCTTACCAGGCAGAAGAACAATTTCGGCGATGCGGCAGCTCAGCGCATGCTCAAGGCATTGATGGGCGATCCGCAGGCGCTCACCGCCCGCGCGTTCACCAACCCGCCATCGATCATGAACAGCGCCAACAAGCCGGAGTGGCGCCGCATGGTCCAGCCTGCCGCCAATGGGCACGGCAACGCTCGTGCGCTGGCCGGCTTCTATGACGGGCTGTTGCAAGGTGAACTGCTCGATGACGAATTGTTGAGCGAGATGACACGCGAGCACTGCCACGGTGAAGACCGAACCCTGCTGAGTCGTACCCGTTTCGGCCTCGGTTGCTGGCTCGATCAACCGGATGTGGAGAATGCGACGTTCGGTGCGGGGCCGAGCGCTTTCGGTCATCCGGGTGCGGGTGGCTGCGTCGGTTTCGCCGATCCGCAACGTGAACTTGCGTTCGGCTATGTAACCAATACCCTAGGTCCTTATGTCTTGATGGACCCGCGTGCGCAGATCCTGGCGCGTACCATGAGCGCGTGCTTGGGGTGAACCGCTCGTCTGTTCGCCAGGCGAGGGCTTTTCATAACAATGACCTGCGTCCACAATTTGAGACAAATCCTTGCTTAAGCTGCGCGTCTCTAAACGCAGCTTGTATTCGCAAACTCACCTTCACGGAACCTGGCTCATGAACTTGCCGAAAAGTGCCTTCTTGATTCTCTGCCTGGTCATTGGTGGCTGTAGCTCCAAAGGCGAAAAACCAGAAGAGACGGTCGTCGTGCCGAAGGCCGTTATCGATCATGCCTGGCTTGACGGCTACGAGCCGCAGCTACGCGATGCATTGAAGGACAGTCGCTTCGAACTCGAACGACGTGAGGGCGTGTTGGTGGTCACTGCACCGGTCGATGCGTCGTTCAACCCCGACCGCCCCGGCATGCTACTGCCTGTGACGCTTGGTCCGCTCAGCCGCGTGGCCAAATTGGTCGAAGGTGACGAGAAAACGGCAGTCATCGTCCTTGGCCATGCCGACAGTACCGGATCGCTGGAAATCAATCGTGACATCAGCCGTCAGCGCGCCGGTGCCGTCGCGGCGATCTTCCGTCTCAGCGGCTTGAAGCACGACCGTCTGCGCATCCGAGGGTTGGGCTCGGATATGCCACGCGCGTCCAACGAAAACGAGGAAGGCCGTGCTCTGAATCGGCGGGTCGAGATGGTGCTGACACCTCAGCCGACGTTGCTGTCGATGGTTGCCCAATACAGTGAGGCGCCCGCCAAAGAGACTCAGGTGGCGGTTGCCGGAGTGACCAAGGCTAAATAACCGAATTGTCATGGCTGATTCGTGTTTGGCCTTGTTGTGCTGAATCAAGCGGGACCTCGTGGCAAACCGATAAACTTCCGGCTTCGACTGTTTCCAGGATTCGAAAATGACCCAGACCTTGGCCGACATGCGGCGCGACTACACGCGAGACGGGCTCAGCGAAGCGAATGCGCCGGATGAACCTTTCGCACTCTTTCGCCAGTGGTTCGCTGAGGCGGTACAGACGGAGCAATCACCCGTCGAGCCGAACGCCATGACGCTGGCCACGGTCGATGCCGAAGGCCGCCCGCATTGTCGCGTGCTGCTGCTCAAGGCGCTGGATGATCGGGGTTTCACGTTCTTCACCAACTATGAAAGCGCCAAGGCCGAGCAGCTGGCGGCCTGTCCATTCGCCGCGATGACCTTCTTCTGGCCTGGTCTGGAACGCCAGGTGCGAATCGAGGGGCGGATCGAGAAAGTCAGTGCTGCCGAGTCGGATGCTTATTACCAGGTGCGGCCGTTGGGGAGCCGTCTAGGCGCCTGGGCTTCACCGCAAAGCCGAGCGATTCGCGATAGGGCCGAGCTCGAACGGCTACTTGCCGAAACCGAGCAGCGCTTTCTGGACCAGGCGCCTCATTGTCCTCCTCACTGGGGCGGGTACCGTTTGCTGCCGGAACGGATGGAATTCTGGCAGGGGCGTCCCAGCCGCCTGCATGATCGACTCAACTATCGGTGCGTTGCCAATAGCTGGCAGCGTGAGCGCCTGGCGCCTTGAGCGCCTGATCCAGACAGACTGAACGTGGCTGCTTTATTTGTGGTAGGGCCGGTGTAGCGCGGGCCCTACCATCATGTCATTCGGCGTCGTAGCGCTCCATTTCCCGCTCCAGCCACGTCTGCAAATCCTTTCTCTTCACGCCGGTCTCTTTCGCTGCTGCGAGTCGCTGCAGTGCCCACTCCCGTTTTTTCGGATCGCTCCCCGCCAGGGATAACGCCAGGTCCCGGTCCGCCCAGCGCCTGAAACGTACGAACAGCCAGCCATGAAAAACCAGGCCGGCTAGGGTGACAACGGTAATGATGAAATAGTCCATGGATCGTCTCGTGAACAGCCTGAACGGCTGCTTGCATGTTGGGGCGGGATCGCCTCGGGTAAAGTAAGGTCCTAATTCAGGAATGCTGAGTAAGGACGAGACCGCTGCCAAGTGTCTGTTCGTCGCAGACGGCCGTGCGATGCGGTCGGGATCCCAATTCGTTTGCAGGAGAGTACGTCATGCGCCACTCCATATTTGTTGCTTCGTTTACCGCCATGGCTCTGACCATTGGCGGTTGTACTTCTAATCTCACCGGGGATTCCTATTCCCGCGACGAAGCGCGAACGGTTCAAACCGTTCGTTACGGAACCATCGAATCATTACGCCCCGTCAAGCTCGAAGGCACCAAAACACCGATCGGCAGCGGCGCCGGTGCTGTGGTGGGTGGCATTGCCGGCAGTGGCGTCGGCGGTGGGCGTGGCAGCGCGGTTGCCGCAGTGATCGGCGCGGTGGCGGGCGGCATGCTCGGCGCAGCGGCTGAAGAGGGCATCACCCGTGCGCAGGGGGTTGAGATCACGGTGCGCGAAGACGACGGGAACATGCGCGCCTATGTGCAGGAGGTTGAGCCGAACCAAGTTTTTCGTGTCGGTCAGCGCGTACGCATCATGACCGTCAATGGCACGAGTCGTATCGCACCTTGAGGCGAAGGGCTACTAAAGTTGAAGGGCGCTGTCGCCACGTACTTTGATTTTGTTATAAGCATGCAGATCGAATTGCGAGTTTGTGTGGCAGTCAGGCGTAGGCTGAGCATCGTCTAGAGCGGTGGCTGGGCTACGCCTTTTTGTTTTTCGAAATACTTGAGTTCATGACGTTGCGTCGACCGGTATGGATAATCGGCCTTCATCGCCATGTCTCGTCGGGCTTAGATCCGTGACAGGGAATATTACTGCCGGGCGCATGCGCGGCTTAAGGGGTTTTTGCTCATGGCGCTTGCGCTGATAATCGCTCTGCCATTTCTAGGGATTCTTCTACCGCTACTGTTCGAGCGTTTCGGTAGATCCGCCTGTGCATTCGGTGCCGGATTGGCTCCGCTGGCGGCTATGGTTCTTCTCTTATCCAAACGCGCCGCTGTTTTCGGCGGCGAAATAGACGTGCAGATGCTGCCATGGCTACCAGAGGTCGGGCTGAACCTGAGTTTGAGACTCGACGGGCTGGGTTTCCTGTTTGCGTTACTGATCCTCGGCATTGGATTGCTGGTCATTCTCTACGCGCGTTATTACCTGTCGAAGCACGAACCGATGGGGCGCTTTTTCGCGTTTTTCCTGTTGTTCATGGGTGCGATGCTCGGCGTGGTGCTGGCTGAAAACCTGTTGTTGATGCTGATGTTCTGGGAGCTGACCAGCCTCTCTTCCTTCCTCTTGATCGGCTTCTGGAATCACAAGACCGAAGCCCGCCAGGGCGCGCGTATGGCTTTGGTAGTGACTGGTGGAGGCGGGCTGGCGCTGCTGGCCGGCATTCTGCTGATCGGTCATATCGTCGGCAGCTACGAACTGACCAGCGTGCTGGCTTCCGGTGATCTGATTCGTGCGCATGCGCTCTATCCGCTGGCGCTGATCCTGGTGCTGCTCGGCGCTTTCACCAAGTCGGCGCAGTTTCCGTTCCACTTCTGGCTGCCGCAGGCGATGGCCGCACCGACGCCGGTTTCGGCCTTCCTGCATTCGGCCACCATGGTCAAGGCAGGGGTATTTCTGCTGGCCCGGCTGTATCCGGCACTTTCGGATTCGGAGTGGTGGTTCTATCTGGTCAGCTTGACTGGGCTGGCGACACTGCTGATCGGCGCGGTCATGGCGCTGTTCCAGCATGACCTAAAGGGCCTGCTGGCCTATTCGACCATCAGTCACCTGGGGCTGATCACCCTGCTGTTCGGTCTCGATTCGCGATTGGGTGCAGTAGCGGCAATCTTCCACATCATCAACCACGCCACGTTCAAGGCATCGCTGTTCATGGCGGCCGGCATCATCGATCACGAAACCGGAACGCGCGACATGCGGCGCATCAACGGCATGCTGAAATACATGCCGCACACGGCGGCGCTGGCGATGATCGCCTCGTTGGCGATGGCTGGGGTGCCCTTGCTTAATGGCTTCCTCAGTAAGGAGATGTTCTTCGCCGAAACCCTTGATCAGCATCTTTTGGGCAGCTTCTACTGGACGATTCCGGCACTGGCGACCCTGGCAAGTGCGTTTTCGGTGGCCTATTCGCTGCGCTTCGTGCATGACGTGTTTTTCAATGGCGAGCCGATCGATCTGCCGAAGTATCCGCCTCATGAGCCGGCTCGCTACATGAAGATTCCGGTAGAGATTCTGGTGCTGCTCTGTCTGCTGGTCGGAATGCTGCCGGCCTATACCGTGGCGCCCTTATTGGCAGCTGCGGTTGCCGGCAGTCTGAATGGCTCGGTCCCCGAATACAGTCTGTCGATCTGGCATGGCTTCAATCTTCCGTTACTGATGAGCTTTGTTGCGCTGGCGGGGGGGCTGCTCATCTATTCGATGCGTAAGTGGGTGTTCGCCTGGTACGAGGGGCTTCCCCGCGTGGACTCGCTACAGGTCTTCACGCGCGTGATCAATGAGGTTGCAAGGAGCGCGCGCTGGGTTACCGGACATCTGGAAAATGGTTCGTTGCAGCGCTACCTCGTACTGGTTCTGCTCAGCACCCTGTTGCTGGTGGTGTATGCGCTGACACCGTTGACCGCTCTGGCGGGGCCGGTTGCCCTCACGCCGCTGGATGTCATCACGGTATCGGGCATGCTGGTTCTCTGTATCGCGTCGCTGCTGACCGTGTTTTTCCACCGCCGCCGCCTGGTGGCGCTGATGGTGCTGAGCGTTGTCGGCCTGATGGTGTCGCTGGCTTTCGCCCGCTACTCGGCCCCCGACCTGGCGCTAACTCAGCTCTCGGTCGAAGTGGTGACCATCATTCTGCTGATCCTGGCGCTGTTCTTCATGCCTGATCGAACACCAGCCGAATCGAGCAGCCTGCGCAGTTTCCGTGATCTGATTCTGGCCGGCAGCTTCGGCACCATGATCGCCTTGCTCACCTATGCCGTGCTGACACGTCCGTACGACAGCATCGCTTCGTTCTTCCTGGAGAACAGCGTGTCCGGGGGAGGCGGGACCAACGTGGTCAACGTGATCCTGGTCGACTTCCGCGGCTTCGATACGTTCGGCGAGATTTCGGTACTGGCCATCGCGGCGGTGGGGATTTACGGATTGCTCTATGGGCTGCATCTGCCGCATCAGCTCCGTGACTACCGGGGGCGGTTATGGAGTACCGACAGTCATCCGATGGTTCTGGACACGCTGTCACGTACATTGTTGCCGATGGCCTTGTTGATATCGGTATTCATTTTCCTGCGTGGGCACAACCTGCCAGGTGGGGGATTCATTGCCGGCTTGATCACCGCGGTCGCGCTGATTCTGCAATACGTTTCTCACGGCGTTACCTGGGCCCAGCAGCGACAACCCTTCAGTTATCACGGCATCGCAGGGCTGGGCGTCATGATCGCCGGACTGACCGGGCTGGGTAGCTGGCTGTTCGGGCGTCCGTTCCTGACTTCGGCATTCGGCCACTTCCACCTTCCTTTGATCGGCGAGTTCGAGCTGGCGACGGCCATGCTGTTCGATCTGGGCGTGTATCTGGCGGTCGTAGGCGCAACGCTCTTGATCCTCTCCAATATTGGCCACGTCAGCCAGGATGAATCGTGCAAGGAGGTGCTCTGATGGAAGCCGTACTGGCGATAACGCTGGGGATCATGATGGCCAGTGGGGTTTATCTGGCGCTCCGTGCGCGAATTTTTCCGGTGGTGATGGGGCTTACGCTCATTTCTTACGCGGTGAACCTGTTCATCTTTTCCATGGGACGGTTGGCCACGGGGGTGCCGGCAGTAATAGGCAGAAGCGCTGAGTACGGTGACCCACTTCCCCAGGCGCTGGTGCTGACCGCCATCGTCATTGGTTTCGCCATGACCGCGTTCGTCGTGGTGTTGTCCTTGCGTGGCCTGGGTGAGCTGAAGACGGATCATGTGGATGGCCAGGAGCCAAACGAATGAATCATGGATTGATCCTGCCGATCCTGCTTCCACTGTTCGTCGGCAGCGTGTTGCTGTTGACTCACAGGCAGACGTTGCGCTTCAAGCGTCTGGTGTCATTGCTGGCGACGTGGCTGCTGGTGCCGTTGACGGTATGGTTACTACTACAGGCGAACACCGGCATGTTGTTCGTTTACCAGTTGGGAGACTGGCGTCCGCCGTTCGGCATCATATTGCTGCTCGACCGCCTGAGTGCGCTGATGTTGCTGGTGACTGCGGTGCTCGCGAGCTTTGTAGTGCTTTACGCGTCGCGCGGGGACGATGAGAGGGGGCCAAACTTTCATGCGCTGTTGCAGTTTCAGCTGGCCGGGATCAATGGCGCGTTTCTGACCGGTGATCTGTTCAACCTGTTCGTATTCTTCGAAATACTATTGATTTCATCCTATGCACTGTTGCTGCACGGCAACGGCGCCAAGCGCATAAAGGCGGGCATCCATTACGTCGTGCTGAATCTGCTGGGCTCTGCGCTGTTCCTGGTTGGAGTCAGCATGCTTTATGGGCTCACCGGGACGCTGAACATGGCTGACCTGGCCATCAGAGTCGCTGCGGCTGAGCCGGCCGATGCGCCGCTTCTGGCGGCGGCGGGTTATCTGCTCCTGGTGGTGTTCGCGCTCAAGGGGGCAATCCTGCCGCTGTACTTCTGGCTTCCGCGTGCTTACGCCTCTGCGACGGCACCGGTGGCGGCCTTGTTCGCGATCATGACTAAGCTCGGGCTCTACGCAATCGTCCGGGTATTCACGCTCATTTACGGCAGCGAGGCGGGCACCCTTAACAACATGGTGCTCGATTGGCTGTGGCCATTGTCGATGCTCACGCTCGCTGCTGGCGTGTTGGGCGCTCTGGCGGCGCGTAATCTGCAGATTCTCCTGTCTTATCTGGTGGTGGTTTCGGTGGGTACGTTGCTGGCCGGCGTCGCTCTGGGTACCGAGCAGGGATTGAGCGCTGCGCTTTATTACCTGCTGCACAGCACGCTGGTGACAGGCGGCCTGTTCCTGCTGGCGGATGTGATTGCTCGTCAGCGGGGCGAAACGGGGTCGGAACTGGTTTCTGCACCAGCGCTGAGACAGCCACTCATGCTCGGGGCACTGTTTTTTGCCGGCGCGATTTCAGTGGCGGGATTGCCTCCGTTTTCCGGGTTTTTAGGCAAGGTGATGCTACTACAGGCGGTATCGCCCGGTAGCGGTGCCTCGCTGCTCTGGCCGGTCGTATTGATTGGCGGGTTGGGCATGGTGATTGCGCTGAGCCGCGCTGGAAGTCTGGTCTTCTGGAGGTCGAGCGAGGCGGCAGTTGTGGCTATGCCCGCCGACTCGCTGCGCATGCTCGCGACCTTGGGGCTGCTGCTGGGCAGCGTACTGCTGGCCGTTGCTGCGCAGCCGATCCAGACATACGTCCAGGCCACGGCTGCACAATTATTCGATCTTGGCCCTTATCTGCAGATCATCCAGGGAGCTGGCGCATGAAGAAGTCCCGCCTGTTACCGAACCCTGCTTTGACAGTATTTCTGACTGTGCTGTGGCTTTTACTCAACAACACTCTGGGAGCGGGGCATATCTTGCTGGGCCTGTTTCTAGGCTGGGCGATTCCGCTGCTGGTCTCGGGTTTCCTGATCGGAGTGCCGCCTGTGCGCAAGCGGCTGCAACTGTGCAGATTCATGCTGATGGTGTTTTACGACATCGTGATCGCCAACATCCATGTGGCCAAGCTGGTACTCGGCCCGACGGAAAAATTACAGCCGGCATTCGTCGAAGTACCGATGGCGATCGAGAATGAATTCGTGCTGGCGTTGCTGACGAGCATTCTTTCGCTGACGCCGGGTACGGTGTCGGCCGGCCTCAGTCCAGATCACAAGCGGCTGGTCCTGCATGCGCTGAACGCACCGGATATTTCGGCGTTGATTGCCGAGGTTAAGACCCGCTATGAGGCGCCGCTGCTGGAGATTTTCGAATGCTAGCCTACGTGATTCCCTTCTGTATGGGCCTGTTGGGCGTGGCGGCGCTGCTCAACCTCATCCGACTGATCAAGGGACCTGAAATGCCTGATCGGGTGCTGGCGCTGGATACGCTGTATATCAACGGCCTGGCGCTGATCGTGCTGTTCGGTATCTGGCTGGCTTCCGACCTGTTCTTCGAAGCCGCGCTGCTGATAGCAGTGATGGGATTCGTCAGTACCGTCGCGGTGGGCAAGCATTTGCTCCATGGCGACATTATCGATTGAGGGAAAAGGACATGCCGTTCTGGATTGAGTTGCTGGTCAGCGTCTGCCTGATCATCGGAAGTGTCTTCGCGTTGATCGGTGCGATAGGCCTGTATCGTCTGCCTGACTTCTATACGCGCCTGCACGGGCCGACCAAGGCCACTACGCTCGGGGTTGGCGGCATTATCATCGCTTCGATGATTTTCTTCAGTAGCAGGAACGACGGGCTGAGCCTGCATGAGCTGCTGGTCATCCTGTTTCTCTTCATTACCGCTCCGGTCAGTGCCCATATGCTGGCGAAGGCTGCCATGCAGCAGAAACTGACCTACATCGAGCGAACCCGTGGCAAGCCTTGGGATTGAAAACGCATGAGCTGGCTTAGTTGTTCTGCCCGAGGGCTGTCAGATTACGATGCTGCTCGGGGAAGGCTGATGCTCGTTTTCCTGGGTTAGCTGCTTGATCATCGCTTGCTGTAATTGAATGCAGAACTTCGGATCCGATAGTGGCTGATTGTCCGCATTGGTGACGAAGAATACGTCTTCGACGCGCTCGCCGAGCGTGGCGATCTTGGCGTTCTGCACAGACAGATCGAAATCCTGGAACAGCTGGCCGATGCGTGCCAGCAGGCCGGGGCGGTCGGGTGCGATCACTTCGATGATGGTTTGCGGACGCTGCATATCGTTGTGGATGGTGACCTGCGGCGGAAATGCGAAGTGCTTCAGCTGGCGCGGTACACGCTTCTTGATGATCGTCAGGTAGTCGTCCGGGTTGCGCAGCGCATCGATCAGCCCTTGGCGGATTTCCTTGGTGCGCTCCGGATCATTCCCGATAGGCGTGCCATCGACATCCAGCACGATATAGGTATCAAGGGTGAACTGGCTGCTCGATGTGATGATGCGAGCGTCATGAATGTTCAGGTTCAGCTGATCCATCGCCGCTACGGTCACCGCAAAGAAATCGTGTTGATCCGGTGCATAGATGAATATCTGTGTGCCGCCTTCGAACTCGCGCTGGGTCGTTTCCTTGATCAAAACCAGTGGGCCGCCGTCGCTCGGGTGCTCGATGATGGCTTCGGTATGCCAGGCGACATCGGTGGAACTGTGGCGCATGAAGTAGTCGTCGCCCAGTTGCGCCCACAGCTGTTCCGCATCGTCCGGGTCGGTACCGTTGCGTACCAGGTTGTCGAGTGCGGCGCGTTGGGTCTGGCGAATCTGCTCCTCCCGTTCCAGCGGGTTTTCCAGGCCGCGCTTGAGGGCTCGTTTGGTCTCGGTATACAGCTGACGCAGCAGGCTGGCGCGCCAGGAGTTCCAGAGCGTCGGGTTGGTTGCGTTGATGTCCGCGACGGTCAGTACGTACAGGTAATCGAGGTGGGTTTCGTCGCCGACCAGCTGTGCGAAATCATTGATGACCTGCGGGTCCGACAGGTCCTTGCGCTGAGCCGTGGTAGACATGACCAGATGGTTTTCCACCAGCCAGACCACCAGGCGCGTATCCCACGCGGGCAGTTTGTGGCGCTCACAGAACGCCTGAGCGTCCACCGCGCCAAGCTCCGAATGGTCGCCGCCGCGGCCTTTGGCGATATCGTGATAAAGCCCCGCGATGTAGATCAGTTCAGGCTTGGGCAATCGACCGACCAGCTTGCTGGCCAGCGGATACTTTTCAGCTACGCCGGGCTTGCTGAGCTTGCGCAGGTATTTGATGACGTTGAGCGTATGCGCATCAACGGTATAGATGTGAAACAGGTCGTGTTGCATCTGCCCGACGATATGACCGAACTCGGGCAGGTAACGCCCCAGGATGCCGTAGCGATTCATGCGGCGCAGGTTGCGGTGGATGCCTTCCTTACACTTGAACAGCTCGACGAACAGGCTGGTGTTGCGGATGTCACTGCGGAAATCATCGTCGATAAGGTGACGGTGGTCGCGTAGCAAACGAATGGTTTCGGCCCGAACACCCTTGATTTCCGGGTGTTGTGCCAGCAGCACGAAAATTTCGAGAATCGCGAAGGGTCGGCGTTGGAACACCGCGTCGTCAGCGACTTCGAGATAGCCGTCGCGTAGCAGAAAGCGGCTATTGAGCGGGATGGCGTCACCGCTATCGCCTTCCCAAAGGATGACCTCGGCAAAGTGCTGCCCCACTAGATCGCTGAGCTCGGAAATACTCATGACTACGCGGTAGTACTTCTGCATGAAGCGCTCGATGGCCAGCTTGGCGTCACTGTCCTTGTAGCCAAGGAGGGCGGCAAGGCTGCGTTGGTGATCGAACAGCAGCCGATCTTCGGCGCGCCCGGCCAGCATGTGCAACCCGTAACGGACGCGCCAGATAAATTCCTGGCCTGAAACCAACAACGAGAATTCGCCTTCGGTCAGGAAGCCTTGGTCGACGATCGCGTTCAGATTCAGACTGCCGAACTGTCGGCGAGCGATCCAAAGGATCGTCTGGATGTCCCGCAACCCGCCGGGTGAACCTTTGACGTTCGGCTCCAGGTTGTATTCGGTGTTGTTGTACTTGGAGTGGCGTGCCGCCTGCTCGTTACGCTTGGCGAGAAAGAATTCCTTGCTCGGCCACATTTCCGACGGACTGGTGACCCTCAGCATGTTTTGCCGCAGATGCTCGGGGCCGGCAATGGTGCGGCTTTCCATGAGGTTGGTTACGACCGTCAGGTCCGCGCGGGCCTCTTCGGCGCACTCCTGGATCGAGCGCACGCTCTGGCCGACCTCGAGTCCGATGTCCCACAGCAGGGTCAGAAAGCCTTCGATGGAATCGCGGAAAGTCTCATGGCTGTTGTCCGCGAGCAGGATCAGCAGATCGATATCGGAATAAGGATGTAACTCGCCACGGCCATAGCCGCCAACGGCAACCAATGCGATATCGGCATCACCGTTCCAGTCGAAGCGCCCCCAGGCGGCTCGCAGGATCTGGTCCACGAACCAGGCGCGGTCTTCGATCAGGGGGCGAATGTCGCAGCCGGCCAGAAAGCGCGTATCGAGCACTTCCCGTGCATTGCGAATGACTTTTTTGAAGGCGGCGATAGGACTGGTCTTGAGCGCTAGTTCAGCTTGGAACTGACTGCGGTCGAATAACTCCGAATCAACCTGAGACATGCCGCCGCCCTCCGTCAAACGTCACATTCGTTAAGCAATCATGGTGATGTGCGAGCTATGGTGTCGTCACTGCGCAGGGTGAAGATCTCATAGCCATCAGCGGTGACCACGATGGTGTGTTCCCACTGGGCGGACAGCTTGCGGTCCTTGGTGATGGCTGTCCATCCATCGCCGAGCAGCCGGGTTTCCGAGCGGCCTTGGTTGATCATCGGCTCGATGGTGAAGGTCATGCCTTCCTTCAGCTCAAGGCCGGTTCCCGCGCGGCCATAGTGAAGAACCTGGGGTTCCTCATGGAAAACCTTGCCGATCCCGTGACCACAGTATTCACGGACCACGGAGAAACCATTCTTCTCGGCGTGCTTCTGGATCACTTCGCCAATATCGCCCAGGCGCGTACCGGGGCGAACGATCTCGATACCTTTATAAAGGCATTCCTGAGTCACCCGGCATAGACGCTCGGCCCATTCCGGCGCTTTGCCGACAATGAACATTCTGCTGGTATCGCCGTGGTAGCCATCCTTGATGACCGTGATGTCGATATTAAGGATGTCGCCATCCTTCAATGGCTTGTCATTTGGAATACCGTGACAGACCACGTGGTTGATCGAGGTGCAGATCGACTTGGGGAAACCCTTGTAGTTGAGCGGCGCCGGTATGGCCTGCTGCACGTTGACGATATGGTCGTGACAGAGGCGATCCAGCTCGTCGGTGGTGACGCCCGGCTTGACGTGCTCGCCGATCATCTCGAGCACCTCGGCGGCGAGCCGCCCGGCGATGCGCATTTTCTCGATATCTTCGGGCGTCTTGATGGTGACAGTCATGCAAACCTCATTGGCGCCGGGGAGCGCAGCGAAAAACGAAAGCGCAAATGATAAACCAAATAGATGAAGAGCCGATAAAAGCGCTGGAGGCTGGAAGACCGAGCGACAAGCGGGGGCGTGCGAGCATCGGTGACGTCCAGCCCCTAGCCTCCAGTCTGTCTTTATGCTATAAAACGCGCCGCTCAACGGGAGGCCCCGTTGCGCTTGACCCCACACACGTGTCGACACGGTATCCTGGGTGCTCGCAAGAGTTGGATATCGGGGCGCGTGGAGGCCTAACCCGATTTATCCGAGGAAGTATCAATGACTCAAGTCAACATGCGCGACATGCTGAAGGCCGGTGTGCACTTCGGTCACCAGACCCGTTACTGGAACCCGAAAATGAACAAGTACATTTTCGGCGCGCGCAACAAGATTCATATCATCAACCTTGAAAAAACCCTGCCGATGTTCAACGACGCGCTGCAGTTCGTCGAGAAGCTGGCTGCGGGTAAGAACAAGATTCTGTTCGTCGGCACCAAGCGTTCTGCTGGCAAGATCGTTCGTGAAGAGGCCGCTCGTTGCGGTTCTCCGTATGTCGATCATCGCTGGTTGGGCGGCATGCTGACCAACTACAAGACCATCCGTGCGTCGATCAAGCGCCTGCGTGAGCTGGAAACCCAGTCTCAGGATGGCACTTTCGACAAGCTGACCAAGAAAGAAGCCCTGATGCGCACCCGTGATCTGGAAAAGCTGGATCGCAGCCTGGGTGGTATCAAGGATATGGGCGGTCTGCCGGACGCGATGTTTGTCGTTGACGTCGATCATGAGCGTATTGCGATTTCCGAAGCCAACAAGCTGGGCATTCCGGTCATCGGCATTGTCGATACCAACAGCAGCCCGGAAGGCGTCGACTACATCATCCCTGGTAATGATGATGCCATTCGTGCCGTGCAGCTGTATCTGGGCTCCATGGCCGATGCCGTACTGCGCGGTCGCCAGAATGGCGCCGGTGGTGCTGACGAATTCGTCGAAGAAGCCGCTCCCGAGGCCGCTCAAGGCTAAGCGTCAGACGCATAGTTGATACCCGTTGAACAGAAAGGGGGCTATGCCCCCTTTTTGCCAATCACGAATTGATCGCCCGAGTTTTGGGCATGATCGAAAATCGAATCGAGAGGATTTGCGAACATGGCAGAGATCACTGCAGCCCTGGTTAAAGAACTGCGCGAGCGCACTGGCCAAGGCATGATGGATTGCAAAAAGGCACTCACCGCTGCTGGTGGCGACATCGAAAAAGCTATTGATGACATGCGTGCCGCTGGCGCGATCAAGGCTGCCAAGAAAGCGGGCAACATCGCTGCCGAAGGCTCGATTGCCGTCCGTGTTTCGGATGACAACAAGCGTGCTGTGATCATTGAAGTCAACTCTCAGACCGACTTCCTGGCCCTGCAGGACGACTTCAAAGGCTTCGTCAATAGCAGCATCGAGAAGGCCTTCGCTGAGAAGATGACCGACGCCGCTCCGTTGATCGCCGCTCAGGAAACCGATCGTGAAGCGCTGGTTGCCAAGTGTGGCGAAAACGTCAACATTCGTCGCCTGACATCCGTTGAGGGCGATCTGGTCGGTTCCTACCTGCATGGCCATCGCATCGGTGTTCTGGTTGCCTTGAAAGGCGGTACTGTCGAGCTGGCCAAGGAAATCGCCATGCACGTGGCTGCCAGCAACCCGCAGTTCCTGGACCCGTCGCAGGTTTCCGAAGAAGCAGTGGCCAAAGAGAAGGAAATCTTCCTGGCGCTGAACGAAGACAAGATCAAGGGCAAGCCCGCCGAAATCGTCGAGAAGATGGTGGGCGGTCGTATCAGCAAGTTCCTCGCTGAAGCCAGCCTGGTCGAGCAGCCTTTCGTCAAAGATCCGGACGTCAAGGTTGGCGATCTGGCGAAGAAGGCCGGTGCCGAAATCGTTTCCTTCGTTCGTTACGAAGTGGGTGAAGGCATCGAGCGTGGCGAAGTCGACTTCGCTGCTGAAGTTGCGGCTCAGGTAGCTGCGACTAAGCAATAAGACGCTTCTGCTGTCCTCGAAGAGGCTGCCCGCTCACGCGCGCGGCCTCTTCGTCAGACTGGAGGGTGGAAATGTTTTTGTCGCGCTATAGTCGGCGCCGGCACAAACCCGTCACCGCGCTGTCATAGCGCAGATATTTTCTGGCAGTAGAGCCAGCTTAGTCATACAAACGCCGCAGGAGAGACAACGCCAATGGCTCAGCAGATGAGTGCACGCAATCCTCGCTATAAACGCATTCTGCTCAAATTAAGCGGCGAAGCCCTGATGGGTTCCGAAGACTTCGGCATCGATCCAAAAGTGCTTGATCGCATGGCGCTGGAAGTCGGCCAACTGGTCGGTATCGGCGTACAGGTCGGCCTGGTCATCGGTGGCGGCAACCTGTTCCGTGGCGCGGCGCTGTCTGCGGCCGGCATGGACCGAGTCACCGGCGATCACATGGGAATGCTGGCCACGGTGATGAACTCGCTGGCCATGCGCGACGCGCTCGAGCGCTCTAACATTCCTGCGTTGGTCATGTCGTCGATTTCCATGGTCGGTGTCACCGATCATTACGATCGCCGCAAGGCGATGCGTCATCTCAAGAGCGGTGAAGTAGTGATCTTCTCAGCTGGCACCGGCAACCCGTTTTTCACCACGGATTCAGCTGCCTGCCTGCGCGCTATCGAAATTCATGCAGATGTCGTGCTCAAGGCCACCAAGGTTGACGGCGTCTACACCGCTGATCCTTTCAAGGATCCGAATGCCGAGAAATTCGAGCAACTGACCTATGATGACGTGCTTGACCGCAAGCTAGGCGTCATGGACTTGACTGCCATCTGCCTATGCCGCGACCACAATATGCCGCTGCGAGTGTTCAACATGAACAAGCCCGGAGCGCTGCTCAATATCGTGCTCGGCGGCGCTGAAGGAACATTGATCGAGGAACAGAACCAATGATCAACGAGATCAAGCAAGACGCCCAAGAGCGCATGAAGAAGACGTTGGAATCTTTGGGGCATGCATTCTCCAAGATTCGTACCGGCCGCGCCCATCCGAGCATTCTCGACAGCGTGATGGTGTCCTACTACGGTAGCGATACGCCATTGCGGCAGGTCGCTAACGTGGTTGCCGAAGATTCCCGCACCCTGGCTCTGACCGTTTTCGACAAGAGCATGATTCAGGCCGTCGAGAAGGCCATCATGACGTCAGATCTGGGATTGAATCCGGCTACTGCCGGCACCACTATCCGCGTGCCAATGCCAGCGCTCACCGAAGAGACGCGCAAGGGCTATACCAAGCAAGCGCGTGCCGAAGCCGAAAACGCCCGTGTCGCGGTGCGCAACATTCGTCGCGATGCCATCGCACAGTTCAAGGATTTGCTGAAAGAGAAGGAAATCAGCGAAGACGAAGATCGGCGCGCCCAGGACGATGTTCAAAAACTGACCGACAAGTACGTTGCGGAAATCGACAAGGCGCTTGAGGGCAAAGAAAGCGACCTGATGGCCGTTTGATTCGTCCGCATTGCTCGCGTCGGAACGCGCGATCCTGCCTGGATCCGAACGCGAGGGCAGGTGTACTGGGAATGTCGTCGTTAGTTTTTCCCATTGTTCGCAACGTGATTGAGCGCAGGTAGAGTCGTTTTCATGGAAAAGGTCAGGCAGATTGCCGGGCGGAATGTACCCCGTCATGTCGCGGTCATCATGGATGGCAACAACCGCTGGGCCAAGCGTCGTCTCTTGCCGGGCGTGGCCGGGCACAAAGCAGGTGTCGATGCGGTGCGAGCCGTCATTGAGGTCTGTGCCGAGGCGGGCGTCGAGGTGCTGACGTTGTTCGCGTTCTCCAGTGAGAACTGGCAGCGCCCGGCCGATGAGGTTGGCGCATTGATGGAGCTGTTCCTGACTGCGTTGCGCCGCGAGGCTCGCAAGCTCAATGAAAACGGCATCAGCCTGCGCATCATCGGTGATCGCTCGCGCTTTCATCCGGAGTTGCAGACTGCGATGCTCGAGGCCGAAGAGATAACGGCTGGCGCTGGCCGTTTCGTTCTTCAGGTCGCGGCGAACTATGGCGGTCAGTGGGACATTCTGCAGGCAGCTCAACGAATGGCCCGCGAAGTGCAAAGCGGTCGCCTGGATCCGGAGTCGGTTACGCCGGCGCTTTTCCAGAGTTATCTCGCTACTGGCGATATGCCGTTGCCGGACCTGTGCATTCGCACAGGCGGCGAGCGGCGCATCAGCAATTTTCTGTTGTGGCAGCTGGCGTACGCTGAGCTGTATTTCTCCGACCTGTTCTGGCCGGATTTCAAACACGATGCAATGCGCTCCGCTCTGGCCGATTTCGCCAAGCGGCAACGGCGTTTTGGTAAGACCGGCGATCAGGTCGAGACAGAGGTCCGTGCAGAATGTTGAAACAACGCATCATTACCGCCGCCATCCTATTGCCGATCGCGCTGATTGGCTTCTTTCTTCTCAACGGGCTCGCATTCGCGCTGTTCATTGGTGTGGTGGTGGTTTTAGGTGCCTGGGAGTGGGCGCGTCTGGCGGGGTTGTCCGGTCAGCCCGCGCGAGTCGGCTATGCACTGGCCGTTGCCCTGTCGCTCGTTGCGCTGTATCGGCTGCCAGCGTTGACGCCTTGGCTGCTCGCGCTCAGCGTCCTTTGGTGGTTGATCGCAACGGCATTAGTGCTCGGATATCCGGGCAGCCAACGTCACTGGGGAGGGCGCGCTGGCAGTCTCGTGATCGGCTTGTTGATCTTGCTTCCGGCCTGGCAGGCACTCGTGGTTCTCAAGCAGTGGCCGCAAGGTAATTGGCTGATCGTGGCGGTGATGGTGCTGGTTTGGGCGGCCGATATCGGTGCTTACTTTTCCGGTAAGACGTTTGGTCGCCGCAAGCTGGCGCCGCAGGTTAGTCCGGGTAAAAGTTGGGAAGGCTTGTATGGCGGGCTTGCTACCAGTCTGCTGATCACGCTCGGTGTCGGCCTGTATCGTGGGTGGTCGGCGCGAGAGCTGGTACTGGCATTGCTTGGCGCTGCTCTGGTGGTGGTGATCTCGGTTGTGGGCGATTTGACCGAAAGCATGTTCAAACGCAGCTCAGGCATCAAAGACAGCAGTCAGCTGCTGCCTGGACATGGTGGCGTAATGGATCGCATCGACAGCCTGACGGCGGCGGTACCGGTATTTACGGTTTTGTTGTGGCTTGCTGGCTGGGGTGCTTGGTGAGTCGACCCTTGCAGGTAACTGTGCTGGGGGCGACCGGCTCGATTGGGCTGAGCACGCTCGATGTCATCGCTCGTCATCCGGAGCGCTACCAGGCGTTCGCATTGACGGCTTTCAGCCGCATCGCTGAATTGCGCGCGTTGTGCCGAATACACCGTCCGCGTTATGCCGTGGTGGCTGACAGCGACAAGGGGTGCGAGCTGCAGAGCCAGCTCGACAGCGATGGCGTAAAGACTCGCGTGCTGGTCGGTGACGGCGGGCTGAGCGAAGTCGCGGCGCATCCTGAGGTTGACGTAGTGATGGCCGCGATTGTCGGTGCGGCCGGCTTGCGGCCGACGCTCGCCGCTGTGCAAGCCAGTAAGCGAGTGCTACTGGCGAACAAGGAGGCGCTGGTCATGTCTGGCGCGTTGTTCATGCAAGCGCTTCGAGACAGCGAGGCCGTGTTGCTGCCAATCGACAGTGAACACAACGCCATCTTTCAATGCCTGCCGGGCAACTATGCGCAAGGGCTTAGCGGCGTCGGAGTGCGACGGATACTGCTGACCGCCTCTGGAGGGCCGTTTCGCCAGCTGCCGCTCGAGCAGCTTTCAACTGTAACCGTTGAGCAGGCATGTGCGCATCCGAACTGGTCCATGGGACGCAAGATATCCGTGGACTCGGCCAGCATGATGAACAAGGGACTCGAGCTGATAGAGGCGTGTTGGCTGTTTGATGCACGTCCCGATCAGGTCGAAGTGGTCATACACCCACAAAGCGTCATTCATTCGATGGTCGACTATGTCGACGGCTCCGTGCTGGCGCAGCTAGGCAACCCCGACATGCGCACGCCTATAGCGCACGCGCTGGCCTGGCCGGAGCGAATCGACTCAGGTGTCTCGGCGCTGGACCTGCTACAAACGGGACGTCTGGACTTCGAAGCCCCTGACGAGCAGCGTTTTCCATGCCTTCGCATTGCTCGGCAGGCTGCCCAGGACGGCGGGACGGCGCCGGCAATGCTCAACGCCGCGAACGAAGTGGCAGTGGATGCGTTCCTCGATGGCCGCATTCGCTTCACTGAGATCGCCAGTATCATCGAAGCTGTACTCGACCAGGAGGCATCGGTGCCGGCTCGCTGTCTGGCAGATGTGCTTACAGCAGATGCGCAGGCCCGTACTTTGGCTTCGCGCTGGCTGCATGAACGCGATCGCTAGTGGCTCAATCCGTGTCCGCAATACCGGTGTGCGGTGTTGATTTCACCGCAATCGGTCGCTTCTAACCAGGCCTTTCGAGGCAGAGGAAAATATGGGCGCGCTGTACATGATCATCGGCACCCTTGTGGCGCTGGGTGTGCTGGTAACCTTTCACGAATACGGGCACTTCTGGGTCGCGCGTCGTTGTGGTGTGAAGGTTCTGCGTTTTTCGGTAGGTTTCGGTCGCCCGCTGTTGCGTTGGCATGATCGCCAGGGAACCGAATTCGTCGTAGCGGCTATCCCCCTTGGCGGCTACGTAAAGATGCTTGATGAGCGTGAAGGCGACGTCCCGCCCGCATTATTGAATCAGGCGTTCAACCGCAAGACAGTGAAGCAACGCTTCGCCATCGTTTCGGCTGGGCCACTGGCGAATTTTCTTCTTGCGCTGGTGTTTTTCTGGGCGCTGGCGATGCTTGGAACGGAGCAGGTTCGGCCGGTAGTTGGTGCTGTCGAGGCCGGTAGCCTCGCCGAACGCGCCGGATTGCTGGTCGGGCATGAGATCGTCGAGGTCAACGGCAAATCCACTTCGGGTTGGTCGGAGGTCAATCTTCAGTTGATCAGGCGGCTCGGCGAAAGTGGCTCGCTCGAGTTGCTCGTGCGTGAAGGCGATAACAGTCAGACGCAGCGACTGCGGGTGGAGCTTGATGATTGGCTCAAAGGCGTCGAGGAGCCGGACCCGATCGGGTCGCTGGGTATACGCCCCTGGCGTCCGGCCATTGCTCCGGTCGTCGCTCAGCTCGATCCGCAGGGCCCTGCTCAGGCGGCCGGGGTACGCCTCGGTGATCGGCTGCTCAGTCTCGATGGCGAGGCGTTGAACGAATGGCAGGATGTCATCGATCGTGTCAAGCCGCTGTACGGTCAGGCCGTTCAGCTTGAGGTCGAGCGTGACGGGCAGCGACTGGAGCTGCCGCTGACGTTGGCCGAGCGGGGCGAAGAGGGTAGCCGTCGTGGCTATCTCGGTGCTGGAGTCGCAGCCGGAGAATGGCCGGCAGAAATGCTTCGAAACGTCAGCTTCGGCCCGCTCGATGCGGTGGTCGAAGGGCTTCGCCGGACCTGGACGATGAGCGTCTTGACGCTCGATTCATTGAAAAAAATGCTCTTCGGGGAGCTCTCGGTAAAAAACTTGAGCGGCCCGATAACCATTGCTAAAGTGGCGGGCGCTTCTGCACAGTCGGGCTTGGGCGATTTTCTGAACTTCCTCGCCTACCTGAGTATTAGCCTTGGAGTACTCAATCTATTGCCTATCCCGGTCCTGGATGGTGGGCATTTGCTCTTCTATCTGGTTGAGTGGGCTCGTGGACGTCCTTTATCGGACAAGGTCCAGGGCTGGGGAGTACAGATCGGTATCAGCCTGGTTGTTGGGGTGATGCTGCTTGCGCTGGTCAACGACCTTGGCCGCCTTTAATTGCCATATACCTTGATGTCGCGGCGCAAAGCGCCGGTTCAATGATCAGGTTTGAAAAGAAAGGACTTCATGAAACGTCTGCTGCTACCTGCGGTTATTTCCGCACTGATGATTGCCGAAGTTCACGCCGAGTCCTTCACCATCTCCGATATACGTGTCAACGGTCTGCAACGCGTTTCCGCAGGCAGTGTCTTTGGCGCGTTGCCGTTGAACGTCGGCCAGGCTGCCGATGACAGTCGTCTGGTAGACGCAACCCGCGCGCTGTTCCGTACCGGCTTTTTCGAGGATATCCAGCTGGGTCGCGAAGGCGATGTGCTGGTCATCAACGTGGTCGAGCGGCCATCGATTTCCGGCATCGAAATCGATGGCAACAAGGCCATCAAGACCGAGGATCTGCTCTCCGGCCTGCAGCAGTCGGGTCTTGCCGAGGGCGAGATTTTCCAACGTGCAACGCTCGAAGGCGTACGTAACGAGCTGCAGCGCCAGTACGTTGCGCAGGGCCGGTACTCGGCGACCATCGAAACCGAGGTCGTCCCGCAGCCACGCAATCGCGTTGCGTTGAAGATCAACATCAACGAAGGCTCGGTCGCGTCGATCAAGCATATCAATGTGGTTGGCAATTCGGTCTTTCCCGACGAAGACCTGACCGATCTGTTCGAATTGAAGACCAGCAATTGGTTGTCGTTCTTCCGTAACGACGACAAATATGCGCGGGAAAAGCTCTCGGGCGATCTCGAGCGTCTGCGCTCCTACTATCTGGATCGCGGCTATATCAACATGGATATCACCTCTACCCAGGTATCCATCACGCCCGACAAGAAAGACGTTTACGTCACCGTGAATATTGCCGAAGGCGATCGCTATACGGTCAGCGAGGTAAAACTCAGCGGTGATCTCAAGGTTCCGCAGGAAGAATTGCAATCCCTGCTGCTGGCGAAAGAAGGCCAGGTGTTCTCACGCAAGGTGATGACCACGACCTCCGAGCTGATCACGCGACGGCTGGGCAACGAAGGCTATACCTTCGCCAACGTCAACGGTGTGCCGCAACCCAATGACGAAGACAATACCGTGTCGATCACTTTCGTCGTAGACCCAGGCAAGCGGGCCTATGTCAACCGTATCAATTTCCGTGGCAACACCAAGACTGAAGACGAAGTGCTGCGTCGCGAAATGCGCCAAATGGAGGGTGGCTGGGCCTCGACCTACTTGATTGACCAATCCAAGACTCGCCTGGAGCGCTTGGGCTTCTTTAAAGAAGTAAACGTCGAAACCCCGCAGGTGCCCGGCACCGATGACCAGATCGATGTGAACTACAGCGTCGAAGAGCAGCCTTCCGGTTCGATCATGGCGAGCATTGGCTTCGCTCAGAATGCCGGTCTGATCCTTGGTGGTTCGATCAGTCAGAACAACTTCCTGGGTACCGGTAACCGGGTCAGCATCGGTCTGACCCGCAGCGAATACCAGTCGCGTTACAACTTTGGCTTCGTTGATCCCTACTGGACTGAAGACGGTGTCAGCCTTGGCTATAACGCCTTCTACCGGACCACCGACTACGATGAACTGGACTATGACGTGTCCAGCTACTCGGTCGACAGTCTGGGTGGCGGGGTCAATATCGGTTATCCGATCAGCGAAACTTCGCGCTTGTCGTTCGGCCTGTCGGCACAGCAGGACACCATCGACACTGGTCGCTACACCGTCGACGAGATTTTCGATTTCATGGAAGAAGAGGGCGACAGCTACCTCAACTTCAAGGCCTCCGTGGGCTGGTCCGAATCTACGCTGAACCGCGGCGTATTGGCGACGCGCGGCCACTCGCAAAGTCTCTCGCTGGAAACCACCATCCCAGGCAGTGACCTGTCCTTCTACAAGATCGACTACAACGGCCAGCTCTTCGTGCCGTTGAGCGAGAGCTACACCATGCGCCTGCACACTCAGCTGGGTTATGGCGACGCTTATGGTTCGACCTCACGCTTGCCGTTCTATGAGCATTACTATGCGGGTGGTTTCAACTCGGTTCGTGGTTTCGAAGACAGCAGTCTCGGGCCGCGCAGTACGCCGAGCCGAGGCGAGGGTAATCCTGGCGGAAAACCTGGAACTATTAGAGATCCCGATCAGGATGAGCTGCCCTTTGGTGGCAACGTACTGATCCAGGGCGGAATGGAAGTGCTGTTCCCGATGCCCTTCGTCAAGGATCAGCGCTCGCTGCGCACCTCGGTGTTCTGGGATATCGGTAACGTCTACGATACCAATTGCCCTTCCGAATCGACTAAGTGTAGCGACATCGATTTCGGCGACGTGGCCAGTTCGGTCGGTGTAGGGCTGACCTGGATTACGGCGATGGGACCCTTGAGCTTCAGCTTGGCGATGCCAGTCGTGAAGCCCGACGATGCTGATACCCAGGTCTTCCAGTTCTCGCTGGGCCAAACCTTTTAACCATCCGGAGCGGCGCTCCAGTGTTTCTTGAAGAGTGGTATATACCGTGCGTAAGTTGACCCAATTGCTCCTTGTTGCTGCTGCTCTGGTGGCGACGCCCGTATTCGCCGAAATGAAGATTGCGGTGCTGAACTATCAGATGGCGCTGCTCGAATCCGACGCTGCCAAGCGTTATTCCGTCGACGCGGAAAAGAAATTCGGGCCGCAGCTGGACAAGCTCAAGGGCCTGGAGAGCGACGCCAAGCGCATCCAGGACCGACTCGGCAAGGACGGAGACAAAATGCAGCAGGCGGAGCGTGAGCGCCTTGAACTGGAGTTCAAGCAGAAGGCGCGTGATTTCCAGTTTCTCTCTAAGGAGCTGAATGAATCCAAGGCCGCTGCTGATCGCGACATGCTCAAGCAGCTCAAGCCTAAGCTGGACAAAGCTGTGGAAGAGGTCATCAAAAAGGGTGACTACGATCTGGTGCTCGAACGCGGTGCGGTGGTTGATGTCAAGCCGCAGTACGACATCACCCGCCAAGTCATCGAGCGCATGAATCAGCTGCGCTAATGAATACGGTCGTCTATACGCTCGGCGAACTCGCCGAGCAGCTGGGCGCCACCCTACGTGGCGATGCGGCACAACCGGTGTCGGGCCTGGCTACGCTGCAGGACGCCGGCCCGCAACAGCTGAGCTTTCTGGCCAACGCGCAGTACCGCAAGTTTCTCGCAAACACTCGCGCCGGAGCCTTACTGCTTACGCCGAAGGACGCTGAAGATTACAGCGGCAACGCGCTGCTTATCGACAATCCCTATCTTGCCTATGCGCGTATCTCGCACCTGTTCGAGACGCGACCGAAGGCTGCCAGTGGTATTCACCCAAGCGCCATCATCGATCCAAGTGCGCAGATCGACTCTAGCGCCAGCATCGGCGCTCAGGTCGTTATCGAGGCGGATGCCTGGATCGGTGCGGACGTGGTGATTGGTGCGCAGTCGTTCATCGGTGCTCGCAGTCGCGTGGGCGCTGGTGGCCGTCTGGCTTCGCGTGTCACCCTCTGCCACGACGTTTGCATCGGTGACCGGGTCGTGATTCAGCCGGGTGCGGTAATCGGTGGCGAAGGTTTCGGTTTCGCTAACGAGCAGGGCAGTTGGGAAAAGATCGCTCAGCTCGGCGGCGTGCGCATCGGCGATGACGTCGAGATTGGTGCCAATACCACGATTGATCGCGGGGCGCTCTCCGACACGATCATCGGGAATGGCGTAAAGCTAGATAACCAGATCATGATCGCGCACAACGTACAGATCGGCGAAAACACTGCCGTAGCAGGTTGTGCCGGGATATCCGGAAGTACCAAGATCGGACGTAACTGTATGCTCGCCGGAGGCGTTGGGCTTGTCGGGCACATCGAGATTTGTGACGGTGTGTTCATTACCGGTATGACCATGGTCACCCGCTCGATCACCGAGCCCGGAAGCTATTCTTCGGGGACTGCCATGCAGCCCGCTGCGGAGTGGCGCAAAAGTGCCGCCCGCATTCGTCATCTAGACGATATGGCTCGTCGTCTGCAGCAAGTGGAAAAACGCCTGGCTTGCGTGACCCCGCACGGGGATGCGCCTTCTGATGCCTGACCCTGTCGTCTGATCGCCCCTGCTAGAAAGGCATTCACCGCAGGTGCGCGACTTTGGCCGTGCTGGCCCCCATAATTCTTACGGGCATTTTCTTCATGATGGATATCAACGAGATTCGCGAATACCTCCCTCACCGTTATCCCTTTTTGTTGGTTGATCGGGTAACGGAGTTGGATACGGATACCAAGCGTGTTCGCGCATACAAGAACGTCTCCATCAACGAACCGTTCTTCAATGGCCATTTCCCACAGCATCCCATTATGCCGGGCGTGCTGATTATCGAAGCCATGGCCCAAGCGGCTGGGTTGCTTGGTTTCAAGATGATGGGTACGAAGCCGGCTGACGGTACGCTGTATTACTTCGTCGGTTCGGACAAGCTGCGCTTCCGCCAGCCGGTCGTGCCGGGCGATCAGCTCAATCTCGAAGCGTCTTTCATCAGTGCCAAGCGCGGGATCTGGAAGTTCGATTGCCGCGCGAGTGTCGAAGGTAAACTCGTCTGCTCCGCCGAAATCATCTGCGCGGAACAGAAGATATGAACTCGATCGACCCTCGCGCCATCGTCGATCCTTCGGCCCGGCTGGCGGATGACGTCCAGGTCGGACCATGGTCGATCATCGGCCCGGACGTCGAAATAGGCGAGGGCACGGTGATCGCGTCGCATGTGGTCATCAAGGGGCCGACCCGTATCGGTCGCCATAATCGTATTTTTCAATTCTCCTCGATTGGCGAGGACACGCCCGATCTCAAGTACAAAGGCGAGCCGACGCGCCTGGTGATCGGCGATCACAACGTGATCCGCGAAGGCGTGACCATTCATCGCGGAACCGTACAGGATAGAAGCGAAACCACTATCGGCGATCACAACCTGATCATGGCCTATGCTCATATCGGCCATGACAGCGTGATCGCCAATCATTGCATCCTGGTGAACAACACCGCCCTGGCCGGGCATGTGCATGTCGGCGATTGGGCAATTCTGTCTGGATACACCCTGGTGCATCAGTATTGTCATATCGGCGCGTACAGCTTTTCCGGAATGGGGACTGCCATTGGCAAGGACGTTCCGGCGTTCGTCACTGTATTTGGTAATCCGGCTGAGGCGCGCAGCATGAATTTCGAAGGCATGCGCCGGCGTGGTTTCAGTGCCGAGGCCATCACGGCCTTGCGCAACGCCTACAAGACGGTCTACCGCAAGGGACTGACGGTCGAGGCCGCCTTGGCCGCGCTTGCCGCCGCTGCACAGGTTTTCCCTGAAGTGGCGCTGTTCCGGGATTCGGTGCAGGCCTCGAAACGTGGCATTACACGCTGATATGTCCAAGCCGTTGACAGTCGCGCTGGTGGCCGGCGAGGCCTCTGGCGACATTCTCGGTTCGGGTCTGATGCAGGCGCTCAGGGTGCAGCACCCTGAGGTCGAATTCATTGGCGTCGGTGGACCCCGAATGGAAGCGCAGGGGCTCAAATCCTATTTTCCGATGGAACGTCTTGCGGTGATGGGCCTGGTGGAAGTGCTCGGCCGGCTGCCGGAGCTTCTAGCTCGCCGCAAACGTTTGTTGAAAACGCTGCTCGAAGCTCGCCCCGACGTGTTCATTGGCATCGACGCACCGGATTTCAACCTGGACTTGGCGCTCAAGCTGCGGCGCAACGGTATCAAGACCGTGCACTACGTCAGCCCTTCGGTCTGGGCGTGGCGGCAGAAACGCGTGCTGAAGATCCGGGACGCCTGCGATCTGATGCTCACGCTTTTTCCGTTCGAGGCCAAGTTCTATGACGCTCACCAGGTCGCGGTGCGTTTCGTCGGTCATCCTCTAGCCGATACCATTCCGCTGGAACCCGATCGCGCCTTGGCGCGAGCTGCGTTGAATCTCCCGCAAGAAGGCCCCATCGTTGCGCTGATGCCGGGCAGCCGAGGAGGCGAGGTGGGTCGTCTGGGCGAGCTTTTTCTCGACGCCGCAGACCGGCTGCGTTCCATGCGCCCCGGTATACGCTTTGTCGTTCCCTGCGCCAGTCCCGAGCGTCGTGCGCAGTTGGAGCAGATGCTGGCCGGGCGTGATCTGCCGCTGACATTGCTCGATGGGCGTTCCCATGAGGCGCTGGCGGCATGCAATGCGGTATTGATCGCCTCGGGTACCGCCACGCTCGAAGCTTTGCTGTTCAAGCGTCCTATGGTGGTGGCTTACAGCGTCGCGCCGCTGACCTTCCGTATTCTCAAGCGCATGGTGAAAAGCCCATACGTTTCGCTACCCAATCTTCTTGCCCAGCGTTTGTTGGTGCCTGAACTCTTGCAGGATGCGGCGACACCGGATGCCATGGCGCAACTGCTGTCGCCCCTGCTGGATAACGGCGATATACAAACCGAGGGCTTTGACGCCATCCATCGAACCTTGCGCTGCGATGCGTCGAGTCAGGCCGCCAGTGCGGTACTCGAACTGGTCGAGGCAAGCTGATGCAGATTGGTCTTGATTTCAACCTGGTCGAAGAGCTGGTTGCTGGTGTCGACGAGGTCGGTCGCGGCCCGCTGTGCGGGCCCGTCGTGACGGCCGCGGTGATCCTCGATCCCATGCGCCCGATCGAAGGGCTCAATGATTCGAAGAAACTCACCGAAGCGAGACGTGAAGCGCTTTTCGATGAGATCTGCAAGAAGGCGCTGGCCTGGTGCATCGCTCGCGCCGAGGTGCACGAGATCGATCAGCTGAACATTCTGCACGCCACCATGCTGGCGATGCAGCGAGCGGTCGAAGGCCTGAGCGTCACGCCGCGATTGGCCCTCATCGACGGCAATCGCTGCCCGCAGCTTGCGGTACCCAGCGCCCCGGTGATTCAAGGCGACGCCCAGGTACCTGCCATCGCGGCCGCCTCGATCCTGGCGAAAGTCAGTCGTGACCGGGAGATGTGCGCGCTGGATCTATGCTATCCGGGCTACGGCCTTTCGGCGCACAAGGGTTATCCGACGCCGCATCATCTGGAAGCGCTGCAGCGGCTCGGCCCGACCGTCATCCATCGACGTTCATTCGCACCGGTACGCAATCTGCTGGAACAGGCTGCTCTCCTTGCGCCTGCGAGTATCACGGTCGCCCTGCCGGTCTGAGTCGGCGCGTTTCGCGACCGGTGCCTCACCCGTCGCCTTCATCGTTCAGTCTTCCGGTACAATTTCCGGCCTGTTTCACCAGTCCAAGGTTCGTTCATGCCCGTTTCTTTCGTCCATCTCCGCCTGCACACCGAATACTCTCTGGTCGATGGCCTGGTGCGGGTCAAGCCCTTGGTCAAATCGGTTGCGGGTGCGGGCATGCCGGCGGTGGCCGTCACCGACCAGAACAACATGTGCTCGCTGGTCAAGTTTTACAAGGCTGCGCAAGGCGCCGGGATCAAGCCGATCTGTGGTGCCGATATCTGGCTTGCCGGCCGAGACGAAGATGGCCCGCTCAGTCGACTGACGTTGCTGGCAATGAATGGCAAAGGTTACCGGAACCTCACCGAGTTGATTTCGCGCGGCTGGACCGAGGGGCAGCGCAACGAGCAGATCATCATCGAACGTGACTGGGTAAAGGCCGCTGCCGAAGGATTGATCGCGCTTTCCGGCGCAAAGGAAGGGGAGATTGGCCATGCCCTGCTCGCCGGTGAAGAGGCGGCAGCCGAGACATTGCTGGCCGAGTGGCAAGCGGTTTTCCCTCAGCGTTTCTATCTCGAGGTGCAGCGCACCAGTCGCGTCAATGATGAAGAACATTTGCACGCGGCGGTCGCCCTGGCCCAGCGTTGCGGCGCTCCGCTGGTGGCTACCAACGACGTGCGCTTTCTCAAACAGGACGATTTCGAAGCCCACGAAACACGCGTCTGTATCGGCGAGAGCCGCATTCTGGACGACTCGCGGCGGCCACGAAATTACTCCGACCAGCAGTACCTGAAAACGCCCGAGGAAATGTGGGGGCTGTTCAGCGACCTGCCCGAGGCACTGGAAAACACGGTCGAAATTGCCAGGCGCTGCAACATCGAAGTGCAGCTAGGCACCTACTTCCTGCCGGACTTCCCCGTGCCGGATGGCATGACCATGGACGAGTATTTCCGCAAGGTCTCGTTCGAAGGACTCGAAGAGCGGCTTGAAGTGCTGCTGCCCAAGGACACGCCCGACTACGAGACGAAGAAGCAGGTCTACATAGACCGGCTGAATTTCGAACTCGACATCATCATCCAGATGGGCTTTCCGGGTTACTTTCTGATCGTTATGGACTTCATTCAGTGGGCCAAGAACAACGGCGTGCCGGTGGGGCCCGGACGTGGTTCGGGTGCCGGATCGCTGGTGGCCTACGTGCAGAAGATTACCGACCTCGACCCGCTGGCCTACGATCTGCTGTTCGAACGCTTCCTCAACCCTGAGCGGATTTCCATGCCCGACTTCGACGTCGACTTCTGCATGGATGGCCGCGACCGGGTCATCGATTACGTCGCCGAGAAGTATGGCCGCAACGCGGTTAGCCAGATCATCACTTTCGGCACCATGGCTGCGAAGGCGGTGGTGCGAGACGTTGCCCGCGTTCAGGGCAAATCCTATGGCCTGGCCGACCGACTGTCGAAGATGATTCCCTTCGAAGTCGGCATGACGCTGGAAAAGGCCTACGAGATGGAAGAGCCGCTGCGCGATTTCCTTGCCGTCGATGAAGACGCTCGGGAAATCTGGGACATGGCACTCAAGCTGGAAGGCATTACCCGCGGTACCGGCAAGCACGCGGGCGGTGTGGTTATCGCGCCGACCAAACTCACGGATTTCGCGCCTATCGCCTGCGATGACGAGGGCGGCAGTCTGGTCACCCAGTTCGACAAGGACGACGTGGAGCAGGCCGGGCTGGTCAAGTTCGACTTCCTCGGCCTGCGCACCCTGACCATCATCAAATGGGCCATGGAGACGATCAATCGCGAGCAGGCCAAGAAGGGTCTGGAGCCGCTGAACATCGACTTCATCCCGCTGGACGACAAGCCGGCCTTCTCGCTGCTGCAGAAGGCCGAGACCACCGCCGTGTTCCAGCTTGAGTCGCGCGGTATGAAGGAGCTGATCAAGAAGCTCAAGCCGGACTGCCTGGAAGATCTGATCGCTCTGGTGGCGCTGTTCCGTCCGGGGCCGCTGCAGTCGGGCATGGTCGATGACTTCATCAACCGTAAGCACGGTCGTGCGGAGATTTCCTACCCGCACTCGGATTATCAGTACGAAGGCCTCAAGCCGGTGCTGGCGCCCACCTACGGCATCATTCTGTATCAGGAGCAGGTGATGCAGATCGCTCAGGTCATGGGCGGTTACACGCTTGGCCAGGCGGACATGCTGCGCCGTGCCATGGGTAAGAAGAAGCCCGAGGAGATGGCCAAGCAGCGCGGTGGCTTCATCGAGGGGTGTGCCAACAACAATATTGATGCCGATCTGGCCGGCAATATTTTCGATCTGGTGGAAAAGTTCGCCGGTTACGGCTTCAACAAGTCGCACTCGGCCGCTTATGGTTTGGTTTCGTATCAGACCGCCTGGCTCAAGGCGCACCACCCGTCGCCGTTCATGGCGGCGGTGTTGTCGGCGGATATGCACAACACCGACAAGGTGGTCACGCTGATCGAAGAATGCCGCAGCATGAAGCTGCGCATCGACGCGCCGGATGTGAACAACTCCGAGTTCAAGTTCACGGTCAGCGACGACGGGCGGATCATCTACGGTCTCGGTGCGATCAAGGGTGTCGGCGAGGGTCCGGTAGAGGCGATTTGCGAATGCCGTAACGAGGGCGGTCCATTCGAGGATTTGTTCGATTTCTGCAGTCGCGTCGATCTCAAACGCATCAACAAACGCACCCTGGAAGCGCTGATCCGGGGCGGTGCGCTGGATCGCCTCGGGCCGTATTTCTCCGATGAGCCCAAGGCTTATCAGGCCAATATCGATCGCAACCGTGCGGTGCTCTTGTCGGCCATGGAGGAAGCTGTTCAGGCCGCCGAGCAGACGGCGCGTAGCGCTGAAAGCGGCCACATGGACCTGTTCGGCGGTCTGTTTGCGGAGCCCGAAGCGGACGTATACGCCAATCATCGCAACGCGCGCGAACTGTCATTAAAGGAACGTCTGAAGGGCGAGAAAGATACGCTTGGGTTGTATCTGACCGGCCATCCGATCGATGAATATGAAGGCGAAGTTCGCCGCTTCGCACGTCAGCGCATCATTGACCTGCGTCCGGCGCGCGATACCCAGACGGTGGCCGGATTGATCGTCAACCTACGCGTGATGAAGAACAAGAAGGGCGACAAGATGGGCTTTATCACGCTCGATGATCGCTCGGGACGGATCGAGGCCTCGCTGTTCGCCGAAGCCTTCAATAGCGCCCAGGCACTGCTGCAGACCGACGCCCTGGTGGTGGTGGAGGGTGAGGTCAGTAACGACGATTTCTCCGGCGGTCTGCGCCTACGCGCCAAGCGGGTGATGAGTCTGGAAGAGGCGCGTACTGGGTTGGCCGAAAGTCTACGGGTCAAGGTCGCCAGCGAAGCGCTCAAAGGTGATCGCATGCGCTGGCTGGCCGATGTCTGCGGGCGCCATCGCGGTGCGTGCCCGATCACCCTGGAGTACACCGGCGCCCAGGCGCGGGCCTTGCTGCAGTTCGGCGAGAGCTGGCGGATTGATCCGGCCGACAACTTGATTCAGGCATTGCGTGACCAGTTCGGGCGCGACAACGTCTTTTTGCAATACCGATAGCGGGACATAACGGACGGCGCGGCCAATCATGGCGGCCGGTCCTGATGACCGCCGATACGATCCGATACTGAATCGGTCAAAATTGCGAACATTTTTTGTTCGACCTGAATGCGCCCGTCCCGTAAGGTAGGGCGCAAAAAACGGAACAGCCTCCCGGCCGCCTGGCCGTCGACGCATGACGGATGCCTATGAACCCGAATTTCCTCGATTTCGAACAGCCGATCGCCGACCTGCAAGCCAAGATCGAAGAGTTGCGCCTGGTTGGTAACGACAACTCACTGAATATTGGCGACGAGATTGCCAAACTTCAGGACAAGAGCGAGTCGCTCACTGAAAGCATTTTCGGCAACCTCACCAGCTGGCAGATCGCCCGTCTGGCTCGTCACCCGCAGCGCCCCTATACGCTGGATTACATCAGCCACCTCTTCAGCGAATTCGAAGAGTTGCATGGCGACCGTCATTTCTCCGATGACGCCGCGATTGTCGGCGGTACTGCTCGTCTGAACGGTGAGCCGGTCATGATCATCGGGCATCAAAAAGGCCGCGAGGTGCGCGAAAAAGTTCGTCGCAACTTCGGTATGCCTCGTCCAGAAGGCTATCGCAAGGCCTGCCGTTTAATGGAAATGGCCGAGCGTTTCAAGATGCCGATCCTGACTTTCATCGACACGCCGGGTGCCTATCCGGGCATCGATGCCGAAGAGCGCAACCAGAGTGAGGCGATCGCCTGGAACCTTCGCGTGATGTCCCGCTTGAAGACGCCGATCATCGCTACCGTTATTGGTGAAGGCGGTTCCGGTGGCGCGTTGGCCATTGGTGTCTGCGATCAGTTGAATATGCTTCAGTATTCCACCTATGCGGTCATCTCTCCTGAAGGCTGTGCCTCGATTCTCTGGCGTACGGCCGAAAAGGCACCGGAAGCGGCCGAGGCCATGGGCGTTACCGCCGAGCGTTTGAAGGATCTCGGCATCGTCGACAAAGTGATCTCCGAGCCGCTGGGTGGCGCGCATCGTAATCCCGCGATTACGGCCGCCTCGTTGCGTGACGAGCTGACGTCGCAGCTTGAGATGCTCAAGGGCCTCGATGCCGACGCGCTGTTGGCTCGTCGCTATGAACGCCTGATGAGCTACGGCATTCAATAAGCAGCTGCAAGCCACACGCTTCAAGCTGCACGCAGGGTGAGATAGCAGTGCCGCTGGAATCCCAACTGCTTCACGCTCTGTCTCAATGGCGCCAGGCTTCGGCCTGGCGCGTTGCGTTTTCAGGAGGGTTGGATTCGACGGTGCTGCTGCATGCGCTGGTGCAGCTTGCCGAGCAGCACCGCTTCCCTCCGATCAGCGCAATACATGTCCATCATGGTTTACAAGCCGTAGCGGATGCCTGGCCGGAGCATTGCCGGCGCTTTTGTGAACGGCTGGGCGTGCCGCTAAAGGTGGTTCGGGTTCAGGTCGAACCGGGCGCCAGCCTGGAGCGGGCCGCGCGTGATGCACGCTATGCCGCGTTCGGCGCCTGCCTGGGATCTGGTGAGCTCTTGCTGACCGCACAGCACCGCGACGATCAGGCGGAAACCTCGCTTTTTCGACTCTTGCGTGGAGCCGGTGTGCGCGGGCTCGCGGGGATGCCCATCAGTCGCGCCTTGGGTTCGGGCGTGCTGGTGCGTCCATTACTGAGAGTAGTGCGTGCGGAACTGGAAGCCTACGCTCGGTCCAATCGGCTGGAATGGATCGAAGACCCTTCCAATCAGAGTCTCGACCATTCGCGCAATTATCTTCGCCATCAGGTATTGCCGGTGCTTGAGCGGCGCTGGCCCCAAGCGTCGGGCAATATCGCCCGAGCCGCCGATCATCTGGCTGAGGCGCAGTCACTGCTCGATGATCTGGCCGAAATGGATCTGCTGACGGCTCGCGCGCCGAATGACTGGCCCTGGTTGCCTTTACCGAGCCTGGCATTGCCCGCGCTGCGTGAGCTGAGCCCGGCGCGCCAACGCAACGTGCTGCGTTACTGGCTGGCTGCATTCACGCTGATGCCTGATGCCGATCATTGGGCGGGATGGGAGGCGCTGCGCGATGCCGCTGTGGATGCCACGCCACGCTGGCGGCTGGCCGGTGGCGAGCTTCAGCGTGCCGGGACTTGGTTATGGTGGCTATCAGGGCCTTGGCTTGAAGCGGTCGCTGGTGCGCTTCCGTGGGAGCAGCCGCTCACCACGCTGGCACTGCCTGGTAATGGCGCGGTAAGGCGCGAAGGCACAATGCCGGGCGTGTTCGAGATCCGCTATCGACAAGGCGGCGAGACCATGGCATTGCCGGGTCGCGGCAGACGGGATCTGAAGCGTTTACTCAACGAGGCTCAGGTTCCTGGATTTGTCCGCTCGCGCCTGCCGCTGCTCTATCTGGATGGCGAGCTGGTTGCCGTCGCTAATCTGCCGCAATTCGATGCCGCCCAGGTGTCACTCGTCTGGACACCACCGACGTGATGCGCGTTTGAGCTGATGGGGTCTTTCCAGTAGACTACGCTCCCGTCTCAATACAGCTTCTGCGGTTTCTTCGAATCCGTGGCAGTTGCGCTATTGCCGCTCGATGCGCAATGGCATCTCGCTTTCCCCCAGCGGCGCTGACCGCTTAACGCAGACTTCTAGGGTTTTTCATGACGCGCTACATCTTCGTCACGGGTGGTGTTGTTTCTTCTTTGGGGAAAGGCATCGCCTCGGCTTCATTGGCGGCCATCCTGGAGGCGCGGGGCCTGAAGGTCACGATGCTCAAGCTGGACCCTTACATCAACGTCGATCCGGGCACCATGAGCCCGTTCCAGCACGGTGAGGTGTTCGTCACCCACGACGGCGCCGAGACCGACCTCGACCTGGGTCATTACGAGCGCTTCATTCGCACGCGCATGACCCAGAACAACAACTTCACCACCGGCCGCGTCTACGAAGACGTGCTGCGTCGCGAGCGCCGTGGTGATTATCTGGGTGCGACCATCCAGGTTATTCCGCACATTACCGACGAGATCAAGCGTCGCGTCATCAAGGGCGCCGGCGATGCCGACGTGGCCCTGGTGGAAGTCGGCGGCACCGTCGGCGACATCGAATCGCAGCCGTTCCTCGAGGCGATCCGCCAGTTGCGTGTGGAAGTCGGCGCCAGGCGCGCCATGCTGATGCACCTGACACTGGTGCCCTACATCGCCACCGCCGGCGAAACCAAGACCAAGCCGACTCAGCACTCGGTGAAGGAACTGCGTTCCATCGGCCTGCAGCCGGATGTACTGGTGTGCCGTTCGGAAGTACCGATCGACCTGTCCTCGCGGCGCAAGATCGCCCTGTTCACCAACGTCGAAGAGCGCGCGGTGATCAGCCTGCCGGACGCCGACACCATCTACAAGATTCCCGGCATGCTGCATGCCCAGGGCCTGGACGATTTCGTCGTCGAGCGCTTCGGGCTGGAATGTGGCGGTGCCGACCTTTCCGAATGGGATCGCGTGGTCGATGCCAAGCTGAACCCGGAAAAAGAAGTCACCATTGCCATGGTCGGCAAGTACATGGAACTTCTGGACGCCTACAAATCTCTGATCGAGGCGATGAGCCACGCTGGCATCCAGAGCCGTACCAAAGTGAATCTGCGTTATATCGACTCCGAAGATATCGAAAACCAGGGCACCGGCCTGCTGGAAGGCATGGACGCGATTCTGGTGCCGGGCGGCTTCGGCCTGCGCGGGGTAGAAGGCAAGATCGCCACCGTCAAATACGCTCGCGAGAACAAGATTCCCTATCTGGGCATCTGTCTCGGCATGCAGGTGGCGGTAATCGAGTTCGCCCGTGACGTGCTCGGCTGGACCGACGCCAACTCCACGGAATTCGACAAGGACAGCCAGCACCCCGTGGTTGGCCTGATCACCGAATGGGCCGATGCTACCGGCGCTGTAGAAACCCGCACCGATTCCTCCGATCTGGGCGGCACCATGCGTCTGGGCGCTCAGGAATGCGGCCTGGAGGCCGGTTCCAAGGTATTTGCCTGCTACGGTGCGGAGCGCATCGTCGAGCGTCATCGCCACCGTTACGAAGTGAACAACAATCTGCTGCCGCAGCTGCAGGCCGCTGGCTTGAAAATCACCGGGCGTTCCAGCGACGGCGCGCTTGTGGAAGTCGTCGAGGCGCCGGATCATCCCTGGTTCGTGGCTTGTCAGTTCCACCCCGAATTCACTTCCACGCCCCGTGACGGCCATCCACTATTCAGCGGCTTCGTTCAGGCAGCGCTGGATTACAAGGCGAGCAAGGCATGAGCCAGAAGACCATCCGCGTCGGCAATATCGAGATCGGCAACGACAAGCCCTTCGTGCTGTTCGGCGGCATGAACGTGCTGGAGTCCCGCGACCTGGCGCTGCAGATCTGTGAAAGCTATGTGAAGGTGACCGAGAAGCTCGGTATTCCTTACATCTTCAAGGCCAGCTTCGACAAGGCCAACCGTTCTTCGATCAACTCCTTCCGTGGCCCGGGCCTGGAAGAGGGTATGCGTATCTTCGAAGAGGTGAAGAAAACCTTCGGCGTGCCGGTGATAACCGATGTGCACGAGCCTCATCAGGCGCAGCCGGTGGCTGAGGTTTGCGACATCATCCAGCTGCCGGCATTTCTGTCGCGGCAGACCGATCTGGTCGTCGCCATGGCCAAGACCGGTGCGGTGATCAACATCAAGAAAGCCCAGTTTCTCGCGCCGCAGGAAATGAAGCACATCCTCGCCAAATGCGAGGAAGCCGGTAACGACCAATTGATTCTCTGCGAACGTGGTTCGTCCTTCGGTTACAACAATCTGGTCGTCGATATGCTCGGCTTCGACATTATGAAGCGGATGCAGTACCCGGTGATCTTCGATGTCACTCACGCCCTGCAGATGCCCGGTGGCCGTGCCGACTCTGCCGGTGGACGCCGTGCCCAGGTTACCGATCTGGCCAAAGCTGGACTCAGCCAAGGGCTGGCCGGCCTGTTTCTCGAAGCGCACCCCGATCCGGACAATGCCAAGTGCGACGGCCCTTGCGCCTTGCGGCTGGACAAGCTCGAACCCTTCCTTACCCAGCTCAAGCAGCTGGATGATTTGATCAAGAATTTTTCGCCAATCGAAACTGCTTGAAGCCTTGAAGCTATCTACGGAGTGTTAATAAAAATGGCAAAGATCGTCGACATCAAAGGGCGTGAAGTTCTCGACTCCCGTGGCAATCCCACCGTGGAAGCGGACGTTATCCTCGATAACGGCATCATCGGCAGCGCCTGTGCGCCGTCCGGTGCGTCCACCGGCTCGCGCGAGGCGCTTGAGCTGCGCGATGGCGACAAGAGCCGTTACATGGGTAAGGGCGTGCTGAAGGCCGTCGGCAATATCAACGGTCCGATTCGCGATCTGCTGCTGGGCAAGGATCCACTCGATCAGAAAGCGCTGGATCGCGCGATGATCGAGCTGGACGGCACCGAAAACAAGGCCAAGCTGGGCGCCAATGCCATCCTCGCCGTGTCCCTGGCCGCCGCCAAGGCCGCTGCCCAGGATCAGGACCTGCCGCTCTACGCGCACATCGCCAACCTCAACGGCACGCCGGGCCAGTACTCCATGCCGGTACCGATGATGAACATCATCAACGGCGGCGAGCATGCCGACAACAACGTCGACATCCAGGAATTCATGGTCCAGCCGGTTGGCGCCAAGACCTTTGCCGATGCGCTGCGCATGGGTACTGAAATCTTTCATAACCTCAAGGCCGTGCTGAAAGCGCGTGGCCTGAGCACTTCCGTAGGTGACGAGGGCGGTTTCGCACCGAACCTGGCGTCCAACGAAGATGCACTGGCAGCCATCGCCGAAGCGGTCGAGAAAGCCGGCTACAAGCTGGGCACGGACGTGACCCTGGCGCTGGATTGCGCCTCCAGCGAGTTCTACAAGGATGGCAAGTACGACCTGGCCGGCGAAGGCAAGGCATTCGACGCTGCCGGCTTTGCTGACTACCTGGCTGGTCTGTCCGAGCGCTATCCGATCATCTCCATCGAAGACGGTATGGATGAGTCCGACTGGGATGGCTGGAAGGTCCTGACTGACAAGATCGGCAGCAAGGTTCAGCTGGTTGGCGATGACCTGTTCGTGACCAATACCAAGATTCTCAAGGAAGGTATCGAGAAGGGCATCGGTAACTCCATCCTGATCAAGTTCAACCAGATCGGCTCGCTGACCGAGACCCTGGAAGCCATCCAGATGGCCAAGGCCGCCGGCTACACCGCAGTGATCTCGCATCGTTCAGGCGAAACCGAAGACCACACCATCGCCGACCTGGCCGTGGGCACTGCTGCAGGTCAGATCAAGACTGGCTCGCTGTGCCGCTCGGACCGCGTGTCCAAGTACAACCAGCTGCTGCGCATCGAAGAGCAGCTCGGCGGAAAAGCGGCCTATAAGGGGCGTGCCGAGTTTCGCGGCTAATACTTCGCATGCTAGAAAGGGGCGGCGTTAGTCGCCCTTTTTTGTGGATAACGTTCAGCACTGATAAGGTCGTCGCCGAAATGAGGCGATGCGCCCGCCCGCAAAGGAAAGCCAGGCCATGTCGCTGACTGCTGCTGCCTATATCTCGTCATCTAAATTCAACCGAAGCCGTTCCATGCCGTCCATGCGTAGCCCCTACTGGTTGTTTGTCGTATTGATCCTGTTGTTGGGCGGTCTTCAGTATCGTCTGTGGGTGGGCGAGGGGAGCCTCGCTCAGGTCAGCGGACTGAACAAGCAGATCGCCGAACAGCAGGGCGAGAACCAGCGTCTGCTCGAGCGCAATCGCATCCTCGAAGCTGAGGTGATGGAGCTCAAGCAGGGTATGGAAACCGTCGAAGAGCGTGCCCGACACGAACTCGGCATGGTCAAGGAAGGCGAGACGCTATTCCAGCTTACAGAGTAAGGAAGGCTATGTTCCCGCAGTTCTGGACCGTGATACCGGCCGCCGGTGTTGGCAGCCGCATGCGCGCCGATCGGCCTAAACAATATCTTTCCCTGGCCGGCAAAAGCCTCATCGAGCACACGCTCAGCTGCTTTCTCGACCATCCTGGCTTGCTTGGAATGGTGGTCAGTCTGGCTGTCGATGACCCGTACTGGCCGGAACTGTGTTGCGCCACCGATTCTCGTATTCAGCGCGCCGATGGCGGTGCCGAGCGCGCCCACTCGGTGCTGGCGGGGCTGCAGCGTGTGTCGGAGCTGGGGGCGCGCGATGAGGATTGGGTGCTGGTGCACGATGCCGCTCGGCCCAATCTGTCGCGTCAGGATCTCGACAAGCTGCTGGCCGAACTGGGCGACGATCCAGTCGGCGGGCTGCTCGCCGTACCGGCTCGGGACACATTGAAGCGTGCGGACCTTGAAGGGCGAGTCGCTGAAACCATCGATCGTAGCGTGATCTGGCAGGCGTTCACGCCGCAGATGTTTCGCCTCGGGGCGCTACGCGCTGCGCTCGCCGGTGCACTCGAAGCGGGCGCTGCGGTGACTGACGAAGCGTCTGCACTGGAATGGGCGGGGTTCAGTCCGCGGCTGATAGAAGGGCGCTCAGATAATCTGAAGATCACGCGTCCGGAAGATCTGCAATGGCTGCAACAGCGCTGGCAATCGTGATTGCGCAGCGCTGTGCATCCTGAAGCGAGTTCTCGCCGCTCCTTAATAGCGGTATATCGCTGCCGCGCCGCTCGCGGTCGGCATACGCTCGGTGGGTACCGAGATCACTTCGCCGCCTTGTTCCAGCGTCCAGATCGTTAATTCGTCGAGCAGGTCCGGCGTGGTGGCCGAGTCATCGTCGACCGCTATCGCCTTGCCTTGCTGTTTGTCCGCCATCCCTGGTATCTGCCGATCGGCTTCGACCAGCAGCGTCGCCACCCTTCCTTCGCTAGTCGCCTGGCCGATCTGTTCGAGCTGATCGCTGGCCAGGCCCTGACCGTGCGATTCGCCGTATTGGTTGATAAAGCCTTCGAGGCGTTTGATGTAACGCGGCTGCATGACCATCCAGCTTTTTTCTCGCAGCTCGTTCTGGCTGAGCAGCGAAACATCGCTCTCGATACCCTCAGGAAGCAGTAGATCGTTGTGACTGTGCTTGCGGAAGTGGGACTGATGCTCGGGGAGTGCGGCGAGGATCAACGGTAGCCGGGTCTTGCGGCTATGGTGTTCGACGATAGCGCGATCCACCTCACGGAAAAATCGCTCGCGGTCCCGATCGATCTCGTCCTGTCGACCGGCTCCGCCGCTCTCCATATGCATCGCATCGCCACGCTCATTTGCGCGCCCGTAGCCTTGGGGAAACCCGGTCTGGCCCTTTTCGGTCAATTCACGGCCAAGCGCCTCTTCCAGGGTTTTCGGTACACCGTCGGCAAGCGGAACCTCATCGACACCGTCACGGTTGCCTTCGAACAGGCGCACCGTATCCAGTGTTATAGCGAGGATCTGATAACGATCGGCGGACTGGGCAATGCGCAGCAACGGCTTGAGATGCATACGATCGTTGGCGACCGCCAGCTCCGGTACGTTGCGCTGCAGGCGGAACACCTCGAAATAGTCCTTGGCGCCGAACACGGCGAGTCCGTCGCGGTTGAAGTTCCAGAAGTCGACGTCATCAATCAGCGCATAGAACGGATCGAGCAGCGATTTGGCTTGATCGCCGCGCCCTTGCTGTTTGAGGGAATCTTCCAGCTGTCGCACCAGGTGTTTGAAGCGGATGGGATCCTGCTGGCGTTCGGGAAAGCTGCGGTGGGTGGGCTGGTACAGCGACAGGCAGGGCGCCTCGCGCTTGGCCAGTAGCTGGGACATGGTTTCACGATCGAGCAATCTGTTCATGCAAGGCCTCTTTCGTAATCGGGTGGTTCGGTCCCCTCGGGCATTGATGGCCGGGTTCGGCGGGTCAGTGATGGTTGAGTTTATCCAGGGCATGCGCCAGCGCATGGTTGAGCTTTTCCGCGGCGCCGTCGATGGCGAGTGCCATGGAGTCTGCCTTGTGGGTGGCTGAAATAGGCTCGTGGCCTTTCACTCGGGCTTCCATCTGGCAACGCTTGTCCTGAGGGCCGCTTTTACCGCTGTTCTCGTCATTGAGATGAACTTCGACTCGGGTCAGCTGATCATCGAAACGCTCCAGTTCGCTCTCCACGGTTGCCTTTACATGTTCCTCGAGGTCGCTGGTTACGCTGACGCTGTGATTGCTGTTCACCAGAATCTGCATGATGTCCTCCTAGTTGAATCGCCGGGTAGCTCCAGGCAAAACGCAAAGGGCACCGGCTACACAATATCGACGTAACCTTGGGAGGCGGGTTCCTCCCGACATAGGCAGTCAGACGCGCGGCGCCGTAGCCGCTCAGGTGCGCGCGCTGAGATATTCCGGACGATTGGCCAAGCCATCCTTCAGCGCCTGAATCAACAGGCGCACCTTTGGTAACGGATAGCGCCGCTGTGGATAGACGGCCCAGACGGCGGTATTGGGCGGCCGATTGGCTTCCAGCAGCGTGATCAGTTCACCGCGACGCAGCGGCTCCTGGACGTAATAGTCCGGCAACTGGCATAGCCCGAAGCCACGCAGGGCAGCGTCCAGCACCGCCTGGCCACTGTTGCAGCGCCAGTTGCCGGTGGGCTTGAAGGGCTGCTCGCGGCCATCGACCTGTAGCATCCAGGTATCGCCGGTGCCCACCAGGCAGTTGTGCCGCGCCAGTTCGGAAAGCGTGTGCGGGCGACCGTAGCGTTCGAGGTAGGCCGGTGCAGCGCACAGGTACATGGCGCGTGGTGCGATGCGGGTCGCCACCAGCCGCGATTCGCTGAGTCGGCCCAGGCGGATGGCGAGGTCGAAGCCTTCCTGCACCATATCCAGGGTGCGGTTGGACAGCTCGATCTCGACTCGCAACTGCGGATGCTGCGCCATGAAATCGTTTACCAGCGGCACGATGAAACGCTCGCCGTACGCTACTGCGGCGGTCATGCGCAGCAGCCCGGTGGGCGCCGTGTGCAGATCGCTGATGGCATGGAAGGCTTCGTCGCGCTCCTCGATCAGCCTTTGGCAGCGCGCCAGGAAGGTATGCCCGGCTTCGGTCAGCGAGACGCGGCGTGTGGTGCGGTAGAGCAGGCGCGCCTGCAAGCGTTCTTCGAGGCGCGCTACCTGACGGCTGACGTGCGAAGACGAGACTCGCAATTGCTCGGCGGCGCGCATGAAGCTGCCGCATTCAGCGACGGCGACGAATTCGTCGAGTCCTTCCCAGCGATTCATGTCTGACTTCCTGAGTAAATGGCGTGATTATCCCTGTGCAGCAACAATGTTTCCACGTTTGACTCATTAACCCAGCGTGCGGATGAACCTACACTCTGCTGCATTCACCAAGAGGGAGTCCTACATGACCATCAAATCACGCGCCGCCGTCGCCTTCGGCCCCAACCAGCCTCTGCAGATCGTCGAAGTGGATGTCGAGCCGCCCAAGGCTGGCGAAGTACTGGTACGCATCGTCGCCACCGGCGTCTGTCACACCGACGCCTACACCTTGTCTGGTGAAGATTCCGAAGGCGTCTTCCCCTGCATCCTCGGCCACGAGGGTGGCGGTATCGTCGAGGCCGTGGGCGAGGGCGTGACGTCGGTAGCCGTGGGTGACCACGTGATCCCGCTGTACACCGCAGAATGTCGTCAGTGCAAGTTCTGCACCTCCGGCAAAACCAACCTCTGCAGCTCGGTGCGCGCCACCCAGGGCAAGGGCCTGATGCCGGATGGCACCACCCGCTTCAGCTACCAGGGCCAGCCGATCTACCACTACATGGGCACCTCGACTTTCTCCGAATACACCGTATTACCGGAAGTCTCGGTCGCGAAGATTCCCAAGGAAGCGCCGCTGGACAAGGTCTGCCTGCTGGGCTGCGGCGTCACCACCGGCATCGGCGCGGTGCTCAACACCGCCAAGGTGGAAGCGGGTGCCACGGTGGCCATCTTCGGTCTCGGTGGCATCGGCCTCGCAGCGATCATCGGCGCGAAGATGGCTGGTGCCAGTCGCATCATCGCCGTCGACATCAACCCGTCGAAGTTCGCCATCGCCGAAGAACTGGGCGCGACCGACTTCGTCAATCCGAAGGACCACGACAAGCCGATTCAGGAAGTCATTGTCGAGATGACCGACGGCGGTGTGGATTACAGCTTCGAGTGTGTCGGCAACGTGCAGCTGATGCGTGCCGCGCTGGAATGCGCACACAAGGGCTGGGGCGAGTCGGTGATCATCGGCGTCGCTGGCGCGGGGCAGGAGATCAGCACCCGTCCGTTCCAGCTGGTCACCGGTCGCGTCTGGCGCGGCAGCGCCTTCGGTGGCGTCAAGGGCCGCACCGAACTGCCCGGCTATGTAGAAAAAGCGCAGAGCGGCGAAATCCCGCTGGATACCTTCATCACCCACAACATGGGGCTGGAGGAGATCAACCAGGCGTTCGACCTGATGCATGAAGGCAAGAGCATTCGCACCGTCATTCACTTTTGAAGAGACGATTGAAAGCGCCATAGGCTAAAGGCTGGACGATTCGCCTCTTCGTCCAGCCTCCAGCCTCCAGCGCTTTTCTCGGCTTTACGGAGTTTTCATGGAAAACATTTCCTGTAACAAGAGTTTCGGCGGCTGGCACAAACGCTACCGTCACCGCTCCAGCAGCCTGAACTGCGACATGGTGTTCGCCGTCTACCTGCCGCCGCAGGCGGAGCAGGGCGAGAAACTGCCGGTGCTCTACTGGCTGTCGGGGCTGACCTGCACCGACGAGAACTTCATGCAGAAGGCCGGCGCGCAGCAACTGGCCGCCGAGCTGGGGCTGATCATCGTCGCACCCGATACCAGTCCGCGCGGTGCGGAGGTGCCGGACGACCCGGACGGTGCCTGGGATTTCGGCCTGGGCGCGGGCTTCTACCTCAACGCCACTCAGGAGCCCTGGGCGCAGCATTACCGCATGTACGACTACGTGGTCGATGAGCTGCCGGCGCTGATCGAGGCGAATTTCCCGGTATCCGACAAGCGCGGCATCAGCGGGCACTCCATGGGTGGCCATGGTGCGCTGGTCTGTGCGCTGAAGAATCCGGGGCGCTATCAATCGGTTTCGGCCTTCTCGCCCATCACCAACCCCGCCAATTGCCCCTGGGGCGAGAAGGCGTTTTCCCGCTATTTGGGTGAAGACCGCTCGCGCTGGCGCGAATGGGATACCTGCGCGCTGCTGGCCGAAGCCGGTGAGAAGCTGCCGCTGCTGGTGGATCAGGGTGATCGCGATGACTTCATGGAAAACCAGCTCAAGCCCGAGGCGCTGGAGGCTGCGGCCAAAGCAGCGGGACATCCGCTGACGTTGCGCATCCAGCCGGGCTACGACCACAGCTACTACTTCATCGCCAGCTTCATCGATGAGCACCTGCGGCATCATGCGCAGCTACTGAAGGCTTAAGGTCTGCTGCTACTGTAGGAGCGAGGGGACGCCGAGTCCTTGCTCGCGAACCGGGGCCGCGACTTTTTCGCTAGCAAGCTCGCTCCTACGATAGATCTGCTGTGGCTATTGATAACCCTGCGCCTTACGGATGCCGTTAGTTTCTCATGCTTCCGCGTGGGCACGATCAAGGTTTGCACCATCCAAACGAAAAAAGGCCCGACCGGAATAACCGGTCGGGCCTTTCCATCGCTAGGAGCTAGAGCGATGGATAATCGGTGTAGCCTTCTGCGCCCTGGGCGTAGAACAACTCAGGCTTAGGTTCGTTGAGCGGCGCGTTCTGGCGTAGGCGCTCGACCAGATCGGGGTTGGCGATATAGGGAATGCCGAAGGCCACCGCATCGGCTTTTCCTGCGGCCAGCCATTCGTTAGCCTGCTCCCCGGTGAAGCGCTCGTTGGCGATATACACGCCACCGAAGATCTGCTTCAGTTGCGGCCCGAGGCTGTCTTCGCCTTCCTTTTCCCGGGTGCAGATAAAGGCCACGCCACGCTTGCCCAACTCGCGAGCCACGTAGCCGAAGGTCTCGGCGCGGTTGGAGTCGCCCATATCGTGGGAGTCTGCGCGCGGTGCCAGGTGCATGCCGACGCGTCCGGCGCCCCACACGCCGGTGACGGCATCGGTGACTTCCAGCATCAGTCGTGCGCGATTTTCCAGCGAGCCGCCGTACTGGTCGGTGCGCAGGTTGGTGCTGTCCTGCAGGAACTGGTCGAGCAAGTAGCCATTGGCGCCGTGGATTTCCACGCCGTCGAAACCCGCTTCCTTGGCATTCTCGGCACCCTTGCGGTAGGCCTCGATGATGCCGGCGATCTCCTCGGTCTCCAGTGCGCGCGGAGTCTGGTAACCCTTCATCGGCCGCACCAGGCTCACATGGCCCGCGGGCTTGATGGCGCTGGGCGCGACCGGCAACTGGCCGTCGAGGTAGATCGGGTCGGAGATACGGCCGACATGCCAGAGCTGCAGCACGATCTTGCCGCCCCTCGCATGTACGGCGTCGGTGATCTTCTTCCAGCCCTGTACCTGCTCGGCAGACCAGATGCCGGGCGTGTCCGGGTAGCCGACGCCCATGGGCGTCACCGAAGTGGCTTCGCTGATGATCAGGCCGGCATCGGCGCGCTGGCGGTAATACTCGACCATCAAATCACCGGGTACCCGGCCGGGCTCTGCACGGCAGCGGGTCAGGGGCGCCATGATGATGCGGTTGGTTAGTTCAAGGTCGCCGATGCGGATCGGGTCGAAAAGGGTAGGCATAACGATGCTGTTCCTCATAGGTTTCGGTGAACGCGCTCAGAGTTCCTGGCCGATGCGGGTCAGAAAGTCCCGGATGGCTGGTTCGTTGCGCTTGAAGAAGTGCCATTGCCCGACCTTACGGCTGGTCACCAGTCCGGCTCGCTGAAGGGTGGCCAGGTGGGCCGATACCGTCGATTGCGATAGTCCGGCCCGCTGGTCGATCTGCCCGGCGCAGACGCCGTTCTCCAGGGAATGGTGCTGCTCGGAAAAGTACCGTTGCGGCTCCTTCAGCCACTGCAGGATTTCCCGGCGCAGGGGGTGAGCGAGGGCCTTGATAATGTCGTCGAAGTCGTCGGGCATGATGTTCGTCTGATTCGGTATATCGCGATGGAGCGAACTATATATCGTTGAACTCCGATACAGGATCGATTCGGTCAATGGTGACTATCGCCGTCATTGATGCTCGCGCCGGAGTCTATGAGCCAACCCCGGGCGGCTCCTGTAGAATCCGCGGCTGATCTTTTCAGGGGTTCTGACTATGCGTATTGGCCACGGCTATGACGTGCACCGCTTCGGCGAGGGCGACTTCGTGACCCTCGGTGGCGTGCGGATTCCTCACAGGTTCGGCTTGCTGGCGCATTCCGATGGCGACGTGCTGCTGCATGCGCTCAGCGATGCGCTGCTCGGCGCGGCTGCGCTGGGCGATATCGGCAAGCATTTCCCGGATACCGACCCGCAGTTCAAGGGCGCCGACAGCCGCGTGCTGCTACGCCATGTTCTGGCACAAGTGCAGGCGAAGGGCTGGAAAGTCGGCAATGTAGACACCACCATCATCGCCCAGGCACCGAAGATGGCGCCGCATATCGAGGCCATGCGCGGCCAGATCGCCGAGGACCTGCAGGCCGAACTGGATCAGGTCAACGTCAAGGCCACGACCACCGAGAAGCTGGGCTTCGTCGGACGGGAAGAAGGCATCGCCGTGCATGCCGTCGCATTGCTGGTCCGCGCATGACCGAAGAGCAGTTGCTGGGGCTACGGGCGCACGGGGGGACATGCGGCAGCGCCGTGCTCAAGGCGGTCGCTGAGGATTTCCAGGTCGACGAGGTGCTGGATATACCGCTGTCCGGTGAGGGTGAACACCTCTGGCTCTGGGTGGAGAAGCGCAACCTCAATACCGAGGAAGCCGCTCGACGCATTGCACGTGCAGCCGGCGTGCCAGCGCGCAACATCAGCTATGCCGGTCTCAAGGATCGCCAGGCGCTGACTCGACAGTGGTTCAGCCTGCATCTGCCAGGCAAGGCCGATCCGGTCCTCGACAAGGCCGAGGACGAGACCCTGAAGATCCTCAAGTCTTGCCGTCACCAGCGCAAGTTGCAGCGCGGCGCTCATTCTGCCAATGGCTTTACCCTGCGCCTGACTCAGCTGGAAGCCGATCGCGCCGAATTGGACGCGCGTCTGGAATGCATCAAGGCACACGGCGTACCGAATTATTTCGGCCTGCAGCGCTTTGGCTTCGAGGGCGGCAATGTGCTTGGCGCGCGCGGATATGCTGAACGACAGGAGCTGCCGGTGCAGCGCAACCTGCGTTCGCGGCTGCTTTCGGCCGGGCGTAGCTATCTATTCAACCGAGTCCTGGCCGAACGTGTCGCCGCTGGCACCTGGAATCAGGCGCGGGTGGGTGATCTGCTGGCCTTTACCGACAGCCGCAGCTTCTTTCTTGCAGGCGAGGCTGAATGCCAAGATCCGCGCCTGGCGATTCTCGATCTGCACCCTACCGGTCCTTTATGGGGCGAGGGCGAGTCGCCGGCAGCCAATGAGGTGCAGGCGCTGGAGGCCGAAGCGGCGGCTGCCGAACCGGCAATCGCCAAGTGGCTCGCAGAAGCTGGAATGAAGCACGAGCGGCGCATTCTTCGCCTCCCCATTGGCGGCTTGTCGTGGCATTATCCCGAGCCTTACATTCTGCAACTTGAATTCGTCCTGCCGACCGGATGCTTCGCCACCGCCGTGGTGCGAGAGCTGGTCAGCCTGGCAGGGCAGACGGACATCTGATGCGTATTCTGATCGCCAACGACGACGGGGTGTATGCACCCGGGCTCGCCGCGCTTTATGACGCGCTGGCCGATTATGCCGAGTGCCGCGTAGTCGCCCCCATCCAGGACATGAGTGGCGCCAGCAGCGCGCTGACGCTGGATCGCCCGCTGCACCCGACGACCATGCCGAACGGTTTCATCGGCGTGAACGGCTCACCTACCGATTGCGTGCACTTGGGCATGAACGGGCTGCTCGACGAAGCGCCAGACATGGTGGTATCCGGTATTAATCTGGGCGCGAATCTGGGTGACGACGTCCTGTACTCAGGCACTGTCGCCGCAGCGATCGAAGGCCGTTTCACCGGCAAGCCGGCATTTGCCTTCTCGCTGATCTCGCGCTCTCCGGACAACCTGCCAACGGCGGCTTATATCGCCCGCCAGCTGGTCGAGAAGCATGACCAACTCGATCTGCCGCCACGGACCGTGCTCAGCATCAACGTGCCGAACCTGCCGTTGGATCATATCCGTGGCATCCAATTGACCCGCCTGGGACATCGCTGCCGGGCCAAGCCGCCGGTAAAGCAAGCCAACCCGCGTGGCAAGGATGGTTACTGGATTTCGGTCGCTGGCGACGCCGAGGATGGGGGGCCGGGAACCGACTTCCACGCGGTGATGCAGGGCTACGTGTCGATCACGCCGTTACAACTCGACCGGACGTTCCATGAAGCGTTCAGGGGGCTCGATAACTGGCTGGAGAGCATATTGTGAACCACCGTGGACAAGACGATCTGCTGCGCCACGGCACTGGCATGACCTCGCAACGCACGCGTGATCGTTTGATCCAGCGGTTGTACGAGGAGGGCCTGTCCGATCCCCGGGTGCTCGAGGTAATCCGTCGCACGCCGCGCCATCTGTTCGTCGATGAAGCACTGGCGCATCGCGCCTATGAAGACACCGCGCTGCCCATCGGCCACAACCAGACCATCTCGCAGCCCTTCATGGTGGCGCGCATGAGCGAGCTGCTGCTGGCCGATGGCCCGTTGGACAAGGTGCTGGAGATCGGCACCGGTTCCGGTTATCAGACCGCTGTGCTGGCACAACTGGTCGAGCGGGTATTTTCGGTCGAGCGCATTCAGGCGCTTCAGGATCGCGCAAAAGAGCGTCTGGTCGAACTCAAATTGCGTAATGTGGTCTTTCGCTGGGGTGATGGTTGGGAAGGTTGGCCTGCATTGGCGCCCTACAACGGCATCATCGTTACTGCGGCGGCCGCCGACGTGCCGCAAGCCCTGCTCGATCAACTGGCTCCCGGCGGGCGGCTGGTGATTCCGGTAGGGGTTGGCGAAGTCCAGCAACTGATGCTGATCGTTCGAGAGGAAGACGGCTTTTCCCGCCATTTGCTGGATACCGTACGCTTCGTGCCGCTGCTCAATGGACCTGTAGTGTGATCTCAGCGGAAGGAAGCATGAAAAACACCTTATTGTTGTACCTCAAAGGGATCGCGATGGGCGCGGCGGATGTTGTGCCGGGAGTCTCCGGCGGCACCATCGCCTTCATTACCGGCATCTATGACGAGTTGCTGCGCTCGATTGGCGCGATACCCGGCGCTGCAATGCTGTTGTTTCGCGGCCGCATTCGCGAAGCATGGGCGGCTGCCAACGCCAACTTCTTGCTAATTCTCTTGGGCGGGATATTCACCAGCGTATTGAGCCTGGCCAAGCTGATCACCTATCTCTTGGAAGCTCATCCTATCCCGGTGTGGTCGTTCTTCTTCGGTCTGATCCTCGTTTCGGTGCATCTTGTCGGCAAAGAAATTCAGCGCTGGGATCTGTCTCGCATCGTCGGCCTGATACTTGGTGTCGCCTTCGCCTACGTGATCACCGTAGCCGCTCCGGTACAGTGGAGTAGTGGCGGTTTGAGCCTGTTTTTCGCTGGCGCCATCGCGATCTGCGCGATGATCCTGCCGGGCATCTCTGGCAGCTTCATTCTGGTACTGCTGGGCTTGTATCCCGTCGTATTGGGCGCGGTGAAAGACCTCGATGTGGCTGTATTGGCGATTTTCGCCGCCGGCTGCCTGGTAGGTATCCTAAGCTTCGCGCGTATTCTCAGCTGGACGCTCGAGCGCTGGCGCGACCTCACGCTGGTCTTTCTCACCGGCCTGATGCTGGGCTCGCTGAACAAGGTCTGGCCATGGAAGGAGACGCTGACCTGGCGCATCAATTCCCACGGCGAGCGCGCCCCGCTGCTGGAGCAGAACCTGCTGCCCGGCGCCTATGGCGAGCTGACCGGACAGGACCCGCAACTCTTGCTGGCCATAGTTCTGGCTATTTCCGGCATCGTTCTTGTCCTCGGGCTTGAATGGTTCGCCGGACGGCGGCAGCCATCGGTGCAAACGGTCTGAACGGCTTTGTCGATCAAAAGGAGCGCGCCGTGAAGCCCACAGCCAGCATGCAGTGGATAACAATTCCGTCTTTTCGTTGCGCGCTCATTGCGCTCTTCGCCAGCGCGCTGCTTGCCGGCTGCGCAAGCCCACCGTCCGGCGGTGTGCATGTCGTCGATCGAAACAGCCGCGACCGTACTACCAGCGGCCACTATATCGTCCAGCGCGGTGACTCCCTTTGGTCAATCGCGTTTCGCTTCGGTTGGGATTGGCGTGACCTGGCCCAGCTCAACAACATTCCTCCTCCGCACGTCATCTATCCGGGGCAGACGATTCGCTTCAGCCGCAATGCTCAAGCCCGTGCAGTAACCGCCCGTCCGACTCCCGTTCCTTCGCCGTCAACCAGCACGTCATCACCGGTAGTGACGACGCCCGTACCCATTCCTCCGCCCCTGACGAGGCCCAGCGTACCGGCGGCCACGCCGCCCGTTGCGAAGACGCCGGTCAAGCCTGTGGCCCGCTCTGCCAGCGGCTGGGCATGGCCTGCAAACGGCTCTGTGATCGGGCTTTTTTCCTCAAACGGTAGTTTGAATAAAGGCATTGATATCGCCGGGGAATTAGGACAGCCTGTTTTAGCTGCTTCTGATGGGGCTGTTGTGTACGCCGGCAGTGGTTTACGGGGTTACGGCGAACTTGTGATCATCAAGCACAGCGATACCTATGTAAGTGCCTACGGCCACAACCGCAGGCTGCTGGTTCAGGAGGGTCAACAAGTCAAAGCTGGGCAGACCATTGCCGAGATGGGATCGACTGGGACCGACCGGGTGAAGCTGCATTTTGAGATTCGCCGCCAAGGCAAACCTGTGGACCCACTGCAATACCTGCCAAAGCGCTGATTTGCTACTGCCTGTTCCGGCACTAGGAGGCTTGAGCGTTACCAGGGATGCGTGCCGCCCGAGCCTGTTGTCGAACTCAGAACAGGAAAACAATAATGGCTCTCAAAAAAGAAGTGCCGGAGTTTGACGTAGACGATGCCGTTCTACTCATGGAGCCGTCCGCGGACGCCGATCCAATCAGTGATATCCCTCGCGCCGCTTCAACGGGCGCCCGATCCAAGACCGCGCCACCCAAGCAGCACAAGTTCATCGACTACACCCGTGCGCTGGACGCTACTCAGCTGTATCTCAACGAAATCGGATTTTCTCCCCTGCTGACCCCCGAGCAAGAAGTGCATTTTGCGCGCCTGGCTCAGAAGGGTGATCCGGCAGGGCGCAAGCGCATGATCGAAAGCAACCTGCGGCTGGTGGTAAAAATCGCCCGACGCTACGTCAACCGTGGGCTGTCTTTGCTGGACCTGGTCGAAGAGGGCAACCTGGGGCTAATACGGGCTGTCGAGAAGTTCGACCCCGAGCGTGGCTTCCGCTTTTCTACCTATGCCACCTGGTGGATTCGGCAGACCATCGAACGGGCGATCATGAATCAGACCCGCACCATTCGCCTGCCGATTCACGTGGTCAAGGAGCTGAACGTCTACCTGCGCGCCGCGCGCGAGCTGACCCAGAAGCTCGACCACGAACCCAGCCCGGAAGAAATCGCCAACCTGCTCGAGAAGCCGGTTGCAGAGGTCAAGCGGATGCTGGGTTTGAACGAGCGCGTGACTTCGGTGGATGTGTCCCTCGGACCAGACACCGACAAGACGCTGCTCGATACCCTGACCGACGACCGACCGAGCGATCCCTGCGATCTGCTGCTTGACGACGACCTGTCGGAAAGCATCGACCAGTGGCTGTCTGATCTAACCGAGAAGCAGCGCGAGGTGGTCATCCGGCGCTTCGGTTTGCGCGGCCATGAAAGCTGCACGCTGGAAGAGGTCGGCCAGGAAATCGGGCTGACTCGTGAGCGGGTGCGGCAGATTCAGGTCGAAGCGCTCAAGCGGTTACGCGAAATTTTCGAGCGTAACGGGTTGTCCAGCGAGTCCCTGTTTAATTAACTGTGCAACTAAAGAAACGGCGCCCCTTGCCTTCATCGCAAGGGGCGTTCCCGCCCTTCATGCGTTCCCAATTTCCACATGCGGCCGACCAGGCTTAGTCCTGCTTGGTTGCATTTCCTCGAAAGCGTTTGGATATGTAGGCTTTTGCTTACAAGGCGTGTAAGTGAATAGTGAAAAGCATTGTTGGCTGTATACGCTTTGTAGAATATTTTTACTTAACTCTTTGATTTAAAAAGAGAAAAATAAATCCTCACATCGTAGCCAAATCGCCATCACGAATCTTTTCGAGTTGTAGTTGTCGCCCAAAGTCTTAATATCGCACCCGTGCTTAAGGACAGGCACAGCCAGCAAGGAACGTTGGTCAGGATTACCGCTGGATGCGGTGCGTCAGGAAAGACGAGCAGGACATAAGGGAAACAGGGAAGGAGGCGGGCGGGGATTAAACCCCGCCCCTTTTTTTGCCTGCGATAAATGGCTGCACTTTCGGCCGAACAACAGCCCGGCCGCGCGGCCTAACGTTTGTGATCAACTCAAGGAGTCATCATGAACGGCCAAGACCCGAATGAACCTACCCAGCCGGGGCAGGAGCAGGACGACCAGGTCAAAGAACGTCCAGACAAGACCGATGAGGATCATCTGGATGAAGCGCTGGAAGAGACCTTTCCAGCGAGCGACCCTATTTCCCCCTAACCACTTCAGCAACGAATGGCCGGTGCTATGAGCGTTGTGCCGCCAGCCACCGGCGCAGCGCAGGAAGTACCTGCTCACGCAGCAGTGGCGCCAGATGCTCCTGCTGTTGCGAGTGGGCATCCAACCAGTCAAGCGCTTCGATTTCCGCCTGCGGCTGTACTTCGTTACAGACGCGCCCGACGAAGACCTCCGCCTCGACCCAGTGATCTGGCTCGTTTGCCGCGCGCGCCTGGAAATGGCCAAGCGCATGCAGTTGCGATGCTTCGATCCGTAAATCCAGCTCCTCGCAAAGCTCGCGTCGCAGCGCCTGCAGTGACATTTCTCCCGCCTCGATCTTGCCGCCCGGCAACATGAATAGGTATGTACCGCGCTTGCGTACGATCACTATGCGACCGGCTTCGTCGAGCAGACAGGCAGTGGCGATCTTCAGAACTTTTCGGGACATGTAAGTTGCTCGTTATCGTGCCATAGCGCCACGAGTGCCTTGTTTCGGTTGTAACGTTGCAGGCGGGATGCCAGTGGCTCAGGCAGAACGGTGGCGTCGTTGAAGTTCAGCCGATGGTAGAAAGCTGTAATTTCCGGCTCACAGAACAACCAGACAGGGCCTTCATTCGCGCCCAACGCCTGACTTATCAGTTGCGTTGCCAAACCCTGGTTGCGTTGACTCGGGGCGACCAGCAACGCAGTCAGCCAATGACCATTTGCGACCTCGCTCAAACACAGGCCGGCAACGATATCAGCGCGCCCAGCGACCCAGCAACGCGCGCCAACAGGTACTCGCATGTGGCTGCGATGGGCCCGGTAGAACCTGTCCAGTAGTGGCTTGCATTCAGCTGGCAGCTGACGCGGTTGGAAATCGGGCATGAGCGGTATCCCATAGGGCGGCGCATAATACTCCGATAGCGTCGCGGTTCGTATTAGCCGGCTGCATCCGATCCGTTTATCCGGCGGTCGCAATTTTTCGACCTAGTACAGGCTCTGAAGAGAACTACTCCACGGGGCCATAACAATGATAGATCTCCTGATCGTGGTGAGTTTCATCCTGTACGGGCTGGGTTCGGGGCTTCGCGCGCGCGGAAAGGCTTCTCAAAGCCTCGACGAATATTTTCTTGCTGGCAGAACGATCAAGGGCTGGAAGGCCGGTTTTTCCATGAGCGCGACTCAGTTCGCCGCCGATACGCCATTGCTGGTGACCGGCCTGGTTGCGACTGCCGGTGTTTTCGCACTTTGGCGATTGTGGATATATGGCCTCGCGTTTCTGCTCATGGCGTTCGTATTCGCAGTTGGCTGGCGCCGCGCCGGCGTATTGACCGATGCCGAGCTGACTCGTGTGCGATACAGCGGCAAAGGTGTCACTCCGCTACGTCTGCTCAAGGCGATCTACTACGGCACGGTGATCAACTGCGTGGTACTGGCGATGGTACTGGTGGCTGCCATCCGTATCGCTGAAGTGTTCTTGCCGTGGCATTTGTGGTTGCCGGCTGGCGTCTACGAGCCCATCGTGGGATTCGTATCGGCGGCCGGTATCCAGCTCGGAGAAAGCATCACCGGGTTGGAGCCGGCAATGATGAGCGCCAACAACCTGATATCGATCCTGCTGATTCTCGCATTTACGGCGATGTATTCGATCACCGGAGGATTGCGGGCTGTGGTTCAGACAGACGTGGTGCAGTTCAGCCTGGCGATGATCGGCACGCTGTTTTATGCCTGGTTCGTCGTCGATGCAGCCGGTGGGCTGGGTGGGCTGACAGACCGCGTTATCGAGATTTACGGTATCGAGCAGGCGGGCAAAATGTTGTCCTTTGCCCCTCCGGCGGACGCTGGGGAAGCGCTGATGCCATTCCTGGTCATCATTGGTTTGCAGTGGTTCTTCCAAATGAACTCCGACGGTACTGGCTATCTTGCGCAGCGAAGCATGGCCTGCCCGACGGATCGCGAGGCGAGGATCGCCGGTCTGGTGTTCACCTGGCTACAGATCCTGTTACGCAGCCTGTTCTGGCTGGTGATCGCCATCGGGCTGCTGGTGCTCTATCCGTTCACTCCGGCCGAAATGGCTGGCGATGGCTTCACGGCCGGGCGAGAAGCGCTGTTCGTGCAAGGTATCGAAGACCTGTTACCTCCTGGCGTGCGCGGCTTGATGCTGGTGGGCTTGCTGGCGGCGTTGGCATCCACTGTCGACACGCACCTCAATTGGGGTGCCTCCTACTGGAGCAACGATATCTATGGCGGCGTGTTCGCGCCACACGTGCTCAAGCGCAAACCAAAGGACCGTGAGCTGGTACTGGTCGCTCGGTTATCCAACGTACTGATTCTGGTGATCGCGATGATCATCATGGCCAACCTCGGTTCGATCCAGACCGCTTGGTTCATTTCCCTGCTGTTTGGTGCGGGAATGGGATCGGTGCTGGTGTTGCGATGGCTCTGGGAGCGAATCAATCTCTATTCGGAACTGACCGCCATGGCGGTATCGCTGATCACCGCACCTTTGTTGCTCTATTACTTGGGCACCGATCCGGAGCGTGAATGGATACGCCTCGCAATCATGGCCTTGACCACTACATCGGCTGCCATCCTGGTGACCTTCATCACGCCGGCGACTGACGATGCCACGCTCAAGCGCTTCTATCGCCGTGTCCGTCCGTTCGGCTTCTGGCGGCACGCAGCGATGCTCAACGGCGTTGGGGCGGCGGTATCGGTCAAGGCATTGGGCTCTCGGCTATATGCTGTTGTGGTGACCGCCGTTTCGCTTTTTTCCTTGCTGATCGGTATTGGTCGATTGATGTTTCCGCCGCCGCAGGGTAACTCGCTCCTCAGTTGGCTGTGTCTGCTGGTTGGGCTATTGCTAATACCGGTCTGGTTACGGATAGCCATGGGTCGACAGTTCGATACGGAGCCGGCCGATGACCCGCTGTCGGAAGACATGGCGGCGCGCAAAGGTGGCCCCGCTTGATATCAAGTTCGGCTCGAAGTGAACTTGCTTATTCGTAATGCTTCGTTTCGTTTGTTATATGCCAAAATTGGCCAGGCATACATAACTAGCGAAACGGTATGAAAAAATAAAATGTTTTTAAAATGAGTTAGTTATGCGACATACCTAAAATAAAGTGAACAGTGATGGTGCCCTCTTGTCATTTAATGTACGCATCGCGTGAGCGTTACTGCGTATCCGCTAATAGTAAGAACAAGAGGGTGTTGTCATGAAACGACTTTTCAAAACTTCTCTCCTGGTTGCCGCCATGCTTCCTGCACTTGCCGTCGCCGCTCCGGTGGCGGGCGATCATGAAGTGACGTTGAGTGGTGCGGGAAGTAGCGATAAGGACTTCGACGATACAGTGTTCTCGGTACAGGGCAGTTGGGGTACATATCTGGACGAGCGATCCATGTGGGGCATTCGGCAAACGGTAAATGCCCGCGACTCGGAAGGAGAAAGCGTCCAGTTCGACGGCTCGACCCGAGTGTTTTATGACTACCACTTCGGTAGCGGCAAAACCCGCCCATTCATAGGCCTTAGCGTGGGTGGGGTCTACGGCGAGGAGGTCGACGAGACCTTCATGGGCGGGCCGGAACTCGGCATCAAGTACTGGGTTCAGGACAAGACGTTCATCACTGCCATGGCCGAGTATCAGTTCCTGTTCAAGAGTGGCAGCGATGCGCGGGATCGTTATGACGATGGAGCGTTCTTCTATAGCGTCGGTATCGGTTACAACTACTGACGCATCTGAGTGCGATGCCCGGCGGCATCGCACTCTTTGCGCTTTGCTTGTTTATGCGTCGCTTCGTTTGTTGTAACTAGAATCCATTAGCCTTCAACCAATGTTCGCAAAAAGTTCTGCAAGGCCAGTCCCGGTTCGTCATCGTCCGAAGTAATCATCTGGATACCCCATTGGCTAAGTATTTCTTCCTGCACCGGATTGGGTTTGTGCGAGAAGACATAGGATATTGGCCGGACGCCAAGCGTCTCGTGTTCATTCCAGATCTTCGAGAGTTTGTAGAACAACAATCGAATGTTGGTATCGGACAAGCTATAGCCGATGAACAGCACAGCTTTGCTCAAGGTGTCGGCGCGTAACTTGATGTCCAGCGGCGTTTCGAATTGCAGGCGCTCGTAATAGCTTGTTTCGTCGAGCACGATCGAATCGTCATCATCGAAATCGCCGTGAAACTTGACGATCTGCCGGACGCCGTCGCGGGCTTTTACCAAGTCGCTGGCATTGGCGATCTTGATGTAGCCGACGCCATGGGCATCATGAGCGTTCTCCAGCCAGCGGTCGTAGTTGGTCGTATAGATGGCTGGAAACCGGCCCTGAACGATCAGTCGGTGAATCTCGGAATCGCGAATCTCGATGTTCTTGTGCCACTCGCGATCCATCCAGCTGCGCAGTGGCCCGATGTTGCCTTTCCTGATGCGGTAGTACTCGGCCAGCGAGAGGAAGTTTCCATAGGTATCGAAGACGTCGGGGTCGTAGTCGAGTTGCTGGGCGATTTCGTTGATCAGATCGCGCCAGGGCGGTAGCCCGATATTGGCCGACACGCCGGAACCCACGAATAGAATCAGCCGGTTATGCCGGTACGCCTCCAGAAGCTTTTGCATCAATACCTCTCAAACCCGGCGCAAGTGATCGATAAGGGCATCCAATGCCTGCTTGCGCATGGAAAGCTCGTTATGGACACCGCCCAGCTCGGCGAGGGTGCAGGAGTGGCCGTCGGGAATGAACACGTTGTCCCACTCGAAGCCCTCCGAGCCCGCCGGCTCGCGCGAGATTCTGCCCGTGACCTTGCCCTCGAAGAAATGCCGCTTGCGGCCGTCGCAATAGCCGATCACCGACCGTGCCACTGCGGAAGGGTCGTCCAAAGTGCCGATCAGCTCGGAGAAGCGCACCGCGTGCAGGCGATTCCAGAATGTCTGGGTCAGGCCGCCTGGGAAGCCATTCAGGCTATTGATGAAAAGGCCCGAGTGTTCGACGAAGACCGGTTTGCCGATCAGTTTGAAGGCGCTCATCAGCTTGTCACTGACCAGCTGATGCAGGTCTTCGGTTTGCTGTTCGATGATGCGCACCGGAAAGCTGATGATCTCGATGCCGCTCTGCTCGAGAAATTCTCGTGCGTCGCGAATCTTCTGCTCGTTAACCGAGGCAAAGCGGATCTTCATCTGGTCACCCTGGCTGCGCTGTTCGGAATTGCAAATGCCGCATCCGGGCATTTATCCCACACAGTTATGACGCAGCGATGTGTCCAGGGTTCGACCCATCGCTCGTTGTCGGCTATGGCTGCGGCGGGCGCGGATGTGCCGGGCAGGGCTGCTGTCCGGCTTGCAGGATGCGCTCCGCAGGTACGCGCAACTGCGTCAGGAGGTAGTCGGCGAAGTCCGCCGTGTAGCCCTGTCTGGCGATGGCGAGCGCCATGCATTCGAGCCAGGCGTCCCGCTCGGCTTCGCCCACCGTCCAGCGCCTGTGGAATTGCGGAATGCTGATGCTGCCGAATTTTTCGGCGTAACGGCGCGGCCCACCCAGCCAGCCGCAGAGAAACGCCGCCAGACGCTCGCGTGCCTCACCCAACTCCTGCGGATAGAGACGACGTACGCACTGGGCGGCTTCGTGCTCGTCCATGACCCGGTAGAAGTCCGCTACCAGTTGCTGGATGCCGGCTTCGCCGCCGGCGGCCTTGAAAGAGGCATCGCCAACGCCGAACGGCGCGTTAGAGGTTGTCGTCATCGATTGTCTCGCAATGAAATTGGATTTCTGCACCGGGATTGATCCAGCGCAAGGGAAGCGTTTCCGGCGCGCGGGGTGGACGGGGCTGTGGTCTATGCTGACTACAAACGTTCAAAGGAGACCCGCCATGCGCACTATTCTTTTAGCCTTCGACGGTTCGGACAACGCCAAACGGGCATTGCAATACATCCTCGACCTAGCCGCCGATGCGCCTAGACCGCTTCAGGTGCACGTCCTGAACGCGCAGCAGGAACCGGTCGTATATAGCGAATTCGTCACTCCGAGTACGGTTGAAGAGCTGAGCAAAAGCTTGATCGACAAATCTCATCGCACCCTGGAGGAGGCCGCTACGGCGCTGCAGGCTGCCGGCATACCGCACGAGACTCACGCTGTCCTAGGCGATATCGCCGCGCAGGTAAACGCAGCGGTGCAGCAATTGGGTTGTGACACCGTTGTGATGGGCACACGCGGATTAGGCAGCTTTACCGGCATGGTGCTGGGCTCGGTTGCCAACCGGGTGGTCCATGAGGTTTCGGTGCCGGTCCTGCTGGTCAAGTAACCGGGACGGTTCTCGTTTCGTCGTGACGCTCGGCGAAACGGAAACGGAGCTCGGCATCACCGATCAATCCGGCTTGCCTTTGAGCAGATCGCCCAGGTTTGCGAAGGCCTTGAAGGTCTCCTTCGGACCCAGATCGCTGCCTGGCCTGGCTTCGGCCTGGTACTGATTGTCCGTGTAGCGCGAATGCTCGTTGTCGTGACAGTACAGGCAGAGCAGCTCCCAGTTGGAACCGTCCTCGGGGTTGTTGTCGTGGTTGTGGTCTTTGTGATGGACCGTCAATTCGCTCAGCCGCTTGCCGGAGAATTCCCGGGCGCAGCGTCCACAGACCCAGGGATACATTTTCAACGCCTTCTCGCGATAACCCTGTTCGCGTTGGGCGTACGGTGTATTCGGTTTGTTCGTGCTCATGATATTTGCCCTTTACTGGAATCCAGATCCGTCAGCCCGTCAGCCCGTCAGCCCGTCAGCCCGCCAGGCCGACATAGACGTTCTGCACGTCGTCATGGGCATCGATGGCCGCGAGGAAGGCTTCGACTTCTTCGAGCTCCGCGTCGGACAACGTGGTGACCGGATTCTTGGGGCGGTAACCGAGCTGTGCCGACTGCACGGTGAAACCCTGTTCGGGCAGCGCGCGGCAGACTACGTCCATATCGCTGGGGTCGCTGATGAATAGCGTGGCGCCGTCTTCGACGGCTTCGAAATCCTGCGCGCCGGCTTCGATAGCGGCCAGTTCCGGATCGGCATCAGCGGTTTCAGGCGCCGCCTCGATCAGCCCGCAGTGATCGAAATCCCAGGCGACCGAGCCGGACGAACCGAGCTGGCCCTTGCGGAACAGCACGCGAATCTCCGCCACGGTGCGGTTGACGTTGTCGGTCAGGCACTCGACGATCACCGGCACCTGATGCGGGGCGAAACCTTCATAGGTGGTGCGCTCGTAGTTGACGCTTTCGCCAAGCAGGCCGGCACCTTTCTTGATTGCGCGCTCCAGGGTTTCCCGTGGCATCGAGGCTTTCTTGGCCTGTTCCACCACTAGGCGCAGGCGGGGATTCATGTCCGGATCGGCGCCGCTGCGGGCTGCGATCATGATTTCCTTCGACAGCTTGCCGAAGGTACGTCCCTTGGCGTTGGCTGCCGCTTCTTTATGCTTGGCTTTCCACTGTGCGCCCATGGTTGCTCTCGTGACAGATGTGGATTGAGGGTTCGCTTTGGCTGTCGATTCTAGCGGTTGCAGTCGACGCAGGCACAGCCCGGACATCGCTGCCCCGCGTCTTGGATAGCGACGACTGTATGGCCTATTTGGCTGTCTGCTGTATGAGTGCACCGCGCCGTGGCCCGGTTTAAATACGATCTTTGCTTGCGGAGCGTTCCCCATGTCACCCAAGGACCTGTTGCTGGCGCTGGTTGTGATCATCGTCTGGGGCATGAACTTCGTGGTGATCAAGGTCGGTCTGGACGATATCCCGCCGATGCTGCTCGGCGCATTGCGCTTCATGCTCGCCGTATTCCCGGCGATTCTGTTCATCAAGCGTCCGCAAATTCCATTTCGTTGGCTGCTGGCCTATGGCGCGACCATCTCGCTTGGGCAGTTCGCCTTTCTGTTCTCGGCCATGAAGGTCGGTATGCCGGCCGGACTGGCTTCGCTGGTGCTGCAATCGCAGGCCTTCTTCACGCTGTTCTTCGCGGCGCTGTTTCTCGGCGAACGCCTGCGGGCGACCAATTTCATCGGGCTGTTGATCGCCGCGGGCGGTCTGCTGCTGATCGGCATGCAAGGCGATCGCAGCATGACCTTGGCCGGCTTCGTACTGACCATCTGCGCGGCGTCGATGTGGGCGCTGGGCAATATCGTCACGCGCAAGGTGGGCAAGGTGAATCTGGTCGGTCTGGTGGTGTGGGGCAGCCTGATTCCGCCGATTCCGTTCTTTGCGCTTTCATGGTTGCTGGAAGGCCCACAGGCGATCGAAAGCGCGTTGCGCGGCATCGGCTGGAGCTCGATTCTGGTGCTTCTCTATCTGGCCTTCGGTGCGACCATTCTCGGCTACAGCCTGTGGAGCCGGCTGCTCTCGCGCTATCCGGCCAACACCGTGGCGCCTTTCTCGCTGCTGGTGCCGGTGGTGGGGCTGACCTCCGCCGCGCTGCTGCTCGATGAGCATCTCGGCGTGATGCAGGCGATCGGAGCGCTGCTGGTGATGCTGGGGTTGGCGATCAACGTGGGCGGCGGCTGGCTGCTGGGCCGTGTGCGCATGGCGCGGGGCGCGGCCTGAGGATCGGCTGTGGCTCAGCCCTCGTTCAGGCGCGCCAGTTCACGGCGAACCATCGCCGCGTATTCCGGTGGGGTGAGTTGATAGAGTTCCGCAGCAACCCAGGGCAGCCAGCGAGCCCCCAATGCTGCTCGCTTCTCGAGCAGCCGCTTTGCTTCGGCGTTCGCCCGCTCGGCATGTTGGCGATGAAAATCCGCTCTGTTCACGATGGCTTCGCTCCTGGTTGAACAGACGCTAGTCCAGCAGGCGGCCTTGGTAAAGCCGTCATGCCGCGTTAGGCTCGCCCCAACTTCTTTGTCGAGCGCGATCCATGCCAGTGCCCCTGAATTTCAAGGAAAAGATCACCCGCCAACGGCCCCACGGCCAGGCCGAATCAGGGATGCGCGCATCGGACGGCAGCCTGCAGGCGGTCATCGATCAGCTGGAAAGCGACCGCGGCCGCATCATCAATTCGGCGGCCGTGCGCCGCCTGCAGCAGAAAACGCAGGTGTTCCCGCTGGAGCGCAACGCGGCGGTGCGTAGCCGGCTGACGCATTCTCTGGAAGTGCAGCAGACCGGTCGATTCATCGTTCGTACGCTGTACAAGCAGCTTGGCGACAAAGCCAGTCAATACGGCCTCGATGGTCTGGAAGGAGCGCTAGAAAGCCTGGTGGAGATGGCTTGCCTGATGCACGACATCGGTAATCCACCGTTCGGGCACTTCGGCGAGTTCGCCATCAGTGAGTGGTTTGCACGCAACCTCCAGGCCCTGTTCGACGCCGCCGTGCCGGTGGAGCAGGGCAGTGCCGAGCTGCGTGCATGCATGCTGCTCGATCTAAGGCAGTTCGAAGGCAATGCTCAGGCGATTCGTCTGGTGGTCAGCCTGTTACGGCTCAACCTGACCTACACCCAGACGGCCGGCCTGCTCAAGTATGTGCGGGCGGCTTACGCGCCCAAGCCTGAGAAGGGCACGGCTGGTGCCTACCTGCATAAGAAGCCGGGTTTCTATCTATCAGAAGAGCCTTTCGTGGATGGCTTACGCGCGGCGCTGGATCTGCAACCCGGCACGCGCCATCCCGTCGCCTACATCATGGAAGCGGCGGACGACATCGCCTATTGCATGGCCGATATCGAGGATTCGGTGGAGAAGGGCATCTTTACCATCGAACAGCTCTCCCAGCTGCTGCTGGACAAATTCGTCAAATACGGATCGCCAGACGAGCCGATTGCGCCAATCGGCCGCAGCTTCCGCAGCATGGTCGCCTACGCCGAGTCGCGGGCGCGGAAGGAACCGATCAACAAGGTCGGCGAGTTCTTCATCTGGTTGCGGGTGAATATGGTTCATCCGCTGGTGCAGCATGCGGCTCAGCAGTTCGTCGACAACATCGAAGCGGTCTATCACGGCACCCTGGACCGCGCACTGCTGGAAGACGCCAGCCTGCCCAATGCCATTGTGCAGACGTTCAAGGGCGTGGCGATGGACCGCGTGTTTTGCTACCACGAGGTGGAAACTCTGCAATTGCAGGGTTATCGGATCCTGCAGGGTTTGCTCGATGTCTACGCACCACTGCTGCGCGTCGCCCCGGAAACCTTCCAAGCCTTGACCGGCGGCGGCTGCCGCAGTGAGCCGTATCTGCAGATGCTTGCACGGCGATTGCCGAGCCAGCTGATCAAGGCCTACCACGAGGCCATGAAAGCCCACCCTGCGGATTCGCCTGAGTGGCCGCTGTGGGAGTTCTACTACCGTTGCCGAATGCTGCAGGACTTCGTCAGCGGCATGACCGATCAGCTGGCGCAGGATGAATTTCGGACGCTTTCCGCACTGTAAGGCGTGGTGCTGAGCGAGCCGGTCTGTGCCGGCTCAGCTCATTGCGGACTTCGAATTGCCATACGCGCTTACGAACAGAGCGACGCAGTCCTGCACATGCTTGTCCGCCTCTTCGGGAGCGAGCGAGTCCGCGTAGCCGATCAGCAAGCGGAAGTGCGCAACGCCCTTTATCAGCGAGCAGAAGTGTTCGGCGGCGCGCATGGGCTCGCTCACCTGTAGCAATCCACGCTGGTCGGCCTGGATCAGCAATTGCTCCAGATCCACCAGCAAGCGCTGCGGCCCCGCGTCGAAAAACATGCGTGACAGCGCGGAATTCTGCGTGGCCAAGGCGACCATGACGCGGTGTAATCCAATGGACTCGGGGCTGTTGACCAAGGCCTGGAATGCGCGACCCAGATCGAGCAGCACCTGCGTGATCGAGCAGCTGTCATCGAGTATGAACAGCGAGCGCGGCAGGCGCGTCTCGCAGGTGGTCTTTATCGCCTCGCCAAACAAGGCTTCCTTATCCTTGAAGTGACTGTATAGCGTGAGCTTCGAGACGCCCGCTTCGGCGGCGATGGCGTCCATGCTGCTGCCTTCATAACCATTGCTGAGAAACAGCACCTGAGCAGCCGCGAGAATCGCGTCACGCTTGGCCGGATCTTTCGGACGGCCCGGGCCAGAGGGCGTAGGTTGGTTTTCTGTCATAGGTGTTTTAATACTGGACTGATGAGTACGGTATTTTTACTATACCGCGCAGTACAACTATTAGAACCCACCTTGCGACAGAGAGAGAACCGATCGTGTTCCGACATGCCCTGCCTTTCCTTGGTGTCATTGGTCTCGCCTTGCTCGCCGGTTGTGGCAATGGTGAGCCCGAGCAGCTCTCGGCAAGGCCGGTCATGGTGGTTCAGCCGCAGCCGGCCCGCGAGGCGGTCGAAAACTATCCGGGCGAGGTGCATGCGCGTTACGAACCTGAATTGTCGTTCCGAATCGGCGGAAAGGTGACCGAACGCCTGGTCGAAGCCGGTGAACGGGTGCGTAAGGATCAGCCCCTGGCCAAACTCGATCCGCGCGACGTGCAGCTGCAATTGGAAGGCTTGCGCGCCCAAGTTGCCGCTGCCGAGGCCAACCTTCGCGTCGCTCGCGCCGAGCACGAGCGCTACAAGACGCTCATGAACCGTCAGCTGGTCAGCCGCTCGCAATTCGATTCTTCCGAAAACGCCTATCGCTCGGCCCAGGCGCGTCTGCAGCAGGCGAGCGCCGAATTTAACGTGGCGCGCAATCAGGTCGACTACGCCATTTTGCGGGCGACCCGCGACGGGGTAATTGCCCAGCGCCGAGTCGAGGTCGGCCAGGTGCTCGCAGCAGGACAGACCGCTTTCGTGCTGGCCGCCGACGGCGAGCGCGAGGTGGCGATCAATTTGCCGGAGCAGGCGCTGGATCGTTATGCGGTGGGCCAAGAGGTCTTAGTGGAAATCTGGTCGCACCCGGGCAAGCAGTACCCGGGGCACATTCGTGAATTATCGCCGGCGGCCAGTCAGCAAACGCGTACCTACTCGGCGCGTGTCGCGTTCGCTGCTGCCGATGTGCCGGCGGAGTTGGGCCAAAGCGCCCTGGTGTCGATCCGCAATAACGGCGAGGTGCCGCTCGCTGTACCGCTTTCGGCTGTCACGGCCGAGCGGGGCAAGGCCTATGTCTGGCGAGTGAAGGAGGGCGCCACCCTGGAACGAGTCGCCGTGCGCACCGGTGCCTTCGGCGAAACCCTGGTACCGATTTTGGAGGGTTTGCAAGCTGACGACTGGGTCGTGCTGGCTGGCGTTCAGATGCTGCACGAAAACCAAGAGGTCAGGGCGGTCGACCGCGACAACCGACCGGTCGTGCTGACGGCGCAGGAGTAATCGCGATGCGCTTCAATCTCTCTGCCTGGGCGCTGGGTAACCGTCAGATCGTGATCTATCTGATGCTGTTGGTGGCTGTCGTAGGGGTGCTTTCCTACGGCAAGCTCGGTCAGAGCGAGGACCCGCCGTTCACCTTCAAGGCCATGGTGATCCAGACCCAGTGGCCCGGCGCCACGGCTGAGGAGGTGTCGCGTCAGGTCACCGAGCGCATCGAGAAGAAGCTGATGGAGACCGGCGAGTACGAACGTATCGTCTCTTTCTCCCGGCCGGGCGAGTCCAACGTGACCTTCATGGCGCGCGACTCGATGCGCTCCGGGCAGATCCCCGACCTCTGGTACCAGATCCGCAAGAAGATCGGCGACATTCGCCATACCTTGCCCGCTGGCGTGCAGGGACCGTTCTTCAACGACGAGTTCGGTACCACCTTCGGCAATATCTATGCGTTGACCGGCCAAGGCTTCGACTATGCGGTGCTCAAGGACTACGCCGACCGCATCCAGTTGCAGCTGCAACGGGTGAAGAACGTGGGCAAGGTCGAGCTGATCGGCCTGCAGGACGAAAAGATCTGGATCGAGCTTTCCAACGTCAAGCTGGCCAATCTGGGCGTACCACTGGAAGCCGTGCAACAGGCGCTGCAAGCGCAGAATGCGGTGATGTCGGCGGGCTTCGTCGAAACCCCGAGCGACCGCGTCCAGCTGCGCGTCACCGGCAGCTTCGAGACGGTGAAGGAAATCCGCGACTTTCCCATTCGCGTAGCCGGCAGCACCTTTCGCATCGGTGATGTCGCCGACGTGTACCGCGGTTTCAACGATCCGCCAGCGCCGCGCATGCGTTTCATGGGCGAGCCGGCGATCGGGCTGGCGGTGTCGATGAAGGACGGCGGAGACATCCTCATGCTGGGCGAGGCGCTGCAGGGCGAGTTTGCTCGATTGCAGCAGGAGCTACCGGCCGGCATGGAGCTGCGCAAGGTGTCCGACCAGCCGGCGGCGGTGAAGACCGGTGTCGGCGAGTTCGTCCAGGTGCTCATCGAGGCGCTGGTGATTGTGTTGCTGGTGAGCTTCTTCTCGCTTGGTGTTCGCACCGGGCTGGTGGTTGCGCTATCGATTCCACTGGTGCTGGCGATGACCTTCGCCACCATGCATTACCTGGACATTGGTCTGCACAAGATTTCCCTGGGTGCTTTGGTACTGGCGCTGGGGCTGATGGTGGACGACGCGATCATCGCCGTGGAGATGATGGCGATCAAGATGGAGCAGGGCTTCGACCGGCTCAAGGCCGCGAGTTACGCCTGGACCAGCACGGCCTTTCCGATGCTGACCGGCACGCTGATTACTGCGGCTGGCTTCCTGCCGATTGCCACAGCACAGTCAAGTACCGGCGAATACACCCGCTCGATTTTTCAGGTGGTGGCCATCTCGCTGATCGCTTCGTGGATCGCCGCAGTGATGTTCGTCCCGCTGTTGGGTGAAAAGCTGCTGCCTGATCTTGCCAAGCGTCATGCCTTGAAACATGGCGGTAGCGACCAGGGCCACGATCCTTACTCGACGCCTTTTTACCGGCGGGTGCGGCGGGTGATCCAATTCTGCGTGCGCCGACGCAAGACGGTCATCGTCCTGACGCTGTTGCTCTTCGTCGGCGCTGTTGGGCTGTTCCGCATCGTGCCGCAGCAGTTTTTCCCGGCTTCGAGTCGCCTGGAGTTGATGGTCGATCTGAAGCTGGCTGAAGGCGCCTCGCTCAAGGCCACCGAAGCCGAGGTGCACCGCCTTGAGGAAATGCTCAAGGAGCGCGCCGGCATCGACAACTACGTGGCCTATGTCGGCAATGGTTCACCGCGCTTCTATCTGCCGCTCGATCAGCAGTTACCGGCCACCAGCTTCGCCCAGATCGTGGTGCTGGCCGAAAGCATCGAAGAGCGCGAAGCCCTGCGCAGCTGGTTGATCGATCGCCTGCGCGAAGATTTCCCGACCCTGCGCGGGCGCGTCAGCCGGCTGGAAAATGGCCCGCCTGTAGGCTATCCGGTGCAGTTCCGGGTAACCGGCGAGCACATCGATATGGTCCGTACGTTGGCGCGCCAGGTCGCGGCAAAGGTGCGTGAAAACCCTCACGTGGCCAATGTGCACCTGGATTGGCAGGAGCCGAGCAAGGTGGTCTGGCTGAATGTCGATCAGGACCGCGCGCGCGCCCTCGGGGTGAGCACGGTCGAGCTGTCGAATTTCCTCAGGCGCACCTTCACCGGTACGACCGCCGGCCAGTTCCGCGAAGACAACGAGCTGATCGAGATCATGCTGCGCGGCACCGAACGCGAACGCGAGATGTTGTCCGGACTGCCCAGCCTGGCGATTCCTACGGCAAGCGGTCTCAGCGTGCCCTTGTCGCAGGTCGCCACGCTGGAATATGGCTTCGAGGAAGGCGTGATCTGGCACCGCAATCGCTTGCCGACGGTAACGGTGCGAGCCGACGTTTATGGCGATGAGCAACCGGCTTCGCTGGTGCAGCAGATCTCGCCGACGTTGAGCGAGATTCGAGATGCGCTCCCCAGCGGCTATCTGCTGGAGGTTGGCGGTACCGTGGAAGACTCCAGCCGCGGGCAGGCCTCGGTGAATGCCGGTATGCCGCTGTTCATCATCGTCGTGATCAGCCTGCTGATGATTCAGCTCAAGAGCTTCTCGCGCGCGGCCATGGTCTTTCTCACCGCGCCGCTGGGGCTGATCGGCGTTGCGCTGTTCCTGCTGTTGTTCGGTAAGCCGTTCGGCTTCGTCGCGATGCTCGGCACCATCGCGCTGTCGGGGATGATCATGCGCAACTCGGTGATTCTGGTGGACCAGATCGAGCAGGACATCGGCGCTGGCCAAGATCGCTTCAACGCCATCATCGATGCTACGGTGCGCCGCTTCCGGCCCATCGTGCTGACCGCGCTGGCGTCGGTGCTGGCGATGATTCCGCTGTCGCGCAGCGTGTTCTTCGGGCCGATGGCGGTGGCGATCATGGGTGGCTTGATCGTTGCGACCGCGCTGACGCTGCTGTTCCTGCCGGCGCTTTACGCGGCCTGGTTCCGCGTCAAGGAAGAGCGCCCGGCATAAGGGCGCATCGGCGGCGTTCGTTCAGACCCCGGCTGCCTGCAGCAACTGATCGGCCGCTGCCTTGGCCAGCAGCGCCTGATCGGCGGGACCTTCGATGTGCGCCATGCTCAGCGCGCCCTCGATCAGAAACTGCAGCTGCCGCGCGAGCTGCTCTGGCTGCGGTGCGTCGAGCGCTTCGAGCAGTTCGCGCAGATGCGTCTGAAACTGAGCCTTGTACGTCGCCGAGCGCTGATGAATCGGATGATCGCGGTCCTGATATTCGGCCGCGGCGTTGATGAACAGGCAGCCACAAAACGTGCTCGGGCTGTGAATCATATTGTTCAACCCATCGAAAACGCCGAGCAGCGCCTTGCGTGGCGGCAGGGTGTCGCGCGCTTCGCGCAGGCGCTCGAGCATTGGCAGCTGACGGGCGTCGAGCACCGCGAGAATCAACTCTTCCTTCGATTTGAAGTGCTTGTACAGCGTCATCTTCGCCACGCCAGACTCGCTGAGAATCCGGTCGATGCCCGTGGCGTGGTAGCCCTCTGTGTAGAACAGCCGCTCGGCGGTGCTGAGCAACAGGTCGCGCTTGTTCGTTGCCATATCGGTCTCCTCGGCCGGCCATTATGCGGGAGCGATTCTTTTCCCTCCAATCGTCATCCTCGTGAGCATTTGCGCTTGAAGTGTACAGACAGGTCTGTCTATTATCCAGCCGTGCCTTACCTCAAACACTCCCTTGCGACGGAGCGACACGATGAAACTGTACGACTTGACCCTGTCTGGTAATTGCTACAAGGCGCGCCTGTTTCTCAGCCTGATCGGCCAGACGGCTGAGCGGGTACCGGTGGACCTGCTGCAAGGCGAGCACAAGCAGCCGGCGTTTCTCGCCCTCAATCCGCGTGGACAGGTGCCGGTGCTGGAGGACGGCAATAACCGCGTGGTCGACTCCCAGGCCATCCTCGTTTATCTGGCACGCCGCTACGCCGACGAGGCCTGGTATCCGCAGGATGCGCTGGCGCAGGCGCGCGTCGTTGGCTGGCTGAGTTTCGCCGCCAACGAGATGCATCACGGCCCGGCCACGGCTCGGGTAGGGCGCCTGTTCCGCCGCCCGATCGACGAACCCTTGACCACCAACCGTGCGATCGCGGCCTTGCAACTGGTCGAGCAGCAGCTTGCCGAGCACGCCTGGCTGGCCGAAACCGCCGCGCCGACCATCGCCGATCTCGCGGTATATCCCTACGCAGCGCTGGCGGGCGAAGGTGGCATCGATCTCGCGCCGTACCCGGCCATTCGCGCCTGGTGCTCGCGCATCCGTGCGCTGCCGGGCTACATCGGCATGCCCGGCCTGGTATAGGAGATAGCGCGATGAGCAGTCCCTTCCACGTCGGCGAACAATGGGTGCAGGCCCGTGCGGGTGTTCGCGAAAAAGCCGAGCAGATAGGCAATCGCATGATTCGCTCGGCCATGCCTGAGCAGCATCGTGAATTTTTTGCGCAACTGCCGGCTTTGCTGGTAGCGGCAGTGGACAGCGAAGGGCAGCCTCACACATCGGTGCTGTGCGGCGCGCCGGGGTTTGCCTGGTCGCCGCACCCGGCCTTGTTGTCTGTCGACGCCAGACCACAGGTAGACGATCCGATCGCGTCGTTGCTGCAGCCGCGCGCTGCGGTCGGTCTGCTCGGGCTCGAGTGGCCAACTCGCCGACGCAACCGGATGAACGGGCGAATCGTGGAGAGCGACGAGCGCGGCTTCAGCGTTGCGGTCGCCCAATCGTTCGGCAATTGCCCCAAGTACATCCAGGCGCGTGATTGGCAGGCGACCCCGCGTCTGCCGGGGCTGATGCACGAGGGCGATGGCCTGGACGAGCAATGGTTGGCGCTGGTGGAGGACGCGGACACGCTGTTCATCGCCAGCCAGAGTTCGGACCCGCAGGGCGGCGGGGTGGATATCTCGCATCGTGGCGGACCGGCCGGTTTCATCGAAATCGGCCGGGACGGCCGTCTCTGGATACCCGATTACAGTGGCAATCGGCTGTTCAACACGCTTGGCAATTTGCTGCGCGAGCCGCGCTGTGGGCTGCTGTTGATCGATTTCAGCAGCGGCGATCTGCTGCACCTGCAGGCGCGTGCCGAGCTGATCTGGCCTGAGCAATACGCCGCATCGGGCGTCACGCCACCATCTGGCGCCGAACGGATGCTCGCGCTGACGCCGGGGCGCTGGACGCTGCGGCGCTCGCGTCTGCCGTTGACGTTCGCGGCACCCAAAAATTCGCCATTTCTTCCCGAGGCAGGAGTGTGAGTCATGCGCAGCCTGAGGATTGTTGGCTTGTCAGTGATGTTATTGGCCGGAACCCTGAACGCGGCGGAGCTGCGCTTCAGCCTGGTCCGCACCGCGCAGACCACGACCAGCAGCGAGTTCGCCTGGCGCGACGGTAGCTGGATGCAGCCGCCGGTGGTCAACCACATTGCCGTTCTGATCGAGCATCAGGGCAGCCGGCTGCTATTCGGCACGGGCCTAGGCCGGCAGATCGATACGCAGCTGGACAGCGCGATTCCATGGCGGAAAAAGCGCTACGGCGTCGTGCGGCCTGTGCGTGATCAGCTTGAGCACGATGGCGTCAGTGTCGACCGGGTCGTGCTGGGCTGTGCCCGCTGGGAGTATGCGTCGGGGCTGGTCGATTTCGCCGATCTGCCGGTACTGGCCAATCCGGAAAGCATCCATTACGCCCGCACCGCAACGCCACCAGCGGTGATTCCGGCGCAGTTCGCCCACGGAGTCGACTGGCGGCCTCTGCGCTTCGAACGGCGGCCTTTCTACGGATTCGACAACAGTCTCGACCTGTTTGGCGACGAACGAGTGGTATTGGTCAAACTGCCGGGACATGGTGCACTCGGGCTGTTTCTCACCCTGGATGACGGACAGCGCTACTTCTTTCGCGGCGATGCCGTCGGCAGCCAACAGCCACTGCCTGCCGAGGTCTTGTCTGTGCAGGATACTCAGTTGCAAGCGCGGCTCGGTTTCTACCCCGCCTGGATCGAGTAAAGGCTCTGCCAAGCCGCTTTTGAGCGACTCCGTTCGTCTGCTCGGGCACGTGAACGAAACGCCAACAGCTAAGCTTAAGCCTGTGATTTTCATAAGGAAGCCAGGCCGGAACATATGGGCGCAGTATGGCGGAGCGATACCTCTCGGACGGCTGATGGCAAACGCGTATCAAAGGCCGGCAAACCCGATAGGAAAACCAACCACGGCAGCCGTCTGGCGCGCCGCATGACCCTGTTGTTGGGTATCTCGTTGCTGGCAGGCGGTGGTTACGCGGCTTGGCACGAGATGCATACCTCGAAGCTGCAAGCGCTCTGGCTGAGCCGTTACGCCGAGAACCTCGACTATCGGATCGAGCCCGGCGCGAGTTCCAGTATCCGCTTCCCCGAGGCCGGGCCTTTCGATCGACGCCTGGGCTATGCGGCGCTGCCGACCTACCTCGAACGGCTGACCGAGCGTGGTTTCGATATCCAGCAGCAGGTGCGTTTTTCGCCGGCCTTGCAGCGCTACGCCAGCCACGGCTTCTTCGTGCCCTATCCGGAGAAGTCGCAGGCGGGGCTGACGATAGACGACTGCCGTGGCGAGCCCCTGTACGCCAACAGCTACCCGCATCAGTACTACGAAAGCTTCGAGGACGTGCCGCCGATCATCGCGATGAGCCTGCTATTCATCGAGGACCGCGGGCTGCTCAACGCCGAGCGGCCGCGCGCCAACCCGGCTGTGGACTGGCCGCGTTTCACCATGGCCGCGGTAAGCCAGGTCGAAAAGAAGCTCGGCCTGCCGGTGCAGGCGGCTGGCGGCAGTACCCTGGCAACCCAGGTGGAAAAGTACCGTCACTCACCTGAAGGTCGAACCGGCAGCGCTGAAGAAAAAATCCGGCAGATGATTTCGGCAAGTGTGCGCACCTACCGTGAAGGTCAGCAGACCTTGACCACGCGCAAGCGTATCGTGCGCGACTACCTCAACAGTGTGCCGCTGTCAGCGGCGTACGGTCATGGCGAAGTGCATGGCATCGCCGATGGACTGCGCCTCTGGTTCGGTGCGGATTTCGCCGAAGTCAACCGTGCGCTGGATTCGCGCCGCAACGCTGATGTCAGTTACGAGGCGCAGGGTCTGGCGCTGCGTCAGGTGCTGTCGCTGCTGATCGCGCAGCGGCGTCCATCGTATTACCTGTTCACCGGGCGCGACGATATGGCGGCGCTCACTGACAGCCACATCCGTCTGCTGGCCAACGGCGGCGTGATCGATACCCGGCTGCGCAACGCGGCGCTGCAGCAGAAGGTCAGCTTTCGCGACCTGCGCCGTGAACCGGGTATTCGTGAAGTCCCGACCAGCAAAGGCATCACCGCCGCGCGCATGCGCCTGAGCAGCCTGCTCGGCGTGTCGCTATATGAACTGGATCGTCTCGATCTAGCCGCCACCACGCCGCTGCACGGGGAATTGCAGAAGCAGGTCAGCGATTATCTGCTGCGTCTGGCGGAGCCGGAGTTCGCGGGCGAGGTCGGGCTGTTTGGCGAGCGCATGCTGTCGCCGGAGCGCACCGCCGATGTCCGCTACAGCTTCACGCTGTTCGAGCGCGGCGAGCAGGGCTTTCGCGTACGGGTACAGACCGACAACACCAATCAGCCGTTCGACATCAACGAAGGCAGCAAGCTGGAGCTGGGTTCGACAGCAAAGCTGCGCGTGTTGACCACCTATCTCGAAGTCATCGCCGAACTGCATGATCGCTACGCGCAGAGCGAGATCAGCGAGTTGCGCAAGGCCGAGGCGGTCGACCCGCTGACGCGCTGGGCCGTGGGTTATCTGATTCAAAACGAGGATCGCAACCTGCCGGCGATGCTCGATGCCGCGTTGGAGCGCCGCTATTCGGCCAGCCCCACCGAGCGCTTCTTTACCGGCGCCGGCATGCATCGCTTCGGCAATTTCCGTCATGAGGATGATGGGCGTTTGCCTACCATGCGCGAGGCGCTGCGGGAGTCGATCAACCTGCCGTTCGTACGCCTGATGCGCGACCTGGTGAGCTACAGCACCTACCAGACATCCAATGGCGCGGAGCTGTTGAAGAGCGACGACAACCCCGAGCGGCGCGAGTATCTGAGGCGCTTCGCCGACCGTGAGGGCTCGGTATTCCTTCAGCGCTTCTGGAAAAAGTATCGCGGCAAGACCGCCGACGAACGCATCGAAGTGCTGCTCGACGGCATGCGTCCGACGCCGCCCCGGCTCGCTGCCGTGCATCGCTACCTGATGCCGGAAGCTGATCGTTCCGCCTTTGATCGCTTCCTCAAGCAAGCCCTGCCGGGCGTCGAACTCAACGACGACAAGCTCGATTCGCTTTACACCCGTTACGGACCGGGCGCCTATAGCCTGCCGGATCAGGGCTACATCGCCAGGGTGCATCCGCTGGACCTGTGGTTGCTGGGCTATCTGATCAAGCACCCGGATGCAGGCATCTCCGAGGTGATCGCCGCCAGCACCGCCGAGCGGCAGGAGGTCTACGGCTGGCTGTTCCGCAGTCGGCACAGGAGCGCCCGCGACAGCCGCATTCGCATCATGCTGGAAGTGGAAGCCTTCACCGATATTCACCGTCGCTGGCAGCGGCTTGGCTATCCCTTCGATCACCTGGTGCCGTCGCTGGCCACCGCACTGGGCAGCTCTGGCGATCGCCCGGCCGCGCTGGCGGAGCTGATGGGCATCATCGTCAACGACGGCGTGCGCCTGCCCAGCGTGCGTATCGACAGCCTGCATTTTGCCAGCGACACGCCGTATGAAACGCGCGTGGGCATCAGGCCGAATACCGGTGTCAGGGTGCTGCACAGCGAGGTGGCGGCGGCGTTACGCGAAGCGCTCGCCAATGTCGTCGAGGGCGGTACGGCGCGCCGGCTGCGCGGCAGCTTCCTGCAAAGTGACGGCGAACCGCTGCGTGTTGGCGGCAAGACCGGAACGGGCGACAACCGCATCCAGACCATCGGCGCGGGCGGACGGCTGATCAGCTCGTTGGCGCTGAACCGGACGGCTACCTTCGTTTTCTTTCTCGGCCCGAATCATTTCGGCACCTTGACCGCCTACGTTCCGGGGCGCGGCGCAGATAGCTTCCGCTTCACCTCGGCGCTGCCGGTGCAAGTGCTCAAGGGCATGGCGCCGATTCTCCAGCCCTATCTGCAGATCGGCGCACAGACGCAATGTCAACCGCCGGCAGGGCCGATCAAGCCCACGCTGACCGCCAGCATGGTGTCGAGCTCCTGAAACCGGTGCCGGTAAGCGCCGCACACAACAGGATTGCCGAGCGCTCGTCGCTCGGCGAGACTCGCTCGTTCGGCGCACCCGCTACCGGGCGCTGCACAATGACGAGGGCCGAGCATGAAACTGCCGATCTACCAGGTCGACGCATTCACCGATGAGCTGTTCAAGGGCAACTCCGCCGCAGTGGTACCGCTGGAGCGATGGTTGAGCGACGCGCAGATGCAGTCGATCGCCATCGAGAACAACCTGTCGGAAACGGCCTTTCTGATCCGCGAGCCGGACGGCGCCTTTCACATCCGCTGGTTCTCGCCCATTACCGAAATCGACTTCTGCGGTCATGCGACTCTGGCCAGCGCCTTCGTGCTGCTCAGTCAGGGCATGGCGCCGGCGCCGCTGACCTTCCGCGCGGCGGCGGTGGGTGACATCAGCGTCGCGCAGCTGGACGACGGCTTGCTGGAAATGAACTTCCCCAACCGTGAACCCGAGCGCGTAGATAACCCACCGGCGCAATTGCTCGACGGTCTGAGTATCGCTCCGCACGATGTCCTCAAAAGTAGTCAGGCCTGGTTCGCCGTGTATGAGAACGAGGACCAGATACGCAAGCTGACGCCGGACCTTGCCGCCCTCAAAACACTCGCGCCGCTGGATGTGGTGATCACCGCGCCGGGGCGTGAGCAGGACTTCGTCTCGCGTTACTTCTGGCCGGCCAACGGCGGCGATGAAGATCCGGTGACCGGCTCGATCTATGCCGGTCTCGCGCCTTACTGGAGCGGGCGCCTGGGCAAATCGTCGCTGGTTGCGCTGCAGGCCTCGCGTCGTAGCGGGCTGGTGTATTGCCGAGTGGAAGCGGAGCGCATATTCGTCGCCGGTCGAGCGGTGCAGTACCTGCAGGGAACGATCGAGGTTTAGCGCCGTGCGTGGCTTACTGCCGAGGCGGCCGTAGGATGGGTGCAACCCATCAACGCGAATTGATGGGTTGCACCCATCCTACGGCGCCGGCCCTTTCTGCGAAGTGCACCAGGAGAGCGCGGCGTCTCGGGTACTTTTCGGCGTCGCCTGGCTCACTGCCGAGACGTCGATTCAGAACGACTTGATCATCCGTCCGAGCAATTCCATCGCCTTCTCACTGCGCGCATCCCAGGGATGGCCGTGGTTCAATCGCGCGCAGTTTCGGAATCGTTGAGTGGCCGAGAAGATCGGGCCGGGGGCGAGGCTGATGCCTTGGGCGAGCGCGAGCTGCAGCAGTTGCAGGGAGTCGACCCGCTTGGGGAATTCGAACCACAGGAAGTAACCGCCAGCGGGGCGTGTGACTCGGGTGGTCGCCGGGAAATGTCGGGCAGCGGAGGCGAGCATTGCGCCTTGCTGCATTTCCAACGCGTGACGCAGCTTGCGCAAATGACGGTCGTAGCCGCCATGTTGCAGGTAGTCGGCGATGGCCGCCTGGGCTGGGACGGAAGGAGAAATCGTGGTCATGAGCTTGAGTCGGCCGATCTGCTCGGCGTACCGCCCGCCAGCGACCCAGCCGACTCGATAACCCGGCGCGAGGCTTTTGGAGAATGAGCCGCAGTGCATGACCAAGCCGTCTCGGTCATGGCTTTTGACGGGCTTGGGCGGTTCTTGGGTGAAATAGAGTTCGGCGTAGACGTCGTCTTCGATCAGTGGCACCTGATGCTGCCGCAGCAGCTCGTAAAGCTGCAGTTTCTTCGGTTCACCCATGCTCGCGCCCAGCGGATTTTGCAGGCTGCTCATGAACCAGCACGCCTTGATCGGAAGCTTGGCGAGGCTGTCAGCGAGTGTGTCCAGATCGATGCCCTCGCGCGGATGCACCGGGATTTCCACCGCCTTGAGCTTGAGCCGCTCCAGCACCTGCAGCGTGGCGTAGAAAGCAGGCGCTTCGATGGCAACCAGATCACCTGGCTCGGTCACGACCTGCAGGCACAGGTTCAGCGCCTCCATGGCGCCGGTGGTGATCACCAGTTCGTCCATCGGCAGCATCACGCCGCTGACCATGTAGCGCAGGGCGAGTTGCCGGCGCAGGTCCGGATTGCCGGCCGTCATCTCGGCGATCACCGCGCTGGCTGGCATGTCGCGTACGCACTGAGCCATGGACCGAGCCAGGCGTTGCAGCGGAAAGAGTTCCGGGCTGGGAAAGGCTGAGCCGAAGGGCACGGTGTCTGGATCGCGCAGCGAGGCGAGCACCGAGAACACCAGCTCGCTGACGCCGACGTCGGTGGTTTCGGCCAGCCGTGGGCCGATCTCGGGTTCGTGCAACGGACGCTTGGCGTGTTCGCGAACGAAGTAGCCTGAACGCGCCCGGGCCTGAATCAGGCCGCGATCTTCAAGCAGGTAGTAAGCCTGGAATACCGTCGACGGGCTGACCCCGTAGGTGCGGCTGGCGTGGCGCACCGACGGCACTCTTTCGCCCGGCCCCAGTACCCCGGTGCGGATCAGTTCGGCTATCTCGTCAGCGAATTTTTCGTAGCGCTTCATGCGTCTGGCTCAGCGGCGGCAATGCTGGGTGACGATACTGCACGAAGCGCGGACGGTGTATCTCGTGTTGCCGCGCGGCTCACGGATTGGCTGGCGCGACAAAGGTGCTGTAGGTACTGACGGCGCTGTGTGGATCGTCCAGGTCACGAATCTCGAACTGCAGCCTGTGGCTCAGCGCTCGACTGTGGCTGGCGTCGGTAAGCGCCACGCTGACCGGCAGATCGGCGATCTCGCCGGGCGCCAGGCTGATTTCGCGTCGACCGTGCAGCTCGAATGGTCCCTCACCGAGCGATATCGCGTACTGCCGGTGCTGCTGGGTCTTGTTGATGACCTTGAGGCTGTACATGTTCTCGATCTGGCCCTGCATGTTTTCGCGATACAGGGTGCGGTCCTTGGTGACATCCAGCGAAAGCATCGGCCGAACATCCAGCGCCCAGACGAAGGCGCCAATCATCATCAGCAGTGCGGCGGCATAGCCGATCAGGCGCGGGCGAAGCAGGCGCGTTCTGCCGCCCTGTAGCGCGCGTTCAGACGTGAAGCGAACCAGGCCGCGCGCATAGCCCATCCTGTCCATCACGTTGTCGCATGCATCGACGCAGGCGCCGCAACTGATGCAGTCCAGTTGCAGGCCGTCGCGGATGTCGATGCCGGTGGGGCAGACCTGCACGCACAGGGTGCAGTCGATACAGTCACCGAGGCCCTGCGCGCGCGGATCGCTGTCCTTGCGTCGCGCGCCGCGGCTTTCACCACGGGCCGCATCGTAGGAAACCAGCAGGGTGTCGGCATCGAACATCACCGCTTGGAAGCGCGAATAGGGACACATGTGCAGGCAGACCTTTTCCCGCAGCCACCCTGCATTGAGTTAGGGTCTGTTGCCATTTCGTCGCGAGCCGCGTTGCTGCGCCAAATCTCGCCAGGCAAGGCGCGGGACGCAGGTAATGGTCGCTCCCTTATCAAGTCCCGCAACGCCGCATGGCGAGATTTGCCGCGCAACCCTTCGGGCCGGGCCTGTTTTTGCGCGATGCGGCGTTTCTCGTCGTTCATTTGGAACAACCAAACTTAACTCCTCGGGCCTTGCCTCGCGTAAAAACAGGCTCCGGCGCGGCCGCGCACGAAACGGCAACAGACCCTAGGTCGCAGCGGTGAAAAAGAACAGCCAGAAGCCGGCGGCCAGCCCGAGCTCCAGGGTGAACAGATCACGGACCAATTCACGTACCGGAGTGAAATAGCCGACAAAGGCTATCGCCGTGGCGAGACTGACCGCCAGCCAGATCGCGTGTTTGGCGGTGCGGCGGAGCAACTTAGCGGCGGACCAGGGCGCGGCGTCGAGTTTGATCCGCTGGCCGCGGTCGCCCTCGGTGACCTTTTCCGCCCACATGAAAATCCAGGTCCAGGTGCTTTGCGGGCAGGCGGAGCCGCACCACACGCGGCCCGCCAGCACCGTGATGAAGAACAGGCCAAAGGCCGCGATGATCAGTAAGGCCGACAGCAGGATGAAGTCCTGCGGCCAGAACGTAGCGCCAAAGATATGGAACTGCTGTTTACCGAGATCCCAGAGCACCGCTTGGCGGCCATCCCAGTTCAGCCATTGGGTACCAAAGTAGAGCAGCAGCAACAGACCGCCGCCAAGCAGGCGCAGAGTGCGGAACAGCCCGGAGAAGCTGCGGGTATGGATCGGCCCGCCCGTCTGTGCGGGCGTCAGGCGTATCGGTTTGCTTGGATCAACGCTGGCGATGATCGTGGCGGGAATTCGTTCGGTCATTTCATGCGCCCCGTCAGGCATTCAGGCAGGGCGGATGATCGAGCGGAGCAGGAATGCATAACAGAGTCAGATAGTGAACAGAAATGCGGATCAGATGCCGAGCGAATTGCTTCGTGCTGCGACCGGATCAGCCTAGGAGACAGACTGTGCCTGGACTTCGTCAGATTTCATCTTCCCGATGACAAGACAAACTGATGAGGCCCTGCGACGGCGGGTCACAGGCGCATCAGGATGGAACCATAAATAACTGATCCGGTTTTTTTGCCTGTATCTGCACCTGTTTTCCCCCTCGGCAGCGGGCGATAGTCCCGGGCTTGCATCGGTTGTGCGCGCATGCTGCTATCGATCCTTGGCTTAACCCCCTGCGTTCCGTTCTGCTGTCGACTCAAGGAATTCCAATGATCATCAAAGGCCTGACCTGGCTGGTAGTGCTGCAATTGCTTGGCAGCGTCATCAATCTCTCGCTGCTTCCTGCACTGCCCGGGCCGATCATCGGCATGGTGTTGCTGTTCGGCGTGCTGTTGCTGCGCCGGGGCATTCCCGAACCGCTCGAGAAAACCGCAGCGCTGTTGCTGCAATACCTGCCGTTGTTGTTGATCGTGCCGGCAGCCGGGATCATGACCAGTAGCGATGCCTTGCTGGCTGACCTGCCTGCTATTGGCGCCGGTCTGGTGCTGTCGCTGATGGTCACCGTGCCGTTCTGTGGCTGGCTGATGCAATACCTCATTCGGCGGACGGAACGCCGCAAGGAGCGTCAGCTATGAATCGTCTCGAATGGCGCGATGTCTGGGCGATGACACTGGAGCACCCGCTGTTTTCCGTGGCGCTGACGCTGATCGCGTTCCAGCTCGCACTGGCGCTCTACCGACGCAGCGGCTGGCTGGTGCTGCAGCCGGTGATGATCGGCATGCTGTTGGTGGTCGGAACGCTCTACCTGTGCGGCATCGATTACGCGAACTACCGTGAGGGCGCATCGATGATCGCCGTGCTGGTCGGCCCCGCAACGGTGGCGCTGGCGGTGCCGCTGTATCGCCATATCAAACGCATCCGGCAGCTGTTCTGGCCGATCCTTATTACGCTGGTCAGCGGCGGCGTGCTCGGCGTCGTCCTGACATTGGTGATCGCCAGCGCGTTGGGTGCGGACCTGTCGGTGCTGATGAGCCTGTCGCCCAAGGCCGCGACCATGCCGATCGCCATGCTGGTGGCCGAGCAGATCGGCGGCCTCGCTTCGCTGGCGGCGGTATTCGTGATGCTTACGGGCGTCATCGGTACGGCGCTGGGGCCGTGGCTGCTGGGTTGGGCAGGCGTCGATCATCCAGCCGCCCGGGGCCTGAGCTACGGCATCAACGCCCATGCCATCGGCACGGCGCGCGCACTGGAGGAAAGCGACGAATGCGGCGCCTTCGCCGCGCTGGGCATGAGCCTGCTGGGCATTCTCATTGCGTTGTTCCTGCCGCTGATAATGGGTTGAACGACGCGGTTGCGCTTGCACGATCAACGCCTAGTCTTAGGGTCTTGAACCTTCAGGAATGGTTCCATGTTCGAGCAGTTCCAGCGTGACGAGTGTGAGGTCAATGGCGTCCGGATCGCCTATCGCAAAGGCGGCTCCGGACCGCCCTTGCTGCTGCTTCACGGCTATCCGCAAACCCATGTCATGTGGCACGAAGTGGCCGATCAGTTGGCCGAGCGTTTCACCGTAGTGGCGGCAGATTTGCGCGGTTACGGCGATAGCAGCAAGCCCGAAGGCGGCGAGAATCATGTCGCCTACAGCAAGCGCGAGATGGCTCGTGACCAAGTCGAGCTGATGCGCACCCTGGGTTTCGAACGCTTCGATATTCTTGCCCATGACCGAGGCGCGCGGGTCAGCCATCGCCTGGCGATGGATCATCCGCAGGCGGTGCGCCGGATGATTCTGCTCGATATCGCGCCGACCCTGGCCATGTACAGCCAAACCAACGAAACTTTCGCCCGCGCCTACTGGCACTGGTTTTTCCTGATCCGTCCGGCGCCGCTGCCGGAGATGGTGTTGGCGGCCGCTCCAGAAGTCGTGCTGGGCTCCGCCGTGGCGACGCGTGCCGATCACGTGCATCCCTTTAGCCCACCCGCTTATGCAGAGTACCTGCGCTGCATGAAGCTGCCCGGCACCGTTCACGCCTTTTGCGAGGACTATCGCGCCAGCGCCGGTATCGATCTCGAACATGACCGCGAAGACCGCGCCGCCGGCCGACGTATCGAGGCGCCTTTGCTGGTGCTCTGGGGCGCCAGCGGCATCATCGAGCGCTGCTTCGATCCGCTGAAGGAATGGCGTGAGGTGGCGCGGAGCGTTGAAGGCAAGGCGCTTCCGGCGGGCCATTACATAGCCGAAGAGGTTCCGCAGTTGCTGATGGAAGAGGTGTTGGCCTTTCTGCGCTGAAGCAGTACGGATCGATAAATTCGATGGTTTCGTTCCGTATTATCCAACCATTCTTCAGTCAATCGAATAGAGGATAGCCCTATCGACGCCCGGCATACCGCCGGGCAAGACTGATACAGAGGCCGCTATCGATGATCGAACTACGCCCTCGCGCCGAACTTGGCGGCGCTCGACATGATTGGTTGGATACCCGCCACCACTTTTCCTTCGCTGATTACCATGACCCGTTACGCATGCACTGGGGACGCTTGCGGGTCTGGAACGACGACAGCATCGCGCCGCAGTCGGGCTTCCCGACGCATCCCCACCGCGACATGGAAATCATCACCTACGTCCGCAAAGGCGCCATCACGCACGAAGACAGCCTCGGCAACCGCGGGCGCACCGTGGCCGGTGATGTGCAGGTCATGAGCGCGGGCACCGGTATCGCCCACAGCGAATACAACCTGGAAGACGAAGTCAGCGAGATTTTCCAGATATGGATCTACCCGGATCGAAACGGATTGCCGCCGAGCTGGGGTACACGGCCTTTTCCTCGTGGCGAGCGTGCCGGCGCTTTCGTGACCCTCGCCAGCGGCTTGCCGGGTGATGAGGATGCCTTGCCGATCCGCGCCAATGCCCGGTTGGTGGCTGCGACACTTTTCGCCGGACAGGTTGCCGAATACCCCGTGGACCCCGGGCGAAAAGTCTATCTGGTGCCGGCTCGCGGGCGGATCGAAATCGGCGATGTGATTGCCGATACCGGAGACGGCGTTGCGATTTGCGATGAGGCACAGCTACGGATCGAGGCTCTGGAAGACAGTGAGGTCGTGCTGGTGGACGTGCGCTGAGCACCTGCAATTCATTGAGCCTACCTGCGTAGGCGGATTCTCCATCGACCCTGGAAACAGACATTCATAAGAGGAACGAAAAATGGCGAAGATTCTCGTGCTTTATCACTCCATGTACGGCCACATCGAAACCATGGCCAACGCCATTGCCGAAGGCGCGCGCGGTGTTCCAGGCGCCGAAGTGACCATCAAGCGGGTGCCGGAAACCATGCCCGAAGAGGTGTTCAAGAACGCCGGCGGCAAGACCGATCAGGCCGCAGAAGTGGCCAGCCCGGCCGAGCTGCCCGATTACGACGCGATCATCTTCGGTACGCCGACCCGCTTCGGCAACATGTCCGGGCAGATGCGCAACTTCCTCGACCAGACCGGCGGCCTCTGGGCCAAGGGCGCGCTGCACGGCAAGGTCGCCAGCGTGTTCACATCCACCGGTACCGGCGGCGGGCAGGAGATGACCATCACCTCCACCTGGACCACACTGGCTCACCACGGAATGATCATCGTGCCCACCGGCTATGGCATTGGGGAGTTCTTCGATATTTCGGAAACCAACGGCGGCACACCTTACGGTGCTTCGACCATCGCCGGCGGCGACGGCTCGCGTCAGCCGTCCAACAAGGAGCTGACCATTGCGCGTTATCAGGGCGAGCTGGTCGCAAAGACTACGCTCAAGCTCAAGGGCTGATATCCCGCAGGCAGCTCGAAGCCGCCTTCACAGCGGGCTGGATGGCATTGCCTGTCCGGCCCGCTTTCCGCTCCGATACAGATAGCTGGGTGTCGTCGATACGGTGATAATGCGCGCCCGGCCCAATCTATCCAGCGAGGTAGGGTGGCTTCAGTGGAGTAGGGTGGGCCGGGCGGCGCTCCGCTTCAGCCCACCAACACATGTTCCGCTGGGTAGCAATCGAGGAGCCCCGATGCCCGCATTCGAAATCAAGCCGTTGAATCCCGAAACCTACCGCCAGCAAACCAGGCGCAGCACGTTAGCCGTCGTGGCTACCTTCGTGCTCTTGGCGATGGGCCTGTCCGCCGCCGCAGTGGCGATGTTCGGCGAGCCGGGCGGCGACAACCTGCGCATGAACATCGCCGGCGTGGTGATCGGACTCGGGCTGACAGTGCTGCTGGTGCGTCTGGTCTATTGGCAGCAGCCGTGGATGGCGTCGGCGGTCTACGGTTGGCGGCTCAAGCGCAGCCTGATGAGCGTGACTAACGTCATGCATCACGTGAAAGCGGGCGTGGCGCTCGAAGATCCGACCGCGATGAAGCTGCTGCGCTTCTACCACCTGGGCCTCACCCAGATGCACCAGCTGGACGCCAACAGCGGCTCTCTTCTCGAAATGAGGGCGGAAATCGAACAGCACCGCAGTGCCATGGAAACGCTGGGCCTGGATGTAGACCAGCAGCGCCTGGAACCCACTTGGATCGAGTCTGTAAAAAAGATCGACGCCGCGAAATGAAGGCGGTAATAATCGCCGCCTCGTCCCGCATGAGCGTCAACGCGGGCTGAATACCTTTTGATTTCCTTCACCAGGGCTGTCCTGTCTCTGGTTTTTTGGTGCCGTTCACTTTCCTTATGTCACTACACCGCGATCCATGGGTCCGCGTGAAGCGCGACACTGTGCCTCCAAGACCCTTATGCGGGAATCCCTCATGACAAGGCTGTATCTACTCGGCTTGCTCACCATCTTCACAGCTGGTTCTGTTCTGGCCGAAAGCAGACTGGACGACAAGCCAGCGTTCATCGACCAGCTGCTGCAACGGATGACACTGCAGGAAAAGGTCGGCCAGCTGCGCCTGATCAGCATCGGCGCGGACATGCCCAGGGAGCGGCTGGCCGAGGAACTGGCCGCGGGGAATGTCGGCGGCACCTTCAATTCGGTCACCCGGCAGGACAACCGTCCCCTGCAGGATGCCGCGCTGCGCAGCCGCCTGCGGATCCCGATCTTCTTCGCCTACGACGTGGTGCACGGGCATCGCACCACCTTCCCCATCGGCCTCGGCCTGGCTTCGACCTGGGACATGCAGGCGGTCGCCACGGCGGGGCGTGTTTCGGCCATCGAGGCCAGTGCCGACGGGCTCGACATGACCTTCGCGCCCATGGTCGACATCGCCCGCGACCCCCGCTGGGGACGGACTTCGGAGGGCTTCGGCGAAGATCCTTATCTGGTTTCCGAGATTGCCCGCACCATGGTCGGCGCCTACCAGGGCGAGTCTCTGCGCAACGCCGACAGCCTGATGGCCAGCGTCAAGCATTTCGCGCTCTATGGTGCGGTCGAAGGCGGGCGCGATTACAACGTGGTGGACATGAGTCCGCTGCGTATGCACCAGGATTACCTGCCTCCGTACCGGGCTGCAGTTGACGCCGGGGCCGGCGCGGTGATGGTGGCGCTGAACACCATCAACGGCGTACCGGCCAGCGCCAACCGCTGGTTGCTGCGCGACCTGCTGCGTGATGACTGGGGCTTTTCCGGCGTGACCATCAGCGACCATGGAGCGATCACCGAACTGCTCCGCCATGGCGTGGCCGCCGATGGGCGCGAGGCGGTGAAGCTGGCCATAGACGCTGGGCTCGACATGAGCATGGCGGACTCGCTCTATGGTGAGCATCTGGCCGAACTGGTGCAGGCGGGTGACGTGCCGATACAGGCCGTCGACCAGGCGGTGCGCGAAGTGCTGGGTGCGAAATACGATCTGGGCCTGTTTCACGATCCGTATCGGCGCATCGGCCAGGCCAGCGAAGATCCGGAGGTCAACGCTGAAAGCCGCTTGCACCGCGAGGCCGCCCGCGAGGTAGCGCGCCAGTCGCTGGTACTGCTGGAAAACCGCAATAACATCCTGCCGCTCGACAAGGCCGGCCGCATCGCGTTGGTCGGGCCGCTGGCCGATTCGCACATCGACATGCTTGGGAGTTGGTCGGCGGGAGGTGTGGCAAAGCAGACGGTCACGCTGCGCCAAGGTCTCCAAACTGCCCTCGGCGAGCGCGGACGGCTGATTTACGCCCGCGGCGCCAACATCACCGACGACCCACGGATGGTCGAGTACCTGAACTTCCTCAACTGGGACAATCCCGAGGTCGTGCAGGACCCACGCCCGGCTGACGAGATGATCGCCGAGGCGGTCGCTGCAGCCGAGCAGGCGGATGTCATTGTCGCCGCGGTGGGCGAGTCGCGTGGCATGTCCCATGAATCATCCAGCCGCACCAGCCTGCAGCTGCCGAGTAGCCAGCAGGCCTTGCTGCGCGCCTTGAAGAAGACCGGCAAGCCGCTGGTGCTGGTGCTGATGAACGGCCGTCCGCTGAATCTTTCCTGGGCGCAGGCCAACGCCGACGCGATGCTGGAAACCTGGTTCAGCGGCACCGAAGGCGGGCACGCTATCGCCGAGGTGCTGTTCGGTGACTACAACCCTTCGGGAAAGCTGCCGATCTCGTTTCCGCGCTCCGTGGGGCAGATTCCCACCTATTACAACCATTTGCGCCTGGGCCGGCCCTTCGTCGAAGGCAAACCGGGCAACTACACCTCGCAATATTTCGACGAGCCGAACGGCCCGCTGTACCCGTTCGGTTACGGCTTGAGCTACACGCAATTCAGCCTGTCGCCGCCGCAATTGTCGGTTGATGTGCTCTCGCGTGGCGCAAGTCTGGAGGTCAGCGTGACGCTGAAGAACATCGGCGAGCGCGATGGCGCGACGGTCGTGCAGTTGTATATCCATGACATGGCCGCTTCGGTGGTGCGCCCGGTCAAGGAGCTGAAGGGCTTTCGCAAGGTCTGGCTCAAGGCAGGCGAAGAGCAGCAGGTGCGTTTCAGGGTTGGCGAAGACGAGCTGAAATTCTTCGATGCGCAACTGCAGCAGGTGGCCGAGGCCGGGATGTTCGAGGTGCAGGTAGGGCTCGATTCCGAGCGCGTACAGACGCAGCGTTTCGAGTTGCATTGAGAGCGGCCGTTTCGGTTGTCAGGGAATCATTTGTGCGTGGCGTAGACCAACGAACGCGAGCAGGCGCAGTCCCGCTCGCTTTTTTTACCGTTCAGGAGGCACCGTGTTTAGCACTTTGAATCAAGGCCCGCATGCACGCACCAGAAGCCGCATGCTGGGTAATCTGCTGGGCCTGTGCATGGCTTTTGTCGTCGGCAGCAGCTGGGCGTTCAGCCTGGATGATGTGGCCAGCAAGGCCGAGAAGCTGGCAGCGGCGTCCTACGTGCCGGCCAAGAGCAATCTGCCGGCGGTATTCCGTGAGATGGCCTTCGCCGATTACCAGCAACTGCGCTTTCGTGAAGACAAGGGTTATTGGCGCGATGCTGATACGCCGTTCGAGCTGTTCTTCTATCATCAGGGCATGCATTTCGACGTGCCGGTGAAGATCAACGAGGTCACCGCGACCCGCGTTCGTGAAATCCGCTACGACCCCGAGATGTTCGAGTTCGGCAACGTCGATATCGACCCCGCTGCGCTGCAGAACCTCGGCTTCGCCGGCTTCAAGGTGCTCTATCCGCTGAACAAGAAGAACAAGCAGGACGAGCTGATGACGCTGCTTGGCGCCAGCTATTTCCGCGTGGTCGGCAAGGGGCAGGTCTACGGCCTGTCGGCACGTGGGCTGGCGATCGACACGGCGCTGCCGAGCGGCGAGGAATTTCCACGCTTCACCGAGTTCTGGGTCGAGCGCCCACAGGCCGACCGCGGCAGTTTGGTGATTTACGCCTTGCTGGATTCGCCGCGTGCCGCCGGTGCTTATCGTATGGAAATCACGCCAGGCAAGGACAGCGTCGTGGATGTGCAGTCCAAGGTCTTCCTGCGTGCGCCGGTGGAAAAGCTCGGCATCGCGCCGCTCACCAGCATGTACCTGTTCGGCGCCAACCAGCCCAGCGAACAGCTCAATTACCGGCCGCAACTGCACGATTCTGAAGGCCTGGCGATCCATGCCGGCAACGGCGAGTGGATCTGGCGTCCGCTGAACAACCCCAAGCGCCTAGCCATCAGCAGCTACCACGTGGAGAACCCGAGAGGCTTCGGCTTGCTGCAGCGTACCCGCGATTTCGGTCGTTACGAAGATCTGGACGACCGCTACGAACTGCGGCCCAGCGGCTGGATCGAGCCAGTTGGCGACTGGGGCAAGGGCCACGTGGAGCTGATCGAGATTCCCACGCCGGATGAAACCAACGACAACATCGTCGCCTTCTGGGTGCCGGAAAAGACGCCAGCGCCGGGCGAAGCGCTCGAGATTGGATATCGCCTGCACTTCACTACGGACGAACCCGGGCTGCACGACCCCAAGCTGGCCTGGGTCAAGCAGACGCGCCTGTCGGCGGGTGATGTGAAGCAGTCCAATCTGATACGCCAGCCCGATGGCAGCACAGCGCTGATCGTCGATTTCGTCGGGCCGAACCTGGCCGAACTGCCGGCCGATGCGCCGGTCAGCACCCAGGTCAGCGTCGATGACAATGTCGAACTGGTGGAAAACAACCTGCGCCATAACCCGGTCAGCAAGGGCTGGCGGCTCACCCTGCGGCTGAAGATAAAGGACCCGGCGCGTCCGGTGGAATTGCGTGCTGCGTTGGTGGACGGCGAGACCACGCTGTCCGAAACCTGGAGCTATCAGATACCCGTCCATGACTGAACACGCGCAACAATCACCCGCCCAGCAATATCTCGCCGAGCTTCCCCTCGATGCTGGGCAACGCCAGGCGCTGGGCGAGCAGGTGGCCCTACAAGGCGGCGAGCTTGCCGACGTCCACGGCGCATTGGCGCAGGGTGCATCCGACGGAACGGGTTCGCCGAGCGATCCGCTCGGCTCGGTGGCAGCGCGGCTGAAGCTTGCCTGGGGTGACCTTTTCGAGCGTGGCGGGGTGCGGACCGATGATCATCAGGGCCGCACCTGCATTCAGTCGACGCCGCCGATCGTGCGCACGCGCCTGGTGCCCGAGCCCTGGCATACCAGCGTGCTGCGCCTGAGCTGGTGGCGCCTGCTGTTCAAGAAGAACCGCACGGTGCAGCAACCCAATGCCCCGCAGCCCATCGACAGGTCGGGCTGGCGCCGGGTCGCCGCCTACCGACGTTCCGCGCTGCTGATCCTGATGCTGGCGCAGACGGCAATCGCCACCTGGCACATGAAGGCGGTGTTGCCTTATCAGGGCTGGGCGCTGGTCGATCTTCAGGAGATTTACTACCAACCGCTACAGGAATCGGCACGGCAGATTCTGCCGTATCTGGTGCAGACCAGCATTCTGCTGTTGTTCGCGCTGCTGTTCTGCTGGGTTTCAGTGGGTTTCTGGACGGCGCTGATGGGCTTCTTCCAGCTGCTCAAGGGGCGCGACCGCTACAACATTTCCGCCACCAGCGGGGGCAACGAGCCGATTCCGACCGAGGCGCGCACCGCATTGGTGATGCCCATCGCCAACGAGGACGTGCCGCGGGTATTCGCCGGGCTGCGGGCGACCTATGAATCGCTGCTGGCCACGGGTGAGATCGAGCACTTCGATATCTTCGTGCTTAGCGACAGCAATGACCCCGACACCTGCGTGGCCGAGCAGAAAGCCTGGCTGGAGCTGTGCCGCGAGGTGGATGGTTTCGGCCATATCTTCTATCGCCGCCGTCGGCGCCGGGTGAAGCGCAAGAGCGGCAACATCGATGACTTCTGCCGGCGCTGGGGCAGCAGCTACCGCTACATGGTGGTGCTGGATGCCGACAGCGTGATGAGCGGTGAATGTTTGACTTCGCTGGTGCGGCTGATGGAAGCCAATCCCGGCGCCGGCATCATCCAGACCGGGCCCAAGGCCTCGGGCATGGATACGCTCTACGCGCGCATGCAGCAGTTCGCCACGCGGGTCTACGGGCCGCTGTTCACCGCCGGGCTCAATTTCTGGCAGCTGGGCGAGTCGCACTACTGGGGCCATAACGCGATCATTCGGGTCAAACCCTTTATCGAGCACTGCGCGCTGGCGCCGCTGCCGGGCAAGGGTTCCTTCGCCGGCGACATCCTTTCCCACGACTTCGTCGAGGCGGCCCTGATGCGCCGCGCCGGCTGGGGCGTGTGGATCGCCTACGACCTGCCCGGCAGCTACGAAGAGTTGCCGCCGAACCTGCTCGACGAACTCAAGCGCGACCGCCGTTGGTGCCATGGCAACCTGATGAATTTCCGGCTGTTCCTGGTCAAAGGCATGCACACGGTGCACCGCTTCGTGTTCCTCACCGGCGTGATGTCCTACCTGTCGGCGCCGCTGTGGTTCACCTTCCTGGCGCTGTCCACCGGGCTGCTGGCGATCCATACGCTGATGGTTCCGGAGTATTTCCTGCAGCCCAACCAGCTGTATCCGCTGTGGCCGCAGTGGCACCCGCGGGAGGCGATTGCGCTGTTCTCCGCGACGTTGACGCTGCTGTTCCTGCCCAAGCTGCTCAGCGTGGTGCTGATCTGGATTCAGGGCTCACGCGAATATGGCGGCGGAATCCGCCTGTTGCTGTCGATGATTCTGGAAACCCTGTTCTCGATGCTGCTGGCGCCGGTGCGCATGCTGTTCCACACCGTCTTCGTCACCGCGGCGTTCCTTGGCTGGTCGGTGCAGTGGAAGTCGCCGCAACGCGCCGACAACGCCACACCCTGGGGCGAAGCGCTGCGCCGGCACGGTTCGCAGATGCTGCTGGGCGTGCTCTGGACGGCGCTGGTGGCCTGGCTCGATCCGACGTTTCTCTGGTGGCTGGCGCCTATCGTGGTGTCGCTGATCCTCTCGGCGCCGGTCTCGGTGCTTACCAGCCGCACGGGGCCCGGCTTGGCGGCGTTCCGGCGCAAACTGTTCCTGATACCCGAGGAATTCAACCCGCCCGCCGAACTGGCCGCCACGGACCGCTACAACCAGCAGAACCAGGCTAATGCGCTGCAGCAGGGGTTCATCGCCGCGACGGTGGATCCGTCGTACAACGCGCTGGTCTGCGCCATGGCGCGCGCGCGGCACGCGAAGGTGGTGCCGGCCGCGGAAACCCTGCGCGAGCAGCGCCTGGGTGAAATTCTCGCCGCCGGGCCCAAGGGGGCTGCCGAAGCGACGCGCTGGCGACTGCTCAACGACCCCGAAGGCATGGCGCGCCTGCATGAACGCGTCTGGCAGGACGAGCAGCATCGGGACTGGCGTGAGGCGTATAAGCGGCGGTAGTCCGTCAAACAAGGAAGCTTTCCGAAAAGCATCTTTGCCTGGTAGCGAGGCCTAGCGACTCTGGTCGCTTTGTCTTGTAGGAGCGAGCTTGCTCGCGAAGCTTTTAGCTCGGTGCAGCCCATCGCGAGCAAGCTCGTTCCCGCAAGCCGGGTCGGTGTGACACTGCTGTGGGAGCCAGCTTGCTGGCGAAGCCTTTTAGGGCCTGATGACGCTTTCGCGGGCAAGCTTTACGCCTCGGCTGACGCCTTGCGCGACTTCCGCTTGCCGGCGCTGGCATTCTTGCGCGGCGCTGCCTTGCGTTTCTTCTTCCAGGGCGCGGCCTTGCCGGATGGGTTCGCCGGGCCGCTGATGGTCAGGCGCAGCTCGCGGCAGCGCTCGACCTGCTTGCGCATCCAGGCGGATTGCTTGGCGACGAATTCCTCCAGGCTCATTTCGCCGCTCTGCACCATGTCCAGCGCCTGTTCCCATATCGCCGTGGTGCCTGGGTCAGCGATCGCACGTGGCACAGCGTCAATCAGGCTGAAGGCCGCCGGGCTGGCTGACAGCGCTTTGCCCTGTTTGCTCAGGTAGCCGCGATCCAGCAGCCCCAGGATGATGCCGGCCCGTGTCGCTTCGGTGCCGATGCCGGTGGTGTCCTTGAGCTTCTGCTTTAGGCGTGGGTCGTCCACCAGCTTGGCGACATTCTTCATCGCCTTGATCAGGTCGCCTTCGGTGAAGGGTTTGGGCGGCTGGGTCCAGAGGTCCTTGAGGTTTACACCCAGGACCTTGCAGTGCTGGCCCTCGCTCAATGTCGGCAGTGCCTGGGCTGGTGTTGGTTCACGACCCTTGGCCGGTGTCAGGGCTTCGGGCAACGCGCGGCGCCAGCCCGGCTCGACGATCACCTTGCCCACTGCCCGCAGTGCCTGCCCGGCGCAGTCGAAGTCGGCCTGGGTGCGGTCGTATTCGTGGTTGGGCAGAAACTGCGCCAGGTAACGGGCGCGAATCAGCGTATAGACCGCGCGCTGCTTGCCTACCAGGCGTGACAGATCGGTAGCAGCGGCGGTGGGGATGATGCCGTGGTGAGCGCTGACCTTGGCATCGTTCCAGGCACGCGAGCGGCGTTGCGGCTGCACATGTGTGAGCAGCTCGGACAACGCCGGGTCGCTGCGGCCAAGGGCGGCGATGATCGCCGGCGCCTCGCTGTGCTGGCTCAGCGGCAGGTAGCCGCAATCGCTGCGCGGATAGGTGATCAGCTTGTGGGTTTCGTAGAGCGCCTGGGCGATATCCAGGGTTTCCTGGGCGCCGAGGCCGAGTTTCTTCGAGCAGATTTCCTGCAGGGTGCCGAGGTCGAAGGGCAGCGGTGATGCCTCGCGCATGCGTTCGGTGCGCAACTTCAGCACCTGTGCCTGGGCGGAACTGTCGATGGCGGCGGCTGCCTGGCGCGCATGTTCCGGGTCGAGGCAGCGCCCTTGGTCGTCGCAGCGATCCTCGGCTGGGCGCCATTGCGCGGTGAAGGGCACGTCGCCGGCCTGCAACTGCACCTCGATGGCCCAGTAGGCCACCGGCACGAAGTCGGCGATGCTGCGGTCGCGATCCACCACCAGGCGCAGCGTCGGCGTCTGCACCCGGCCCACCGGCAGCACGCCTTGGTAGCCGGACTGGCGCCCGAGCAGGGTGAACAGCCGGCTCATGTTCATGCCGATCAGCCAGTCGGCGCGCGAGCGGCCCAGTGCCGAGTGGTAGAGGCTGAAGGTCTCTGCGCCGGGCTTGAGCGCGGCCATCGCCTTGCGGATCGAAGCATCGTCCAGCGCAGAGAGCCAGAGCCGCTGGATCGGCCCGCGATAACGGCAGTGTTCTACCAGCTCGCGGGCGATCATCTCGCCTTCGCGGTCGGCATCGGTGGCAATTACCAATTCGCCGGCCTCGCCGAGCAGGCGCTTGACCGCCTTGAACTGGCTGGCGGTCTTCGGCTTGACCAGCATTTTCCAGCGTCCGGGAATGATCGGCAGGTCGCCCAGCACCCAGCGCTTGTAGCGGGCGTCATAGGCATCCGGTGGCGCGGTTTCCAGCAGATGGCCGATGCACCACGTCACGGTCACTCCAGGGCCGAGCCAGCAGCCATCGCCACGCCGGGTGGCACCGAGCACCTGGGCGATGTCCTTGGCCTGGGAGGGTTTTTCGCAGAGAAACAGCCGCATCGCCGTCATCTATCCATTGTTCGCAACGGGCATAGCATGCGCAGCGGAGCAGCTTTGGGCAATCTTTATCTGTATGAATGTACAGTTATGACGCTCAGACTACATACCCTGCAATCGCCACGAAATGCAGCAGGCTGCCGGCCATCACGAACAGGTGCCAGATGCCGTGCCAATGGCGGAAGCGCTGGTCGTAGGCATAGAAGATGATGCCGACGGTATAAAGCACGCCGCCGGCCACCAGCCAAGTGAAGCCGATGCCGCCCAGCGCCGCGAGCAGCGGCTTGACCGCCACCAGCACGATCCAGCCCATCACCGCGTAGATGACCACCGACAGCACGCGCGCTTCCGAGCGTGGCTTGATCTCCTGCAGCATGCCGATGACGGCCAGGCCCCAGACGATGCCGAATAACCACCAGCCCCAGCTGCCGCGCAGGGTGACGAGGCAGAAGGGCGTGTAGCTGCCGGCGATCAGCAGGTAGATCGACAGGTGATCGAGCTTCTGCATGATTACCTTCGCCCGACCTCGCACACTGTGATAAAGCGTCGAGGCGCTGTATAGCAGTACAAGGGTGAAGCCGTAGATCGCCACGCTGACGATCTTCGCCAAGTCGCCGCTCAGGGCCGCCATGACCAGCAGCCAGACGCTGCCGATCAGGGCCAGCACACCGCCAGTCAGGTGCGTCCAGGCGTTGAGTTTTTCACCGTGATACATCGGTGTTCCGTGTCGATTAGCAGGCCGTTGAGAAACGTAGGCGAGGCAGGTAAGACAAGGCAAAAACAGGCGAGAAACGTAGCGCAGCGGAGTAACAGCCGCAGGCTGGCCCGAAGGGTGAGCGCAGCGAATCAAGCGGAGTTTGGTGTCCTAAATGAGCATTACTCACTTCGTTCGCCCTCCGGGCCGCGCTAAAGGGCGTTAGCCGCAAGCGACTTTCCGAGCCTGTTTTTAACGCAGTATTACTAACGCAGGTAGTTTTTCAACGGCCTGTTAGTTGCCCATCAGCACGCCAAATACCTTCTTGGCCATGCTAGTGGCTGCCTGGGTCGGGTTCTGGCGGATGCTGGCTTCCTGTTCGGCGATGACGGTGAAGAGCCCGTCGAGCACCTGTTCGGCGACGTAGCCTTCGATGGTGCCGTACTTGGAGTCAACCGCACCGAGGCCGGAGGCTTTGGCGGCGATGGCGTTGTACTGCTGGGCGACGCCGACCTGGTCGGTGGCCTGCTTGATGATGGGCATGAACTTGTCGCGGATCTGATCGCGGCTGGTCTTGTCCAGGTACTGAGTAGCCGAGTCGTCGCCGCCGGCAAGGATCGCCTTGGCGTCGGCCACGGTCATCTTCTTCACGGCATCGAGTAGCAGCGCCTGGGCCTGAGGTACAGCGGCTTCGGCGGCCTGGTTCATGCTGTCTTCCAGTTGTTCGACCTGCGAACCCATGCCCAGCATCTTCAGCATGCGCGAAGCTTTGCCGAGGTTGCCCGGCAGCTCGATGCGCACGTCGGGGTCATTGCTGAAACCTCCGGGTTTGCCCAACTGCTGCACGGCCACCTTGGCGCCCTGGCTCAAGGCGTCCTTGAGTCCCGCGCTGGCGTCGCCCTGGCTGAGGTCGGACAGCGAAAGCGCGAAGGCGCCGGTGGACAGCAACAGGCCGGCGATGAAAGTAGCGATGCGGAACATGTGGAATCCTCGGGTGAATGCAGCGGGCAGGCAAAGCGCTTAGCGCCAAGAGCGAGCTAGACAAAGGCAGCTTGCATCGCTCGTTTCAGTGGCGCAATAGCGCAACATCGCCGAACCCTCCGTGTGCGCGTTTTCGATGCTGGACGACTCGCCCGAAATATTCGATCGCTGTCAGAACTCGGATGCCTGGCTCGCAATTACGGTCATCACGTAGCTGCCGCGCTGGTCGATGTCCGGGCAGCGTACTCTTCCCACATCAATCGGATTGAAATTAGCACTGTCTTCGAATGGCTCACGTAGTGCGATGGTTCGGGTTGGACCTCCGCTGTCTCGAAGCGCACCGAGATCGAGGCGCACCTCGGTTCATTCGCTGCCGAGGGCACGAAGTCGCAGTTGCTGAAGACATCGGAGACGCCACCCAGGCCGCCGATAACGCTGAAGCTGCCGCTTGAGCGACCGCCCGTGAAGGTGGGCGTCAGGTTGGTCAGATCGGGTGTTGCGCAGCCGGCAAGACCGACTGTGGCCATTGCTTCAGCGCGCGTCATGCAGGCCTCCTCGTGGTGTTTAACCAAGGAATTTCAGGGGAAGCCTGCTAATTATTGATGGCGTATGGAATCCCGAATGATGTTTCGGCATTAAGCTCGACAACTCACGGAGCGCTTAACGTGAGCGCTCTTTTCCGGCCTGATGGGCGCCTAATCCGTAGGCGGCTCGTCCTCATGCCGCTCCAGCGCCACCTGACGGATCGAAAGACGAATCTCGGCGGGCAGCACGCGTTTGGCCACGCCTTCGGCCAGTTCGCCGAGTTTGTCGTGGTAAGCGAGTTTGCCTGCCGCGTCCAGACGCAGCACGTCCTGCTCCTGAAGACTCTTGATGAAATGGCGAAACAGGCTCTTGTCGAAGAATTCCGGTGCGTTCAGGCCATGCAGGATCGACAGGCGCTGGGCCATCACCGTGCAGAGCGTTTCCAACTCTTCGGCGGTGAGGCTGTGTTGACCGCTGTTGAGCAGCAGGGAAATTGCCATATAGAAGCGCTGTAATGTCTGCACGATGACCCGCGCCAGTAGCGTCAGCAGCACGAACTGACGCGAACTCGGTGCCGGGCGCACATAGGTTTCGCCATCGAGCTTGAGCAGGCCCTGGTCGACGAAGGCCGCCAGCCACTGGTCGATCACTGCCTCCAGATCTTCCGGCTCCCAGCGTATGAACAGCTCCGCGCGCAGGTACGGATACAACGCCTGGGTAAAGCGCAGGATCTGCGCGCGGCTGATCCGCGAACTGCTCTGGAAGAAGCTCGCCAGCAGCGACGGCAGGGCGAAGATGTGCATCACGTTGTTACGGTAATAGGTCATCAGGACGGCGTTCTGCTCATCCAGATAAAGGATGTTGCCCAGTGCGTCTTTCTGTTCGGCCAGCAGGCCAAGGGCCTTCACATAGTCGATCAAGGCATCGCCATTGCCGTCCGGCAGAGTGGTATGAGGCGAGTAGGGCACTGCCCGCAAGAGGCTCTGATAGAGATCGAGGATGCGCGCCAAGGAACGTCGATCCAGGGCCTGACGGCTGGTGGACAGCATCGCCAGCGCCACCAGATTGACCGGGTTTACCGCCGCCGCTTCGTTGAGCCTCTGGGCGATTCGCTCGGCGAGGCGATTGGTCGTGCCGCTGAGCCATTCCGGACGATAATGCGGTGCCAGGCTCTGCTGACGCCAACCGGGCTGCTCCTTGTCCAGGAATGCGTTGAGCTTGAGCGGTTCGCCAAAATTCACCCAGACCTGGCCGAACCGCTGTTTGAGCGCGCCGATGACTTTGAAGATGTCGAAGATCGACTCTTTCTTCTTCTGCGCGCCGCGCAATTCGCCCAGGTAGGTGCGACCTTCCAGTACGCGCTCGTAGCCGATGTACACCGGCACGAAGAGGATCGGCAGCTGCGGCGAACGCAGGTAACTGCGCAGCGTGATCGCCAACATGCCGGTTTTTGGCTGCAGCATGCGCCCGGTGCGCGAGCGGCCACCCTCGACGAAGTACTCGACCGGGAATCCACGGGTGAAGAGGGTGTGCAGATACTCGTTGAACACCGCCGTGTACAGCGGGTTGCCCTTGAACGAACGGCGCATGAAGAAAGCCCCGCCGCGGCGCAGCAGCCCGCCGACGACTGGCATATTGAGGTTGATGCCAGCGGCGATATGTGGCGGCGTCAGCCCGTTGCGGAACAGCAGATAGGACAGCAGCAGGTAATCGATATGGCTGCGGTGGCAGGGCACGTAGATCACTTCATAACCGCGCACGGCATCCTGCAGCGGCTCGATATGATTGACCCGAATGCCGTCGTAGATCTTGTTCCAGAACCAGGACAGCACCACCTCGAGAAAGCGCACCGCCGTATAGGCATAGTCCGAGGCGATCTCGTTGCCGTAGCGCAGTGCTTTGGCCTCGGCCTTCTCCACGGAAATATTCTCGCGCTCGGCCTCGTCGCGAATCGCCTGACGCACCGCGGGCGCGTGCACCAGCCCCTTGACCAGATTGCGCCGGTGCGAAAGGTCCGGACCGATCACCGAGGTCTTCTGCTGCCGGAAGTGCACCCGTAGCATGCGATGAACCATGCGCAGCGTACGTTCGTGACCCTTGTTCATCGCCACCAACTCGTCGAGCTGGATCGGCGTGGAGAACTGCACGCGCGTCTTGCGCCCGAGAATCAGGATGCTCAGCAGCTTGCGCAACCGCCCGGTCACCGCCCAGCTATCGGCGAACAGCAGCTTCCAGGGGCTGGTCTCGCGATCTGGTGACTGGCCCCAGAACACACTCACCGGAACGATCTGAGCGTTATCTACCGCGTTCTGTTCGAGCGCGCCGACCAGCCGTACCAATGGCGCGGGCGGCACGATTCGCGTGCGTCGGCCGAACCAGCTCGCGGCAGGGTTGAGGAAGATGAACGCCGCCGGCTCGATATGGCTGCCCACGGCGACCTCGGCCACCGGGCGTGGCAAACCGGCCTTGCTGCATTCTTGATCGAGCACCGCCAGATCGCTCAGCGAGGCGCGTTGCAAGACGTAAAAGACGGGCCTGCTGCGGTCCAGTTTGAGGTTGAAGGCGGACTGATTGATGGTTTCCGAGCGCACCCAGAAATACAGCACACGGCGCACGAGGGAGAAAATAAGACGGCGGATCGGAGAGCGGGTCATACGGCGGATTCGACTTCAAATAGGGCGGTGCCCTCGAAGGGCGCAAGTGTGCCGTAAGCGAAGGTGGCGGGCAAAAACTCTGATGCTCGGTGTGCGTAGGGTGGAAAACCGCGAAGCGTTTTCCACCGCAGGTATACCTGCCTGCCGGCTCGAGCCGAGGTGTGCCGGCGAAGGGTCAAGTGCCTTCGGACCGAGTCGACAGCTGTGCCTCGATGGCGGCCTTGTCGATGACGGAGCGGACCTCGACGATCTGCCCGTCCTTGAACGCATAGAAGACGTTCTCCGCGAACGAAACCTTCCGTCCGTTGACGTCCAGCTCCAGAAACCGGGCTTTTGGCGAACAGTCGAATTGCAGCCGGCTCGCGACATAAGGCGGCTCGGCAACCAGCAATTCGATGTTGAAGCGCAGATCGGGAATGGTGGCGTAGCCGTTCTCCAGCATTTGGCGATAACCGGCCAGGCCGATCCGCTTGCCGTTATGACTCACCTCGTCATGCACGAAGCGCCCAAGGTTCGGCCAGTCCCTGGCATTCAGACAGGCGATGTACTGTCGATAGATGCTGGCCAGGTCGGCTGGGGTCATCGTCGGTTCTCCGTTGCGCGAGTCGTATTGTCGGACTTGAAAACACTAGTTCAGCTTCGCGCAGTACGTGTTGACTATGCGAGCTTCGGATGAACAGCGGCGAGGGCGGATGCCTTCAGCGCATCCGAACGCGGGCACCGGCATAGGCACCGACCAGCAACAGCAGTGACCACACCAACAGGAACACCAGGCCTACCGCCATCAAGGGGCTGGACGGCAAGAACAGCAACAGGTACAGCGCCTGCCCGACTATGCCACCCAGGTAGTGAGCCCAGAGCGGCTTCGGCGCGGTGATAGCCGAGAGCAACCCCGCTGCCAACAGCGCGCCGCTGTAGTACAGGGCTGCGTCCCAGGGTTCAGCCCGGCCGGTGAGCAAGGGCGACAACGCCCAGATAGCCGCGCCTGCAAGCGCGGCGATCAGGAAGGACAGAACCCATGATCGGCTCATGACGCCTCGCCTGTTGCGCGCCTCGCGAACCAGGCATGGATCAACCCGGCCTGGTAGAAGGGAACGGGCTCATCGAAGCCGCCGGCCTCGATGATCGCAGCTATTCGCTCGGCAGGAAGAATCGCAACGTCCTTGGAATAGGCCGCACGCATCTGCTCGACGCCCGCGGCGGGGATATCCGCCGCCCGCATCATGTTCATCCAGATATGGAGAAGGGCGTCATACGCGGTCGAATCCACATCCGCTGCCAGATCGGAACTCGCCAATATCGCCCCCGCGCCAAGCCTCGTCGCGATGGCCCGGAAAAATGCGGTGCGAGCCTCCGGCTCCAGGATGAACTGGGAAACCAGGAAGCAGGTCGCCGCATCGAACGGCGCCTGCCCTGGCAGTGATTCCAGATAACCCTCGTGAAACTCGCAGCGCGCCGCAAAGCCTCCCTTCATCGCCTTGCCGCGGCACACATCCAGCATGGCAGCGGACGGCTCCACCGCCGTGAAGGTCCACTGCGGAAAGCGTTGTGCCAGATAGGCGATTTCCTCACCCGTACCCGCACCGACACACAGTAGCCGTGCATTGGCCGGAAGCTCGGCAAACACCGCTTCGAGGAGGAAGTGCAAGGCCTCGCGAATGGGCGCCGTCTTGGCCCAGCGCTCGTCGTAGCTCGAAGCCTGCTGATCGAATATCGCCTTGATCTCGTCGTTGCGCATGGTGGTCCCTATCGGCTTGCAAGTTCAGGTCAGGGCTGTGCGCTTCGACGCAGTATCAGACGTCACGCCTCCCTCGCAGCGCTGGCGCCGGCGTCGTTACACCATAGCCCAGTCCGGCGGCGGCCAGTCCCATCCTTATGAGACAGGAGCAGCAATCTTTGCCCATACGTCTCCGGGGCCGCAGGGTAAATAACGATGTGAACGCCATAGATACCTGCAAAACCAGCGGAGGCTAGGAGCCGAGTCGGATCGCCGTAAAGGACGGTTTCTGCCCATCGCCAGCGAGCGAATTGTGCTTTGACGGTGCGCCTGCATGCGCATAGCATCTGCGCATACACAGCCAAGGAATAAGCCATGCTCGCAGCCTACGACCCTCATGCCCCAAAGCGGTCTGCCAACCTCAGTGTTAACGGTGACTTACTCCATAAAGCCAAAGATTTGAATATCAACCTCTCCGCGACATTAGAGCAGGCTCTGGTCGAGGTCCTGAAGCAAAAACAGCGCGAACAATGGCTGGCAGAGAACTGCAAAGCCATCGATGCCTATAACGAATACGTGGAAGCCCAGGGTGCGTTCAGCGATGAGCTGCGGAGTTTCTGATGCCTCAGTTCGCCGTTCACAAGAACACAAACACAGCCACCAGCACTGCCGTACCCTTCCTGCTCGATGTTCAAAGCGATTTGATTGCCGAGCTGGGTACGCGAGTTGTGGTGCCTCTCTACACGGCGTCTGCCATGAAAGGGAAAGCCCTCAAGACCCTCACGCCAACCTTTGAGATTGCAGGCAAACAGTACGTGATGGTGACTCCGCAACTTGCCGGTATCGCCAAGAAGCAACTTGGCATTCAAGTTGCCGAACTGTCCGCGCAACGCGATGAAATCATTGCTGCTCTTGATTTGCTTATCACCGGGATTTGATGGGTATTAACGGCTCAACTAAGCGGATGGCCTGCCAGAGGCGGGACGGGTCGCGTTAGCGGCTCACCGGACGTTGAGTTCGCGCTTGATTTGCTGACCAAGCTCACAGGCGGACGCCCTCCTTGTAAGCAGTACTAAAACCAGGCATTGCCGGCTCTGTTTATCTCATGAGGAGCGCATTTGAATTGTCTCGGCTCGCCATATCCTCGCCCTCTGTCACGCAATCTCCAGTCAATCTTCCACACGCTCTGCCCGTTGCAATCGCCGCATCGGCCTTCTTATAGTTCCGCCGGCATTTTTGCAGGCTTGGCTCGTGGCTCACGGGCGGCGCGCCAGGCCTTGATCCATGGATGAGAGGCCAATGATCGAGCTAAAGAATCTGACCAAACGATTTGCCCAGCACACGGCTGTCGATGCGTTGTCGTTCAGCGTTCAACCCGGCGAAGTGCTGGGCTTTCTCGGCCCCAATGGCGCCGGCAAGTCCACCACGATGAAGATGCTCACCGGTTTTCTCGCGCCGACTTCCGGTACGGCGAGCATCTTCGGTTGCGACATCCAGACCCAGACTCTGCAGGCCCAGCGGCAGATCGGTTATCTGCCGGAAGGCGCGCCTTGTTATGGCGACATGACGGTACGCGGCTTTCTCGAATTCATCGCTGAGGTGCGCGGTTATCGCGGCGCGGACAAGCGCGTACGGGTCGATACCGCGGCGGGACAGGTCGAATTGGAGGCGGTGCTCGGCCAGACGATCGAGACGCTGTCCAAGGGCTTCAAGCGGCGTGTCGGGCTGGCGCAGGCGATCCTGCATGATCCGCGAGTGCTGATCCTCGATGAGCCAACCGATGGCCTGGACCCGAACCAGAAGCATCAGGTGCGCGAGCTGATTCAGGGGCTGGCGCAGGACAAGATCGTGATCATCTCCACGCATATCCTCGAAGAAGTCACGGCGGTGTGCACCCGCGCGGTGGTGGTTGCCAGCGGCCGCTTGGTGGCCGATGGCACGCCGTTCGAGCTGGAGAGCCGTTCGAAGTATCACCAGGCGGTAACGTTGGTCAGCGACGGTCCGCTGGATGAGATCGCGCTGGCGGCGATGCCGGGCGTGGCGGGCATCGAGCACAACGAGCCGGAACACAGCGTCACGGTGCTGGCCAAGCCGGGCGAGGTGATCTTTCCGCAGATCAACGCGTTGATCGGTCAGCAGGGTTGGCCGGTAAAGGAGCTGAACGTGGAGCGCGGCCGGCTGGACGAGGTGTTCCGTACATTGACCCGCGGGGAGGCGCTATGAACCAGTTGCCGGTGATCTTCAAGCGCGAGCTGGGCAGCTATTTCGCCACGCCGCTCGCTTATGTGTTCATTCTGATTTTCCTGGTGCTGTCAGGCGTCTTCACCTTTTATCTGGGTGGCTTCTACGAGCGCGGCCAGGCCGATCTGGTGCCGTTCTTCGGCTTTCATACCTGGTTGTATCTGTTCCTGATCCCCGCCATCGCCATGCGGTTATGGGCGGAGGAGCGTAAATCCGGCTCCATCGAGCTGTTGATGACGCTGCCGATCAGCCTGTTCGAGGCAGTCACCGGCAAGTTTCTCGCCGCCTGGATGTTCGCCGGTCTGGCACTGCTGCTGACCTTCCCGATGGTCATCACCGTCAACTATCTCGGCGAGCCGGATAACGGCGCGATTGCCGCCGGTTACTTCGGCAGCTGGTTGCTGGCGGGCGCCTTCCTCGCTATCGGCTCGTGCATGTCGGCCTTGGCGAAGAACCAAGTGATCGCCTTCATCCTGGCGGTCAGCGTGTGTTTCCTGTTCATCGTCAGCGGCTTGCCGATGGTACTCGACGCTTTCGCCTGGGCCCCGCAGTGGCTGGTGGATGCAGTTGCTTCGCTGAGTTTCCTGATCCGTTTCGACTCGCTGAGCAAGGGCGTGATCGATCTGCGTGACCTGCTGTACTTCGTCACGCTGATCATCGCCTGGCTGGCGGCCACCGCCGTGGTCGTCGATCTGAAGAAAGCGGCATAAGGGAACCCATATGAAACGAGTGATTTATTCGGGTGCCGGACTGCTGCTGATCGCGCTGGCGTTCCTGGCGTTCAACCTCTTCTCCGGTCTGCTGTTCACTGGCGCTCGGCTGGACCTGACCGAGCAGAAGCTCTACACCATTTCCGAAGGCACCGAGACCATCCTCGATGAACTCAAGGAGCCTATCGAGCTGCATTTCTTCTATTCCGACCATGCCGTGAAGGACCTGGTGACGCTGCGCAACTACGCTCGGCGTGTCGAGGAAATGTTGCGCGCCTACGAACGCGAGGCCGACGGCAAGATCAAGCTGCACGTGATCGACCCGCAGCCGTTCTCGGAAGAGGAGGACCGCGCCGCCGAGCTGGGCCTGCAGGCGGTGCCGTTGAACCAGAGTGGGGACACCATCTACTTCGGGCTTGCCGGCACCAACGCTTCAGGACAGACGCAGGGCATCCCGTTCTTCCCACTGGATCAGGAAGAGTTTCTGGAATACGAGATCAGTCGGCTGGTGCAAACGCTGGCAGCGCCGCAGATGCCCGTCGTGGGCGTACTGTCCGGGTTGCAGATCAATGGCGGTTTCGACATGCGCACCCAGCAGGCGACGCAGCCCTGGATGGTGCTGGAGAACATCCGCCAGGTGTTCCATATCGAAAGCCTCAAGCGCGATGTCGACCTGATCCCCGCCAGCGTGTCGGTGCTGATGCTGGTGCACCCCAAGGATCTGCCGGAGCAGACGCTCTATGCCATAGACCAATTCGTCATGCGGGGCGGCAAGCTGCTGGTGTTCGTCGATCCATACAGCGAAGCCGACCCCGGTATGGGCATCGGCCCGGGCGAGTTCGGCGAGAGCAAGGCGTCCGGTCTGGAGCCACTGTTCAAGGCCTGGGGCGTGCGCATGGCTGCCGAGCAGGTCGTCGCGGATGCGTCCTATGCGATGTCCGTCGGCGTTGGCGCCGAGCGTCGGTCGGTCCGTCATCCCGGTTGGCTGAACCTGACGCAGGGCACCCTGGATATCGATGATGTCACTACTGCCTCGCTGGAAAGCCTGACGATGGCCACGGCGGGCTTTCTGGAGCCGCTGAACGACGCGACGACCCGTTTCACACCGCTGATCCAGAGCTCGAGCTATGCCATGCCGTTCGAAGCCGCGCGCTTCGCCACCCTGGACAATCCGGAAATGCTGCTGCGCGAGCTGCAGCCGACCGGCGAGCGTTACACCCTGGCGGCGCGCATTCAGGGGCCGGCGCAATCGGCCTATCCGGATGGCATCGAAGGGCGCACGGAAGGCCTCAAGGAAGCGGCTCACATCAACGTCATCGCTGTCGCGGATACCGATCTGCTGGCCGACCGCATGTGGGTGCAGGTTCAGGATTTCTTCGGCCAGCGCCTTCCGCAGCCCTGGGCCGACAACGGCACCTTTGTGGTCAACGCGCTGGACAATCTCGCCGGTACCGATGCGCTGATCAGCATTCGCTCGCGAGGGCGCTTCGCCCGGCCCTTCGTCGTGGTCGAAGAGCTGCAGCGCCAGGCGGAAAACCGTTTCCGTGAGACGGAAGATGTCCTGCAGCAGCGCCTGGCCGCGACGGAAGCGAAGCTGGCCGAGTTGCAGGGTCCCGACACGGAAGAGGCGTTGGAGTTGACCGCCGAACAGGAAGCGGCCTTGCGGAGCTTCATGCAGGAGAAGCTGAATATCCGCAAGGAGCTGCGCGAGGTGCGCTACCAGCTCAACGCCGATATCGAGGCGCTGGGTCGTACGCTGAAGTTCGTCAATATTGCCCTGATACCGCTGTTGCTGACGCTGGGCGTGTTGCTGATCTGGTTGTGGCGCAGGCGCAGGACCGGCTGAAGACGTGTTCGATAGCTGCAAAAGGGTCGAATACGAGAGTTTCCTGTTTATACTCAGCCGGCGACGGCCTGAAACGCGTTTGTCATGTCTGTTCCGGTAGATTGCCGGCGGACGGCTTGCTGCAGATCGGGCCGGATCGTTCCATCCCCACCGTGGGAATAACAAGAATCAAGTTGGGAGAAAGTTAGGATGGCTGAGCGCGAGACTGGAACCGTCAAGTGGTTCAACGATGCCAAGGGTTATGGATTCATCCAGCGTGGTAGTGGCCCGGATGTGTTTGTTCACTATCAGGCGATTCGTGGCGAAGGCCACCGCTCTCTGGCCGAAGGTCAGCAAGTGGAATTCTCGGTCACTCAAGGCCAGAAGGGCCTGCAGGCCGAGGACGTGGCAGGGTTCTGATCTTGCTGCGGCAATGAAGTGGCCCGTTACTCGATGAGCCCACATTGATGACGAACCCCGCTTTCTAGCGGGGTTTGTTTTTTATCGCCTTATAGTTTTGTAGGTTGGGCCGGGCTGCGCTCCGCTTCAGCCCACCACGCGGTGGCGACCATGGTCTGGTTTCGGCCGAATGATTCGGCCCTACGGATGTGTGCTTCCAGAACGGAGCAAGCCACCAAGGATCCGTTCCGAGGCCCCATTCAATCCGTGCGCCAGACGATTTCCTCTTCGCCGCGTTCGCTGATGCTGATCCAGCGATCGGCATCTTCCACTGATTCTTCTTCCTGCCAGCCACCCGGCGCGCAGCGGATTTCTACTCCCAGCGCCTGGTGCGCGGCACGCGCGCAGGCGACATCGTCTTCCCAGGGCGTTGCGTCGCTTTCGAGCAGCAGGCTGTGCCATTTGCCGACAGCCTTTGGCAGCCAGGTGACCAGGATGTCTCCGGCGCGGCACTTGAACGTCTTGCCCTTGGGCTGCCACGCAGAGCAAGGCCCAACGGCCTGGTTCAGCCAGTCGGTGACGGCGTCCTGGCTGGCATCCCTGAGGTAGATCTCGATGTCCGGTTGACGCATGGGCGGCTGCCTTGTTTGTGAGGTGTCAGTTGATTCTGTGGTTTTCGGGTCCGTGTCGCCCGTTCGCCAGCGGTGCGCCGACAGGGCACCTACCGGCCTCGCGACACTAAGCGTCGCGCTGAATCCAGTCGTAGCGTATCGCAACCCGCACACGCAGCGGCGCGTCGATCACCGCCGCGCGGCGTTCGGCGCTGGCGCGCCAGCCGTGCGGGGTCATGGCCAGCAGATCGGCACGGGCCTGGGCGCTATCGAGTTGCAGTTCGAACGTCAGCGTTTCGCTATGGGCGAGGTACATGCCGTCGGGGATCAGCGCCAGGTGCTTTTCGTCATCATAGTCACGTACTTCGTCATACAGCAGACCGCGCAACTCCCACAGATGCTCACGGGTCGGGCCCATGCGCAGCAGGCCTCCACCGGGTGCGAGCAGGCGGCGGGCTTCGTTCCAATCCAGCGGGCTGAATACGCTGGCCAGCAAATCGCAGCTGGCGTCTGCCAGCGGCACACGGGCCATGCTCGCTACCAGCCATTCGAGCTGCGGTGCACGCTTGCAGGCGCGCTTGACCGCCTCGCGGGAAATATCCAGCGCATAGCCTTCGGCAGCCGGTAACGCCTGGGCGATCTGCGCGGTGTAATAGCCCTCGCCACAACCGATATCCAGCCAGCGATTCGGCGCACGTTCGGCCGCCAGCTGCGCCAGGCGTTCGGCCAGCGGCGCATAGTGGCCACCATCGAGAAAGCGCCTGCGCGCCTCGACCATGGCCTGGTTGTCGCCGGGGTCGCGGCTGTTCTTGTGCTGCACTGGCAGTAGATTGAGGTAGCCCTGGCGCGCGCGGTCGAAGCGGTGATTGGCCGGGCAGGCGACGCCACTGTCGACCGCAGTCAGCCCGGCTTGGCAGATAGGGCAGATCAACATGCGAGCAGATTGACCAGCGTCTGGTAGTAGATTTCGGTCAGCAGGTCGAGGTCGCTGGCCAGAATATGTTCGTCCACCTGATGAATCGTTGCGTTGACTGGGCCGAGTTCGACGACCTGAGTGCCGAGGGTGGCGATGAAACGGCCGTCCGACGTGCCGCCGCTGGTGGAAGGCGTCGTTTCGCGCCCGGTCACGCTGCGGATCGCCGCGGCCACACCGTCGAGTAATTCCCCCGGTTCGGTGAGGAAGGGCAGGCCCGACAGCGCCCAGTCGACGCTCCAGTCCAGGCCGTGCTTGTCGAGGATGGCGGCGGTGCGCTGTTGCAGCCCGTCGACGGTGGATTCGGTTGAAAAGCGGAAGTTGAACACCGCTTCCAGCGTGCCGGGAATGACGTTGGTCGCGCCGGTGCCGGAGTTGAGGTTGGAGATCTGAAAGCTGGTCGGCGGGAAGAAGGCGTTGCCGTCGTCCCAATGTTCGGCGGCCAGCTCGGCCAGTGCCGGCGCGGCCAGATGAATCGGGTTCTTCGCCAGGTGTGGATAGGCCACATGACCTTGCTGGCCGCGTACGGTGAGGGTGCCGCCGAGCGAGCCGCGCCGGCCATTCTTGACCACGTCACCGACCAGCGCAGTGCTCGACGGTTCGCCAACAATGCACCAATCCAGCCGCTGACCACGCTCGCGCAGACGCTCGACGACCGCCTTGGTCCCGTGATGAGCAGGGCCTTCTTCATCGCTGGTGATCAGAAACGCGATCTGGCCCTTGTGGTTCGGATGGTCGGCGGTGAAGCGCTCCACCGCGATGATCATCGAGGCCAGGCTGCCTTTCATGTCCGCCGCGCCACGGCCGTGGAGCATGCCGCTCTCGTCGATGCGCGCCGTGAAGGGCGGGTTCTGCCACGCCTGCACCGGTCCGGTGGGGACCACGTCGGTATGACCGGCAAAACACAGCACCGGCCCTTCGTTGCCGCGTATCGCCCAGAAGTTCTCGACCTCTTCGATGTGCATCGGCTCGATGGCGAACCCGCAGGCGGCAAGCCGCTCGCTCATCAATTGCTGGCAACCCTCGTCCAGCGGGGTCACCGATGGGCGATTGATCAGCTCGCAGGCGAGTTCAAGGGTCGGGGAGAGGGCGGCGGCGGTCATTGCGGCTCCGGTACGGCGAAAGGGCGCCATCTTAAATTAAAAAGCAGGCCAGCAGAGCGCCGGTAGCGGCGCGTCGTACCGCTTGCATGAGCGAATCTTGCCGATTGCTGCGCCGCCTCGATGGCTGACTTCGCGAAGCAGTCAGACGGCCAATGGCGGTAACGTTCTGTTTCATGGCTGAGAGCTGGCGAAGTGCTTTCTTATCGAAGCGTCTATGCTCTAGAAAGAATGGCGTGACACGCCAGCGGAACGCTTCGACCCCGCGTAGCTCGAACCTGAAGTCTTTCAGGCGCCTGGTTGACGCCTATGGTTCGCCTGAGACAGGGTTACTCGAAACGATAACAAGACCGACGAATGAGGTATTTGCCCATGAGCGCAGAGTCGCTGTATCCCATAAATCCGGACGTTGCGGCTCGGTCGCTGACCGACGAAGCCGCCTACAAAGCCATGTACCAACAGTCGGTGGTCAACCCTGACGGCTTCTGGCGCGAGCAGGCGGGACGGATTGACTGGATCAAGCCGTTTACACGGGTCAAACAGACATCCTTCGATGATCATCACGTCGATATCAAGTGGTTTGCCGATGGCACGTTGAACGTCTCGGCCAACTGCCTGGATCGCCATCTCGAGACGCGGGGCGATGAGGTGGCGATCATTTGGGAGGGCGATGATCCGGCCGACAGCCGCAAGATCACCTACCGTGAATTGCATAAAGAAGTCAGCAAGTTCGCCAATGCCCTGCGCGGGCAGGATGTGCATCGCGGGGATGTTGTCACCATTTATATGCCGATGATTCCGGAAGTCGCGGTGGCGATGCTGGCCTGTGCACGCATCGGCGCCATTCATTCGGTCGTGTTCGGCGGTTTTTCACCGGAGGCGCTGGCCGGACGAATCATCGACGGCAACTCCAAGGTGGTGATCACGGCCGACGAGGGCCTGCGCGGCGGCAAGACCATCCCGCTGAAGGCCAACGTCGACGAGGCATTGACCAACCCGAAGACCCACTGCGTGCAGAAGCTCATCGTGGTGCGTCGCACCGGTGGCGATATCAAATGGCATCAGCATCGCGATATCTGGTACGACGATTTGATGCGCGTCGCGGGTGAAGTCTGCGCGCCTAAGGAGATGGGCGCGGAGGAGCCGCTGTTCATTCTTTACACCTCCGGCTCGACGGGTAAACCCAAGGGCGTGCTGCACACCACGGGCGGTTATCTGCTCTATGCCGCTCTGACCCACGAGCGGGTCTTCGACTATCGTCCCGGCGAAATCTATTGGTGCACCGCCGACGTCGGCTGGATCACAGGGCACAGTTACATCCTCTACGGGCCGCTGGCCAATGGAGCCACCACGCTGATGTTCGAAGGTGTGCCCAACTATCCGGATGTGACGCGCATTGGCCAGATCATCGACAAGCACAAGGTGAATATCCTCTATACCGCTCCTACGGCGATCCGCTCGATGATGGCCGAGGGCAGCGCGGCGATGGACGGCGCCGACGGTTCGAGCCTGCGGTTGCTCGGTTCCGTGGGTGAGCCGATCAACCCGGAAGCCTGGCACTGGTATTACGAGACAGTGGGACGTTCACGCTGCCCGATCGTCGATACCTGGTGGCAAACCGAGACCGGCGGCATCCTCATCAGTCCGTTGCCGGGTGCGACCGCACTGAAACCGGGCTCGGCCACGCGGCCGTTTTTCGGCGTCGTGCCGGGGTTGGTGGATAACCTCGGCAACCTGCTGGAAGGCGCCACCGAAGGCAATCTGGTAATCCTCGATTCCTGGCCGGGGCAGATGCGCAGCATCTATCGCGACCATGACCGCTTCGTCGATACCTACTTCAAGACCTTCCGTGGCATGTACTTCACGGGTGACGGCGCACGCCGCGACGAAGATGGTTATTACTGGATCACCGGCCGGGTCGATGATGTGCTGAACGTATCCGGTCACCGCATGGGCACGGCCGAAATCGAAAGCGCCTTGGTGGCGCATCGCAAGGTGGCCGAAGCGGCAGCGGTGGGCGTGCCGCATCCGCTCAAGGGGCAGGGGATCTATGTATATGTGACGCTGGTGTCGGGAGAAGAGCCGTCCGACCAACTGCGTCAGGAACTGCAACAGTGGGTACGTAAGGAAATCGGCCCAATCGCCGTGCCGGACGTGATTCAGTGGGCGCCGGGGCTGCCGAAGACGCGCTCAGGCAAGATCATGCGGCGCATCCTGCGCAAGATCGCCGCTGACGAATACGATGCCTTGGGCGATATCTCTACGCTGGCCGATCCGGGCGTGGTGGAACAGTTGATCGAAACCCACAAGCAAATCCGTCTGCCTTGAGGTGAGCTGCGGCGGCGCCCGTCCTATTCGGCCGGGCGCCGCCAATCGTCAGCGGTTTGGCTGCGTGCGTTGAGCTTCCTGGTTGGCTGCGGGTTTTTCCTTGGGACTACCGGCAACATTCACCTCCGGCAAGCTGCCGCCCATGAACTCGACCTTGCGAACCGGGAAGGCGAACTGGACGCCCATCTCACGAATGCCATCGAGTAGTTGCAGGTTGATCTCTTGCTGGGCATCCATGTAGGCGTTGTAATCGGACATCTGCATGATGTAGACGACCTCGAAGGTAAGCTGGCTATTGTCGAATGCGAGGAAATGCGCCCGGTCGAATTTGACGTTTTCCAGGCTCTCGATGATCCGCTTCACCAGCGCTGAAACCTCGCGCACCTTGTCCGATGGCGTGTGGTAGGCGATGCCGAACTTGAACACGATCCGCCGCGTGTTCATGCGTTTGTAGTTGTGCAGTATCTGTGTGAGCAGATTGGCGTTGGCGCTGACGATCTGTTCGCCGCTCAATGCCCGGATGCGCGTAGTTCTGAGACCAATGTGCTCGATGGTGCCAGCCACATCGCTGAACACGACGAAATCACCGATCTCGAACGGCTTGTCCACGCCTATGGACAGGGACGCGAAGACGTCGCTGAGCAGGGTCTGTACCGCCAGCGCGATGGCGATACCGCCGACGCCGAGGCTGGCAACCATGGCGGTGATGTCGACGCCCAGGTTTGCCAAGATCGAGAGCAGCATCATGGTCCAGATAACGATGCGGATCATGATGCCAATGATCGTCGTGGTGACGGGGTTTCGTGCCTTGCCGTCGCGGCTCAGGCTGTCCATCCACAAGCGGACGGCAGTGTCCATCCAGAGCGCGAGTTGGAAGGCGAGGGCGATGAACCAGCCATGCGACATCGTCGATTCCCAACGATCAGGCAATTCGACGACCTTTAATGCGATCAGCAGCGAAAGGGCTATCAACAACAGATGACTGGTGCGGCTGAGCATTTCCGCTGCGATTGCGACGAAGCCGCTTTTCGAGCCCTTAGCCATCTTGCGCAAACGATTGGTAATGATCCGCAGGATGGTCTGCAAGACGAGATAGCTGACAAGCGTGACGCCAGCGATGATGGCAGTGTTGATCCACAGGGTTTCGTTAAACAGCACGTCCCAATTCATTAAGTCCTCCGGGTAATTGCGGGCAGGCGCAAAAAAGCAGCTTCTATTTCGGTAGCTGCTGCTGCGTATTAGTTCCCGCTAAAGGCGAGGAGGCGAAGTCAGGGGGCAGAGCGCGCAGCTCAGCGCGGTGGGGCGATTACTTGCAAGTCCTCATAGGCGCCTGCATTGATGACTTGGCGATAACCCATGTCTTGGAGCAGATCTTGGGCGGCGGATGAGCGACGACCGCTGCGGCAGTACAGAACGATCGGTGCGTCCTTATCGGGCGCGACACCGGCGATGCGGGCACGCAGCTCCTCCGAGCCGATACGGACCGAGCCGGGAATTGCGCCTTCGGCATATTCTTCCGCGGTTCGTACGTCGATCAGCAAGGTGTCGGGGCGCTTCAGTGCCTCCAGTGCCCCGGCCTGGTCTATCTCCCCCGCGGTTGCCGTTGCGCTGAAGGCGAGCAGGATCATGAGCAGGCGATACATCGAATTCTCCTTTGGCGTGACTGATCAGCCGAAGAGGCGGGTGAGATTGGGCAGAATCAGAATGACTGCCGTGGCGACCAGAATCAGCGTCGCCTGCCTGAATTTTTTCTGTCTGAACATGCTAGCGCCCTTTTATTGTTGTTGGTGCCATGTCCTCTTGGATCATTTGTCGCACCCTGGCGTTCTTCGTTTTGTCGGTAAGGCGGGAAAGAGCGGCGCCCTGTGCGTCTGGATCGGGAAGGCCCTGTTTCTGCTTCTCGACAAGCAAATTGCAGACCAGCAGCCTGGTGTGGTTCGCCACAGCGGTCCGAGACCTGGGAAGTCGGGCGCCCTTTACCAGGCGGGGGCACGGAGGTGAGCCAGGCGAACCGCGATGTACCACGCAACGCGCATCGCTCGGTGCCACTCGTCGGCGATGAAGTACCCGTCTGTCCAGAGCACTGAGAAAAGGAACATCGGCGCCGCCTGGCCCGGGACAGCGGGTGGAAACGGAACAATGCGGGGTAACGGCGAAGCGACTCGCCTGTCGGGGCGACAGGGGAATCGGCGATTCCTCAGGCCATCAATCCTTCTCCGGTAGCAGGAAGTTGCCGGGTCCCTGGTTTTCCAGGGTGGGCACCTGAGCGTCGTCCTTGAGGTCGACCCCCGAGAGCTGCCGCCGGCAGGCTTCGCGCATCAGGTACATGAGGCGGAAGGTGGCCATGCCGTAGCTCAGGCCTTCCAGGCGCACATTGGAAATGCAGTTGCGATAGGCATCGTTGAGGCCGACACGGGGTGCCCAGGTGAAGTACAGGCCGAGGCTGTCGGGCGAGCTGAGGCCGGGACGCTCGCCGATCAGGATTACCGTCATCCTCGCGCCCAGCCGCTCGCCCACCTCGTCGGCCACCGCCACCCGGCCCTGTTCGACCAGTGTCACGGGGGCCAGCGACCAGCCTTCCGCCGTCACCTGTTCGAACAGACGCTCGAGAAACGGCAGGCTGTGGCGGCTGACGGCGAGCGAAGACAAACCGTCGGCGATAACGATAGCCAGGTCATGGCCGCCGCCGTGTTCTTTGACGTGATCATCCAGCTGGGCGGCGGAGGCCTCGTCCAGGCGCCGGCCCAGGTCAGGACGTTGCAGATAGGTGTGGCGATCGCTGGCGGCGCTGTGCAGCAGCAGCGAGTGGTGACCGAGGTTGTGCAGTTCCTCACGCAGACCGATATGGTCGAACGGCAGGTGCACCGCGTCGCGGGCCTGGGCGTGGGCGAACTGGAAGTCGAGCTGAGCACGGGTCGGCAGGCTGGTGCCGGCACGGCCCAAGGCGATGCGCGCCGGGGTCAGCTGGCGCAGTTGCTGCCAGGGGTTCTCGGTGGTGGGGGCGTGGTTGGGCATGGCTACCTCGTTTTGAGATCACGGCAAGACGCGTGGAAAAGACCTGTGGTCGTTTTCCACCCTACGGCTGCGGTGGGTGCGCCGGCGCAGGGTGGAAAACCGCGCAGCGTTTTCCACCGATCGGGCACTCGGCGCGAATCCGGGGTGCTTTCATTCTAGGCTTCACGCCAACTGCTCCAGTGCCTGGCGGAACGGCTCGGGCAGTCCTTCTCCCAGGTGCAGGCGATTGCCGTCCTGGCGCAGGATGTTCATCTTCGCCAGCCACGCCTCGAATTCCGGCGCAGCCCGCAAGCCAAGCACCTGGCGGGCGTAGAGCGCATCGTGGAAGGAGGTGGTCTGGTAGTTGAGCATCACGTCGTCGGAGCCGGGGATGCCCATGATGAAGTTGATGCCGGCGGCGCCCAGCAGGGTCAGCAGCATGTCCATGTCGTCCTGGTCGGCTTCGGCGTGGTTGGTGTAGCAGATGTCGCAGCCCATCGGCACACCGAGCAGCTTGCCGCAGAAGTGGTCCTCCAGCCCGGCGCGGATGATCTGCTTGCCGTTGTAGAGGTATTCCGGGCCGATGAAGCCGACCACGGTGTTGACCAGGAACGGATTGAAATGGCGCGCCACCGCATAGGCGCGAGCCTCGCAGGTCTGCTGGTCGACGTCGTGATGGGCATTGGCCGATAGCGCGCTGCCCTGGCCGGTCTCGAAGTACATCAGGTTGTTGCCCAGCGTGCCGCGCTTGAGGCTCAGGCCGGCTTCGTAACCTTCCTGGAGCACCTTGAGGCTGATGCCGAAGCTGGCGTTGGCCGCTTCGGTGCCGGCGATCGACTGGAACACCAGGTCCAGCGGCGCGCCGCGCTCGATGGCGGCGATGGAACTGGTGACGTGGGTCAGCACGCAGGACTGGGTGGGGATCTCGTAGCGCTGGATGACGGCGTCGAGCATCTCCAGCAGGGTGCAGATAGAGCCCATGCTATCGGTGGCCGGGTTGATGCCGATCATGGCGTCGCCATTGCCGTAGAGCAGGCCGTCGAGGGTGCTGGCGGCGATGCCGGCGGGGTCGTCGGTGGGGTGGTTGGGTTGCAGGCGGGTGGACATGTGTCCGCGCAGGCCCATGGTGTTGCGAAAGCGGGTGACCACGCGGATCTTCTGCGCCACCAGGATCAGGTCCTGCACGCGCATGATCTTCGACACCGCGGCGGCCATCTCCGGCGTCAGACCGGGGGCCAGGGCGCGCAGACTGGCCTCGTCGGCGGCATCGCCGAGCAGCCAGTCGCGCAGGCCGCCCACCGTCAGGTGGCTGACCGGGGCGAAGGCGGCGGCGTCATGGCTGTCGATGATCAGCCGGGTGACTTCGTCGCTTTCATACGCAATCACCGCCTCGCTCAGAAACTGCTTGAGCGGCACGTCGGCCAGGGTCATCTGGGCAGCGGCGCGCTCGGCGTCGCTGGCGGCAGCGACGCCGGCCAGGCAGTCGCCCGAGCGCAGTGGGCTGGCCTTGGCCAGCAACTCGCGCAGGCTGTCGAAGCGCCAGGTCTGGCCGCCGATGCTGTGGGAATAGGTTGCCATGATCTGTTTCCTGTCTCGGGTGGAGGGCACGGGCTGTTTTCGCCTGTGCCGGACGAACGCCGTGCTGCCGGTGGGGCAGTGCACCCCCGGCAGCATCTGTTGCGCTCGAAGTCAGGCCTGGGCGACTTCTTTCGAAATTGGCAGAGGCTCTCCGTGCAGCTTGGAGCCAGGGTATTCGCCGTCTTCGATGATGCCGGCGGCTCGATCCTGCTGTTCCAGTTGCAGCGCCTTGGGTACCGATAGCCAGTAGGCGAGGCCCACGGCGGAGAAGCCGGCAAGTATCTTGCCGATCAGCACCGGCAGGATGATGGTTGGCTGGAAGTTGGCGGTGAAGGACAGGTGGTCGCCGAGCAGGAAGGCCGCGCACACGCCGAAGGCGATATTGAGCACCTTGTCCTTCGGTGGCATGAAGCGCACCAGGCGGAACATCGCGAGGATATTGGCGATGGTCGCCAGCATGCCGGCGCTGCCGACGGCGCTCAGGCCGACCTTGCTGCCCAGGGCTTCCAGGGGGCCGCCGAGGTACTTGCGCAGCAGGTAGACCATCGGGAAGGCGCCGGCCAGCATGATGCCGATATAGCCGGCGGTTTCCAGGGCGCGGGTCTGGTCCTCGGCATCGGCGATGATCGGGTCGAAGCCCCAGCCACCCAGCACGATGGTGAACACGCCGGTGAAGTACTCGACGATGGAGAACACCAGCACCAGTTTGATCAGCGCGTCCATGCCGCGACCGAAGCCGATGAAGCCCTTGATCATCAGGTCCGGCAGGAAGCGCAGGCCGGCCGCCAGCGCCACCACGAAGACGATGATCGGCAGCAGGTTGGCGAAGATTCCGCCGAGGCTCATCGCCAACTGGTAGGTGGCCTCGCCGTTGGTGGCGACCACTTCGCGCACCATCGGGTTGCTGAGCATCAGCACAACGCTGGCGATCAGCACGCCGATCGGAATGCTGAGGATGCCGGACATGATGCCCAGCGCCATGTACTTGTGGTCACGCTTGTCGAGCATGGCCAGGCCCATGGGGATCGAGAAGACAATGGTCGCGCCGCCCATGAAGCCGGTGATCAGTGCCATGATCAGGGCCTCCTTGCTGGCGGCCAGGGCGGCGGCGAGGTGGTAGCCACCCATGTCCGAGGCGATGATCATCGTCGCCGCCAGCGCCGGGTCGGCATTCAATGCATTGAAGAATGGTCCGAAGACGCTTTCGATCAATACCGTGAGGTAGGGGATGGACGCCATGATGCCGGCGGCCGGAACGAAGATGTGTCCGGTGGCATGGATGCCCTCCATGAATTCCTTGCCGAGGCCTTTTTCACTGTCGCGTATGGCTGCGAAGGCCCCGAGGACCGCGCAGAACATGATGACGTAGAGAACGTAATTACCGATCTGATCCATTGCTTTGCCCTGTTGTTATGTTTTGCCAAGCGCCAGAAAGCCAATCGAAGGCTGCACCAGGCAGGCCGAAAACCGGCTTTGAGCGGTGTCACGGTGTTCTTTAGGGAAGGTTCCGCCTCCCGCTGGAGAGGATCACGGTGGCTGTACCGGGGCCGTACGCACGCAAGGTCGGCCCCGGTGCTGCGTTTAAAAGAAACCGAGCGGATTGATGTCGTAGCTGACTAACAGGTTCTTGGTCTGCTGGTAGTGGTCGAGCATCATCTTGTGGGTCTCGCGACCGACGCCGGACTTCTTGTAGCCGCCGAACGCCGCATGCGCGGGATACAGGTGGTAGCAGTTGGTCCAGACGCGACCGGCCTTGATCCCGCGGCCCATGCGGTAGGCGCGGTTGATGTCGCGGGTCCAGACGCCCGCACCCAGGCCGAACTCGGAGTCGTTGGCGATGGCCAGCGCCTCGGCCTCGTCCTTGAAGGTGGTCACGGCCACCACCGGCCCGAAGATCTCCTCCTGGAACACGCGCATCTTGTTGTGGCCCTTGATCAGGGTCGGCTGCACGTAATAGCCCGTCGCCAGGCTGCCTTCGAGCTTCTCGGCCGCGCCGCCGGTGAGGATCTGGCCGCCTTCCTGGCGGGCGACTTCCATGTAGGAGAGGATCTTGTCGAACTGCTGCTCGGACGCCTGGGCGCCGACCATGGTCTCGGTGTCCAGCGGGTTGCCGCGCTTGATCTGCTGGATCTTCTTCATCACCACCTCCATGAAGGGCTCGAAGATCGATTCCTGGATCACTGCGCGTGACGGGCAGGTGCACACCTCGCCCTGGTTGAAGAACGCCAGCACCAGCCCCTCGGCGGCCTTCTCGATGAAGGCCGGCTCGGCCTGCATGATGTCCTCGAAGAAGATGTTCGGGCTCTTGCCGCCCAGCTCCACGGTGCTCGGAATGATGTTCTCGGCGGCGCAACGCATGATGTGCGAACCCACCGGGGTCGAGCCGGTGAAGGCGATCTTGGCGATGCGGGTGCTGGTGGCCAGCGCTTGGCCGGCCTCGCGGCCGAAGCCCTGGACGATGTTCAGCACGCCCGGCGGCAGCAGGTCGCCGATGATCTCGGCGAAGACCATGATCGACAACGGCGTCTGCTCGGCCGGTTTCAACACCACGCAGTTGCCGGCGGCCAGGGCCGGTGCCAGCTTCCAGGCGGCCATCAGCAGCGGGAAGTTCCAGGGAATGATCTGCCCGACCACGCCCAGCGGCTCGTGGAAGTGATAGGCGGCGGTGTGCTCGTTGATCTCGGCGGCGCTGCCTTCCTGGGCACGGATGCAGCCGGCGAAGTAGCGGAAGTGGTCGGCGGCCAGTGGCACGTCGGCATTCAGCGTCTCGCGCACGGCCTTGCCGTTGTCCCAGGTCTCGGCGACGGCCAGCTGTTCCAGGTTGGCTTCGATGCGGTCGGCGATCTTCAGCAGGATCAGCGCGCGGTCCTGCACCGAGGTCTTGCCCCAGGCATCGGCGGCGGCATGGGCGGCGTCCAGGGCCTTTTCGATATCTTCGGCACCCGAGCGCGGGAATTCGCCGATCAGCGAACCGTCCACCGGGCTGGTGTTGGCGAAATACTCACCCTTGACCGGGGCGACGAATTCGCCACCGATGTAGTTGCCATAGCGCGGCTTGAGGGAAACGACGGCGCCGGTGGTGCCAGGTTTGGCGTAGATCATGGGATCCTCCAGTCTTGTTGTTGTGCAGCTCTCAAAAGCGGCTCAGGTTGATCATGAGTCAGTTTCACGTGCCCAACTTGACCCGGGCAGAGCTCTGCTGTCGTCCAGGGTCAAGTTGTGGGGGAGTGCCGGTGTGTCGTCGGGTGTCATTCCGGTGCCCTGATTCGATGCAAGTGTTTCCCGTTTACCCGCATCAAAGCGATGAAATGGACGGACCACTCTCCGAATCGAGCGTCCTAGAGCTGTTCTGGGAGCACGGCGTGCTTCTTGCTTCATTCCGTGGTTCGTTAGGATGGAGGCTCTGATGAATTCCTTGTTCGCCAACCCTGAAGCGTCGGCCGGTCTGGCGCTCGTCACCGACGGACAAAAACATGCTGGCGTGCTGGCCGCGGCTGCCAGCGGCCTGTGTGGCTTCATCGAGAAGCAGGGGGGCGATGCCGAGCGTGTGCTCGGTGTGTCGGGTATTGATGCGGAGCTGTTGCAGCACCCCACCCTCAGTCTGGCGCTGCCGAATTATTGCCAAGTGCTGGAGGAAGCGGCACGGCAGTCGGGCTGCGACAACTTCGGCCTCTACTACGGCCAGCAGTTCAAGCCGCAGGCGCTGGGTCTTCTGGGCTACATCGGCCTGTGTTCGGCCACGGTCGAGCAGGCGCTGATCAACTTCGCCCGTGCCTTCCCGCTGCACCAGCGCAACAGCCTGATCCGGCTGGTCGACGACGGGGAATGCTATCGCTTCGACTATCAGGTTCGGCACGGTGCCATTCTCTGCCGGCGGCAGGATGCCGAGCTGACCCTGGGCATGGCTCGCAACCTGATCCGTCACGTGCTCGGAAGCCAATGGGCGCCGCGTGCGGTGCACTTCGAGCACCCGCGTCCGGCGGACTGGCACGAGCACGGTAAGGTCTTCGATGCGCCGGTGTACTTCGAGCAGCCCTGCAACTCGCTACTGATCCCCAAGAGCGGCCTGACACGCGTGATGCCGGGACATGATCCGGTCCTGCTGATGGTGATGCAGGACTCTCTGCGTCAGCTCAGCCTGGCCGGACGCAATGAACCGGACATCGTGGATGATGCCCGCGCGCAGATTCGCCAGCGCCTGGTGCTGGGCGAGCCGGTGCTGGAGGATATCGCCGAGCAGATGGGCATGAGCAGCTGGTCGCTGCAGCGTCGCTTGCGTGAGCAGGGGCTGACTTTCACCACGCTGGTGGACAAGCAGCGTCAGGAACTGGCCACTTACTATATGCGCCAGCAGCAGCTACCGATTTCCGAATTGGCGCCCTTGCTCGGCTACTCCGAAACCAGCGCGTTCTCGCGTGCGTTTCGCCGGTGGTTCGGAGTGAGTCCTCGCCAGTGGCGTCAGCATAGCGATCTGGTGACCACGAGCCGTCACTAGTCCGCTTTCCGAGCCTTCCGCATGTGATCGGCACGCAAACGAAAAAGCCCTGAAAACTCTTCAGTTTTCAGGGCTTTTCAGTATCGAAAGTGGCGGTGAGGGTGGGATTCGAACCCACGATACGATTTCTCGTATACACACTTTCCAGGCGTGCTCCTTCAACCGCTCGGACACCTCACCGGGTCTCGACGGGCTTGAGGTCCGTCGAGGCGCGCTAATGTAGCCGAAGAGAACGCGGATGGCAAAAAGTTTTTTAGTTCTTTCAGGTGGTTAAGGCGCCGCTAGAATGCGGGAGAAACGCTGGGGTAGAGTGAACCTATGTTGCTGTTGCGGTTCTTAGCTCCAGTTATGTCGGTGCTCAACGCAAGCGGAGTCGGGCGTCGCGAATAGGATGAGCCGGGAAGGCTTCGATGAAGTTATTCAAAAGCAAGCGCAAGCGTGCGGACGCGGTGGAAATCGCTACGAAGCGCCGCATACACGTCAGCCATCTGGAACTCGGTATGTATATATGCGAGCTGGATCGGCCGTGGCGTCAGACCGACTTTCTATTTCAGGGTTTTCCGCTGCTCAAACTTGAGCATGTTCAGGCGGTGCGCGAACGCTGCGATTACGTTTTCGTCGATGACACACGTCGGGTGCTGCTCGATCAAGGTCAGGTGATGGTGCCTTCGGCAACGCCGCTACGAGTGAAACGCAAAATGTCACGTATCCCGCTCTCGCTCGAGGTGCAGGAGGCGCGTGAAGCCTATCGAAGCAGCGCGCTGGTTTTGGATCAGGTGCTGTTGGATGTCCAGCAAGGGCGGGTGATCGATACCAAGGCCTGCCAGGCGCTGGTCAAACGGAACCTGCAAAGCATGCTGCGCAACGAAAGCGCCATGCTTTGGCTGACGCGCCTGAAGTCCCGGGACGTATACACCAGCCTGCATTGCCTCTCCGTCTCCATTCTAGCGATGGGCTTCGGGACTCACCTGGCGCTGCCCGATGAGAAGATCGAACTGTTGGGCATCGCCGGGCTATTGCATGACGTGGGGAAGATGAAGATCGATCCCGCCGTCCTGAACAAGCCGGGCAAGCTGACCCGGGAAGAGTTCGAGCATATCAAGTTGCACCCCTCATTCGGCTACGAGGCTCTGTGCGGCCAGGATGATATTCCCGCTGCGGCCGTACAGGCCGCATACGGACACCATGAGCGGCTGGATGGCAAAGGTTATCCGCAAGGGCTCGATCAGTATCAGATTCCATTCACGACGCGAGTGATCACCATCGTCGACGCCTTCGATGCGATTACCAGTCATCGCGCCTATGACGATGCACGTCCGATCCAGGCTGCCTACGACGTGCTGCGCAGCAGCGCCGGTCAGCAATTCGACGAGAGCCTAGTGAATGAATTCATTCGATGGCTCGGGGTGTTTCCGGTTGGCACGTTGGTTGAGTTGCATACCGGTGAAATCGCTCTGGTGCTGGAAAAGCATCAGCAGTTGCACCTGCGGCCTAAGGTCGTCGTCATGCGTGCTGCGGACAAAAAGCCCTGCGAACCTCGCTATCTGGATCTTTCCCAGCTGACCGTCGATGCCGACGGCACGCCCTATCGTATAAGCGGCGGTATCGCCGACGGCTCCTACGGTTTGTTCATCGCCGATCCGCAGCTGCAGACGCTTCTGCACCCTGAGTTGCTGGCGATACTCGAGCTTGAGCCGGAGACAGCGGAGAGCTGAGCTCGCCGTCTTCAGGCTTTAACTTCCGCTGAAATCCCCAGCGCTACAACGCTTACCTGCTTGAAGAATGAATCGTTCGGCATCGGATTGGTGCGATCGGCATGACTTGTCAGTCAGTCACGGTGCTTTACCTGGCCGGTTGCGCTGAGTAACGTCTGCGGACTTCTAACAAGGAACTATTCGTCATGAGTGATCTGGTTTCCTACGACCTCGAAGATGGCATAGCCACGCTGACCCTGAACAATGGCAAGGTCAATGCGCTGTCTCCAGCCGTATTCGACGCGCTCAACGCCGCCTTCGATCGTGCAGAGCAGGACCGTGCGGTGGTGATTATTACCGGTCAGCCGGGAATTCTTTCTGGCGGCTATGACCTCAAAGTGATGACGTCAGGGCCTGAAAGCGCCATTGCCCTTGTGGCCACCGGTTCGACCTTCACGCGGCGGATGCTCGCCCATCCCTATCCAATCATCGTGGCATGCCCCGGGCACGCCATCGCCAAAGGGGCGTTTCTGCTGCTGTCGGCCGACTACCGAATCGGTGTCGAAGGTACTTTCAACATTGGTCTCAACGAAGTTCAGATCGGCATGACGATGCATCACTCGGGTATTGAGCTTGCGCGGGATCGGCTGACCAAGCCGGCGTTCCAGCGCTCGGTGATCAATGGCGAAATCTTCGCTCCGCAGGCAGCGGTCGAAGCCGGCTTCCTCGACAGGATCGTTCCCGCCGGTGAACTGATGGATGTCGCCAAAGCGACTGCGGCACAGCTGAAAAAAATCAACATGACGGCCCACAAGAACACCAAGCTCAAGGTGCGCAAAGCGCTGCTGGAAACATTGGATCAGGCGATCGTGCTGGACCAACAGCACTCGGTCATCTCCTGAAGATAATTTTCGCCGGACCGTCCATTCCTGGCGGACCTGTGTTTAAACTGCGCGTGCAACGCCCCGCCATGGCGGGGCGTTTTCATTCCTATCGTATCGCCTAGCAGGAGAGCCCTGATGTCCGCCCCGCACACCCCGGTAGAACGCGCAGATTTCGACCAGGTCATCGTTCCTACTTTCGCACCCGCCGCCTTCATTCCCGTGCGTGGCCAGGGTTCGCGAGTATGGGATCAGCGCGGGCGAGAACTGATCGACTTCACTGGTGGTATCGCCGTGAACGTGCTTGGTCATGCTCATCCAGCATTGGTCGCTACGTTGACCGAACAAGCTGGCAAGCTGTGGCACATCTCCAATATTTTTACCAACGAGCCGGCGCTGCGGCTGGCCAAGAAGCTGGTCGCCGCAACCTTCGCCGATCGGGCATTTTTCTGTAATTCCGGGGCCGAAGCGAACGAGGCGGCGTTCAAACTAGCGCGCCGCTATGCCTTCGATAATCACGGACCGGAAAAATACGAAATCATCTCCGCAGTGAACAGCTTCCATGGCCGGACACTGTTCACCGTGACGGTTGGTGGTCAGCCGAAGTATTCCGACGGTTTCGGGCCGAAGATCCAGGGCATCAGCCACGTGCCTTACAACGATCTCGATGCGCTGGCCGCCGCCATTTCCGACAAGACCTGTGCCGTGGTACTTGAGCCGATCCAGGGTGAAAGCGGCGTGCTGCCGGCCGATCAGGCTTACCTGGAGGGGGCGCGCAAACTCTGCGACGAGCACAACGCTTTGCTGATCTTTGATGAAGTTCAGACCGGCATGGGTCGTACCGGCGAACTGTTCGCCTACATGAACTATGGTGTTACGCCGGACATTTTGACCAACGCCAAGAGCCTCGGTGGCGGTTTCCCGATCGGGTTGATGCTGACCACTAATGAAATAGCCGCGCATTTCAGCGTCGGCACTCACGGCACCACCTATGGTGGCAACCCGCTCGCCTGTGCGGTGGCTGAAGCGGTGGTCGATATCGTCAACACGCCGGAGGTTCTGAACGGCGTCAAGGAGCGGCACGAGCGGTTCAAGCGCGGGCTGTTGGATATTGGCCAGCGCTACGGGCTGTTCGATCAAGTGCGCGGCATGGGCATGTTGATCGGCTGCGTGTTGAGCGAGGCGTGGAAGGGGCGCGCAAGAGATATCTTCGATGCCGCCGAAAAGGAAGCGTTGATGATCTTGCAGGCTGGCCCCGATGTCATCCGCCTGGCGCCGAGCCTGATCATCGAAGAAGCCGATATTGCTGAGGGGCTCGCTCGCTTCGAGCGTGCCGCGGCGAAACTGACCCAGGCCTGATCCCGGCCTGAAACTGGCAGGGCGGTGTCGTCCTGCCTTCTTTATTCATCGAGAGTTTTGACCATGAGCGATAGCCTGCAACTGATCCTCGAAGACGTAGACGGTACTCAGCTCGAGACGTCCTGCACCCGTTTTGCCGTGATGTGGCAGGGCCGGGAGGTCTGGATTCAACAGGTCGGCAATAACCAGCTGATGATCGGGGTCGACGTGGAAGAGGGCGATACCGAATACGCCAATCTGCTGCTGCGCCCGCTGGCCACCAACCTGGTCAGTCTCGAACTGGAAATGGAGCCGGTCGAACCCGCCGACGACGATCACGTTCATGGGCCGGACTGCAACCACGAGCACTGAGGGTTCCGGGCTGCTTACGCTCGGCAACCTGCTGGAGCTGACGCTTGCCGGGCGAGTGCCTGACGAGAAGGTTCAGTGCACGACCACCGGAGCGAAGCTGCGATGGCTGGGCGAAGGCGCGCTCGAGCTGTCTCCGGCTGCCGACCAGGACGCCGGGCTGGATCTGGTGTTGTCGGCAGGCGTGCATGGTTGTGAAATCATCCCAATCAAGCTGCTCGATCGCCTTGTAAAGGCGATCAGTCGCGGCGAGATCCTTCCTCGTGTCCGCTTGCTGCTGTTGTTCTGCAATCCGCCAGCCATGCGTCGAGGTGTTCGCCTGATCGCGCATGATCTGAATCGGCTTTTCAATGGCAAGCATGCGAACGCCTCGGGTGACGAGGCGCACCGCGCTGCGCTGCTGGAAGCGCTGGTAGCAGCATTCTTTCGCGAGCCGGGCCGACGACGCTGGCATTACGATCTGCACTCAGCCATGCGCGCATCGAAATTCCCGCAATTCGCGATCTGCCCCTGGGTGGCAGATCGCGAGGCGTCGTCCGAAAGTCTGATGCGCCTTAGGCATGCGGCAGTCGATGCGGTACTCATGCAGAAACAGCCCTCGGCTACCTTCAGCGCACACACGGCGAATCGGCACGGCGCCGAGGCGTTCACGCTGGAAGTCGCCGAAGCGCCCGATGACGTCTGGCCTGATTGTGTCGACAAGCTGCTCCAGACTGCACGGCATTGGATCGAGGGCGCTGGGCCTTCGCCGGCAAACCCGACACGGCCCTTGCTTCAGTTCCGGCTGGCTCGGGAAATCATCAAGCGCAGCGAGCAGTTCGCTCTGCGGATACCGGCCGACATCGAAAACTTCGCCCCCGTGTCGCCTGGTACGTTATTGGCCGAAGATGAAGGCGGCCTGCGCTGGGTGGTGGAGCAGCAGAGTGCGCGGATTCTTTTTCCGATGACCGACGTTGCGGTCGGCGAGCGCGCGGGGCTGATCGTGGTGCCTGGCGACTGATCGCATGACGGCTTCTTGGCAAAAAATCAGGCAGTGACCAGCTTTCGCCTGGCTTTTTGCTCGGTGCGAAGCTTGGCGCGCCCATCAGAGGCGCGCCTGCGCCTCAGACGCCGGTTGGGGGATTGATTAGCGAATCGTTACCGGTGACCGTCGCGGTAGAGGTGGCCGCCTGGGCGTTGGCTTTCATTCGCTGCTGGTCCGCTTCGCTGCGCTCCAGCGGCATGCTCCGGTAATTGCCTTCGGCCATTTTGGCCTGGTCATTCACTTCGCAAAGTACGCGCTTGGCTTCGCAGTGCCCGGTCACGCCGCGCGCCAGGGCCATGCCACCCATGGCCAGTTGCAAGAGCCCGCCCAGGCCACCACGGCCAATGCCCTTGCCGAGGAAATACAACCCGCCTGCGATCGATGCCGCACGCTCCCAGCCATGCACGTTTTGCGATGTCTGGTTTGAGGATGTCCTGGTCATGGGTAATCGCTCCGAAACAGTGGTGTGATAGCTGACCCCGGCGCGCCGGAGGTGTTCCGACCGCAAGTCGGCAAGCGTCAGTACTGTCTGCAGCTTGTTTTTGCTCAGCAATCCACAGCTCGCTTTAGCGCGTCGCCATACCGAAAACCTTGAGAACGAAGGCGTATTCCAGCGCCACGTCCTTCAGTCCCTGATAACGGCCACTCATGCCGCCGTGGCCGGCGCCGAGTTCGGTCTTGAGCAGCAGTAAATTGTCGTCGGTCTTGCTGGCGCGCAGTTTAGCGACCCATTTCGCCGCCTCCCAATACTGGACTCGGCTGTCGTTGTAACCGGCAACCGCGAGAATCGCCGGATAGGCCTGCGCCTGGACATTCTCGTAAGGCGCGTAGGCCTTTATCCGAGCGTGCACGTTCGGTTCGTTGGGGTTACCCCATTCGTCGTATTCGGTGACGGTCAGGGGCAGCTCTTCATTGAGCATGGTATTGAGCACATCGACGAAGGGCACTTCGGCGATGGCGACACCGAACAGTTCCGGACGCTGATTGAGCACTGCACCGATCAGCAGACCACCGGCGCTGCCGCCGCTGATGGTCAACTGGTGCGCGGAGGTATAGCGCTCGGTGATCAGCTTTTCTGCGCAAGCGATGAAGTCGTCGAAGGTGTTCGTCTTATGTTCCAGCTTGCCGGCGCGATACCAGGCTTCGCCTAGTTCACCGCCGCCGCGCACGTGGGCGATGGCGAAGATGAAGCCTCGGTCGAGCAGCGACAGCCGCGCGTGGGAGAACCAGGGGTCGAGGCTGTGGCCGTAGGCGCCATAGCCGTACAGGTAGAGCGGTGCGGCGTTGCCGAAGGTCTCGCGACGGCCCACCAGGCTGATGGGCACCTGGGTGCCGTCCGCTGCCGTGGTCCAGATACGTCGGCTTTCGTAGGCATCGGCGTCGAAGGGGCCTTCCACAGGGGTTTCCTTGAGGACCTGCTGTTCGCCGTCGACCAGTTGCAGCTGACGAATTTGCGCGGGGCGGTTGAGCGCTTCGTAGCGCAGGCGAATCACCGGACTCTCGAACTCCAGAGTGTTCTGCACATGAAGGCTGTAGGCCGCGTCCGGTAACTTCAGGCGATAGGTTGCGACGTTCTGCGGCCGTACCTCGATGATCGGCAGGCCGGCTTCGCGCAGGCTGAGGGTGAGGGCGCTGGCGTTGAGGCTGATGTCCTCGAGCATCACCTCGTCCCGGTGGGCGACCAGCTCCTGCCAGTGCTCGCGCTGCGGCGCACTTTCCGCCGCCTGATACAGGGCGAAGTTGATGCCGGTCTGGTTGCTGCGCACGAACCAGCACCACTGGCCATCGAGCCGGCCATGGTCGGGATAGTACTCGTGGTTTTCCTCGCGTGGGGCGAGGCAGGTCCAGCGGCCTTCCGGTTCGTCGGCCGGCAGTACCCAGGCTTCGCTGGTGGTCTTGCTGTTGGAGAGGATCACCAGCTGGCGTTCGGAACTGGCGCGGTAGCAATGCACGAAATAGCGACCATCCGGATCGTGATAGACCTCGCTGCGGCCGTCCTCGCCCAGGCGGTGGCGGTAGATCTTGTGCGGGCGGTGGGTATCGTCGAGTTCGCCGAAGAACAGCGTCTGGTTGTCGTTGGCCCAGACCATGCTGCCGTCGCAGTCGTCGAAGGGCAGGGCGGTGACTGCGCCGCTTGCCAGGTCCTTGACGAACAGTCGGTAGATTTCGTCGCCCTGGGTGTCGAGGCTGTAGGCCAGCTTGCTGTGATCCTGGCTGATGCTGAACGCGCCCAGCGACAGAAACCCTCCGGCGGCCAGCACGTTGGGGTCGAGCAGCAGTTGCTCGGCGTTGTCGTCCACGCTGAGCGAGCCGTCGGCTGGTCGTGGGCAGCGGTAATGGCGTGGGTATTCATCGCCAGCCGTGGTGCGCTGGTAGTACAGCCAGGGTCCCCAGGGCGATGGCAGTGACAGATCGGTCTCGCGAATACGTCCCTTGATCTCCTGGAACAGCGTTTCGCGCAGCTCGGCCTGGTCGGCCAGCTGCTGTTCCAGGTAGGCGTTTTCCGCTTTCAGATAATCGAGCACCTCGGGTGCGTCACGATTCTCCAGCCACTTGTAGGGATCCTGGCCGTTATCGACTCGGGCAATCGGGGCTGACATGCGGAACTCCTGGAAAGCGGTAGTGGCCATGGCCGGTGGGGATTGGTTTTCCTGCGCAGTGTACAAGGCGCCTCGTGAATTGGGACGGCTAACGTTTGCGCAGGTTCATCCGAAGCACATAGGTGGTCAGCTTCGTGAATGAATGCAGATAGAGCCGCTGAAACTACGGCAGTGTCGGGCACGAACGAGAGAGCGCGATGGAGCAGTGCAAGCATCTGCCTGGCTTCATCGCTGATTGACAATAGGTCGCTTTTCCATGAAGGTGTGCTACCCAAATCAAACGGGCGTATGAATCGAGCGTTTGCCATGCAAATGCCGTCAGCCCGGTTTATCGTGTCGGTGGGTGTCGTTCATCGAATTCGGTGATGGTCGTTCAGACCGGCGACGTGCGGCACGTAACGTTCAGCTTCCATTCCTGGAGATCAGTTGATGATTTACGAAGGTAAAGCCATCACGGTTAAGGCTCTTGAGAGCGGCATCGTCGAATTGAATTTCGACCTCAAGGGTGAGTCCGTCAACAAGTTCAACCGCCTCACCCTCAATGAACTGCGCCAAGCTGTCGACGCTATCAAGGCTGACGCTTCGGTCAAAGGCGTCATCGTCACCAGCGGCAAGGACGTTTTCATCGTCGGCGCCGACATCACAGAGTTCGTCGATAACTTCAAGCTTCCCGATGAGGAGTTGGTTGCCGGCAACCTCGAAGCGAACAAGATCTTCAGCGATTTTGAAGACCTGGGCGTGCCCACCGTCGTTGCCATCAACGGCATCGCCTTGGGTGGCGGTTTCGAGATGTGCCTGGCGGCCGATTACCGTGTCATGTCCGCTACCGCCAAGGTCGGTCTGCCGGAAGTGAAGCTGGGCATCTACCCGGGCTTTGGTGGCACTGTGCGCCTGCCGCGTGTGATCGGTGTCGACAATGCCGTCGAGTGGATCGCCTCGGGCAAGGAAAACCGCGCCGAAGACGCCCTGAAAGTACATGCCGTCGACGCCGTGGTCGCGCCGGAGAAGCTGCAGGAAGCTGCGCTGGACTTGGTCAAGCGCGCCATTTCCGGCGAGCTGGACTACAAGGCCAAGCGTCAGCCGAAGCTGGAAAAGCTCAAGCTCAACGCCATCGAACAGATGATGGCCTTCGAGACCTCCAAGGGCTTCGTCGCCGGCCAGGCCGGTCCAAACTACCCGGCGCCGGTCGAAGCCATCAAGACCATTCAGAAAGCGGCCAACTTCGGTCGCGACAAGGCCATCGAAGTCGAGGCTGCCGGCTTCGCCAAGCTCGCTAAGACCTCTGTGGCACAAAGCCTGGTCGGCCTGTTCCTCAGCGACCAAGAGCTGAAGAAGAAGGCCAAGAACTACGACAAGCAGGCCCGTGAAGTGAAGTTGGCTGCCGTACTCGGCGCCGGCATCATGGGTGGCGGTATCGCCTATCAGTCGGCTGTCAAAGGCACGCCGATCCTGATGAAGGATATCCGCGAAGAAGGTATCCAGATGGGCCTGAACGAGGCCTCCAAGCTGCTCGGCAAGCGCGTCGAGAAGGGTCGTCTGACTCCGGCGAAGATGGCCGAAGCCCTGAATGCGATTCGCCCCACCACTTCTTATGGTGATTTTGGCAACGTCGACATCGTCGTCGAAGCTGTGGTCGAGAATCCGAAGATCAAGCAGGCGGTACTGGCCGAAGTCGAAGGCCTGGTGCGTGAGGACGCGATCATCGCCTCCAACACCTCGACCATCTCCATCAGCCTGCTGGCCCAGGCGCTCAAGCGTCCGGAAAACTTCTGCGGTATGCACTTCTTCAACCCGGTGCACATGATGCCGCTGGTGGAAGTCATCCGCGGCGAGAAGACCAGCGAAACCGCCATTGCCACCACCGTCGCCTACGCCAAGAAGATGGGCAAGAGCCCGGTCGTGGTCAACGACTGCCCTGGCTTCCTGGTCAACCGCGTACTGTTCCCGTACTTCGGCGGCTTCGCCCGCGCCATCGCCCACGGTGTCGACTTCGTGCGTGCCGACAAGGTGATGGAGAAGTTCGGCTGGCCCATGGGCCCGGCCTACCTGATGGACGTTGTCGGCATGGATACCGGCCACCACGGTCGTGACGTTATGGCCGATGGCTTCCCTGATCGCATGAAGGACGACAGCAAGACCGCAGTCGACGTCATGTACGAGGCCAACCGCCTGGGCCAGAAGAATGGCAAGGGCTTCTACGCCTATGAAGTGGACAAGAAGGGCAAGCCGAAGAAGGTCGTCGATCCGCAGTCCTACGAACTGCTCAAGCCGATCGTCAGCGAGACCCGCGAGCTATCTGACGAGGACATCATCAACTACATGATGATCCCGCTGTGCCTGGAAACCGTTCGTTGCCTGGAAGACGGAATCGTCGAGACCGCCGCCGAAGCCGACATGGGCCTGATTTACGGCATCGGTTTCCCTCCCTTCCGTGGGGGTGCACTGCGCTACATCGACTCGATCGGTGTCGCGGAGTTCGTGGCGCTGGCCGACAAGTACGCCGACCTGGGCCCGCTGTACCACCCGACTGCGAAGCTGCGTGAGATGGCTGCCAACGGCCAGCGCTTCTACGGTTAATCGAGCGAGAGTGAAGATATGAGCCTTAATCCGAGAGACGTCGTCATTGTCGACTTCGGCCGTACCCCGATGGGTCGTTCCAAGGGCGGCATGCACCGCAACACCCGCGCCGAGACCATGTCCGCGCAACTGATCGAAGGCGTGCTCGCGCGCAATTCGAAAGTCGATCCGGCAGAAGTGGAAGATGTGATCTGGGGCTGCGTCAACCAGACCCTGGAGCAGGGCTGGAACATCGCGCGCATGGCGTCGCTGATGACCCGCATTCCTCACACCAGCGCAGGGCAGACCGTCAGCCGCCTGTGCGGCTCGTCCATGAGCGCGCTACACACCGCCGCTCAGGCGATCATGACTGGTAATGGCGATGTATTCGTCGTCGGTGGTGTCGAGCACATGGGCCACGTCAGCATGATGCATGGCGTCGACCCGAACCCGCAGCTGTCGCTGTACGCCGCCAAGGCGTCCGGCATGATGGGCCTGACCGCCGAAATGCTGGGCAAGATGCACGGCATCACTCGCGAGCAGCAGGATGCCTTCGGTGAGCGTTCGCACCGTCTGGCGCACAAGGCCACTGTCGAAGGCCTGTTCAAGGATGAAATCATCCCGATGCAGGGATACGACGAGAACGGCTTCCTCAAAGTCTTCGACTACGACGAAACCATTCGTCCTGAAACGACCCTTGAGAGCCTTGCAGCACTGAGGCCGGCGTTCAACCCCAAGGGCGGCACCGTGACGGCGGGTACTTCCTCGCAGATCACCGATGGCGCGTCTTGCATGATCGTGATGTCCGCACAGCGCGCTCAGGATCTGGGCATCCAGCCAATGGCAGTGATCCGCTCCATGGCGGTGGCGGGCGTCGATCCGGCAATCATGGGCTATGGTCCCGTACCGTCCACTCAGAAGGCGCTCAAGCGCGCCGGCCTGACCATGGATGACATTGATCATGTCGAGCTCAACGAAGCCTTCGCCGCCCAGGCACTGCCAGTGCTGAAGGACCTCAAGCTGCTCGACAAGATGGAGCAGAAGGTCAACCTGCACGGTGGAGCCATCGCGCTGGGTCACCCGTTCGGCTGTTCCGGAGCGCGTATCTCCGGCACGCTACTGAACGTGATGAAGCAGAACGGCGGTACCTTTGGCGTGTCCACGATGTGTGTTGGTCTGGGCCAAGGTATCACCACAGTGTTCGAACGCGTCTAAGCTGTTCGGTGACACGGAACCGGGGCCTCGTGCCCCGGTTTTCTTTTGATGGATCGTAGCTTTTCAGAGGCAGTTCAGATGCAGGTCACGCCAGGCCGTTATCGTCACTACAAAGGTCCCGAGTACCGGGTGTACGCGGTTGCCATGCATTCCGAAACGGAAGAGCCGGTTGTCTTCTATCAGGCGCTTTACGGGGATTTCGGGTTGTGGGTGCGTCCGCTTTCGATGTTTACCGAGACGGTGGAGCTCGATGGTGAAACGCTTCCCCGCTTTGCGCTGATCGAAGCCGAGTCCAGCCGTTTTTGAGCATCATCCGGGCAAGCTGGCTTAACCCTTGCGCTTGACCTTAACTCTGTCGCCACTATATATAGCGGTGCTTTCTGATCGAGTGGCTGCAACTGCGCTCGGTTTCGAGCAGTACAAAACCCACCGGGCAACCAAGTTGCCGATGGATTTAGGCGTGGGTAGAAGTTTTCCGGAGCAAATGACTGCTCTTTGCAGTCCTCCCAAGGGCTGCTTCGCTTTTCAGGCAGATTGAACGCCGTTAGCGTTCGGCTGCTGTCGTTCAATATTCTCAGTTCACCTCTCGATTCAGGAACTCTCGTCTCCATGGGTAAATCGCTGGTCATCGTGGAATCACCGGCCAAGGCCAAGACAATCAACAAGTATTTGGGCAACCAGTACGTGGTGAAGTCGAGTATCGGCCATATCCGCGACCTTCCTACCAGCGGTTCTGCAGCCCGCGAGCCGGCCAAACGTGGCAAGGCGGCCGCTGCCGAAGCCCCTGCCTTGTCGCCGAAGGAAAAAGCCAAGCGTCAGCTGTTCACCCGTATGGGGATCGATCCTGAGCATGGCTGGAAAGCCAAGTACGAGATCCTGCCGGGCAAGGAAAAGGTGATTGAGGAGTTGCGCCGCCTGGCCAAGGAAGCCGACACCATCTATCTCGCGACCGACTTGGATAGAGAGGGGGAGGCCATCGCCTGGCACCTGCGCGAATCCATTGGCGGCGACGACAGCCGCTTCAAGCGCGTTGTGTTCAACGAGATCACCAAGAAGGCCATTCAGGAGGCCTTCTCCAAGCCGGGCGAGCTGGACATCAACCGCGTCAATGCGCAGCAGGCGCGGCGCTTCCTCGACCGCGTGGTGGGCTACATGGTTTCGCCGCTGTTGTGGGCGAAGATCGCCCGCGGCCTGTCGGCTGGGCGTGTGCAGTCGGTGGCGGTGAAGCTGGTAGTCGACCGCGAACGCGAGATTCGCGCCTTCGTCCCGGAAGAATATTGGGAAGTCCATGCCGATCTGGCCACGGCTGACAAGGCCAAGGTTCGCTTCGAGGTGGCACGCGAGAACGGCGAGGCCTTCAAGCCGCTGAACGAAGCCCACGCCATGGCGGCGTTGAAGCAGCTGCAGGACGCCAGCTACAACGTCAGCAAGCGCGAAGACAAGCCGACAAGCAGCAAGCCATCCGCGCCGTTCATCACCTCGACCCTGCAGCAGGCGGCGAGCAATCGCCTCGGCTTCGGCGTGAAGAAGACCATGATGATGGCCCAGCGTCTGTACGAAGCCGGCTACATCACCTACATGCGTACCGACTCGACCAACTTGTCGGCCGATGCCATCGGTATGGTGCGTGGCTTTATCCAGGATGAATTCGGCGACAAGTACCTGCCGGAGAAGCCCAACGTCTACTCCAGTAAGGAAGGCGCCCAGGAAGCGCACGAGGCGATTCGCCCATCCGACGTCAATCTGCGTCCGGCCCAGCTATCTGGTATGGAGCGCGACGCCGAGCGCCTCTACGACCTCATTTGGCGTCAGTTCGTCGCCTGCCAGATGCCGCCGGCGCAATACCTGTCCACCAGCGTCGCGGTGACAACCGGCAATTTCGAGCTGCGTGCCAAGGGTCGCATTCTCAAGTTCGACGGTTACACCAAGGTCATGCCGCAGCAGAGCAAAGGCGGCGAAGACGATGTCCTGCCGGACATGAGCAAGGGCGATGCTATGGCGTTGCTCAAGCTCGATCCGAGCCAGCATTTCACCAAGCCGCCGGCGCGCTTCTCGGAAGCCAGCCTGGTCAAGGAAATGGAAAAGCGCGGCATTGGTCGCCCGTCCACCTATGCGGCGATCATCTCGACCATTCAGGATCGCGGTTACGTGTCGCTGCACAACCGTCGTTTTTACTCCGAGAAGATGGGCGACATCGTCACCGAGCGCCTTTCGGAGAGCTTCAATAACTTGATGGACTACGGCTTTACCGCCGGAATGGAAGAACATCTCGATGACGTCGCGCAGGGCGAGCGCGAGTGGAAGCATGTGCTGGACGAGTTCTACGGTGACTTCCGCAAGAAGCTGGAAATTGCCGAAGCCGGCGAAAACGGCATGCGCGCCAACCAGCCGACGCTGACCGACATTCCATGCAAGGTTTGTGGCCGGCCGATGATGATCCGCACGGCTTCGACCGGCGTATTTCTCGGCTGCTCCGGTTACAGCCTGCCGCCGAAAGAGCGCTGCAAGTCCACGGTCAACCTTGTTCCGGGCGACGAGATCGCTGCCGACGACGAAGGTGAATCCGAGTCCTTGGTATTGCTGGGCAAGCGCCGCTGCTCGATCTGCAGCACCGCCATGGATGCCTATCTGCTGGACGAGACGCACAAGTTGCATATCTGCGGCAACAACCCGGATTGCACCGGCTACGAGATCGAAGAGGGGCAATACCGCATCAAGGGCTACGAAGGCCCGAGCCTGGAATGCGACAAGTGCGGCAGCGAAATGCAGCTCAAGACCGGTCGTTTCGGCAAGTTCTTCGGCTGCACCAATGCCGAATGCAAGAATACCCGCAAGCTGCTCAAGAGCGGCGAGGCGGCGCCGCCGAAGATGGACGCGGTGAAGATGCCCGAGCTCAAGTGCGAGAAAGTCGACGATACCTATGTGTTGCGCGATGGCGCATCCGGGTTGTTCCTTGCGGCCAGCCAGTTCCCGAAGAATCGTGAAACCCGCGCGCCGCTGGTGCTTGAGCTGATTCCGCACAAGGACGAGATCGATCCGAAGTATCACTTCCTGATGAGTGCGCCGCAGAAGGATCCAGAAGGCCGCCCGGCCGTTATCCGCTTCAGCCGTAAAACCAAGGAGCAGTACGTGCAGACCGAAGTTAACGGTAAGCCGACTGGCTGGAAGGCGTTCTACGATGGTGGCAGGTGGAAGGTAGAAGACAAAACCACAAAATAGGCTGAAGCCGGAAAGAGCGTTCGAGGCCGGGCGGGACAAGGTTGCGCGGCCTCGATGAAAGCGGGTGGAGGCCCGCAGCTTTCCTTGAAGCCGATCTACGAGAGCGACCCGTCATGGCCCATGAGCTGTATACCCGAACCAATCAGAAAATCTATTTCGCTGGGCTCGCCCTCGAGAATTGGCGCCGGGCCGAAGAGCAGGGCGCGCTGAATGCACCAGGGGTGATCCAGGCGGAGCGAGAGGCCAGTCTTTTTCACCTGTATGGTGCGCTGCTGGGCCTTTGCCATGAAATCGCCGGTTATTACCGCCTGCCTGGAGCGAGCGCGCCTCGTGTCGAATCGCTGCTGGTATGCGCGGCGACCGACCCCTCGCCCAGTCCGGAACTTGCAGAGCTGAGCGAATTGGCCGAGCAGTCCGAGACCTGGCTTGCGCAATTGTTGCAGGTTCATGCTGCGCTATTCGAGCCGCCACGTGCACCGGCCAAGAGCAAGACCGATCCGACCATGCCCTTGATCGAGGCGGTCAGCGTAGGCGAAGAGACTCCGGTGTTGGCGCGTGCCGAAATCGAGGCCTGGCGCGGGAACTTGAAGGCATTGGCTTTGCGCTTTCGCGAATCGCTTACCGAGTGGTGAACGCAAGCGTGATGCGGCTTTCCAGCTTATGCGTTGTGCTTGACCCGCAGGACCAACGCGATGCCGCCGAGGATTGCGACGCCAGCGATCAGCAGTTGGCTGGTCAGCGCTTCCCCTAATAACAAACTGCCCGCAAGCGCCGTGATGAGCGGCACGCTCAGTTGCACACTCGCCCCTTGAATGGCGGTAAGGCCTGGTAACGCGGAATACCAGATGGCGTAGCCGACTCCGGAAGTCAGCCCGCCGGACAACAAGGCGTACATGATTCCCGCGCCATCTTATTCGAGTCCATTCATGGCCAGCAGCCCAAGCACGGCCATGAACGGCAGGCTGCGAATGAAGTTTCCTGCGGTGGCGGCCAGCGGATCGGGCGCGCCCATCCCCAGCAGTGAATAGGCGCCCCAGGCGACCCCTGAAACGACCATCAGCACCGAAGCAGACAGCGGCGGCGCGCTCGTGCCGGGGAGAAGAAGGGTGATCAGTCCTGCCGCAGCCAGCACCAGCCCAATGATCTGCAAGTGCGATAGCCGCTCTCCCGTTAGCAACCCCCAGGCAATCATGCTCAGCTGCACGGCACCGAACAGCAGCAGTGCTCCGGCACCTGCTTCGAGGTGCAAATAGGCATACGAAAAAGCGGTCGCATAGGCAAAGAGAGCGAAAGCGCCGTACCATCTGCCCCCTGCAGCAGAAGGGCCGTTGCGCAGCCGTAACAGCAGCCACAGCACCAGCGCCCCGGCCAGCAGGCGCAGCGCCGTGAAGCTTGTGGGGTCGATCTGACTGTCACGCAATGCGGCGCGGCAAAGCAGCGAATTGCCAGCGAAGGCGAGCATGGCCAGTGCAGTCAACAACAAGGTTCTCGTGCTCATCCCGGGTCCTTTGAAGGGCTAGGGCTGTCCTGACTACTGCCCGGACTTCCATGAAAAATTCCATCCTACTGTGTCGCTGTTCGACGGTGCACCTGCTTTACGCCATCGTTACCCTGATGCTGCACGGCAGGGTTCTCAAGTGGGCCATCCAACAGCAGCCGGCAAGCCAGTCGGCTGCTACAATGCGCCGTTTCACGGGGGGCAGACTCATGCCAACATCGTTTCTAGAAATCGTCGAGCTACCCGACGGCACCATCGTGCTGCGTCGCGCCGAGGATGAAGGTGTCCTGGTTACGCTGGATTTTTCCGACGATGCCAAGGTGTTCCTGCAAGGTCAGCATGTGGAGATTGCCAAGGCGATGTTCAACATTGGCGTGCAGATGGCGGGGCGAGTATCGGAAGGGGAGTTCGAGCGGGAGGAAGAGGGGCCGCGCGTACTGCATTGAGACGTGTGCTGCCTGGTTGCCTTTGCGGCTGGGCGGGTTTCGGCACTTCCATATGCCGAGCAAGCGGGGTGTCGTGTCAGTTTCCCAGACGTATGTTCAAACTTCGCGCGCTGCCTTGGTCCGCTGCCGCGCTAAGTTTCAGCCGACCCGCTTTATCGAGGCGCGGCAGCCAGGTAATTACGGTATGGCTGCAGCCTGACATGAGCGCTTTGCATGCCAGATCAAGCGCGCCCTGTGTTTCCCGAGCTTGCAACAACAGGATGCGGTCGCGGTTGAGTCCGGTGTCTCGCAGCCAGCTTTGTGAAAGCGATGCAGGTGGCGCGATCAGGGTCAGCCAACGCGTATCGGCGGCGTCGCTCAGGTCGCGAAGTATGGCCGCGAGCAACAGGCGACAGTGACCACTGCTGCCGCTCAGGGTCATTTCGCTCAGGCTGTCATTGGCTTCGGTCGGCTCGGTGCGGACGACCTCCTGAATGGGCATCAAACGGTGTGCAATCAGGCCTTCGAACAAGGAAAGCTGCGGTGGTTTGCCTGTGATGGGCTGCGGGTAGTACTGCATGAACCTCTCCTCGGCAGCTGTTGAGCTGCCTGCGTTGCCGATACGTCGTTAAAACAGCCTCAGGCCTCATTCGAACAAACAGCCCGGGAAGCGAGCCCGGTTCGCTTCCCGGGCTGTTTGCCAGCTACGCTCGCCGCCTGTGCCGTGTCTTCCTCGTAAGTCGTTGCGCCTTGCTTACCGCGCCTGCATTCTTTGTTAGCGGCGTATCACGCCAACACTTAAACCTTCGATCACCAGTTCCTGTTGCTCAAGATCGATTTCGATTGGAGCAAACTCGGGGTTTTCGGCCAGTAGCCAAACCTTATCGCCCTCGCGCTTGAAACGCTTCACTGTGACCTCATCATCGATGCGGGCCACAACGACCTGACCGTTGCGCGCTTCGCGTGTGGTATGAACGGCCAGCAGGTCTCCGTCGAAGATACCGATGTCTCGCATGCTCATGCCGTGCACGCGCAACAAGTAATCGGCTTTCGGGTGAAAGAATGTCGGGTTGATTTGGCAGGATTCTTCTATATGTTGCTGAGCCAGGATGGGCGCACCGGCGGCGACGCGACCAATGATCGGCAAGCCGCTTTCCTCGGTTGCCGGTTCGAAGCCGGGAATACGTATCCCACGCGACGCGCCGGGCGTCATCTCGATAGCGCCTTTCTTGTTCAGCGCTTTGAGATGCTCCTCGGCAGCGTTGGGCGATTTGAAGCCCAGTTCCTGAGCGATCTCCGCTCGCGTAGGTGGGTAACCGTTGTCTTCAAGGCAGCGCTTGATGAACGAAAGAATTTCCGACTGGCGAGGGGTCAGCTTGATCATGAGCGTCTCTGTTCTTTTATACAGTGGCTGGGATTATATACAGTGCCTGAGGGTTGGCAAACGTTGTTTGAGAGGCGCTGGGCGAGCGTGTCGCTGGCTCTGAGCGAACGCGAAAACGTTCAGGTGCTTTGGTGGTTGACTTGGTGTGGGCTGAAACGTAAGTTTCAAACAAGTGTTTGTCGTAGGAGGGGGCATGGCGCAGTCTGAAACTGTGGAGCGTATTCTTGACGCAGCGGAACAATTGTTCGCTGAGAAGGGCTTCGCCGAGACTTCGCTTCGTCTGATCACCAGTAAGGCCGGGGTGAATCTGGCTGCGGTGAACTATCACTTCGGTTCGAAGAAGGCGCTGATCCAAGCGGTCTTCTCACGTTTTCTCGGTCCGTTCTGCGTGAGTCTGGAGCGTGAGCTGGACAGGCGCGAAGCCCAGTCCGACAGAAAGGAAAGCCTCGAAGAGCTTCTGGAGATTCTGGTCGAGCAGGCGATGGCTGTGACGCCCCGCAGCGGCGACGATCTGTCGATCTTCATGCGCCTGTTGGGCTTGTCCTTCAGTCAGAGCCAGGGCCACTTGCGGCGCTACCTCGAGGACATGTATGGCAAGGTCTTCCGGCGCTATATGTTGCGGGTCCATGAGGCTGCTCCGTCGATTCCGCCGATCGAACTGTTCTGGCGCGTGCATTTTATGCTCGGCGCGGCGGCGTTCAGCATGTCGGGCATCAAGGCCCTGAGAGCGATTGCCGAGAACGACTTCGGTGCCAGAACGTCCATCGAGCAAGTCATGCGGATGATGGTCCCGTTTCTGGCGGCTGGGATGCGGGCCGACTCCGGCGTCGTCGACCCAGAGCTGGCGCAGGCTCAGGCCATTGCCCGTCGCAATGCAATGCCGGCAAAGGCTTGAGATGCACGGTCCAGGAGTGATCGGCTAAGCTTGCCGCCCATGTCCGATCTCGATTTCCTTCATATATCGATTGCCGACCAGCTGCTCTTTGGGTTTTCCAACGGCAGGCTGCGTGTCCGGCTTCCTGTGTCGACCGCTCTTAACGGTGCGGGGGAGCGCAACGGTTCAGGGTGCACGCCACGTGGCCGCCATCGAGTGCGTGCGCGAATAGGCGAAGGACTGCCGTCCGGCGCAGTTCTGCGTGGTCGCCGTTGGACGGGGGAGGTCTGGAATGCGGAACTGCATGACAGCCACCCGGGGCGCGACTGGATACTGACCCGCATTCTCTGGCTCAGCGGTTGCGAGCCTGGATACAACCGAATGGGCGCGGTCGACACTTTCCGCCGATACATCTATTTGCATGGCACGCCTGATTCAGAGCCCATGGGCGTACCGCTCTCCCACGGCTGCATCAGGTTGCGCAATGCCGACTTGCTCGATCTCTTTCCGCGTGTGCCGGCTGGTTGTGCCGTACAGATAGGCGAAGCGGCCTGCCCGGATTGGACGAGCGCAACGCTGAATTAAGGATCTACTCACTATCATGCAAGGTTCATTGATGCTGGACATCGCCGGCACCTGGCTGGCCGCCGAGGACCGTCAGTTGCTGCGCCAGCCGGAAGTAGGCGGGTTGATCCTGTTCGCGCGTAATATCGAAAATCTGCGTCAGGTGCAGGAACTCTGCCGAGCGATTCGGGCTGTACGGCCTGATATTTTGCTGGCTGTCGACCAGGAAGGCGGGCGCGTCCAGCGGCTGCGTCGCGATTTCATTCGCCTGCCGGCGATGCGCGAGTTTGCGTCGCGTGTGGATGCACAGAAGCTGGCGGAAATCTGTGGTTGGGTGATGGCGACCGAAGTGCTGGCGGTGGGGCTGGATTTCAGCTTCGCGCCAGTGCTCGATCTCGATCATCAGCGCAGCGCCGTGGTCGGCTCGCGTGCCTTCGAGGGTGATCCGCAGCGCGCCACCGAGCTTGCCGGAGCCTTCATAAAAGGCATGCAAGGTGCCGGGATGGCGGCGACCGGCAAGCATTTTCCCGGTCATGGTTGGGCCGAGGCCGATTCACACGTGGCGATCCCGGTGGACGAGCGTGAGCTGGCGGCGCTTCGTCAGCAAGATTTGGTTCCGTTCCAACGGCTGGCCGGCAAACTGGACGCGGTGATGCCCGCCCACGTGATCTATCCGCAGGTGGATGACAAGCCCGCCGGTTTCTCTCGACGTTGGCTGCAGGACATTCTGCGCAACGAGCTGGGTTTCCAGGGCGTGATCTTCAGCGATGATCTGTCGATGGCCGGTGCGCATGTCGCAGGAGATGCGGCGAGCCGCATCGAAGCTGCGCTGACGGCGGGCTGCGACATGGGGCTGGTGTGCAACGACCGGGCGGCGGCTGAGTTGGCATTGTCTGCGTTGCAGCGCTTCGGTGCGCAGCCGTCACCGCGGCTGGCGAGCATGCGCAACCGCGCTTCGGGCTCGCTGGAGTACAAGCAGGACCCACGCTGGCGTGCGTCGATCGCCGCGCTCAAAGCAGCCGAGCTGATCGTTTGACCAGGGAAACGATGATGACTGTTCACGCCATTATCGGCGGCACCGGGCTCACCGAACTGCCGGGGCTCAGCCTGCGTGAAGTTGTACCGATGGAAACGCCCTATGGCCCGCCGTCAGCAGACATTCTGCGCGGAGCGTACGCCGGTCGGGAGGTGCTGTTTCTAGCGCGCCACGGCCATCCGCACCATGTTCCGCCGCACCAGGTGAACTATCGTGCCAACCTGTGGGCGCTCAAGCGCGCCGGGGCACAGGCGATCATTGCAGTGAACGCCGTCGGTGGCATCCATTCGGCGATGGGCTCGGGCCACCTGTGCGTGCCGCATCAGCTCATCGATTACACCTACGGCCGTGAGCACACCTTCTTCGAGGGTGACATCGAGCACGTCACGCACGTCGATTTCAGCTACCCCTACGACGAGCCGCTGCGTCAACGTCTGATTGCCGGTCTGGCTGCCGAGGGCTATCTGTTCAGCAGTCATGGCGTTTACGGCTGCACCCAAGGCCCGAGGCTGGAAACAGTGGCCGAGATCGCTCGAATGGAGCGCGACGGCTGCGATATCGTCGGAATGACCGGCATGCCCGAAGCGGTGCTCGCCCGTGAACTGGAGTTGCCGTATGCCTGCCTTGCACTGGTGGTCAATCCGGCCGCCGGCAAAACCACAGGCGTCATCACCATGGCGGAAATCGAAGCGGCGTTGGCCGAAGGGATAGTCAAGACACGGGCGGTGCTTGCACGAGCGCTTGCTGGCTGATGGATAAACGCGCTGCGATTGGCGAAGTTAAGAGTGAGCAGAACGCGTGGGGTTTCATGATCGGACGGGGTGGCAAAGACGTAGCAGGGGCATGCTAATTTCGCCGTACAACTCATTGCAGCCCATCTGCCGCTTGCTACACTTGGCCGTCCTTTGGAGTACCGGAATGCTTTGCCACTCACCTATAAGAAGAATATCGAAAGCAGTGGCTTTGCTGTTTCTGCTGTCCGGCCTTGCGGGTTGTTCGACCTGGTTCAGTGGCGATTTCAAAGATCCTCGGGTTCAGCTCACCGATGTCGAGATCATCAAGGCGAGGCTCCTCGAGCAGCAGTTCATGCTGCGTTTTCGCATCGACAACCCCAACGAGCAGAGCCTGCCTGTACGCGGCCTGATCTATAGGGTTCACCTCAACGACATCGAGCTGGCGAGCGGCGAGTCCAGCGGCTGGACGACGGTGCCCGGCCATGGCTTCGAGTACTACGAGGTGCCGATCCACACCAACCTGTGGCGGCACATGAAGTACATCGTGCGGCTGCTGGAAAAGCCGGATCGGCCGATTGCCTATCGTCTGGATGGTGAGCTGAAAACCGGTTTGATGCTCGGGCGACGCGTGCACATCTCCACCAATGGCGAGATAATCCCCGGCAACTTTATCCCGGAGTAGCGACACCTCATGAACCACGAAACCCACGTGCACGGTCCCGATTGCAATCACGACCACGACCATGAACCTCATGTTCATGGCCCGCATTGCAATCACAGCCACGATCCGGTACGCAATCCGCTGAAGGATGTTGGTCGCAACGACCCTTGCCCCTGCGGTAGCCAGAAAAAATTCAAGAAGTGCCACGGAGCCTGATCCGCTCATGACGCCCCTCGCCATTGTGCTGTTCGTTGCCGGCCTGCTGCTGATCGCGGCGCTGGCTGGATACGCCTTGCATCTGTGGCGCAGGGTCTGGCGCAGAGAGCAACAGATAGCGGACCTGCAGGCGCAGCAGCACGCGGCACTGGCGACCGATCTGCGCGTGCTTGCCGGCAGTCTGCTCGATGAACAGGTGCCGCTGATCGAGGGCGCGATTCGGATCAAGGTTCTGCTGGATAACTACGATTCGGCGCTTGGCCAGGATCCGCGTTGCGAGGTCTTCCAGACGATTTTCGAGGCGACCGAACAGGTGCCCACGCACGCCGCCTGGAAGGCGCTGGACAAGCTCGAGCGCCGTCGTCACGAAGCCAACTTCAGCGCGCTGGAATTGCAGCACAAGGCGGCGGCGCGCCGGTCCGCCCGTTGGTTGCTTGACGAAGTCTTGCCGAAAGCCCGCGAAGCCGCCTGAGCGCGACGGCATAACGCATCGCATCCCCTATCCTGTCTATTTCCTAGTGCCCCGCCTGTAAGGAGCCATCGATGTCTCTGCGTCTGCCGTTCGTTCTGGTTCGCCTGAGTTTGGGTGCTGCATTGATGGCTGGCACTCTCAGCGGTTGCCAGGCCTACCTGGACAGTCGCTACAGCGACAGCCTGCCGCCAGCGCAGGGCGTCCAGGCAATCACTGGCCTGGACAAGAGCGTAAGCATCCGACGCAATACGCTGGGCATGCCATTGATAGAGACGGCGACGTTTCACGATGCGTTGTTTGGCCTCGGCTATGTACATGCCACGGATCGCTTGAGCCAGATGGTCAGCTTGCGTCTCATCGCTGAAGGGCGGCTGGCAGAGATGGCTGGGCCTGGCGTACTGGAAATCGATCGTTTCATGCGCGCCGTGAATCTTCGGCAAAGCGCTGCCGTGCTCTATCGCGATGCTTCGCCGCGAATGAAGCGCTTCTTCGAAGTCTACGCGCGAGGCGTCAATGCCTACCTGTTCCGTCATCGCGACAGGCTGCCGATGGATCTGGCGGCTACCGGCTATGTTCCCGAATACTGGAAGGCAGAAGATTCGGTGCTGGTGTTCTGCCTGCTGAACTTCGGCCTGGCGGTGAATCTGCAAGAAGAAATCGCGTCGCTGGTCATGGCGCAGAAGGTCGGCAGTGACAAGCTCGCCTGGCTGATGCCCGTCTATCCCGACGAGCCGCTGCCCTTCGAAGAGGCCCGGAAACTCGAGGGTTTCAAGCTGAGCGGTGACATTCCGGGCCTCGCAGCGCTCGATAACGCCGCCTCCCAGGTTGCATCCTTGAACATGCTGGGTGTCGCCGCCTCGAACAACTGGGCCGTGTCCGGCAGCCACACCCGCAGCGGTAAACCGCTGATGGCCAATGACACGCACCTGCCATTGTCGCTGCCCTCGTACTGGAATTTCGTGCAGATCCGTTCACCTAAATTCCAGGCCGCCGGAGTGACGATCGCAGGTGTGCCCGCCGTGGTTGCGGGCTTCAACGGCAAGCTCGGGTGGGGCATGACGATGGTCATGGGCGATAACCAGGACCTGTTTCTGGAGCAGGTACGCCGTGAGGGTGGCCGCCTGCTTTATCTCGCCGATGGCAAATGGGTACCGGCCCGCGAACGTCATGAAACGTTCTTCATCAAGGGCGAGCGGCCAATCCGTGAAACAGTGTACGAGACCCGTAATGGTCCACTGCTGAACAGTGTGCTGGGCGAGCGCAAGCACCCGCTGCAGCCCCTGCAGCTGAGCAGTGGTTATGGGCTGGCGCTGAAGACTACGCAGTTCGAAGGCGATCAGTCGCTGGATGCGTTTTTCGACCTGACCCGCGCGCAATCGGTGGATCGGGCGTTCGAGGCAACGCGTGAAATCCGCGCGATGGCGCTCAATATCGTGTTTGCCGACGAGCAGAGCACCGGCTGGCAAGTGACCGGGCGCTATCCCAACCGTCGAGAAGGCCTGGGCCTGATCCCGTCACCGGGTTGGGAGGGTCGTTATGACTGGGATGGATTCGCCGACCCTATGCTGCACCCCTATGATCAGGACCCTTCACAAGGCTGGCTGGCGACTGCCAATCAGCGCACGGTCGCCAAAGGGTATGGCATGCAGTTATCCAGCTCCTGGTTCTACCCGGAGCGCGGCGAGCGCATTGCCGAGCTGCTGGCTCGGGGCAAGCAGGACGGTCGCAGCGCAATCGCCATGCAATACGACCAGACCACGACCTTCGCTGCCAAGCTGCAAACGATGCTGCAGGCGCCAGGCATGGCCGAGTCGCTGAAGGGCGCTATCGATGTGCTCGCCGCGCCCGAGCGGGACAGAGCGCGCGAGGCGCTTTCGAGACTTCTGCGGTTCGATGGCAAGCTCACCGCAGACTCCGCCGACGCCGCGCTGTATTCGGCCTTCCTGATGGAGTCGGCACGACAGACCTTTCTCGATGAGCTCGGACCGGACACCAGTGCTACGTGGAAGGCGTTGGTCGATGTTGCCAATACGTCCTACTCGGCGCAGGCGGATCACCTGCTCGGTCGCGACGACAGCCCGTTCTGGGATGACCTGAACACGCCGCTGAAAGAAGACAAACCCGTCATTCTGGCGCGCTCCCTGGCAGCGGCAACCAAACGCATGGAAGCCGCTCAAGGGACAGATCGCAGTGCCTGGCGCTGGGGCGGTCTGCATAGCTACACCTGGCAAACCGGGACCACGCAGCTGGCGCCCTACATGTCGCCCAGCCAGCGTACGGGCATCAATGCCATCGGCAGCTATCTCGACCGCGGCCCGTTCGCCGCGGGAGGCGATCACAGCACCCTGAACGTTTCGGCCTATCGGTGGGGCGACAACTTCGATACCTGGCTGATTCCGGCGATGCGCATCATCGTCGACTTCGGACGCGACGAGCCGATGATAGGGCTCAACAGTTCCGGTCAGTCAGGTAACCCGGCCAGCCCGCACTATGCCGACGGTATCGATGCCTGGTTGAAAGGTGGCTACATGAGCTTCCCGTTCAAGGCCGAAAATCTGGACAAGGTCTACGGTACTCAGCGGTTATTGCTCACCCCGGCTCGCCAGTAACGTTGGGGAAAAGGGGATATGCTGCTTCGCTGCGCTTTCGAGGGACTCGTAGGGCCGAACTTGTTCGGCCTGTGCAACCGGCGGCCGAATGAATTCGGCCCTACGGAGAGCGGGGAAGGGCCCTAGCGCGGTATCCGTGTCACTTCCAACACTGTGATGGACTTCGGCTCCGGGTAGTGCCAGCGCACATCGACATCCCACAGGCGCGTGCCGTAACGGCGTGCCGGGAGCGGCGTTTGATAGGCCGGGCGCGGGTCCTGCGCCAGGCACTGTTCGATCAATTCCTGCAGCGGCTCACCGAGTCGCTTCGCTTCGCTAAGGGCCTGTTGCAGGCTCGTCTCGGTCCAGTGCACTGATATGGGTTCCGGCGCATCGGCGGCCAAGCCGTTATGAGCGCCAGCGATGGCATCCGCGTAGGGCACGTAAGGTTTGATATCCAGCACCGGCGTGCCGTCCAGCAGGTCGATTCCCGACAGCTGTAGACGGCCGGGCGAGATGCTTTCCAGCTTAACCACCGACTGCCCGATACCATTCGGGCGGTGCGTCGAGCGCGTCGCGAAGACACCTACCATGCGATTGCCGCCCAGGCGCGGTGGACGTACCCGCAAGCGTGGCTCGGTTTCCAGCGTCTGATGAAAGAGAAACAGCAGCCAGACGTGACTGACCTGTTCTAGGCCCTCCAACGCATGGGGCTGGTCGAACGGCGGCAGCAACTCGAGAACGCCCCGTGCCGCAGGCGCCAGCTGTGGCTGACGCGGAATGGCGAACTTCTCCTTGAAGCAGGAGCGGACGAAACCAATGGGCGATACGGAATAGGACATGCGCGTGCTGTATGCGGTGAGAAAGGTGCCATCTTACCTGCTGTCGCAGGGCGGCACGCTCAATGGCTGCGCTGCAGAAGCGCTTCAGCGCGGCCCGAAGGCTCGGGAGGAAAGATGTAAACCTTATTCAGGACGGGACACCAGCCACAAAAAGCCCCGTATGAACCGAGGCTTCGAATTTGGCTCCGCGACCTGGACTCGACTGCGCAGCAGAACGCGCTTTAGCGCGGCCCCGAAGGGGTGAGCGAAGCGAATAACCTGGGACGCAGTCCCTGATGAGAGTCCTGCGGCCACAAAAAAGCCCCGGTATGAACCGAGGCTTTGAATTTGGCTCCGCGACCTGGACTCGACTGCGCAGCAGAACGCGCTTTAGCGCGG
>DALZYJ010000004.1:225703-234891 GCA_031988485.1 Pseudomonas sp.
GAATTTGGCTCCGCGACCTGGACTCGACTGCGCAGCAGAACGCGCTTTAGCGCGGCCCCGAAGGGGTGAGCGAAGCGAATAACCTGGGACGCAGTCCCTGATGAGAGTCCTGCGGCCACAAAAAAGCCCCGGTATGAACCGAGGCTTTGAATTTGGCTCCGCGACCTGGACTCGAACCAGGGACCCAATGATTAACAGTCATTTGCTCTACCGACTGAGCTATCGCGGAACAGCGGTGCGTATCCTACTGTTTGTTAAAGGGAAGTCAAGCCCTTGCGAAGCAGATTCAGGGCAAGCGCTCCAATACCGAATTGCCCTGATAACGGCCGGAGCTGGAAGGGCGCAGGTGGCCACATCTCGGCGTCTTTCTCGTTCAGCTTCCAGCTTTCCAGCGCTCTTTTCGGCTCTTCGGAGCGGCTCAGATCACCTGCACGATGGCGTCGGTGACATGGTCCAGGTTGCTGGCGTTGAGGGCCGCAACGCAGATGCGTCCAGTGCCCACGGCGTAGACGCCGAATTCCACGCGCAGGCGCTCGACCTGAGCGGCAGTCAGCCCGGAGTACGAGAACATGCCGCGCTGCTGGGCGACAAAGCCGAAGTCCTGTTTGGCGCCTTTCTCGGCCAGTTGGCGGACCATGATCAGGCGCATTTCACGGATGCGGGTGCGCATCTCGCCCAATTCGGTTTCCCACATGGCGCGCAGCTCAGCATTGTTGAGCACGGCGGACACAACGGTGGCGCCGTGAGTCGGCGGGTTGGAATAGTTGGTGCGGATCACGCGCTTGATCTGCGACAGCACGCGGGCCGACTCTTCGCGGCTCTGGGTGACCATCGACAGCGCGCCGACGCGCTCGCCATACAGCGAGAAGGACTTAGAGAATGAGCTGGAGACGAAGAAGGTCAAGCCGGACTCGGCGAACAGCCGCACGGCGGCGGCGTCTTCCTCGATGCCGTCACCGAAACCCTGATAGGCGATGTCGATGAAGGGCACATGGTCCTTGGCGCGCAGGACTTCCAGTACCTGCTGCCAGTCTTCGGGCAGCAGGTCGACGCCGGTGGGGTTGTGGCAGCAGGCGTGTAGCACGACGATGGAGCGCGACGGAAGATTCTTCAGGTCTTCGAGCATGCCCGTGCGGTCCACACCATGGCTGGCGGCATCGTAATAGGCGTAATTCTGTACGGGGAAACCGGCGGACTCGAACAGCGCGCGATGGTTTTCCCAGCTCGGGTTGCTAATGGCGACCACGGCATCAGGGAGGATGCGCTTGAGGAAGTCGGCACCGATTTTCAGTGCGCCCGTGCCGCCCAATGCCTGGCTGGTCACTACGCGACCTTCGGCGACCAGCGCCGAGTCGGCGCCGAACAGCAGGCCCTGAACCGCCATGTCATAGCTGGCGATGCCTTCGATGGGCAGGTAGCCGCGCGGGGCGTTCAGTTCCAGGCGTGCCATTTCTGCCGCCGCGACCGCGCGCAGCAGGGGAATGCGACCCTCTTCGTTGTAATAAACGCCAACTCCCAGGTTGACCTTGTTCAGCCGCGTGTCGGCGTTGAAGGCTTCATTGAGGCCGAGAATCGGATCGCGCGGCGCCATTTCGACAGCAGAGAACAAACTCATGGTGGGGAGGCTCGAAGAGAAGAGGGTGAGTGATACAGCACCCTCGCTTCGCGCTGAGGGCGGTGCGCAAACGGGGCAAGAGTATAGCGGCACTGGCTCTGCGTCGCGATATGCTAGGGCAGTTTTTCTGCCGGTTTCGGACCTGCCGAAGCGTTGATTTCGCCTCGCTTCACCTGCTCCGCATACCCTGCACTTGATATTGCACGGGCCGACCGCATTGAAAGGGCCTGTGGTTGCTGTCCGTTACGTTGTCGGTAGTTTCGCGGCCCCCTGTAGAAATGCCGCCAGGCGGGCTCAATCGTTCGGCTTTCGGGTCGTCTCGCCATCTGAAGAGGTCGATATGTCGCAGTTCGAATTGGTCACGCGCTTCAAGCCTGCCGGAGACCAGCCTGAAGCCATTCGACAGATGATCGAAGGTATCGAGGCCGGCTTGTCCCACCAGACACTGCTGGGTGTGACGGGCTCGGGCAAGACCTTCAGCATCGCCAACGTGATCGCCCACGTGCAGCGGCCGACCCTGGTGCTGGCGCCGAACAAGACGCTGGCGGCGCAGCTTTACGGCGAGTTCAAGGCGTTCTTCCCACGCAACGCGGTGGAGTATTTCGTCTCTTACTACGACTACTACCAGCCCGAGGCCTATGTGCCGTCGTCCGACACCTTCATCGAGAAGGATGCTTCGATCAACGACCATATCGAGCAGATGCGCCTGTCCGCGACCAAGGCGCTGCTGGAGCGCAAGGACGCCATCATCGTCACCACGGTGTCCTGCATCTACGGCCTGGGTGATCCGCAGTCGTACCTGAAAATGGTGCTGCACGTGGATCGCGGCGACCGCCTCGATCAGCGCGAATTGCTGCGTCGTCTGACCGGCCTGCAATACACCCGCAACGACATCGATTTCGCCCGCGCGACCTTCCGCGTGAGGGGCGATGTGATCGATATCTTCCCGGCGGAATCCGACCTGGAAGCGGTGCGCATCGAGCTGTTCGACGACGAGGTGGAAAGCCTCTCGGCCTTCGATCCGCTGACCGGCGAGGTCATTCGCAAGCTGCCGCGCTTCACCTTCTACCCCAAGAGCCACTACGTGACGCCGCGCGATACCCTGCTGGAGGCGGTGGAAAAGATAAAGGTCGAACTCAAGGACCGGCTGGACTACCTGCGCAGCCAGAACAAGCTGGTGGAGGCACAGCGGTTGGAGCAGCGCACCCGCTTCGATCTGGAAATGATCATGGAGCTGGGCTACTGCAACGGCATCGAGAACTACTCGCGCTACCTCTCGGGGCGCGACAGCGGTGAAGCGCCGCCGACCCTGTATGACTATTTGCCGGCAGATGCGCTGCTGGTGATCGACGAGTCACACGTCAGCGTGCCGCAGGTCGGCGCCATGTACAAAGGCGACCGCTCGCGCAAGGAAACCCTGGTGGAATACGGCTTCCGCCTGCCGTCTGCGCTGGATAACCGGCCCATGCGGTTCGACGAATGGGAGGCGATCAGCCCCCAGACGATCTTCGTTTCTGCGACGCCGGGGCCCTACGAGGCCGAGCATGCCGGGCGCGTGGTTGAGCAGGTGGTACGACCCACCGGACTGGTCGATCCGCAAATCGAAATACGACCGGCGCTGACCCAGGTCGATGATCTGCTCTCGGAAATTAACAAGTGTGCGGTCAAGGAAGAGCGAGTGCTGGTCACCACCCTGACCAAGCGCATGGCCGAGGACCTTACCGATTACCTCGGCGATCACGGCGTGCGCGTGCGCTACCTGCACTCGGATATCGACACCGTGGAGCGGGTCGAGATCATCCGCGACCTGCGCCTGGGCGTGTTCGACGTACTGGTAGGCATCAACCTGCTACGCGAAGGCCTGGACATGCCGGAGGTGTCGCTGGTGGCGATCCTCGATGCGGACAAGGAAGGCTTCTTGCGCAGCGAGCGCTCGCTAATCCAGACCATCGGTCGGGCGGCGCGCAACCTCAACGGTCGAGCGATTCTCTACGCTGACAACATGACCGGCTCGATGCAGCGCGCCATCGATGAAACCGAGCGCCGGCGCAACAAGCAGATCGCCTTCAACGAGGCCCACGGCATCGTGCCGCAGGGTGTGGTCAAGGACGTGCGGGACATTCTCGAAGGCGCCACCGTGCCGGGTTCACGCAGCAAGAAACGCCGAGGGGAGGCCAAGGCGGCGGAGGAGGCCGCGCGTTACGAAAGCGAGCTGCGTTCCCCCAGCGAGATCACCAAGCGGATTCGTCAGCTGGAAGAGAAAATGCTCGCTTATGCACGCGATCTCGAGTTCGAAGCAGCCGCACAAACGCGCGACGAGATTCAGAAGCTGCGCGAACGCTTATTGCAGGTTTGACAAGCAGCGCGGCGCCTTGGCCAATGACGTCACTACGATGATGCGGGCGCGCACGGACGCCGCCATGAACCTGTGGTAGCGAAAGTCTGCGTTTCACTCAGTGCGCGGCGCCACCTTTCATGTCTTCTGGCAAACGTCGCGTCAGCAACACGGCAACCATGCTGATCGCCAAGGCGATGCCGACGAAGTGGAAGGCGTCGTTGTAGGCCATGATCATCGCCTGCTGATGAGTAATCTCGCTGATGCGTCCCAGAGCGGCTTGTTCGCTTCCCAGCTGCTGTGTCAGCGTGGCCAGGCGCTCGGCGACTGCCGGGTTATTCGGCACCACGGACTCGCGCAAATAATCGAAGTAGATCTTCCCTCGGCTGTCCAGCAGTGTGGCGAGCAGAGCGATGCCGATGGCGCCGCCCAGGTTGCGCAAGATGTTGAACAGACTGGAGGCGGAGCCAGCATCCTGCGGTTGGATGTAAGCCGTGGCGATCAGCGATATGGTCACCATGATCATCGGCTGGCCGAGTGCACGGATGATCTGGATCGGGTGGAACTGGTCGCCGGCGAAATCAGGGTTGAGCGCGCCGGAAGCAAAGCTGGATATACCGAACAGCGCGAACCCAGCCGCGCACAGTAGCTTTGGCGCGATCACCTTCATCAGCTTGGGCACCAGCGGAATCAGGAAAAGCTGCGGAATGCCCATCCACATGATGACCTGGCCGATTTGTAGCGCGTTGTAGTTCTGAATCTGCGCCAGATACAGCGGCAGCAGATAGATCGATCCGTAGAGCCCAAGTCCCATACCCAGGCTGGCGACGCTGGTGAGGCCAAAGTTGCGCTCGCGCAGGATGCCCAGGTTGATCAGCGGGTTGGGGCGCGACAACTGCAGAATGACGAAAAGAATCAGGCTGACCACCGCAACCGAGCCCAGCTGCACGATCAGGCTTGACTCCAGCCAATCCTTGCGATGCCCTTCTTCGAGAAACACCTGCAGGCAGCCCAACCCCATCGCCAGCGTGACGATGCCCGCATAGTCGGTGCTCTTCAGCAATTCCCAGTGTGGAGGCTTCTTTTCCAGCCCATACAGCAGGCCGGCGGTCATCAGCAGGCCGGGCGGTATGTTGATGTAGAAGATGTATTCCCAGCCCCAGCTTTCGGTGAGCCAGCCGCCCAGAGTCGGGCCGATAGAAGGGGCGAAGGTGGCAGTAATGGCGAACAACGCCATGCCCTTGGCGCGGTGGTGGTCGGGTAGTTTGATCAGCGTAAGGGTGAAGGCCAGCGGAATCAGCGCGCCGCCAGTGAAGCCCTGCATAGCCCGGAAGACGATCATGCTTTCCAGATTCCAGGCGAACGAACAGAGCAGGGAAGAGAACAGAAAACCGATCGAAACCCAGACGGCGAGCCGTCGCGCCGAGAGCAACTGCACCAGCCAGGCAGTCAGCGGAATCATGATGATTTCCGCCACCAGGTAGGAGGTGGAAATCCAGGAGCCTTCTTCCAGGGTGGCGGACAGCGCGCCCTGAATATCCTTCAGCGACGAGTTGGTGATCTGGATATCCAGCACCGCCATGAATGCGCCAAGCATGGCGCTCATCACGGCGATCCAGTCGCGCCGGCTGGGCTCGCCGGCCGGGCGGATCAGCTCATCAGCGGCCACGGAGATCGATCTTCACGTCCACCGACATGCCGGGACGGATACGGCCCTTGAGCGGGTTGTCGGCGGCGAAGGTCAGCTTGACCGGGATGCGCTGGACCACCTTGGTGAAGTTGCCGGTGGCATTGTCCGGCGGCAGCAGACTGAACTGGGCGCCGGAGGCGGGGAACAGGCTTTCGACGCGGCCTTCGATAGGCGTATCGGGATAGGTGTCGAAGGTCAGTTCGGCGCTTTGGCCTTCCTGCATGCGCCCGATCTGGGTTTCCTTGAAGTTGGCCTGAACCCAAATCTCCTCGTCGGGAACGATAGACATCAGGTACGCGCCGACCGGCACATATTGACCACTGCGCGCGGAACGCTGCCCGACGATGCCGCTGATGGGCGAGCGGATTTCGCTACGACCGAGATTCAGCTCGGCCTGCTCGATCTCGGCACGGGCGCTTTCGATCTGCGCTTGCAAGCGTCTGACATCGGCGTCCAGAGCATCGACCTGCTGACGCTGGGCGGCCAGGTCTGCTTCAGCTTTCTGCCGCTGTGAGCGGGCCACTCTGGCGTCGGCGGAGAGTGTCGTGACGCGTTCTTCGGAGACGAAGCCGGGTTTGCGCAGCGCCTCGACACGGGACAGATCGACCTGGCTGCGCTCGAGATTCGCCTGCGCCGCGCCGAGCGACGCCTGGCTCGCGGCAATCAGGCTGCTTTGCTGCGCCAGGCGGCTGCGCGCCTGGGCAAGTTCGGCTTCACGTATGGCCAGGTTGGCTCTCGCTTGTTCCAGCGCGAGCCGAAAGTCGCCCGGCTCCAGCGTCACCAATAGATCGCCAGGTTTCACATGCTGATTGTCCTGCACGTGAATCTTGTCGATGCGCGCGGCAAGCTGGCTGGACACTCGGGTGATCTCGCCCTGCACATAGGCGTTGTCGGTGTGCTCGTAATATCGCCCGATGAGGTACCAGTGGGCGAAGAAGGCGGCTGCGATGAGCACTACCAGGGCGATGAAGATGAATAGTCGGCGTTGCAGCGTGGAGGACATGTCGTCGCTCGTGACCTGGAAAAGAGCCGCCCAATCTACCAGTGTTCGGCTTTTGTAATAAACCGTTACAGTTGTGAAAAGTCGTCGCGCATAAGGAGCAATCCATAGGGTTTATGACGTGCTGATCTGTACCCAAGTGGTGGAACGGCACGGCTTTTATTCAATCGGCGTCGCGTTTCGGTATGCAGAAATCAGCGGTCAACCTGCGCATCGTCAGCCCGAAGAGTGGCCTGGGTACGTTTGATCTCTCGCACCACTTCGTCCGCAGCTGATCGAGTTTACCCGCCGCTAACGGTCGCCTTGTGGAGCCAGAGGAGGCGCGCCTGCTAACATTGCGCCTTTGCGCGCTGCCCGGCCGACCCCCTCAGCAGCCGTATCTCTCTGTGCCTTGATTCGAGAACATCATGACCACCGTTCGCACCCGCATCGCACCATCCCCCACCGGCGACCCGCACGTCGGCACTGCTTATATCGCGCTGTTCAACCTCTGCTTCGCCCGTCAGCACGGTGGTCAGTTCATCCTGCGTATCGAAGACACCGACCAGCTGCGCTCGACGCGCGAATCGGAACAACAGATCTACGATGCGCTGCGCTGGTTGGGCATCGAGTGGGACGAAGGCCCCGACGTCGGCGGCCCGCACGGCCCGTACCGGCAGAGCGAGCGCGGCGAGATCTACAAGAAGTATTCGGACGAACTGGTCACCAAGGGCCATGCCTTCCCGTGCTTCTGTAGCGCCGAGCGCCTGGACCAGGTGCGTGCCGAGCAAATGGCGAACAAGGAAACCCCGCGCTACGACGGCCACTGCATGCACATCGCTCCAGCCGAGGCGCAGCAGCGTATCGGCAGCGGTGAATCCCATGTGATCCGCATGAAAGTGCCGACCGAAGGCGTCTGCCAGGTGCAGGACATGCTGCGCGGCACCGTCGAGATCGGCTGGGACCGCATGGACATGCAGGTGCTGATGAAGGCCGACGGCCTGCCGACCTACTTTCTCGCCAACGTCGTCGACGACCACCTGATGGGCATCACCCATGTGCTACGCGGCGAGGAATGGCTGCCGTCGGCACCCAAGCTGATCAAGCTCTACGAATACTTCGGCTGGGAGCAGCCGCAACTGTGCTACATGCCGCTGTTGCGCAATCCGGACAAGAGCAAGCTGTCCAAGCGCAAGAACCCGACCTCGGTGACCTTCTACGAGCGCATGGGCTTCATGCCCGAGGCGATGCTCAACTACCTTGGCCGCATGGGCTGGTCGATGCCAGACGAGCGTGAGAAATTCACCTTGGCGGAAATGATCGAGCACTTCGACATCAATCGCGTTTCCCTGGGTGGGCCGATCTTCGATGTCGAGAAGCTGTCCTGGCTCAACGGCCAGTGGCTGCGCGAGCTGCCAGTCGAGCAGTTCGCTGCAGCGGTGCAAACGTGGGCATTCAATCCCGAGTACATGATGAAGATCGCACCGCACGTGCAGCAGCGCGTCGAGACTTTCAGTCAGATCGCGCCGCTGGCCGGTTTCTTCTTTTCCGGTGCGCTGAATCTCGATCCAGCGTTGTTCGAGCACAAGAAGCTCGACGCCACTCAGGTGCGCCAAGTATTGCAGCTGACCTTGTGGAAGCTCGAAGCGCTGCGCCAGTGGGACAAGGAGCGCATCACCGAAGTCATCCAGGCGGTGGCGGCGCATCTGGAGCTGAAACTGCGCGACGTGATGCCGCTGATGTTCGCCTCGATCACCGGCCAGGCCAGCTCGGTCTCGGTGCTCGACGCAATGGAAATCCTCGGTCCGGACCTGACGCGCTTCCGCCTGCGTCAGGCGCTGGAGCTGCTCGGCGGGGCGTCGAAGAAAGAAGTGAAGGAGTGGGAGAAGCTATTGGCGGCGATATCGTAGGTCAATAGCCGAAGGTCTAGTCCCACGATCCAGGGCGTTCGAGGCACAACCGGCTAACCGACCTTGACCTTGTCCCTGACCGTCGGGCGGTGATCCTGCGCCCGCTATGGGTATGCCGCCCGCCGGTGGTAAGTAATTGTTCTTCTGTCGAAATTTCTTAGTCGGCCAACCAAAGATTTCGTTGACAGTGTGCAGAGTCGCCCCTAATATGCGCCCCGTCCTCGAGATGGGGCTATAGCTCAGCTGGGAGAGCGCTTGCATGGCATGCAAGAGGTCGACGGTTCGATCCCGTCTAGCTCCACCAATCTCGATGTACAGAATTGCCACCGACACGCTTAGTAGCGGGTCGCGTTAGAAGGTTTTGTCCCCTTCGTCTAGTGGCCTAGGACACCGCCCTTTCACGGCGGTAACAGGGGTTCGAGTCCCCTAGGGGACGCCATATTCCAGTAGCGATGCGCAAGCATTGCGAGTCGGGAGACGATAAATCCGGGGCTATAGCTCAGCTGGGAGAGCGCTTGCATGGCATGCAAGAGGTCGACGGTTCGATCCCGTCTAGCTCCACCAATCCACACGTTTCGGTATTCACCGAGCCGTTCGAAGGTTTCGTCCCCTTCGTCTAGTGGCCTAGGACACCGCCCTTTCACGGCGGTAACAGGGGT
>DALZYJ010000005.1:0-233562 GCA_031988485.1 Pseudomonas sp.
TATCAGCCCAAATGGCCTGGTAGTCGAGATACAAGGGTGGGCTTCAGCCCACCGGATCTCCCATAGTGGGCTAAAGCGGAGCGCCCCCGGCCATCCCCTAAGCTAAACCGCTCCGCTCCTGTAGGAGATGCCCCTTCGCGGCGAAGCACGCCGCACAGCAGAGTGTAGGGTGAGCCTCAATCACTACAGGAGCCACGGTGGGCTGAAGCCCACCCTACCAATACCTCCGACCGAACCCCCGCGCGACCCTGCCATCAATTGCCGGATCGGCTAAAATCCCGCGCCTCATATCAACCAAAGGCGCGCTGCGACTGTCTGACCAGCATTGCCACTGCCACGGCTCCGTTCTATGCCTTCCGCCCAAACTGCCGCCGAGCGCATCGCCGAACTGCGCAGCGAAATCGACGCTCACAACTACCGCTACTACGTGCTCGACGAGCCCAGCGTTCCCGATGCCGAGTACGACCGCCTGTTCAAAGAGCTCAAAGCGCTCGAAACCGAACATCCTGAGCTGGTTACCCCCGATTCACCCACTCAGCGCGTCGGTGGCGCAGCATTAGCCGCATTCGGCCAGGTCCGCCATGAAATGCCGATGTTGAGCCTCGGCAATGCGTTCGAAGAGCAAGACCTGATCGACTTCGACCGGCGCGCGCGCGAAGGATTGGATTTGCCTGCGGGTGACCTTTTGGGTGACGGCGCCGAGCTGGAATACAGTTGCGAGCCAAAGCTCGACGGCCTGGCCGTGAGCCTGCTCTATGAAAATGGCAAGCTGGTGCGCGGCGCTACTCGCGGCGACGGCAGCACGGGCGAGGACATCAGTGCCAACGTGCGCACCATCCGCAATATTCCGCTGAAGCTGCACGGTAGCGGCTGGCCAGCGGTGCTGGAGGTGCGCGGTGAGATCTACATGCCCAAGGCGGGCTTCGAGGCACTCAACGCACGTCAGCTGGAAGCGGGCGGCAAGCCCTTCGCCAATCCGCGTAACGCTGCGGCTGGCAGCCTGCGTCAGCTTGATTCGAAAATTACCGCCAGCCGGCCGTTGGAGCTGTGCGCCTACGGCGTGGGCCGCAGCGATGGCGACCTGCCGGACACTCACATCGGCATCCTCCATGCCCTGAAAGGGTGGGGCTTGCCGATAACTCGCGAGCTCAAGCTGGCCAAGGGTGTGCAGGAATGTCGCGACTACTACCACGCCATTGGCGAAAAGCGCGATTCGTTGCCCTATGAGATCGACGGCGTGGTGTTCAAGGTCAATTCGACCGAGCAACAACGCGAGCTGGGCTTCCGCGCGCGCGAGCCGCGCTGGGCCATCGCGCACAAGTTTCCGGCGCGTGAAGAAGTAACGGAACTGCTGGATGTCGAGTTTCAGGTTGGGCGCACCGGTGCCATCACACCGGTTGCACGTTTGAAGCCTGTGCAGGTTGCCGGGGTAACGGTTTCGAACGCCACGTTGCACAACATGGACGAAGTGGCGCGCCTGGGCGTGATGATCGGCGACACGGTGATCGTGCGCCGCGCGGGCGACGTCATTCCACAGATTCTCGGTGTGATTCCAGAACGCCGTCCTGAAAACGCGCGTGCCGTTCACGTGCCGGAACAATGCCCAGTGTGCGGCTCTGCCGTAGAGCGCACCCAGCTGATCAAACGCAGCAAGGGCCGGGAATCGATAAGCGAAGGCTCGATCTACCGCTGCGTGGGCCGGCTGGCCTGCCAGGCGCAGCTCAAGCAGGCGATCATTCATTTCGTTTCGCGCCGCGCCATGGACATCGACGGGCTGGGCGACAAGATCGTCGAACAGCTGGTCGATACCGGACTGGTCAGCTCACCAGCCGATCTCTACTGCCTGACCTTCGAGCAGGTATTGGCTCTGGAAGGCTTCGCCGAAGTATCGAGCCGCAACCTGCTCAAATCCATCGAAGCCAGCCGCACACCGTCCCTGGCGCGCTTCATCTACGCGCTAGGCATTCCCGACGTGGGCGAGGGCACGGCCAAACTTCTGGCGCGAGCCTTGGGTTCCCTGGACCGCATCAGCCGGGCCTTGCCGGATGTGCTGGTCTATCTGCCGGACATCGGGCTGGAAGTCGCCCATGAAATCCACAGCTTCTTCGAGGACGAGCACAACCAGCTGGTCATCGAACAGCTGCGCGAGCGTGGTGTGCAGCTACAGGAGGAGGGCGACGTGCATCCTGAGTTCGCCGCCTGCGCGACGCTCGCCGGACTGCTCGACAAACTCAACATTCCATTTATCGCCGCCACCGGCGCCCAGCGTCTCGCCGACCGTTTCGGTAGCCTCAAGGGCATCATCGAAGCCGACTGGCTCGATCTGCGCCAGGTCGAGCGCCTCAATGAAAAAGCCGCTCGCGCATTACGCGATTACTTCGACGATCCGACCAACGCCGAGCGCGCCTACGCAATCGAGACCCAGCTGCATGAGTTCGGCATGCACTGGCAAAGCGAACGCAAGGCGGCGCAAGGCCTGCCGTTGGCGACCCAAACCTGGGTACTCACCGGCACCCTCGAATCCATGAGCCGCGAAGCAGCCAAGGAACGCCTTGAGACCCTCGGCGCCAAGGTCTCCGGCTCGGTATCGGCCAAGACCACTTGTGTCGTCGCGGGGCCAGGAGCCGGTTCGAAACTCACCAAGGCCAACGAGCTGGGTCTTGCTGTTCTGGATGAAGCTGCATTTGTCGACCGCCTGATTAAACTCGAAGGAACCTAGAGGCGTAGCTGGAACGAACGTAGGTGGTGGGTCCCACCGAACAAAGCTGACCATCCGCGATGTTCCAACTCGTCCACGATGAACATGCTCATGCTTATTTCGGCAACTCCCTGTGATTGCAAAAATGGACGATATGACTAATATGTCTGAAGCGTACTTGATGCTCCGAGGGACCTATGATTACCGAACTGCCCGATATTCAAGATTTGCCTCGTCAGAATGCCTCTCAGGTGAAGAACAAGTGGGGCGAGGTACTGCGCCAAGTTCGTCAGTCGGGGAGCGTGGCCATCACCAACCACTCCACGGTTGACATGGTGCTGCTGGATGCCGATACCTATCAGCGGCTTACTGAAGAAATCCACATGCTTAACTCGCGGGACAGAAACGTGCTGGACGAATTGGCTCATCGGTTCGAGGCACGGCTAGAAGTACTGGAGCAGCCAGACGTCAGGCAAAAGGTAGAGGCGCTGTTTGAAACCAAGGGCAAGTTAGGCGCCCATCGTCCTAAAGCCGGCGTCTCGTTCTGATGCCCCAGGCTGGCGCGGCTGGGCGACCCTTTATTTTCGTATTGGCTGGGGTAAACGGTGCGGGTAAAAGCTCTGTGGGCGGTTACATGTTAATGGAGCATGGCCTGAGCTGGTTCAATCCCGATACCTATGCGCGTGAGTTGATGGTGCAACTGGGTATGGATACCGCGAAGGCCAATGGCCTTGCATGGGAGTACGGACGGTCCAGGCTCGAGGCGGCAATGGCCCAGCGCAAGAGTTACGCTTTTGAAACCACATTGGGAGGCCGCACGATTCCAGACATGCTTGCGAAGGCGACGCGGACTCACGACGTCATGATGTTTTTCTGTGGGCTCTCATCACCCGAGCAGCATATCGAGCGTGTTCGGCTTCGCGTAGCGACTGGTGGTCACGATACCCCGGAAGGCAAAATCCGGGAGCGCTGGACCGGGTCTCGCGTAAACCTGATCAAGCTGATCCCGCACTTGGCGCGTCTGCAGGTATTCGACAACAGTACCGAAGCGCTGCCAGGGCAAGACATTCCTGACCCGCTCCTTGTGATGGAAACAATCAACGGCCAGATCGTATTCCCTAAGCCGGAGGATGCGATGATCCTGAACCAGACGCCGCAATGGGCAAGGTCGATTGTGCAGGCAGCCATCGAAATTTCCGGTGAATAGCTTGGATTGGCGGTTATTCACAGCTGGAGATAGCGATGCTTTGCTCCGAAGAAGACGGGTTGCAGCCCTACGGCTGCTTCACTTCAGACCTTTCGTAGCCAATCCATAATCTGAAAGCTCGGCGAGGCCTCACCTGTCTATGCGGTGCAGCGCCTTGTCAGCGGAAATGTCCTTCAGCCCGCCTGAGACGTACTTATGTAGGACGCTGGGAACCAGCGATTGATAAGGCAAGCCTTCCTCAATTGCTCGACGCTGCAGCGCCTCCAGATCACGGCTGGATATCCCCCCCTATCGAAAAAGCAGAAGCGCCGATCCGTACCACTTATCGAGGGTGGCGCGCTCCGCAGCGGATGTATTTGAGGTCGTGTCCTATAAGCGACACACACAGACGCAGATAGCGGTAGGGTGTGAAACCCGTGGCTTTTTCAACGAACACGGCGGGTTGCTTCCGCCGCTAATCCTCGAAGAGGCATTGCCGATTCACCGCTCTCGCAAAGTCTTCAAAGTCGGCGAGGTGTTTGGTTGCAATGGCGTGGACTATTACCCAGTTGATGGCGTCATAGTTGTGAACCGCAAGGTTGCGAAAGCCCACCGATTTTTTCAGGCGTTGGGCCAGTGCATCGTCCAGAAAGCCATCCTGTGCCAACAGATCGAAAGCCTTGCCCATGGTTTCCGGCGGCGGCTGATTGCGTTCGGTGAGGATGTGGGTAGCGATATCCACGCAAACCTGTACGGCTCTGCTCAGGTTAAGAACCAGCACGTCCTGCAAATCCAGATCATGAAGCAGGTCGGCAATGTCTTTTGGGGTCTTGCTTCGCACGCGCTCAAGGCACCGCTGGAGCGAATCGAGCTTTCGCTCGACGATTAGCCTATCCATCGCTGCCTCCTTTCGGCGAGCAATCGCTCAACATAGGGCATGAAGTCTTCGTTATTGAGGATGTGCTTGTACACAAGCTCTGCGTGGCGCTCCTGGTCACCGATGATACGCACGCCGTGCCGCAGTATTTGCCCGAGCACGGGCTCGCCAACTGTTGCCAGGTCAATGAGATCCACGGCGCGGCCAGTGGCTTCGGCAATATCCGAGATGAGCGCTATCTGCTGCTCGGCAGTCATGGGTGAATCACATAGAACAGCGACGTCCACATCACTGTTACTTTGTGCCGTGCCTTTGGCAACCGAGCCGAAAACGTAGGCCAACGTGATGTCCGGATATTGCCAAAGGGCGGCCTCAACCTGCTTGATCGTCATACAAAACCTGCCGAGCTGTAGAGCGGGTAATCCTACCGCTTTGATGTCGATTGACTGGGCGGGTTGCCTCCGCTCACAAGTTTACGAGTCTAACCTCAAACGCCGTTTTACCGGCGAACCGCGAGATTCGTAAAAGGCAGGTGCAATCCGTCGGTAAGGCAGGCATTCGGAACCGGCTGCCGTTTTTTCCCGTCAGGGCTCACTCCGCGACGAATGCCGGTGCTGGACAAAAGCAAAAGCTTCGCGCCGAGGGCGGCCCTTCCACAGAAAGCAGCGGCCCAGCTCCAACCTGTGGGTGGCGCGCCCCGCGGCGAATCGCACTTCAGTCCCGCCCCGAAGCCAAACATTCCGCACAAGCCTGCCGTTCCTCAATACCTGCTGAGATTTAACGATTAAAGATTCCCATCCAGCGCCCGACAACCTTCGCAGGCGGGCTCGCTTGTTTGCGGATTCGCCGGTGTCGTACCGGTTGTTTTCGGGGTTTGCAAAAATATTTTCGATTGCCTCCTAAAGCTCACCGAAACGACGCCGATAAGCTAATCGAATGCGAACTCAATGGGTGCCTGGGCAAAAAGCCGGCCCGGAGTCGCAAGCTCAGGCAACCAAAGTAACTAGCGCCCCTGGAGGCACATCATGGCTCTTACAGTCAATACAAACATTGCGTCGCTCAATACTCAGCGCAACCTGCAATCTTCGTCCAACGCCCTCAGCACCTCCATGCAGCGCCTGTCTACTGGTAGCCGCATCAACAGTGCCAAAGACGATGCTGCAGGTCTGCAAATCTCCAACCGCATGACCAGCCAGATCAATGGCCTCGGCGTTGCGGTTCGAAATGCCAACGACGGTATCTCCCTAGCACAAACTGCTGAAGGTGCGTTGCAGCAGTCCACTAACATCCTGCAGCGCATGCGTGATCTCTCCTTGCAGTCGGCGAATGGCACTAACGATGACAATGACCGTAAGGCACTGCAGAAAGAAGTAAGCGCTCTGCAGAGCGAACTGACTAGGATTGCTGATACCACTACCTTCGGTGGGCGTAAGGTCCTCGACGGGTCATTTAGCAGCGTGGAATTCCAAGTTGGCTCGAATGCTCGTGAAACCATCAGTATGAGTGTCTTGGCTGCGGACTCGAAGAGTCTTGGTTCCTACACCAGCAAATCCGAAGGTACTAAAACTGGTCTCGCGGCTACGGCTGCCGCTGCGGCTACAGAAAGCGGTATCACGGGTGTTGCGGCAAACACAATGACTATCACCGGCCCAGACGGACAAAAAGCGATAGGGAAAGTTGGTACTGGAGCCGGCACCGACGACACTAACGTCTCCGCCAAGGCCTATGCTGATGCAATTAACGCCGTGAAAAGCGACACTGGTGTTTCTGCTACCGCATCCACTTCGGCTGAGATCAGTCAGCTCAGCGCAGCCGGCACCGTCGAGTTCACATTGAAAGGTGCAAATAGCAGCGCCGTTACGATTAAAGCTGTGATATCCGATAAAACCGATTTGACATCACTCGCAAACGTAATCAACGCTCAGACCGCATCGACAGGAATTGTTGCTGAAACTGACAAGGGCACTGGCGCGTTGAAGCTCACTAATAGCGAAGGTCATAACATCGACATAGGAGGCTTCGATATTAAGGATGCTGCTGGAGCCTCGGTGGCTGGAGCTGGCGCGTCGGTAGCAGGCTTTAGCCAAGACGGTACCAAGACTGCGGCCGCTTCCCTGACAACGGCAGCTGGTAACACAACTGTGTCCGGTAACTTCAAGCTTTCTGCCTCGGGCGGATTTGATATCAGCGGTGCGAGTCTGACAGCGTTTAAAACTGCAACAGTAACCTCGACTATGAGCTCCGTGGGCACGATCGATATTTCCAAGGCCGAGGGCGCACAGAACGCCTTAGAAATTATCGACGGGGCGCTCTCACAGATCGATAGCGCGCGCTCCAGCCTCGGTGCTGTCCAGAACCGGTTTGAGAACACCATTTCGAACCTGCAAAATGTTCAGGAAAACGTATCCGCTGCTCGCGGTCGTATCCAGGACACTGACTTTGCTGCCGAAACCGCCAACCTGAGCAAGAACCAGATCCTGCAACAGGCTGGTACCGCGATCCTCGCCCAGGCCAAGCAGCTGCCGCAGGCTGTTCTGAGTCTGCTGCAGTAATAAGCAGAAGGCGTTAATGATGAGGGTAGGGCTCAGCTCTGCCCTCATTGATTCATGAGAGGTGAATCAATGGACGTCGGAAAACTATCTGGCGGAGCCGCACCGCAAACGCAGATAACAGCTGGATCGCCACCCAGCCTCCTGAAGGAGGCTGGGTTTTCTGCGTCCGATAAGCTCCAGCCATCAACCGCTCCAGCAAAAGCGGAAGCGCCGGAAAGTACCGCTGACCTGGTCGAAAAACTTCGGTCGCAGATGCAGAATATCCAACGGGATCTGAGCTTCAGCGTTGACGACTCCACCGGTGACGTGGTTGTTCGTGTAATCGATGGCGAGTCAGGCAAAATCGTTCGGCAGATACCATCGGAGGAAATCCTTCGCCTTACCGAGCGACTGGACGAAATGCGTAGTTTGTTGTTTGAAGCCAAAGCTTGACGGTACGATTTTTGTATTGCGTTTTCCGGCTAACAATTTCTTGACGAGGTAAGGCTATGGCTGGCGTAACGGGTATTGGCTCCGGTATTGACATCGACAGTATCGTGTCCAGCATGGTCGCGGCTGAGCGTGCGCCCAAAGAGACGCAGCTCGCGAACCTCGAAAAGAAGACCACCACTCAAATTACTGCTGTTGGTGCATTGAAAAGCGCCATCAGCGACTTCCAGACGGCGCTTGGTGCGCTGAATAAGCCGGAGCTGTTCCAGGCGCGTTCGGCTACATCCAGCAAGTCGGATCTGGTTGGCGTTACTGCCAGTACCACTGCCGGCGCCGGTAGCTATCAGGTCGAGGTAGAGAAGCTGGCAACCAGCAGCAAAGTGGCTCTCGCTGCGGTTAAGAACACAGCCGACGCGCCGGCGCGTTTTGCCAGCGGAACGCTGGAGATTTCCCTGGGCGTGCCAGGCGAGACGCCTTCAAAAGAATCGTTTTCCGTTACGGTGGACGAGGGTAACAACACCCTGGCGGGTATGCGCGATGCCATCAATGCGGCCGGCAAAGATATAGGCGTCAGTGCCACCATCGTGACGGACGAGCATGGCTCGCGGCTGGTGCTCAGCAGTAGCAAGACCGGTGATGGGCGAGATATCACTGTGGCGGGATCTGATGCAGCGCCAGTACAGGATGGTGAAGTCAGTCTTTCGAAACTGGCTTTCGACGGCACCTCGAGTACCGATGGGGGCGCACGCACGCTGGCCACGGCCCAGAGCGCCAGGCTGTCTATCGATGGTTTGCAGATCGTGAGCGAAACCAACAAGGTTGAGGGTGCCATTGATGGCGTTACTCTCGATCTCAAGGCCAAGACGGTTGAGAACGAGCCGCTAACGATCAATGTTGCGGAAGACAAGGCGGGCGTCAAAAAGCAGATCCAGTCCTTCGTAGATGGATATAACAAACTGATTGGCGTAATCAATGCACAGACCAAGGTCACCTCGGTTGGCGATGACAAAACTCCTTTAGCGGGCGCGCTGGTGGGGGATGCCACGGCCCGCACCTTGCTCAATACCATCCGTAATGAATTGGTGAATGTGCAGGGCGACGGCGCGCTGCGTGCGCTGACCGATATCGGCATCACCACTCAAAAAGACGGGACGCTGAAGATCGATGATGCCAAGCTAGGTAAGGCAATGGATGGCAACTTTACCGAGCTTTCGACATTGTTTACCGGAGATAAAGGTCTCGCTAGCCGTCTAGATGCGAAGCTTAAGCCCTACACCGATACCGGCGGTATTCTCGAACAGCGCAACAAGGCGATGACCGAGACCATCTCGAAGATTGATGATCAGAAAGAAGATTTGAACCGCCGTATCACCTCGCTGCAAGAGCGACTCTACAAGCAGTTCAATGCCATGGACTTGTTGGTGGGGCAGTTGTCGAATACGTCCAACAGCCTTATCGCGTCGCTGGAAAACCTGCCTTGGGCCGCGAATAACGCCAAGAGCTGACGCCGCGCGTTAGCACGGTAGGGTGGGCTTCAGCCCACCAGAGAAGTGCCGCACGTATGCATCGGCGCGATGTCTGTGGGAGCCGGGCGGCCGGGCGGCGTTCCTGGTTCGGCTTGCTAGCTGACCAGTAGGTTTTGGTGGGCTGAAGCGGAGCGCCGCCCGGCCCACCCTACGGGGTTGTGTGCGGTTCTGCTCATTCGTGAGTGCCGAAACCAGACCCGCCACGGTAGTGAGCTTCGCTATCGATCCTAAGCCGCCGCCGAGGCGGTTTTTCCTTTCTGTTAATTTTCTCTGACTGCTCTCAAGCTTGAGTGACCCCGACCGATAAGCTGTACATGCAAACTGATGTGGCAAGGGGCTCATCCAAATGAATGCTATGGCAGCAATGAGGCAGTACCAGCAAGTCGGTGTGAAGGCTCAGGTGACCGAGGCCGATCCACACCGTTTGATTCAGATGTTGATGCAAGGCGGACTGGATCGTATCGCTCAGGCCAAAGGCGCCATGGAGCGTGAGGCTTATGCGGAGAAGGGCTCGCTGATTGGCAAGGCGGTCAACATCATTGGCGGTCTGCGCGATGTGCTGGACAAGCAAGCCGGCGGCGAGCTGGCGGAAAATCTGGATCGCCTGTACGAATTCATGACGATGCGGCTGTTCGAAGCCAGCCGGCATAACGATGTGAACAAGCTCGATGAAGTGGCGAATCTGCTCGGCGAGATCAAGCACGGCTGGGACGGCATCGCGCCGAGGGGTTGATCCAAGCCGCAGCGCTACAGGCTGCTATTGACGACGCAACGCTAACGCACTGTCTGGTAATTAGGTCAGACAGTGCGTTTTGCTTTCAGCGGTACTCGCAAAGGTAAGCGGTATCCGACGCAACCTTCAGCTGGAATTTGCTGTTCGCCGGTACGGTGAATTGGGTGCCGGCGCCGAAGGTTTCGTAGCTGTCGCTTCCCGGCAGTTTGACGTCCAGGCTGCCGGCGACCACATGCATCACTTCCAGCTGGTTGGTGCCGAATTCGTAATCGCCTGCCGCCATGACGCCGATGGTGGCGGGGCCTGCTGCCATGTCGAAAGCGATGGATTTGACGGTGCCGTCGAAGTACTCGTTAACCTTGAACATTCGGAAACTCCAGGTGCGAAAAAGGGCGGTCAGTATGCCGAAGCGGCCAGGAGACGTCACCAGGCCGCTGGTGTTTCGAATGGTTAGCGGCACGCTTTACGAAGATGAAGTAAGCCGCGCCAAGCAGAGGCACAACCTGGCCGGGGGGTTTTATGGAGGTTCAACGGCTACTGCATATAAACGGTATGCAAATCGCCTGGCAAGCTTCCTACATTCAAGGGGCTGGTGCTTCTGCCCAGGCAGCATTTATTATCGCCGCCGTTTTTTCATTCGGGTCATTGGAATGAATTGCCGTCCCGGTTGCGGTGCCTGCTGTATTGCCCCTTCAATCAGTTCGCCCATCCCAGGCTTGCCGTTCGGTAAGCCGGCTGGTGTGCGTTGTTTGCATTTATCCGAAGCGAATCTGTGCGGGCTGTTTGGTCATCCTGCAAGGCCGGCTGTGTGTGCTGCCTTCAAGGCTGACCATAGTGTCTGCGGTGATAATCGAGAGGACGCGATTCGCTTGCTTGGCTGGTTGGAGCAGGCGACTGCCTGATCTGTCACCGTCTGGATCGTTTCGGTGCGTCGGTGTGGTTATGCCGATGTCTATGCTTGGAGTGTCTTCCTTGGCTTCGTTTGGCCATTTGGTCCGGATTCGCTGCGAGGGCGCGCTTCCTACAGTCGTGCAGTCCCTGGCCAGCGAAAGAAATTCCCGCGTGGAGCTGCTGCCCTGATTGACGCTCCGTGTCAGTGCGCGAGTAGCTCTAAGTGCGAGGATCAAATGCGAAGCGTCGAGAGTAGCGCCCCCCAGGCGGAGCACGGGGCGAACGACGTGCGCTGGGCGACATATAGAAATGTATCTGCCCCAGAAAACGAAACCCCGCCAATTGGCGGGGTTCGTCAGTACTTCAGGACTATCTTTTAGCTAACGACTCAGCGAGGCAGGTCGCGCTGGGGATGGCCGGTATACAGCTGACGCGGGCGGCCGATCTTCTGGCCCGACGCGATCATTTCTTTCCAATGCGAGATCCAGCCGACGGTGCGTGCCAGGGCGAAGATCACCGTGAACATGCTGGTCGGAATGCCGATCGCCTTGAGGATGATGCCGGAGTAGAAGTCTACGTTCGGGTACAGGTTGCGCTCGGCGAAGTAGGGATCGTTCAGGGCGATCTCTTCCAGCTTCATGGCCAGTTCGAGTTGTGGATCGTTGATGCCCAGTTCACCCAGCACCTCATCGCAAGTCTGCTTCATGACCTTGGCGCGCGGGTCGAAGTTCTTGTAGACGCGGTGGCCGAAGCCCATCAACTTGAACGGATCGTTCTTGTCCTTGGCCTTGGCCAGGAACGTCTCGATGTTCGATACGTCGCCGATCTCGTCCAGCATGGTGAGCACGGCTTCGTTGGCGCCGCCGTGTGCCGGGCCCCAAAGCGCTGCGATGCCGGCGGCAATACAGGCGAACGGGTTGGCGCCAGTAGAGCCTGCGAGGCGGACGGTGGAAGTGGAAGCGTTCTGTTCGTGGTCAGCATGCAGGATGAAGATGCGGTCCATGGCCTTGGCCAGTACCGGGCTGATCGGCTTCACTTCACACGGTGTGTTGAACATCATGTGCAGGAAGTTTTCAGCGTAATTAAGGTCGTTGCGCGGATACATCATCGGCTGACCCATGGAGTATTTGTAAACCATGGCGGCCAGCGTCGGCATCTTGGCGACAAGGCGCACCGCTGAAATTTCGCGATGCTTCGGGTCGTTGATGTCCAGCGAGTCGTGATAGAAGGCCGACAGCGCACCGACAACGCCACACATGATGGCCATGGGGTGTGCGTCGCGACGGAAACCATTAAGGAAGGACTTGAGCTGCTCGTGAACCATCGTGTGGTTTTGCACGGTGCTGATGAACTTCGCTTTTTCCTCGGCGGTAGGCAGTTCGCCATTCAGGAGGAGGTAGCAGGTCTCGAGATAATCTGCTTTTTCGGCAAGTTGTTCGATGGGGTAGCCGCGATGCAGCAGAACGCCTTTGTCACCGTCGATATAGGTGATCTTGGATTCGCAAGAGGCGGTGGACATGAAGCCGGGATCGAAGGTGAAACGACCCGTGGAGGTCAAGCCTCGAACATCGATTACGTCAGGCCCTACGGTGCCGGTTAGAACGGGCAGTTCGATGGCGTCTGCGCCTTCGATGATCAACTGCGCTTTGTTGTCAGCCATGTATGGCCTCCTGTTTTATGCTTGGAATCATCATGGCCCCCCACGCAGGGCCCGCATCACTATAGTGAGATAAATCTCAAAGTCAATTTGAGCGGGGCCCCTGCTGCAGCGGGCTTTTAGGGGTGAATTCGCAACCAGAAAATGCTATTTACGGCATTTGCAATCAGGGGCGCCATCCGCCTTTAGTGGCACTTCACCACATTGTCATTAGCGACCTAACTGTTTATAATCGGCGACCGACCGGCAGGGGCCTAACAGGCAGTTTCCTGTGGGTTGTCACTCGTGGGTGGCGGGTACCGCTGCGTGCTCTTCCCAACAACTGCCCTGCGTTTTCGGGGGCTCTCAAGTGTGAAAAAAAGCCGTGAAAAGCCAACGACCTGTAAACCTAGATCTTAGGACTATAAAGCTCCCAATCACTGCCTATACCTCAATCCTTCACCGCATTTCCGGCGTGATACTGTTTGTGGGTGTAGCCATCTTGCTGCTTGCACTGGATGTCTCGCTTTCTTCTGCCGAAGGCTTTGAAGAAGTGAAGGCGTATATCGCCAGTCCGCTGGCCAAGCTGGTGATCTGGGCGCTGCTTTCTGCATTGCTCTACCACCTCGTGGCTGGTGTGCGTCACCTGATCATGGACGCCGGGCATGGTGAGACGCTGGAAGGCGGCAAGCTGGGCTCGAAAATCGTTCTTGCCGTTTCGGCGGTGCTGATCGTTCTGGCGGGAGTGTGGATATGGTAACTAACGTCACGAACTTCTCGCGTTCGGGTCTGTATGACTGGATGGCTCAGCGTGTCTCTGCGGTCGTTCTCGCGGCTTATTTTCTCTTTCTGATCGGATACCTGCTTGTGAATCCGGGGCTGGAATACGCCCAGTGGCAGGGACTCTTCTCGTCCAGCTGGATGCGTATCTTCAGTCTGCTGGCGCTGGTCGCCCTGAGTGTGCATGCATGGGTTGGTATGTGGACCATTTCCACTGACTACCTGACCAACATGGCGATCGGTAAGTGGGCTACCGGTGTGCGTTTCCTCTTCCAGGCAGTGTGTGGCATCGCCATGTTCACATTCTTCGTCTGGGGTGTGCAGATTCTTTGGGGTATCTGATCCATGGCTAGCATTCGTACTCTTTCTTATGACGCCATCATTATCGGTGGTGGTGGCGCGGGCATGCGCGCCGCGCTGCAGTTGGCCCAAGGCGGCCACAAAACTGCGGTAGTGACCAAGGTTTTCCCGACTCGCTCGCACACCGTTTCCGCTCAGGGTGGCATCACCTGCGCCATCGCCTCGGCCGACCCGAACGATGACTGGCGCTGGCATATGTACGATACCGTCAAGGGTTCCGACTATATCGGTGACCAGGACGCTATCGAGTACATGTGTTCCGTTGGCCCTGAGGCCGTGTTCGAGCTGGAGCACATGGGGCTGCCGTTCTCACGTACCGAACAGGGCCGCATCTATCAGCGTCCGTTTGGTGGTCAGTCCAAGGACTATGGCAAGGGCGGTCAGGCTGCCCGTACTTGTGCTGCGGCTGACCGCACTGGTCACGCGCTGCTGCACACGCTTTATCAGGCCAACCTGAAAGCCGGCACATCGTTTCTTAATGAGTGGTACGGCGTCGATCTGGTGAAGAACCAGGATGGTGCCATCGTCGGCATCATCGCGATCTGCATCGAAAACGGCGAAACGGTTTATATCCGTTCCAAGGCTGTGGTTCTGGCCACCGGTGGTGCTGGTCGTATCTATGCGTCCACCACCAACGCCCTGATCAATACCGGTGACGGTATCGGTATGGCGTTGCGTGCCGGAGTACCGGTTCAGGACATCGAGATGTGGCAGTTCCACCCTACGGGCATCGCCGGCGCTGGCGTGCTGGTGACCGAAGGTTGCCGTGGTGAGGGTGGTTATCTGATCAACAAGCACGGCGAGCGCTTCATGGAGCGCTATGCGCCAAACGCGAAAGACCTTGCCGGTCGTGACGTCGTGGCTCGTTCGATGGTCAAGGAAATCCTGGCTGGCAACGGCTGTGGTCCCGATGGCGATCATGTGATGCTGAAGCTCGATCACCTCGGCGAAGAAGTGCTGCACAGCCGCCTGCCGGGTATTTGCGAGTTGTCCAAGACCTTCGCTCACGTTGATCCGGTCACCGCTCCGGTTCCGGTCGTTCCGACCTGCCATTACATGATGGGCGGCATCGCCACCAACATTCATGGTCAGGCAATGACTCAGGATGCCAATGGCAACGATAAGATCATTGACGGCCTGTTTGCAGTAGGCGAAGTGGCCTGTGTATCTGTGCATGGCGCCAACCGTCTGGGCGGCAACTCGCTGCTGGACCTGGTCGTATTCGGTCGCGCGGCTGGTCTCCATTTGGAAAAGGCGCTGAAGGACGGTATCGAGCATCGCGGTGCTACGGAAACCGATTTGGACGTGGCGCTGAATCGCCTGGCCAGCCTGAATGAGCGGACTGCTGGTGAAGATGTCGCTTCGCTGCGTAAGGAACTGCAAAGCTGCATGCAGAACTACTTCGGTGTGTTCCGTACTGGCGAATACATGCAGAAGGGCATCGCCCAGCTGGCTGATCTGCGTCAGCGCATCGCTACCGTCAAGATTTCTGACAAGAGCCAGGCATTCAATACCGCGCGTATCGAAGCGCTGGAACTTCAGAATCTACTGGAAGTTGCCGAGGCGACTGCCATTGCTGCTGAAAACCGCAAAGAATCCCGCGGTGCGCATGCTCGTGAAGATTTTGAAGAGCGTGACGATGAAAACTGGCTATGCCACACCCTGTACTTCCCAGGTGAAAAGCGTGTAGCCAAGCGTGCCGTGAACTTCTCTCCGAAGACAGTTCCGACTTTCGAACCCAAGGTCCGGACTTACTGAGGTCGCCGATATGTTGCAAGTGAGCGTTTATCGCTACAACCCGGATAAAGACGAAAAGCCATACATGCAGGACTTCCAGATCAATACCGATGGTAAAGATCTGATGGTTCTCGACGTCTTGGCGCTCGTCAAGGAACAGGACGAAGGTTTCTCCTATCGTCGTTCCTGCCGCGAGGGAGTCTGTGGCTCCGATGGCATGAACATGAACGGCAAAAATGGTCTGGCCTGCATCACTCCGCTGTCGGCCGTGGTCAAAGGCAACAAGCTTGTGGTTCGTCCGCTGCCTGGTTTGCCAGTTATTCGTGACTTGGCCGTCGATATGGGCATCTTCTATAAGCAGTACGAGAAGGTTCGTCCTTATCTGATGAACGATACGCCTGCTCCGGCTATCGAACGTCTGCAGAGCCCGGAAGATCGGGAAAAGCTTGATGGTCTGTACGAGTGCATCCTGTGCGCCTGTTGCTCGACCAGTTGCCCTTCTTTCTGGTGGAATCCGGACAAATTCCTTGGCCCGGCTGCGCTGCTTCAGGCCTATCGTTTTCTGGCCGATAGCCGCGACACCGAGACCGAGAGCCGTCTGACTGCCCTGGACGATCCGTTTAGTGTGTTCCGCTGCCGCGGCATCATGAACTGCGTAAGTGTTTGCCCGAAAGGGTTAAACCCGACCAAGGCGATTGGTCATGTGCGGAACATGCTGTTGCAGAGTGCAACCTGATGTGCCGAGGGTGGTCATGGTTACTTGGGTGACCGCAGGCCCCTAATGCTTTACCGCGACACCTACGGCGCCGGAGTTTCAGAACGACGGCGCCGTAGTCTTAGTAGGAATCTCAGCCCACAAAGCCGGGATTTCGCTCTGAAAATTTGATGACCAGCAGGAGCATCCGGGGTGGTTCTCGGAAACTATCTGCGCGGTCCGTAGTGGCTTTACCTGGGTCGCTGCTTCAGAACTTGGGAAGTCATGCTGCGGTCTCCACGCTGGTGGTGTCTCCTTATCGAAGGTGACCAGACATGCAAGAAAGCGTAATGCAGCGCATGTGGGACAGTGCCCACCTATCCGGTGGTAACGCTGCCTATGTGGAAGAGCTTTATGAGCTCTACCTGCACGATCCCAACGCTGTGCCCGAAGAGTGGCGCACCTACTTCCAGAAGCTGCCCATCAGTGGCGGCGCTACCGCGGATGTTTCGCACTCCACAATCCGCGATCACTTCGTGCTGCTGGCCAAGAACCAGCGTCGCGCCCAGCCTGTTTCCGCAGGCAGTGTCAGTAGCGAGCATGAGAAGAAGCAGGTCGAAGTTCTGCGGCTGATACAGGCATACCGGATGCGTGGCCATCAGGCTGCACAGCTTGATCCGCTTGGCCTGCATCAGCGCACGGCTCCAGCTGATCTTGCCATCAACAATTACGCGCTGACCGATGCTGACCTGGATACGGTTTTCCGTACCGGTGACCTTGCCATAGGCAAAGATCAGGCAACATTGCGTGAAATTCACCAGGCGCTGCAAGAGACATATTGCCGCACCATCGGTGCTGAATTTACCCATATCGTCGATTCCGATCAGCGCAACTGGTTTATCCAGCGCCTGGAAAGCGTCGGTGGGCGTCCCGCCTTCTCGCCGGAGATCAAAAGCCATCTGCTCGAGCGTCTGACGGCTGCCGAGGGTCTGGAAAAATACCTGGGCACCAAGTATCCGGGCACCAAGCGCTTCGGCCTTGAGGGCGGTGAGAGCCTGATTCCGCTACTGGACGAGATCATCCAGCGTTCCGGTTCGTACGGCACCAAGGAAATCGTCATCGGCATGGCCCACCGCGGCCGCCTGAACGTGCTGGTCAATACCTTCGGTAAGAACCCGCGTGACCTGTTCGACGAGTTCGAAGGCAAGAAGGTCGAAGGCCTGAGCTCGGGCGACGTTAAATATCACCAGGGCTTTTCCTCGAACGTCATGACGCCCGGTGGCGAAATCCATCTGGCGATGGCATTCAACCCGTCCCACCTGGAAATCGTTTCTCCGGTGGTCGAGGGTTCCGTCCGTGCACGTCAAGATCGCCGTTCTGACTCGGTAGGCGACAAGGTGCTTCCGGTAACCATCCATGGTGATGCGGCAGTCGCCGGTCAGGGTGTGGTCATGGAAACCTTCCAGATGTCGCAGACTCGGGCCTATCGGACCGGCGGCACCATCCGCATCGTGATCAACAACCAGGTTGGCTTCACGACGAACAAGCAGGAAGACGCGCGCTCTACCGAGTACGCGACCGACGTCGCGAAGATGATTCAGGCGCCGATCTTCCACGTGAACGCGGATGATCCGGAAGCCGTTCTGTTCGTCACGCAGTTGGCTGTCGATTACCGCATGCAGTTCAAGCGTGACATTGTCATCGACCTGATCTGCTACCGTCGTCGCGGCCACAACGAGGCCGATGAGCCGAGCGGCACCCAGCCGCTGATGTATCAGCAAATCGCCAAGCAGCGCACCACGCGTGAGCTGTATTCCGATTCACTGATCCAGTCCTCAGTGCTGGAAGACGCACAGGTGCAGGCGAAGGTCGATGAGTACCGCGCCGCGCTGGACAACGGTTTGCACGTGGTCAAGAGCCTGGTCAAGGAGCCCAACAAGGAGCTCTTCGTTGACTGGCGTCCTTATCTGGGCCACGCCTGGACTGCGCGCCACGATACCCGTTTTGATCTGAAAACCTTGCAGGAACTGTCCAGCAAGATGTTGGCGGTTCCCGAGGGCTTCGTGGTTCAGCGTCAGGTATCCAAGATTCTTGAAGACCGGGCGAAGATGGGGGCCGGTGCGCTGGCGATCAACTGGGGTTATGCCGAGACACTGGCTTACGCAACCCTGTTGTTCGAAGGCCATCCGGTACGCATCAGCGGACAGGACGTTGGCCGCGGTACCTTCTCGCACCGCCACGCGGCGCTGCACAACCAGAAGGACGGCAGCACCCATATCCCGCTGCAGCATCTCTATGAAGGGCAGCCGCGGTTCGACCTGTACGACTCCTTCCTTTCAGAAGAGGCCGTGCTTGCATTCGAATATGGCTACGCCACTACCATGCCGAACGCGCTGGTGATTTGGGAAGCTCAGTTCGGTGACTTCGCCAACGGTGCGCAAGTCGTCATCGACCAGTTCATCACCAGCGGCGAGCACAAGTGGGGTCGTCTCTGCGGCCTGACCATGCTGTTACCGCATGGTTACGAAGGGCAAGGGCCGGAGCATTCTTCTGCCCGTCTGGAGCGTTACCTGCAACTGTGCGCCGAGCACAACATCCAGGTGTGCGTGCCAACCACGCCGGCGCAGGTCTACCATATGCTGCGTCGCCAGGCGATCCGCCCGCTGCGCAAGCCGCTGGTTGCCTTGACGCCTAAGTCACTGCTGCGCCACAAGCTGGCGACCTCGACGCTGGAGGAGCTGACTCAGGGCTCGTTCCTGACCGTGATTCCGGAAATCGATCAGATCGAGCCGAGTAAGGTCGAACGGGTGATCATGTGCAGCGGCAAGGTCTACTACGATCTGTTGGACAAGCGCCGCAACGAAGGCCGTGACGATATTGCGATCGTTCGTCTTGAGCAGCTGTATCCGTTCCCGGAAGAGGATCTGGCCGAGGTGCTCGCGCCGTACCAGAACCTCAAGAGCATCGTCTGGTGTCAGGAAGAGCCGATGAACCAGGGCGCGTGGTACTGCAGTCAGCACCACATGCGTCGTGTTGCCGTCGCGCACAAGAAGGAGCTCTTCCTGCAATACGCGGGTCGTGAAGCCTCTGCCGCGCCTGCGGTCGGCTATGCATCCATGCACGCCGAACAGCAGGAGAAACTGCTGCAGGACGCCTTCACCGTTTAATCATTCGTGCAAGAGGCCGCGAAAACGCGGCCTCGATGTAGAAACCGAATCAAATAGGACCCCAGCTAATGGCTATCGAGATCAAAGCCCCTCAATTCCCTGAATCGGTTGCTGACGGCACCGTTGCCACCTGGCACAAGCAGCCGGGTGATGCGGTCAAGCGCGACGAGCTGATCGTCGACATCGAGACCGACAAAGTTGTGATGGAAGTACTGGCCGAAGCGGATGGCGTACTGACCGAAATCGTCAAGAACGAAGGCGACACCGTGTTGAGCGGCGAGCTGCTCGGCAAGCTGGATGCAGGCGCTACCGCTTCCGCGCCTGCCGCCGCTCCGGCTCAAGCCGCTGCTGCCCCTGCTGCTGCGTCGACTCCCGCTGCCAGCGGCGAAGACGCCATTCTCGCTCCGGCCGCGCGCAAGCTTGCCGAAGAAAACGGCATCGATCCTAACAGTGTCAAAGGCACCGGCAAGGACGGTCGCGTCACCAAGGAAGACCTGGTTGCGGCCATCGAAGCCAAGAAATCCGCTCCGGCTGCGGCCAAGCCTGCAGCCAGCGCTGCCGCTGCGCCTGTTGCCGCTGCCGGTGATCGCACCGAGAAGCGTGTGCCGATGACCCGTCTGCGCGCCAAGGTCGCCGAGCGTCTAGTCGAAGCACAGTCGAACATGGCGATGCTGACCACCTTCAACGAAGTCGACATGACCGAAGTCATGGCGCTGCGCTCGAAGTACAAGGACTTGTTCGAAAAGACCCACAACGGCGTGCGCCTGGGCTTCATGTCCTTCTTCGTCAAGGCTTCCGTCGAGGCGCTCAAGCGCTTCCCGGCCGTCAACGCTTCCATCGACGGCACCGACATCGTCTACCACGGCTATCAGGACATCGGCGTCGCCGTTTCCAGCGACCGTGGTCTGGTCGTACCAGTCCTGCGTAATGCTGAGCTGATGAACCTGGCCGAAGTCGAAAGCGGCATCGCCACCTTCGGCAAGAAGGCTCGCGACGGCAAGCTGTCGATTGACGAGATGACTGGCGGCACCTTCACTATCACCAACGGCGGTACCTTCGGCTCGATGATGTCGACGCCTATCGTTAACCCGCCGCAAGCTGCCATCCTGGGCATGCACAATATTCTGCAGCGTCCTATGGCCATCAATGGCCAGGTGGTCATCCGTCCGATGATGTATCTGGCGTTGTCCTACGATCATCGCCTGATCGACGGTAAGGAAGCGGTCAGCTTCCTGGTGACCATTAAGAACCTGCTGGAAGATCCGGCCCGTCTGCTGCTGGACATCTAAAAGACAGCTACAAGTGGCGAGCGGCAAGCTGCAATGAATGCAGCCCCGCTTGTGGCTTGTAGCTTGTTGCTTGCCGCTTAGAAAAGAGGATTCGTAATGAGCCAGAAATTCGACGTTGTCGTCATCGGGGCCGGCCCCGGCGGTTATGTAGCTGCGATTCGTGCCGCTCAGTTGGGGCTGAAGACAGCCTGCATCGAGAAGTACCAGGGCAAGGAAGGCAAGACCGCGCTGGGCGGTACCTGCCTGAACGTCGGTTGCATTCCTTCCAAGGCGCTGCTGGACAGCTCCTACAAGTTCCATGAAGCCCATGAGAGCTTCAAGGTTCACGGTATCAGCACTGGCGACGTCAAAATGGACGTTCCGACCATGGTGGCCCGCAAAGACCAGATCGTTAAGAACCTCACCGGTGGCGTTGCAGGGCTGCTGAAAGCCAATGGCGTCACCGTTTTTGAAGGCCATGGCAAGCTGCTCAGCGGCAAGCAGGTGGAAGTCACCGGTCTGGACGGAAACGCTCAGGTGCTGGACGCCGACAACGTGATTCTGGCTTCCGGCTCCAAGCCGGTGGATATTCCGCCTGCACCGGTCGACCAAAAGATCATCGTCGACTCCACCGGCGCGCTGGATTTCCAGAGCGTTCCGGCCAAGCTGGGTGTTATCGGCGCCGGTGTGATCGGGCTGGAGCTGGGCTCGGTATGGGCTCGTCTGGGCGCTGAGGTTACTGTTCTGGAAGCTATGGACAAGTTCCTGCCGGCCGCTGACGAGCAGATTTCCAAGGAAGCGTTCAAGGTGCTGAGCAAGCAGGGCCTGAACATCCTGCTGGGCGCGCGCGTTACCGGTTCCGAAGTCAAGGGCGAGCAGGTCACGGTCAACTTCACCAATGCCGAGGGCGAGCAGCAGCAGACCTTCGATAAGCTGATCGTTGCCGTTGGCCGCCGTCCGGTCACCACCGATCTGCTGGCTGCCGATGCCGGCGTCGACATGGATGAGCGCGGTTTCATCTTCGTTGACGACCAGTGCGCTACCAGTGTTCCCGGCGTCTACGCCATCGGTGACGTGGTACGTGGCGCCATGCTCGCGCACAAGGCCTCGGAAGAGGGCGTAATGGTTGCCGAGCGCATCGCCGGCCACAAGTCGCAAATGAACTACGACCTGGTTCCGTCGGTCATCTACACCCATCCGGAAATCGCATGGGTCGGCAAGACCGAGCAGGCGCTGAAGAGTGAGGGCGTTGAAATCAACGTCGGTACCTTCCCGTTCGCTGCGAGCGGCCGTGCCATGGCTGCCAATGACACTGCTGGTTTGGTCAAGGTGATCGCTGATGCCAAGACCGACCGTGTGCTCGGCGTGCATGTAATGGGTCCAGCTGCGGCGGAACTGGTCCAGCAGGGCGCAATCGGTATGGAGTTCGGCACCAGTGCCGAAGACCTGGGCATGATGGTGTTCTCGCATCCGACCATGTCCGAAGCGCTACATGAAGCAGCACTGGCTGTGAATGGCCACGCCATCCACATTGCCAACCGCAAAAAGCGCTGATAGCGCAGCGGAAAAAGGCGGATTGCATTGTCCATTTGGCACAACGCAATCCGTCAATACCTTCAAAGCAAGGTATGACAGGTCTCTGAAAGGTGCTCTCGATAGTTTTCAGCGACTTGAGGCGACGCGGCATACATGCAACGTCTGATGCACATCAAACCGAACGGTAGCTAAGATGAATCTTCACGAATATCAGGGTAAGCAGCTGTTTGCCGAGTACGGATTGCCGGTTTCCAAGGGCTACGCGGTCGATAGCCCGAAGGAAGCGGCGGAAGCCTGTGACCAGATTGGCGGCACTGAGTGGGTGGTCAAGGCTCAGGTCCATGCCGGTGGTCGCGGCAAAGCGGGTGGTGTCAAGCTGGTACGCAGCAAGGACGAAGCTCGTGCATTCGCCGAGCAGTGGCTGGACAAGCGTCTGGTGACCTATCAGACCGATGCCAACGGCCAGCCGGTCAGCAAGATTCTCGTCGAAGCCTGCACCGATATCGCCAAGGAGCTGTACCTGGGCGCGGTGGTCGATCGCGCCACTCGCCGAATCGTGTTCATGGCATCTACCGAAGGTGGTGTGGACATCGAGAAGGTCGCTCACGATACCCCTGAGAAAATCCTCAAAGCCACCATCGATCCGCTGGTCGGCGCTCAGCCAGCCCAAGGCCGTGAGCTAGCTTTCCAGCTGGGTCTGGAAGGTGACCAGGTCAAGCAGTTCACCCATATTTTCGTAAACTTGGGCAAGCTTTTTGTCGATTACGATCTGGCGCTGCTGGAAGTCAACCCGCTGGTCATCAAGAAAGACGGCAACCTGCACTGTCTGGATGCCAAGCTGAACATCGACAGCAATGCCATCTACCGCCAGCCGAAGCTGCGCGGCATGCAGGATCCAACCCAGGACGACCCGCGTGAAGCGCACGCGGCCAAGTGGGAACTGAACTACGTGGCGCTGGACGGCAACATTGGTTGCATGGTCAACGGCGCGGGCCTGGCGATGGGCACCATGGATATCGTCAACCTGCACGGCGGCAAGCCAGCCAACTTCCTCGACGTAGGTGGCGGCGCAACCGAAGAGCGCGTTACCGAGGCATTCAAGATCATTCTTTCCGATGAAAATGTTGCCGCTGTTCTGGTCAACATCTTCGGTGGCATCGTCCGCTGCGACATGATTGCCGAAGGCATCATCGGTGCGGTCAAGGAAGTCGGCGTGAGGGTGCCGGTTGTCGTTCGCCTGGAAGGCAACAATGCCGCACTTGGCGCCAAGAAGCTGAGTGAAAGTGGTCTGAACATCATCGGTGCAACCAGCCTGACCGATGCGGCCATTCAAGTCGTCAAAGCCGCGGAGGGCAAGTAATGAGCGTCCTGATCAATAAAGACACCAAGGTCATCTGCCAGGGCTTTACCGGCTCGCAGGGCACCTTCCACTCCCAGCAGGCCATCGAATACGGCACCAAAATGGTTGGCGGTGTGACGCCAGGCAAGGGCGGCACCACTCATCTCGGCCTGCCGGTGTTCAACACCGTCAAGGAAGCCGTGGCAGCCACCGGTGCTGACGCCTCCGTGATCTACGTACCTGCGCCGTTCTGCAAGGATTCCATCCTTGAAGCTGCATTCGGTGGCATCAAGCTGATCGTCTGCATCACCGAAGGCATCCCGACCCTCGACATGCTCGAAGTGAAGATCAAGTGCGACGAGCTGGGCGTGCGTCTGATCGGCCCGAACTGCCCGGGTGTGATCACTCCCGGCGAGTGCAAGATTGGTATCCAGCCTGGCCACATCCATCTGCCAGGCAAGGTCGGTATCGTTTCGCGTTCCGGTACCCTGACTTATGAAGCGGTCAAGCAGACCACTGACGCCGGTTTCGGTCAGTCCACCTGCGTCGGTATCGGTGGCGACCCGATTCCGGGCTCGACGTTTATCGACATCCTCCAGCTGTTCCAGGAAGACCCGCAGACCGAAGCGATCGTGATGATCGGTGAAATCGGTGGCTCCGCCGAAGAAGAGGCTGCGGCCTTCATCAAGGCCAACGTCACCAAGCCAGTTGTTTCCTACATCGCGGGTGTAACGGCTCCTGCCGGCAAGCGTATGGGCCATGCTGGCGCGATCATCTCCGGCGGCAAGGGTACTGCTGACGAGAAGTTCGCGGCGTTGCAGGACGCCGGCGTCAAAACCGTACGCTCGCTCGCCGATATCGGCAAAGCGCTCGCGGAAGTGACCGGTTGGGAAGTCAAGCAAGGTTGATCTTCTAGCCTGCGACACGAATGCCAGTCAGCCCGTCTGACTGGCATTTTTGTTTGGGGGTTGGAATTGCGCTGAGGCGAACTTCTCCCGAGCGAACATGAACATGGCTGTATCGCTTCAGGGGGTTAGTAATCCGTTGCTGAGTGGATTGCTGAACGTCTTGATTCGTTACTCGCCGCTGATTGAGCCTTCGCCGACCCAAAATGCTTTGGTCACTAAGGCAACGTTCATGACGCGAAACGGTTGGCTTCAGAGCGCAACATCATCGAAAGTCGGCAAGCCTCGCGCCAGAGCGGAAATTACATTAAGGTGCGTCCTTTTTTCTCGCGCGGCTCGGCTAAGTTGCTTGCCGAGGACGTTGCCCCGACACGCTTATCGAAGCAGAACATCCTGCAGTGGTGACTAACCAATGACTCGTTTGAAAGGCCTGGACCTGCTGGCCCTTGGATTCATGACATTCGCGCTCTTTCTGGGCGCCGGCAATATTATCTTTCCACCCAGTGCCGGTCTGGCTGCCGGTGAGGCCATCTGGCCTGCGGCGACGGGCTTCCTGTTGACCGGTGTCGGCTTACCGCTGCTTACCGTAGTGGCGCTGGCCCGGGTCGGCGGCGGCATGGACAGGCTTACCGCGCCATTGGGAGGGGTCGCCGGAACGATACTGGCTGTTGCGGTGTATCTGGCCATTGGGCCGTTGTTTGCGACACCGCGTACTGCGGTGGTTTCCTTCGAGATGGGCGTGGCACCTTTTACCGGCAATTCCACAATGCCGTTGTTCATCTATACGGCGATGTTCTTTGCTGCGGTGCTATTCCTCGTGCTGAACCCGGGGCAGTTGGTTGATCGTGTTGGAAAGTTCATCACGCCTGTGCTGATTGCAGCCTTGTTGGTTCTGGGTGGGGCTGCATTTTTCTCACCGGCAGGTGACATAGGCACTACTGCCGAAAGCTACCGTAGCAATCCGTTGATCAAGGGCTTTCTCGAAGGCTATCTGACGATGGATACGCTGGGTGCGCTAGTGTTTGGCATCGTGATCGCTACTGCCATTCGTGATCACGGCGTGTCTGAGCCTACGCTAATCACGCGCTATTCGATGATCGCCGGGGTCATCGCAGCCGTTGGGCTTTCACTGGTGTATGTGGGACTTTTCTATCTCGGTGCTACCAGTCAAGGCATCGCGGGTGACGCGCAAAACGGCGTGCAGGTTCTCACAACCTACGTTCAACACACATTTGGCACGCCGGGCAGTCTGTTGCTGGCCGTGGTGATAACCCTGGCCTGTCTGACAACAGCCGTCGGGTTGACAGCCGCGTGTGGCGAGTTCTTCAGCGGTCTTCTTCCGGTCAGTTACCGTGTGGTGGTGATCGTTTTCACGCTGTTCAGCCTGTTGGTGTCGAACCAGGGTTTGACCCAGTTGATCAGCGTTTCGGTACCGGTACTGGTCGGTCTCTATCCGCTTGCGATCATGTTGGTTGCGTTGAGCTTGCTTGACCGTTGCTGGGTCTCGCCACGCCGTGTTTTCGTTCCGGTGATGGCTGTGACCCTGGTATTCGGCGTTGCGGATGGATTATTGGCTGCAGGCTTCACGAATATGGTTCCCGATCTGTTCACCGCGTTGCCGCTGGCGGAGCAGAGCATGGGGTGGTTGGTGCCGGTGCTGGTCACGCTGGCAATAGCCTTCGTGATCGATCGGCTCAGCGGCGTTCGGGCTGCTTAGCGCTAAAACGCGCAGCGGACCGGCAGCCTGGAAACCGAAGCGTCGGTATCGGCTGGCTATAATCAGGCGCGAGTGTTTGGAGGCGTTATGTCGATTCCGAGTCATCTGCTGCCGCACCTGATCGCCGTGGTCTGGTTCATCGTCTGCTGGGTTGGATATACCCGTTACGCCAGTTGGCGCGCCCGGGATACGGCTTGCCTGGCGTCGGTACTGCATCTCTACCGCCAGGACTGGATGCAACGCATGCTGATGCGCGACAACCGAATTGCCGATGCGAACGTGATCGGCAATCTGGAGCGCAATGCCAGCTTTTTCGCCTCCAGTACTTTGATTATTCTGGCGGGCATTCTCACCGCGCTGGGCGCCTCGGACCGAGCGGTTTCGCTGCTGGCCGACCTGCCGTTCGCCCAACCGGTCAGCCGAGGGCTTTCAGAGATCAAGCTGCTCGCACTGGGTGTCGTCTTCGTCTACGCGTTCTTCACCTTCAGCTGGTGCATGCGGCAGTACAACTTCGCGGCCGTGCTGGTCGCCTCGGCGCCGATGGCCGGCGAGCGCAACGTTAACGACCAGGAGCGCAGGTCATTCGCCGAGCGTTCTGCTCGGGTCGTTTCGATGGCTGCCAATCAGTTCAACTTCGGGCTGCGTGCGTACTATTTCGGCATGGCTACGCTGGCCTGGTTTATCCATCCCTGGTTCTTCATGGCTGTAACGACTGGGGTTGTGTTGATCCTGTATCGCCGCGAATTTCATTCCGACGTGTTGAAGGTGATGGTGTTTACGCCAACGTTGCCTGCCGAACATCCCAAGGAATAGAGCGCCGCAGACGAGCCGGTTAGAATGCCCGGCTTTTTTGACTCGAGAGTTCGCATGAGCGATAGCCTGATACTGCAACGTACCCAGCACTTCCTTTCTTTTCTACGTCACTGCCAGGTCCTCGGTATGAGTGTCGAACACGCCGATGCCAAGGGGCTCACGTTGCGCCTTCCGTACAGTCAGAAGATCGTTAGCGATCCCGAAAGCGGGCGTGTCCACGGCGGAGCGATCACTACGCTCATGGACACTACCTGCGGTATCTCGACGGCGTGTGCGCTACCGGAACTTGAAATCTGTCCGACGCTCGACCTGCGCATCGATTACATGCACCCGGCGGAACCGAATCACGATGTGTTCGGCTTTGCCGAATGCTATCGAGTCACCCCGACCGTCATCTTCACGCGTGGGGTGGCGTACCAGCGCAATATCAACGAGCCGATCGCACATGTCGTCGGGGCGTTCATGCGCATGGGCATGAGTCCGCAAGTTCCGGCTGCGCAGGTGACGCGATGAAAGATCTCGATGCGCTGGTCAGCGAGGCTCACGCCAGTAACAACTACGATGCGCTGTTGCAAATGGTGCCGTATGCCCGGCTCATCGGCATCGAGTGCCTGCGGCTGGGAGATGAGATGGTGTTCCGGTTGCCGAAGAATCTGGACAACATCGGCAATCCCACGCTTCCCGCTATCCACGGCGGCGTGATTGCCGGCTTCATGGAACATGCCGCGATGCTCCATCTGTTGATGTTCATGGGCGCGCCACATTTACCCAAAATCATCGACTTCTCGATAGATTATCTTCGGGCCGGTCACTATCGTGACACCTTTGCCGCATGCCAGGTCTGGCGTCAGGGACGTCGGGTAGCCAACGTCGCCGTAACGGCCTGGCAAACGAATCAGGGCGAGCCAATAGCCACTGCACGTTGTCACTTCAAGGTCAACGAGCCCTGATACGTCTGGCGGTTGCCGTTACGGATGTATGAAGGGTATTGAATGGATGCATTGCTGATTCTGGGTGGGCTGCTGCTGATAGTGGCGGGAATCGTCTGGTTGATCGTTCTGGCCTTTGGCACGAGCCTGTTGTGGGGCGTTGGGAGTCTGATTCCCCCCATTGCTTTGGTTTACGTGCTGCGGCACTGGAGTGTCGCGCGAAAGGCCATCGGCCTGTCTGGGCTGGGATTCATACCGCTGGTGGTCGGGTTCACGCTGCTCGCCAATCATGAGCCGGAGCGACTCGCGGCGATTGCCAGCCTCCAATGGCTTGAGCCCGATGGGCATGCGCTGAACGCTGACCTAGCCATCCGATTAAACGGCCAGCTTGATGGGCGCCCGTTCAATCCCCGCTCCGGCACGCTCACGGATGGCGTCCTGACGCTTCGCGATGGCGATGGTCTGTTCGCATTGCAGGAGGTCAGCATTCGGCTTGGACCTGTGCCGTCGGATGCGTTGCAGGTCGATGTGCTACCTCAGGATGCCAATCCGGTTCCTACGGTCGAGATCAGCTGGATGAGCCCCGAGCAGGCGCTACCCGAAGCCCGCACGATCAAGAGCGGCTACACGCTACATCTCGATCTGCAGCCGGTACCGCCGAACAAGTTAGCCGGCGATTTCCATCTGGTTCTGCCGGCGTATTACCGCACCAGCATCAGCGGCCATATCGAGCTTTTCACGGACGGGCTTCGTTATCGCGCGGGGCAGGTCGATCTGACTCACGACTCGGCCGACACGCTCATTTATCTGGCCAAGGATTACCTGCAGAGACGTTTCCAGACGTCTGCGGTGACCATCGAGTCTTTAGCCCCGGTCAGCTTTCCGGCCACATCCCCGACCCTCCATGTGCAAGCACAAGTGAAGGGGGCGACCGACCATTTCGAGCTGAATGTTCACAAGGATGAACGAGGCTGGGCCGTGGAAAACGACGATTACCCATCGCTATCTATAAAAGCCGAGACTCAACCTGAAGCGGTAGCGGTCCAGCCGCAGGTGCTCACGGATGGCGCGCCGTTGCCTCGCACCGACCGGCGTCAGCGATTTTCCCTCGAGCGGTTGCTGCAAAACCCCGCGCACTACCAGCATCTGCAGATGCGCGCACATACGAAGCGTGGAGGGATAGCGGAAGGGCGCTTCGCCGGTATCGATCGAGACGGCAACTTGGCGATCCGGCGAATCCTGAATGGACCAGGAGAGGCCATCTACAACCTTGCGCCTGAGGACATCGTCTCGCTCGAACTGCTTGAGCCTTAAGCATGTTTCCCTCGTCAATACCCGGTTTCAGGCGGCCAGTGCAGACTGCCCGTCGATGCACTTGATTTTCCGCTGCCAGCCCCCATCTGCTTGTCATCGCCGCAATTGCGGTCCCTGCCATTGACGATGTGGAGTTTGCAAGACGATGAGTGTGGAAACTCAAAACAAAGAAACCCTGGGCTTCCAGACCGAGGTGAAGCAACTGCTTCACCTGATGATCCATTCGCTGTATTCGAACAAGGAAATCTTTCTCCGCGAGCTGATTTCCAACGCCTCCGATGCTGCTGACAAACTGCGCTTCGAAGCGCTGGCCAAGCCGGAGCTGCTCGAAGGCGGTGCCGACCTGAAGATCCGCGTCACGTTCGACAAGGACGCCAAGACCGTTACTCTCGAGGACAACGGCATCGGCATGAATCGCGATGACGTCATCGCCCACCTGGGCACCATCGCCAAGTCCGGCACCGCTGATTTCATGAAGCACCTCACCGGTGATCAGAAGAAGGATTCCCACCTGATCGGCCAATTCGGGGTGGGCTTCTATTCGGCATTCATCGTCGCCGATCAGGTCGAAGTGTTCAGTCGTCGCGCCGGTACGCCCGCCGAGGAGGGTGTGTACTGGTCGTCGAAGGGTGAGGGTGAGTTCGAAGTTGCCACCTTCGAGAAAGCCGAGCGCGGGACCCGTATCGTCCTGCATCTAAAGTCGGGCGAAGAAGAGTTCGCCGATGGTTGGCGCTTGCGCAACATCATCAAGAAATACTCCGACCACATCGCCTTGCCGATCGAGTTGCCCAAGGAATCCCATGGCGAGGAGACGGACAAGCCGACCGAGCCCGAATGGGAAACCGTCAACCGCGCCAGTGCGCTCTGGACTCGCCCGCGTACCGAGGTCAAGGACGAGGAATATCAGGAGTTTTACAAGCACGTCGGCCATGACTTCGAGAACCCCTTGGCCTGGAGTCACAACAAGGTCGAAGGCAAGCTCGAATACACCTCGCTGCTTTATGTTCCGGGGCGCGCTCCGTTCGATCTATATCAGCGTGAAGCGCCCAAAGGGCTCAAGCTATACGTACAGCGCGTGTTCATCATGGATCAGGCCGATGAATTCCTGCCGCTGTATCTGCGTTTCATCAAGGGCGTGGTCGATTCCAACGATCTGTCGTTGAACGTCTCGCGGGAAATCCTGCAGAAAGATCCAGTCATCGACTCGATGAAGTCGGCCCTGACCAAGCGCGTCCTGGACATGCTGGACAAGCTGGCCAAGGACAAGCCGGAGGACTACAAGAACTTCTGGAAGCAGTTCGGTCAAGTGCTCAAGGAAGGTCCTGCCGAAGACTTCTCCAACAAGGAGAAGATCGCAGGCCTCTTGCGCTTCGCCTCTACCCATCATGCTTCTGGCGAGCAGAGCGTGTCGCTGGCCGACTACCTGGGCCGCGTGAAGGAAGGGCAGGACAAGGTCTATTTCCTGACCGGCGAATCCTACGCGCAGGTCAAGAACAGCCCGCATCTGGAAGTCTTCCGCAAGAAAGGCATCGAAGTGCTGCTGCTCACCGATCGCATTGACGAGTGGCTGATGAGCTACCTCACCGAATTCGACGGCAAGCAGTTCGTGGACGTCGCGCGCGGTGATCTCGATCTGGGCAAGCTGGACTCGGAAGAGGACAAGAAGGCCCAGGAGGAAGTCGCTAAGTCAAAGGAAGGCCTGGTCGAGCGTCTCAAAGCTGCGCTGGGTGATGCCGTGGCCGAGGTGCGTGTATCGCACCGCCTGACCGACTCGCCGGCGATTCTCGCGATTGGCGAGCAGGATCTGGGACTGCAGATGCGCCAGATTCTCGAAGCCAGCGGGCAGAAGGTGCCGGAATCCAAGCCGATCTTCGAAATCAACCCGCAGCACCCGTTGATCGAGAAGCTGGACGCAGAGCCGGACGAAGATCGCTTCGGCGACTTGTCGCACATCCTCTTCGATCAGGCGGCGCTAGCCGCTGGCGATAGCCTCAAGGATCCAGCCAGTTACGTGCAGCGGTTGAACAAGCTGTTGGTTGAACTCTCAGCCTGATCTGCTTAGGTGTTTGGAAGGCCCGTCAAAGACGGGCCTTTTTGCATTCAGGCCTTGAGCCGGCCTAGTCGATTTCCATGGTGTAAGCCGATGGCCGAACCGCTGCGACTCGACACCGGGGCCAAACATGCCATGCGCTAATGAACCGCCACGCGGCGAGGCGGTCTATCCGCTTGGCTGTCAGGAGGTCATTGGTTGTTCAACTTAAAGAACTGTTTTGTCGCGATGTGTCTGGTCGCTTCGATCGCGCCAGTGCAAGCGCGAGACTATCGCTACAGCGATGCCCATCTACATTTCGTGGATTTCTTCCAGGAAAGCGACGGCATGGCAAAGCTGTTGGAGGCCATGGAGGCCGGCGATATCGATCATGTGATGATCAGCGGTATTCCCGTTGCCAAAAAATGGCACGAGAACGAACCCAAGCGGCCGCGCTATTACGCTGGCGATGACGCACCCGTTTATTGGTACAGCGCGACCGATGTTGTAGTGGCGGCTGCGCTAAAAGAACTTAGTGACGAGCAGCGGCGCCGCTTCCATCCGTTTCTGTCGGGCTTCAACCCCAACGACAAGAATGCCGATGCCCATATCCGGCGCATGCTCGAACTCGATCCGGGCCTTTGGCAGGGGCTAGGGGAGATATTTACCCGGCACGACGATGTCACCGCCTTGACCGAAGGCGATACGCCGCGCGCCAACAATGAAGCCCTGACGCGTGTCTATCATCTGGCCGCCGAATTCGATCTGCCGGTGATGCTGCACTCCAACATCACCTCCAAACGTGAGCGTAACCCGCTGTATCTGGCTGAGCTGGAAGAGCCGCTGCGTAACCACCCACACACTCGGTTCATTTGGGCGCATGCAGGGACGAGCATGGAGCTGCACCGTCATCAGGAAAAGCTGGAGTTTCTGCTGGGAACAGTCACTCGCTTGCTCGATGACTATCCCAATCTCTACATCGACCTCTCCTGGACGATGCTCAAGCCCTACCTGCTCGATGAAAAAGATCAGCCCGATCCTGACTGGATAAAACTCGTGGAGCGCCACCCGAGCCGTTTCGTGTTGGGCTCGGATGTCGTTGGACGCTTCGATAGTCTCGGCGAATCCATGCGGGCCTTTGTGCCGTTTCTCGACGCCCTGTCTCCCGATACGGCACGTAAGGTCGCGCGGGATAACTTCCTGGCGCTGTTACCCTCTGGCGTTGACCGTTCATCTAAATGAACGGTTCTTGATGCCAAAAAGAATCTTCATCCCTTTAGAGAAGGCCAAACCGGGACGATAAGTTCGCTAACTACATCGGCGTACCGGTGTGTGCTTCTTGTTCATGGTGTGGAGAAGTCCCATGTCCTTGCGAAAACTTACTATTCCCCGACGTTCAGCGCTGGGGTTCGGTCTCATTGGTCTCATTGTTTTGCTTCTGGGTCTGTTGTCACTAAAGCAGATGGGACAGATGCATACGGAATCGCAAGACGTCAATGAGGGCTGGCTGCCTAGCATCATGGCATTGGGCGATTTGAATCAGCACATTCTGCGGATTCGGCTTTATAACCTGCGGCTTGCGGTGAACCGCGATGCAGCGACACTGGAAGACACCAGGACAAGCTTGGCTCGCTTCGATGAGCAGCTGAAAGATCTGGAAGATGCTTACAAAAAAATGATCGATGCGGCCGAGGACAAGGAGCTGTTTCGCCAATACGAGGTAGCACGGGACAGCTACTACCAGATAGTCAAGGAAGTTATTCCTCTGGATCAAGCAGGACGAGTGGACGAAATGGTTTCGATCATCGAAACCAAAATGAATCCCGCTGCCAGTCGCCTTGCTGAAACGTTGCGCATCTTGGTGGACTACAACAACCAAGGCGCTGCTCGTTCTGCGGAACGGTCGTCGCAGATTTTCGACTCCGCCAAACTCTGGACCATTTTCACGATTGTAGTGGCAGCTTTGCTCACCTTCGGGCTGGCCTGGTTGTTCACGCGCAGTATCGTTCGTCCCTTGAATCAAGCGGTGGGCATTGCCGAGACCGTAGCCTCCGGCAACCTGACGCAGGATTTCGTCATCGAAGGCAATGACGAGCCCGCTCGCCTGCTTATGGCGCTCAAAGCGATGCAAGAAAACTTGCGTAGCACCATTCAAGGTATTTCCGACTCGTCCAGTCAGCTCGCTTCGGCGGCCGAAGAACTCAACACCGTGACCGAAGATTCGACCCGCGGTCTGCATCAGCAGAGCCACGAGATCGAGCAGGCCGCTACCGCTGTGAATGAAATGACCGCTGCCGTGGATGAAGTCGCCCGTAATGCCGTTGCGACTTCCGAAGCGTCGCGGGACTCGGACAAGACCGCGCAGCACGGCCGTGAACAGGTGCTCAAGACAGTCGAATCCATTGATCAACTAGCGGGTGATGTCACCACTACGGCCCACCAGGTCGAGCAACTGGCCGGTCAGGTGCGAGACATCAGCAAGGTGCTGGATGTGATTCGCTCGATCGCCGAGCAGACCAATCTGCTGGCGCTCAACGCTGCCATCGAAGCAGCACGCGCTGGCGAGGCCGGGCGCGGTTTCGCGGTCGTTGCGGACGAGGTGCGGGCCTTGGCGCATCGTACTCAGCAGTCCACTCAGGAAATCGAGCAGATGATCGGTGACGTGCATCAGGGCACCGACAAAGCGGTCCATGCCATGCAGTCCAGCAACGAACGGGCACGCAGTACGCTGGACCTCGCTCGCACTGCCGGTGAAGCGCTCGAGGACATTACCAGGGCGATCAGTCAGATCAGCGAACGAAATCTGGTCATTGCCAGCGCTTCGGAGGAACAGGCTCAGGTGGCGCGTGAGGTCGACCGGAATCTGGTCAATATCCGCGATCTGTCGTTGCAGACCTCGGCTGGTGCCAATCAGACCAACGCAGCGAGCCAGGAACTCTCACAACTGGCTATTCGACTGAACGAGATGGTCGCGCGCTTCCGTATCTGACCGAGACATGACGCCCCGGCTTGCCGGGGTGTCGCTGTGCCGTCAGCCACCACTGACGGCCTCGGTTCGTCTCGATGCTGGGCATGGCGGCATGAGATGCGTACTATTCGGCGTTTTTAGAAGCTTCGCCTTAGCGCCCATTGGCAGCAAAAGCCTTGGGTTCGCTCCGCCTCTAACGCCGAGACTCTGTAATGTCCAACCTCTCAACACGTCTTTTCAGAGCTTATAACCGCGTCGGACTGGTCACCCAGATCGTTGTCGGGCTTGTCGCTGGCTGTCTACTGGCCTTGCTGGTTCCGCAGGCGGCAATCTCGGTCAGCTTGCTGGGTGATCTGTTCGTGTCAGGCTTGAAGGCTGTCGCCCCGATCCTGGTGTTTGCACTGGTCACCGCTTCGCTTGCCAACCACAAACATGGGCAACCGACGCACGTTCGTCCGATCCTGCTTCTCTATGTGCTTGGGACCCTGAGCGCGGCTGTAGTGGCAGTAATCGCCAGCAGCCTGTTTCCAATCAGTCTGACGCTTGTCAGTGAGGTGACCGATGTACAGGCTCCCTCGGGTGTTGGCGCTGTGCTCAAGACGCTTCTGTTCAATATCGTCGATAACCCGGTGCATGCGCTTGTCGAGGGTAACTTCATCGGCATTCTGGCGTGGGCCATCGGCCTAGGGTTTGCGTTTCGTTATGCCAATGAGACCACGCGGGGCTTAGTCAGCGATATTTCCGATGGCGTGATGCTCATCGTCAAGGTGGTGATTCGCTTTGCACCGTTGGGCGTGTTCGGGCTGGTTGCCGGGACGCTGGCACAGTCGGGCTTCGCGGTGCTGGCCGGCTATTTACAGTTGTTGTTGGTATTGGTTGGCAGCATGCTGTTTGTGGCCTTGGTCATGAATCCGCTGATCGTCTTCTGGCAGATTCGTAAGAATCCCTATCCGCTGGTTTTCACTTGTTTGCGTGAGAGCGGAATCACGGCGTTCTTTACACGCAGCTCGGCGGCAAACATTCCGGTCAATATGCAGTTATGCGAGCGCCTGGGTTTGCACAAGGACACCTATTCGGTGTCGATCCCGCTCGGGGCGACCATCAACATGGCCGGTGCGGCCATCACCATTACGGTGCTGACGCTCGCTGCGGTCAATACGCTGGGAATCGCCGTGGACATGCCTACCGCGATCCTGCTCAGCCTGCTGGCGTCGATCTGCGCCTGTGGCGCTTCGGGCGTGGCGGGCGGATCGCTGCTGCTGATCCCGCTGGCATGCAGCCTGTTCGGCATCTCCAATGACGTTGCCATGCAGGTGGTGGCGGTCGGGTTCATCATCGGCGTGGTCCAGGATTCGGCCGAAACCGCGCTGAATTCATCCACTGACGTGCTGTTTACCGCGGCGTCCTGCATGGCCCATGGTGATGCCGTCGAAGTGGACGAGGAGGGCCTCAGCTGAGTCGACTGCGGGTTACCTGACACTCAAACGAAAACGCCCCGATCAAGTCGGGGCGTTTTCATTATTGCTGTCGTTCGATCAACCTTTCCAGCGCTTGAGCACCAGGGTGGCGTTGGTGCCACCGAAGCCGAAGCTGTTGCTCATCACGGTGTCGAACTGCGCGTTCTCGCGGGTTTCGCGAACGATCGGCAGGTCGGCGACTTCCGGGTCCAGCTCGTCGATGTTGGCGGAGCCGGCGATGAAGTTGCCCTGCATCATCAGCATGCAGTAGATCGCCTCGTGAACACCGGCGGCGCCCAGCGAGTGGCCGGACAGGCTCTTGGTCGAGCTGATGGCCGGGAGCTTGTCGCCGAACATGTTGCGCACGGCCTTGGCTTCTGCCACGTCACCCACCGGGGTGGAGGTGCCATGGGTGTTGAGGTAATCGACCGGGCCTTCGACGGTGGCCATCGCCTGCTGCATGCAGCGCAGTGCGCCTTCACCGCTCGGGGCGACCATATCGTAGCCGTCGGACGTAGCGCCGTAGCCGACGATTTCCGCGTAGATCTTGGCGCCGCGCTTGAGTGCGTGCTCCAACTCCTCGACTACCACCATGCCGCCGCCGCCGGCGATGACGAAACCGTCACGCTTGGCATCGTAGGCGCGGGAAGCTTTTTCCGGCGTGTCGTTGTACTGGCTGGAGAGGGCGCCCATGGCATCGAACAGGCAGCTCTGGCTGTAGTGCTCTTCTTCACCGCCGCCGGCGAAGACCACGTCCTGCTTGCCCATCTGGATCTGTTCCATCGCATGGCCGATGCAATGCGCGCTGGTGGCGCAGGCCGAGGCGATGGAATAGTTGATGCCCTTGATGCGGAACGGCGTGGCGAGGCAGGCGGAAACCGTGCTGCTCATGGTGCGCGGTACGCGGTATGGGCCAATGCGCTTGACGCCCTTGTCGCGCAGGATGTCGATGGCTTCCATCTGGTTGATGGTCGAAGCACCACCGGAGCCGGCGATCAGGCCGACACGCGGGTTGGAAATGTCATCGGCGCTCAGGCCGGAATCTTCCAACGCCTGTTGCATGGCCAGATAGGCATAAGCCGCCGCATCGCCCATGAAGCGCAGGACCTTGCGGTCGATCAGCTCTTCAAGGTTCAGATCGACTGAACCCGAGACCTGGCTGCGCAGACCCATGTCCGCATAGGCCTGGTTGAATCGAATGCCAGGGCGGCTGGCGCGCAGGTTGGCGGAAACGGTGTCTTTGTCATTGCCGAGGCAGGAAACGATACCCAGGCCGGTGATCACGACGCGACGCATGCGGAAGTCCTTCAAAAGCTATCGGTAGAGGTAAACAGGCCGACACGCAAACCTTCGGCACTGTAGATCTCGCGACCATCCACGCTGACGGTGCCATCGGCAATGCCGAGGATCAACGAGCGGCTGATGGTGCGCTTGATATGAATGTTATAGGTGACCTTCTTGGCGGTCGGCAGGACCTGGCCGAAGAACTTCACTTCGCCGGAACCCAGTGCACGGCCGCGGCCGGGGTTGCCCTGCCAGCCGAGATAAAAGCCGACCAGCTGCCACATGGCGTCGAGGCCCAGGCAGCCGGGCATAACCGGATCGCCTTCGAAATGACAGGCGAAGAACCAGAGATCAGGGTTGATATCCAATTCGGCGACCAATTCGCCCTTGCCGTACTTGCCGCCCACTTCGCTGATATGAACGATGCGATCGACCATCAGCATGTTCGGCGCGGGCAGTTGCGCATTACCGGGCCCGAAAAGCTCGCCGCGGCTGCAACGAAGCAAATCTTCCCGAGTAAAGGCCTGTTGTTTGGTCATGCGTATTCCTCAATGGTCCCTTTATGGAGGGCTTGCTGCTTATTATCCGACTCGAGATTGAAGAGTCCGAACATAAAGACTAGTCATAGACTGTCACCCTGCGCTGAAAGTCACAGCCCCAGGATACCGCTCGTTTCGACCCACTCATCAGAAGACCATGGTAGAAACGGGCCGATACTTTAACACTCCTGAACTATGACAACGACCACGTGACGTCCTGTCTGCTAGTGGACCCGATGAACAATGCGTCGTGACGGTAGTGCAGTTGGCCAGAAATCCTCACTCGCTACGTTTTCACACGGTCTGTTCCGCCGGCTGAATATGCCGCCGGAAACTGTAACCTGATGATTCCAATGAGATGGGCTTTGCACTGGCTGCGCACCGACGGCTACGTATAATGCCGGCACTGCCACCGGGTGGCTCAAAACGGATACCCCATGACTGAACAGCAACCCATTGCGGTGCTTGGCGGCGGTAGCTTCGGCACCGCCATTGCGAATCTGCTGGCCGAGAATGGCCACAACGTGCGGCTGTGGATGCGCGATGCCGAACAGGCCGAGTCCATTCGCACGCAGCGCCAGAACCCACGGTACCTCAAGGGCGTGACGGTCCTTCCCCGGGTCAGTCCGGTCACGGATCTGCGGCAGACGCTGGCGGATTGCTCGCTGGTTTTCGTGGCGTTGCCGTCCAGTGCGCTACGCCAGGCGCTGACGCCCGTTGTCGATCAGCTGTCGGGAAAGATGCTGGTCAGCACGACCAAGGGCATCGAGACCAATGGCTTCATGCTGATGAGTCAGATCCTTGAGGAAATCGCACCGCAGGCTCGAATCGGTGTGATTTCGGGTCCGAACCTCGCTCGCGAGGTGGCCGAACATGCGCTGACCGCGACCGTAGTGGCCAGCCACGACGAGGAACTCTGCCGATGCGTGCAGCAGGCTTTGCATGGGCGGACCTTCCGCGTCTATGCCAGTGCCGATCGGTTCGGGGTGGAGCTCGGGGGCGCGCTGAAGAACGTTTACGCGATCATGGCCGGAATGGCTGCCGCGCTCGGCATGGGGGAGAACACGCGGAGCATGCTGATCACCCGTGCGCTTGCCGAGATGACCCGCTTCGCCGTCAGGCTGGGCGCCAACCCCATGACTTTTTTGGGACTGGCGGGTGTCGGAGACCTGATCGTTACCTGCACGTCGTCGAAGAGCCGTAATTTTCAGGTGGGCTATGCGCTTGGCGAGGGCTTGAGCCTTGATCAGGCTGTGTCACGCCTGGGTGAGGTTGCCGAGGGCGTCAACACCATCAAGGTATTGAAGACCAAGGCCGAGGACCTGCAGGTCTACATGCCGCTGGTCACTGGGCTGCATGCCATTCTGTTCGAGGGGCGTACCTTGGAACAGGTAATCGAGCTGCTGATGCGCGGCGAGCCGAAGACCGACGTGGATTTCATCTCCACCGATGGTTTCTGACAACGACACCGGAGGTAGGGATGAATACGTCACAACGCAGCGCGGACCGTGAGTCGCTGATCTTGCGCGCCATCTGGATGCTGCTTTTCTTTTTTGTCTGGCAGATAGCCGAGTTGGTGCTGTTGGTGGTCGTAGTGGCGCAGATGGTCCTGCGGGCGGTTAACGGCAAGGTCAACGTGGGCCTGCAAGAGTTGGGTGATAGCCTCAGCCAATACGTGGCACAGATCGGCCGCTTCGGCACGTTCAACACCGATCGCAAGCCATGGCCCATGTCGGACTGGCCCAAGCCGCGTCCCGCTGACATTGAAACGGTATCGCCGGCCGCGCCCGAGGCTCCGAAACAGGAACCGCAGCCATGAAGCTGTGGCTATTACGTCACGGCGAGGCCGAGCCCAGGGCCCGTACCGATGCGGAGCGCAACCTGACTAATGCCGGCCAGCTCGAAGTGGAGCGTGCCGCCAGCCATTTACAGGGACAACTCCTTCAGACCATCCTCGTCAGCCCGTACCAGCGAGCCCAGCAAACCGCCGAGATCGTCTGTCGAACGCTTGGCTTTACCGGAGCGGTCGAGACGGTGCCCTGGTTGACGCCAGAGGCCGATCCGAAGGACGCCATGCTCTATCTGGACCGTCGTGCCGAGCAGCATCTCTTGCTCGTGACGCACCAGCCCTTCGTCGGTGTGTTGGGTGGCTGGCTGGTCAGCGGTCATCGCGACGCACCGTTGCCGATGGCCACCGCAAGCCTGGCCGAGCTGGAGGGCGATCATCTCGCGACGGGCTCGATGCGCCTCGTCGGGCTACGGCATTCCGAATGAACGACGGCGTCTGCAAGGCGCATGTCACTCTGATCAAATAACAATGGAGAGCGACACTTGAGCATTTGGCATCGTCCCCCGAACCTCGAACAATTCAATGCGAACCGCCAGAACACCATCGTCGAGCTGCTCGACATTCGTTTCGAAGCGGTCGATGACGAGTCCCTTACTGCGAGCATGGTGGTCGATTCGCGGACCCATCAGCCCTTTGGTTTGTTGCATGGTGGCGCCTCGGTGGTGCTCGCCGAAACCGTCGGCTCCATGGCCAGCTACCAGTGCATCGACCCGAGCCGGTTCTATTGCGTTGGCCTCGAAGTCAACGCCAACCACATCCGCGCGTTGCGCAGCGGTCGCGTTACGGCAGTGTGCCGTCCTGTCCATCTGGGGCGTTCCAGCCACGTCTGGGATATCCGTTTGAGTGGCGACGATGGCAAGCTCAGCTGCATTTCCCGGCTGACCGTTGCGGTCGTGCCGGTGGGTGAGAACAGCCCGCGGCCTTCCTAAAGGTGTCATAAACGCCTCGTTTGGCAGGACTGCCTTGGGTTCTGCCGCTCGGGCCGTTTGCCGTAAGGGGAAGGCGGCCAGAAAATAACGGTCTTTCACTTGGCACATCGAGCCCATGACGCAACGCATCTTCTTCGCCCACGCCAACGGCTTCCCTTCGGGTACTTATCGCAAGCTGTTCGCTGCCCTGGCGCCGGAGTACCTGGTCACTCATCTCGACCAGCACGGCCATGATCCGCGCTTTCCGGTGGATGACAACTGGCAGAACCTGGTGCAGGAACTCATCGAACAGCTCACGGTGCTGAACGAGCCGGTCTGGGGCGTTGGTCATTCGCTAGGCGGCATGCTGCATTACCACGCCGCGTTGCAACGTCCCGAGCTTTACCGCGGCGTTGTCATGCTCGATTCGCCGATGACGACTTGGTTCGACCAGACGCTGATCTGGGTGGCAAAGCGTTTCGGCTTCATCGACCGGCTCACTCCGGCTGGCCGTACCCTTGGCCGCCGCGAGGCGTTCAGTTGCGTGGACGAAGCACGGGAATATTTCGCCAGCAAGTCGTTGTTTCGGTCATTCGATCCCGAATGCCTGGACGCCTACGTCGAGCACGGTCTGGAGCCGACCGCCGAGGGGCTACGCCTGCGTTTCGATCCCGAAACCGAAATTCGTATTTACCGCAGCGTGCCGCACATCACCCCCGGCTGGCCGCATGCGCTGAGCATTCCGCTGGCCCAGGTGCGCGGCAGCCAGAGCCGGGTGGTATTGCCACATCATGTGTATCTGCTTCGGCTGGTTGCGCATGGCGAGTCGCATACCTTGCCCGGCGGTCACATGTTTCCACTGGAGCGTCCGCGCGACACGGCGGCCTTGCTCAAACAATTGTTCAGCCGCTGGAGCGACCTGGACAGAAGAGGTGCCGCATGACTGTCGTGTTCGAAGAGATTCGCCTGAGCCTGCCGCATACCGAAGTTGCGGCGCACCTCTACGGTCCCGAGGATGGTCGGCCAGTCATCGCCCTGCACGGCTGGCTGGACAACGCCGCCACCTTTTCCCGGTTGGCGCCGTTGCTCGATGGCGTCCGTATCGTCGCGCTGGATTTGCCAGGCCATGGTCATTCCGATCATCGTCCGGTCGGTGCCGCGTACAACATCTGGGATTATGCTCACGATGTGCTACAGACCGCAGAGCAGTTTGGTTGGCAGAAGTTCTCCCTGTTGGGGCATTCGATGGGCGCCATCGTGTCTGTGCTATTGGCCGGCGCCATGCCCGATCGAATCGATCGTCTGGCGTTGATCGATGGGGTGATCCCCTATACCGGCGAGGCTGACACCGCTCCGCAGAAGCTCGGTGAATCATTGCAGGCTCTGCTCGCCGTCGATGAAAAACGCAAACCGGTCTACGCAACCTTCGAACAGGCGGTCGCGGCACGTATGAAAGGTGTCGGGGCGGTGAGCCATGAAGCGGCCGAGCGCCTGGCCCAGCGGGGATTGATGCCAGTTCCGGGTGGCTATACCTGGCGCACCGATGCGCGACTCATGCTGCCATCGCCTATGCGCCTGACGCGTGCGCACGCGCTGGCGTTCGCACACCGGGTCGTCTGTCCGGCCCGCCTGATTCTCGCGGAGCAGGGCCTGATGACCCAGCCCGAAATGCTTGAGTTGTGCGAAACCTTGCCGTTCGCGCTGCACCGGTTGCCAGGTGGGCATCATCTGCATCTGGATGATCAGGCGGGTGCCGAGGCGGTTGCGGCTGTATTCAATCCCTTCTTCGCAGATTGATCCGGACGGCCATGCGGTCACGCAAGAATCTGTCGCAAAGCCTTCCTTGACTTGCTTTTGCCAACTGGTGAGGCTGGGCAATCGCCTCAGCAGGGAAAACCCATGATCGCCGTCCATACTGCCGCCACGCCCAAGGACCACAAGGTAACCGCCGCGCTCGTCGAGTTCGGCCTGTCTTCTTGCACGCAGCTACCCGTAGGCGCTCTTGAATGTCAAATCAGCGGTATGGCCCGTTGAGTGCCGTCAAGCGAGCGGCATGGGCTCTGGCGCTGGGCGCTTTTGCCAGTGTGGCGAACGCTGCCGACCTGCCTGGCAGCCGGGATTTCGACGCGCTGCCACGCTATCCGCAGGCACAGATCGTGGCCTTCAAGGAACAGCAGGTGCTGGAGCGGACCTATCCGTTGGATTCTATCCGGCGCATCAGCGGTCGCCTGCGCATGAACGATCAGGTCACGGCGAGCGGCCAGCTGACAGCCGTGACCTACCTGCTGCCGGCGGTACATACCGGTATCGAAGCATTCGAGCGGGCGCGCAATAGCCTGCTGGCGAGCGGTGCCGAATTGCTGTTCTGGTGTGAGGGTCGCGAATGTGGATCGAGCAGCCTTTGGGCTAACGAGATTTTCGGGCGCTCGACGCTTTATGGTCCGGAGGCCAGACAGGCCTATCTGCTGGCGCGCCTGCCTGGCGATTCCGATCGCCTGATGGCGCTCTACGGCATCACGCGTGGCAATGGCCGTCCCTATCTGCAGGTGGAACAATTCAATCCGGATGACGCGCTCGGCGTCATCCTGCCGAATCCCGCGACATTGTTGCGTCAACTGAAGAGTACCGGCGAACTCCGGCTGCCACGGCTGCCGCAAGAACCCACTGCGCAGTGGGGCGCGTTGTTGGCTAATGTGCTGCGGCTCGACAGCACCATGCGCGTTGCGCTGGAGGGCGAGGGGGCGGCGGAGTGGCACGCAGCCTTGATCCAAGAGCGAGTCCGGGCGCGCCGCCTGGAGGCTGAAGTAACCGAAGAGAGCGGCTTGCGAATCAAACTGTTGCGCTGAAAGGCGTTTCAGACTGCAATGGCGCACTGCCCGGTGCGCTTTGCTCGCGCCACGTTCTTTTTGATAGGTAACCTGATGCTCAACAACGATCGTCTGCTGGTGCAGATTCTGCTCCTGGTACTGCTCGGTGCCTGTGTGTGGGTGCTGGCTCCGTTTGCTTCCGCGCTGTTCTGGGCAGCGGTACTAGCGTTCGCGAGCTGGCCGGTCATGCGCGTGCTGACGCGTTGGTTGAATGGTAATTCCACCCTTGCCGCGACGCTGCTGACCTTTGTCTGGATGGTTTCGGTGGCGGTGCCGTTGGTGTGGCTGGGTTTCAACGTCGCCGACTACATTCGAGAAGCCAACGTGCTGGTGCACAACCTCCAAGTCAAAGGCCTGCCGCCGCCACCGGAATGGCTCGGAGAGTTGCCACTGGTGGGCGATCGCTTGTTGGTGCTGTGGAGTACTTTGGACGAACAGGGCACAGCCTTCTTCGCCACCATTCGCCCCTATGTCGGCCAGGTCGGCAACTGGGTGCTGGTGCGCAGCGCCCGCATTGGCGGTGGAATGCTGGAACTGGCGCTCAGTCTGGTGCTGGTGTTTTTCTTTTATCGCGACGGACCGAAACTCGCAGCTTTCATTCGCAGCCTGCTGCATCGATTGATCGGTGACCGTGCGGATCACTATCTGGAACTGGTTGCCGGTACGGTCCAGCGTGTCGTCAACGGTGTGATCGGGACGGCGGCTGCGCAGGCGATTCTTGCCTATGTGGGCTTCAGCATCGCCGGGGTGCCGGGGGCGTTGATTCTCGGCTTGCTGACCTTCGCGTTCAGCTTTTTGATGGTCCCGCCGCTGATTTGGGGGCCGGCGGTGGGCTGGCTGATCTGGCAGGGCCAGTACGGCGTGGCCCTGTTTCTCGGTGTCTGGGGCATGTTCATCATCAGCGGCGTGGACAACGTGCTGAAGCCCTATCTGATCAGCCGCGGCGGCAACCTGCCGCTGGTGGTGGTGTTGCTTGGTGTGTTCGGCGGCGTACTGGCGTTCGGTTTCATGGGGCTTTTCCTCGGTCCGACGCTGCTGGCGGTTGCCTACAGCCTGCTGGGGGATTGGCTGATCAAGGAAGTGCCGGAAGCCGTCAGCCCGGAAAAACTGCCGGGCAGTGGATTCGATCGCACGCACACCCGCTGAACGGCTGTCAGCGGTGACTAAAGCTGTTCCTCCTCGTACTTGTCGAGGGTGTCCTTGGCGATGATCTGGCCCAGCCTGATCAGTTCCGGCGCCTTGTAGAACTCGTAAAAGCGGCACGCGCGCTTGGGAATGTTGACCAGTACGTTCGGCGGATAGCCGGCGATCTTGTACTGCGTCAGCGAGGACTGCATGACCTCGAAGCTCTGGTTGATAAGCTCCAGCAAGGACGCCGGGCTGCCGACATCCACGACCATCGATCCTTCTGCCGACTTCGGCGCGCTCTGCCCGGTGGGCGCTGCTGGCGGCTGGCTGCCGTCGCCTTCTTCCGCAGCTTGAAGTTCGGCAAGTTGCTCTTCCAGCCCCTTGCTGCGCCAGAACGGAATGTGCGAACTGATCGAGCTGACCATCGCATCGAAACGCCCCGGACGGATCACCTCCGGCAGCGGATATTGCCGATGGTTGTTGGCGTTGAGGTTGACCGCGATGATGAGATCGCAGTGGCTGGAAACCACCGGCACGATCGGCAGCGGATTGAGAATGCCGCCGTCCACCAGCATCCGGTTGCCCTGCATGACCGGCGTGAACAGGCTCGGGATGGCTGCCGAGGCGCGCATCGCCTGTTCCAGGTTGCCTTCCTGAAACCATATTTCCTGCTGGTTGGTCAGGTCGGCCGCGACGGCGGTGAAGGCGATCGGCAGATCCTCGATGTTGATCGAGCCCAGCATGTCGCGAATCCGGCCGAAGATCTTTTCCCCCCGTATCGCCCCGAGGCTGAAGCTCGGATCGACCAGGCGCAGCATGTCCAGATAATCCAGGCTTTCGACCCAATCGCGATACTCATCCAGCTTGCCCGCTGCGTAGATTCCACCGACCACCGCACCCATCGAACAGCCAGCAATGCAGTTGATCTCATAGCCCCGCGCCGTGAGCTCTTCGATGACCCCGATATGCGCATAACCGCGCGCACCACCCGACCCCAACACCAGTGCGACCTTGTTGCCCATGCGATTCTCCCTGTGGCAGGGGCGATAGCTTCAAGCTTCGAGCCGCAAGCTTCAAGTTAAAGCCAAGAGCGTGGCAACGAAAACATCACCATCGCGGCGCAGCGAAGGCGGCTCCGGCCTTTGCTACAATCGGCGCCCGTTTTGCGAGCGTCATGAGGGTCTTTCCAGATGAGCGAACCCATCCGCCTTACTCAATACAGCCATGGTGCCGGCTGTGGTTGCAAGATTTCCCCCAAGGTGCTGGATGTGATCCTCGCCGGCAGTGGCGCGCAGAATCTCGATCCGCGCCTGTGGGTCGGCAACACCTCGCGTGACGACGCCGCCGTATACGGTATCGACGAAGAGCGCGGCGTGGTATCGACTACCGATTTTTTCATGCCCATCGTCGACGATCCGTTCGACTTCGGCCGCATCGCCGCCACCAACGCGATCAGCGACATCTATGCCATGGGCGGTGATCCGCTGATGGCCATCGCGATTCTGGGCTGGCCGGTCAATCTGCTACCGCCGGAAGTGGCCCGCGAAGTCATCGCGGGTGGTCGAGCAGTCTGTGATGCGGCAGGGATTCCCTTGGCCGGCGGCCATTCGATCGACGCGCCCGAGCCGATCTTCGGCCTGGCGGTGACCGGTCTGGTGAACAAGGCTCAGATGAAGCGCAACGATACGGCATCGGTCGGCTGCAAGCTCTATCTGACCAAGCCGCTGGGCATCGGTATTTTCACCACGGCGGAAAAGAAAGCCATGCTGCGCGACGAAGATATTGGCCGCGCGCGCGACCTGATGTGCACGCTCAACCGGCCAGGCAGCCGCTTCGGCAAGCTCGCAGGCGTGCGCGCCATGACCGACGTCACCGGTTTTGGTCTGCTCGGGCATCTGGTGGAAATGGCCGATGGCAGCGGCGTGACTGCGCGCATCGATTACGCCCGCGTGCCGCGTCTGGAAGGCGTCGAGTATTACCTGGAGCAGGGCTGCGTTCCCGGGGGCACCGGGCGCAACTTCGAAAGCTATGGCGACCGCATCGCCACGCTCGATGAGGCGCACAAGCAACTGCTCTGCGACCCGCAAACCAGCGGCGGATTATTGGTGGCGGTGATGCCCGAAGGCGAGGCGGAATTTCTCGCGGTCGCGGCTGAGCTCGGTTTGACGCTGGAGCCGATCGGCGAGCTGGTCGAAGCCGGCGCCTTTGCCGTCGAGGTCTGTTGATGCGCAGCGATACCAATAACTTCCGCGAACTGTTCCTCAACGATGTCCCGATGATGGATGCCCGCGCGCCGGTGGAATTCGCCAAGGGCGCGTTCCCGGGCGTGGACAATCTGCCGCTGATGAACGACGTCGAGCGGCAGAAGGTTGGCACCTGCTACAAACAGCATGGTCAGCAGGCGGCGCTCGAACTTGGTCACCGCCTGGTCAGTGGGCAAATCAAGGCCGAGCGTATTCAGGCCTGGGCGGATTTCGCACGTAACAACCCGCATGGCTATATCTACTGCTTTCGTGGCGGATTGCGTTCGCAGCTGGTCCAGCAATGGCTCAAGACCGAGGCGGGGATCGACTACCCGCGCGTGACCGGCGGCTACAAGGCGATGCGCCATTTTCTACTCGATACGCTTGAACATGCGGCGACGCACGACGAATTCGTCCTGGTGGGTGGCATGACCGGCACCGGCAAGACCGAAGTCCTGGCGCGCCTGGACCACAGCGTCGATCTGGAAGGTATCGCCAATCATCGAGGCTCGAGTTTCGGCAAGCGCGCCACGCCGCAACCGGCGCAGATCGCTTTCGAAAATGCCTTGGCGATTCGCTTGCTGAAACTGCAGCACGCCGGTGCCAGGCAGTTCGTGCTTGAAGACGAGGCACGGCTGGTGGGGCGTTGCTCGATCCCGTTGCCGCTGTTTCAGGGCATGCAACGTTATCCGCTGGTGTGGCTGGAAGACAGTATCGATGGGCGGATCGAGCGGATCCTCAAGGACTATGTGATCGACCTCTGCGCCGAATTTATCGCCGAAGAAGGCGATGAAGGCTTCACGGCATTCGCCGAGCGTTTGCGACAAAGTCTGGTCAATATCAATAAGCGGCTCGGTGGCGAGAGCTACAAGCAACTGGCTGCAATCATGGATCAGGCACTTGCCGAGCAGGCCGCGACTGGCGCGGTCGATCTGCATCGCGGCTGGATCGAGGCCTTGTTGAAGCACTATTACGATCCCATGTACGTCTACCAGCGCGAGAGCAAAGCGTCGCGAATCGAGTTCGCGGGTGAGCAGGATGCCGTGGTCGAGTATCTGCGCGAGCGCGCCGCAGGCAACCACAATAGAGAGATGCAACGATGAAAAATCTGATCTGTTTGACCGTACTGGCGTTGACTCTCACAGGCTGCGCCGCGAAAACCGCCCATCGCGATAATTGCGCTTCCCAACTGAACGCGGCCTGGGAAGAGCAGAGCCTCGCTGAAGCGGAAGGTTTCGCCGGTACCGTGAGCTATTCCAAGGCGATGGCCTTGCTGACCGGCGCCAAGACCCAGCAGCAATTCGAGGCGTTTCAGGGCTGCGTCGAAAAAGCCAAGAAGGCTCGCTTCTACCTGCGTGAGTCGCGCGCGGGGCGCTAGTCGCTGTTACTGCCCGCGCAGGTTAGCCGTAGCGCAAAACTTGTTCGGTCCTGGGGCCGACCCATGGCGAAAGCGTTCGATCTAAGGCCAATGCTGCTCACTTAAGCAAGTTCGCCCCGGGGCCGGCCTCCCAGAAGAGCAGTTGAACAATCGCCCCAGTAGGAGGTGCGACCTCGCTGCGAATACAGGCCTCAGGCTGTCCGAAAACGTAGGTGCGCCTGAGCTGACGGCGCTTTAAGTGAATAGCATTGCGGCTCTATGGCAAACGTTTTGCGGCTTCGCAATCGAGTGGTCCGCTCAAGCAGGTTCGTCAAAGCCTGCCTTCAGTCGGACCCTGGAACTTCGTCACAACAGGTTTCCTCCGCCTTTGCTTGAGGCTCCGGGTGTCAGTAGCATCGCTGGGACGAACGGAAGGAGAGCGGCATGCGCACTAGGTTGGACGTCTGTCTACGAGCGATAAACGAGGTGCTGCTCGGCAAGCAATCACAGGTGCGATTGGCCATGGCCTGTTTGCTGGCACGGGGGCATCTCTTGATCGAGGATCTGCCGGGCATGGGCAAAACCACGCTCAGCCATGCCCTCGCCAAGGTAATGGGACTGGAGTTCCAGCGCATTCAGTTCACTTCGGACTTGCTGCCGGGCGATATCCTCGGCACCTCGGTCCTCGATAAGGACAGCGGCCAATTCGCGTTCCATCCGGGGCCGATCTTCTCCGAGCTGATTCTGGCGGACGAAATCAACCGCGCCACCCCCAAAAGCCAGAGCGCTTTGCTCGAGGCCATGGAAGAAGGGCAGGTGACCATCGAGGGCGCCACGCGGCCATTGCCCGATCCCTTCTTCGTCGTCGCCACGCAAAATCCGGTCAGTTCTGGCGGTACGTTTTCTCTCCCCGAGTCGCAACTGGATCGCTTCCTCATGCGGTTGTCGCTGGGCTATCCGGCCAAAGCCGCAGAGAAAGCGCTGCTGCTGGGCGATTCGCGTCGCGATTTGCTCGTTCGGCTGGAGCCTCTGCTCGATCGCGCCGCGCTGGTGGAAATTCAGGATGTGGTGGCGCAGGTTCGGGTCAGCGATGCGTTGGTCGATTACGTGCTGCGGCTGGTCGAGGCCACCCGCACGCAGCCGCAGTTCGCCTGGGGCCTGTCGCCGCGCGGGAGTCTTGCGTTGCTGGCCGCAGCGCGAGCCTGGGCTTTTCTCGATGGTCGCGACTACGCCATACCGGAAGATGTGCAGGCCGTGCTGCCGTCGGTGGTCGGCCATCGCTTGCGCGAACGCGCCGACGCCACCGGCCATGGCGGCGGCGCGCTGGTGCAGTGGCTGCTACGCGAAGTGCCAGCGCTCTGATGGTCAACTGCGGAAAAGATCAGCATGCGATTACTACCGCGACTGCGTGATCGCTGGCTGTTGAAGCGCATCCCGCCGGGGCCGAGCATGCGCCTCGACCAGCGACGAATCTTCATCATGCCGACGCCGGTGGGCATGACCTTTCTGCTGGCCCTGCTGCTGATGCTGGTTGCGGCGATCAATTACCAGAACAGCCTCGCCTATGCGCTGACGTTCCTGCTTGGCTCGGTCTACATGGTTGCGATCCTGCATACCTGGCGCAATCTGGCCGGGCTGACGCTGCATGCGGGTGGCTCGCAGGCTGTATTTCTCGGTGAACAGGCGAGCCTGCAGGTCAGGCTGGAGAGTCGTGGACGTCTCTATCAGGCGGTCGCGCTGGGATGGCCAGCAACCGGTCTGCAAGTGGTCGACGTGCCGGCGGGTGGAACCTGCGAGGTCGACTTGAACCTGGTGACCGAACGCCGCGGCTGGTTGCGGCCTGGGCGTTTGCGTGTCGAAAGCCGCTTTCCGCTGGGCATCCTGGTGGCGTGGAGTTGGGTCGATCTGCAACTGGCCGCCCTGGTATATCCGCGCCCTGCGGAGGGGGAATTGCCGGAAGCCGGCGGCGCGGCCGAAGAAGAACGTGAGGGAACCCGTGCATCGGGCCCCGGCATTGACGATTATCAGGGGCTCAAACCCTGGCAGCCGGGCGATTCACGGCGACGTCTCAACTGGAAGGCCTACTCTCGCGGGCAGGGCTTGCTGGTCAAGGATTTCACCGCCTTGCTCGGGGAGGAGCCGCTGCTCGATCTGGATGCGCTCGATGGCGATATCGAGGCGCGGCTTTCCTTGCTCTGTCATTGGGTCGTCGAATTGTCCGCGCGTCAGCAGCCCTTTGCCTTGCGCATCGCCGCGACGACCATCGGCCCGGATGCAGGTGTCGATCACCGCAACCATTGCCTGCGCGAGCTGGCGTTGTTCGGCCTGGAGCGGGAAGGACGCCAATGAGCACGCTACAGACGATTCCTCGAAACGGGTTGATCTGGCTGCTGGTCGCTCAGGTGCTGGTGATCCTCCCGCATCTCGGCCATTTGCCGTTGTGGATCATCGGCCTCTGGCTGGCCTGCGCCAGTTGGCGAGTGCAGATTTTCCGCATGCGCGCCCGCTACCCGCGCGGCTGGGTAAAAGCGCTGATGATGATTGGTGTGGCCGGTGGCGTGTATTTGTCGCGCGGCAGTCTGATCGGGCTCGATGCCGGCGTCGTGCTGCTGATCGCTGCCTTCATACTCAAGCTGCTGGAGATGCGCAGCCGGCGCGATGCCTGGGTGCTGATCTTCCTCGGCTTTTTCGCAGTGACCACGAGTTATCTGTTCAACGACAGCCTGCCGGCCGGGCTTTACAGCCTGTTGCCGGTCGCCGCGCTGCTGGCCGCGATGATCGGTCTGCAGCAGAGCAGTACCGATACGCACCCCTGGCCGACGCTGCGTCTGGCCGGATCGCTGCTGCTGCAAGCGGTGCCGCTGATGCTGGTTCTGTTCGTGCTCTTTCCTCGCATGGGGCCGCTCTGGTCGTTGCCGCAGCCCAAGGATCGGGGTGTAACCGGATTGTCCGACAGCATGTCGCCGGGCGATATTGCCGAGCTGAGCCGGTCCTCCGCGCTGGCATTCCGGGCCAGTTTCGACGGGCCGATTCCAGAGCGGGATCAGCTGTACTGGCGGGCGGTCACCTTCGAACGCTTCGACGGTCGACGCTGGTCTCAATCATCCGCATCGCAGTTTTCGCCGGCGCCGCAATGGTCGCCCGACGGCGCTGCATTGAGTTACAGCGTAGTCATGCAGCCCAGTGGTCGAGCATGGCTCTACGCGCTGGACGTGGCCAGGGTCGATGCGGAAGACGTCCGGCTGATGGCCGATTTTCATCTGCAGCGCTCGCGGCCGACCCATCAGGCGTTGCTTTACCGGGCGACCTCGTGGCCCGAGTCGGCGCGCGAACCTGCCGCTCAGCCGGCCACGCTGCAGCGCGCCTTGCAGCTTCCCGCACAGGGCAATCCGCGCAGCCGGGCCTGGGCGGCGGCGTTGCGCCGCGAGCATTCGGACCCTGATGCCGTGGTGCAGGCGCTGCTTCAGCATTTCAATCGGCAGCCGTACCGTTACACGTTGCAGCCTTCAGCGGTTGGCGCCGATATCGTCGACGGCTTTCTGTTCGATACGCTGAACGGCTTCTGTATCCACTATGCCGGGGCGATGACATTCGTCCTGCGCGCTGCTGGCATACCAGCCCGGGTCGTGGCGGGTTATCAGGGCGGTGAAATCAACCCGTCCGGAAATTACCTGTCAGTTCGTCAGCTCGACGCCCATGCCTGGGTCGAGTATTGGAGCGTGGATCGCGGCTGGATTACGGTCGATCCGACGTTTCAGGTGGCGCCGGAGCGCATCGAGATGGGGCTGGAGCAAGCGCTCTCCGAGGAAGACGCGCTTCTCGACAATTCCCCACTGACGCTGCGGCGTTATCGCGACATCGGCTGGCTGAATCAGCTGCGTTTCGGCTGGGAAAACCTCAACTATGGCTGGCAGCGTTGGGTGCTCGGCTATCAGGGCGAGCGCCAACTGGATGTCCTGAAAGGGCTGTTCGGCAGGCTCGACGAACGCAAGCTCGGGATCCTGACGGTCATCACAACAGCGGTATTGCTGATGATTCTGGCCCTGATGCTGCTGAAGCCGTGGCGGCGTGAGCGCGATCCGCAGCTGCGCCTGTTCCGCCGCTTCGAGCGCCTACTGGCTCGCCAGGGCATCGAGCGGCAGGCGGGCGAAGGCGCGCGGGATTTCGCCGAGCGCGCGGCACGCCAGCTTCCGGACGCCGCCGGCCCTATTCTCGACTTTTCGCGGCTTTACGAGATGGCTCGTTATGCTGGCGATCCGGCGGGCAGGGGCACAATGCAGGCGGCTCTAGCGAGAGTAAGACGTCAGCTGCCATGGCGTTCCGGTATCGGTAGAAACAAAAAAACCGGACGATAGCGGTGGGCGATGGCGCGCTATCACCGTATACCCATTCGCATCCCGTTGTTTGCGTGCCGGGGATAAGATGGGCGACTGACAAGAACGACCCGAGGTGGGCATGACCCTTTCCGAATTGATACACGCCGTGCGTGAAAACCCGAAAAACGTCGTCGTACCCGCTACCTGGGGGCAGGGCCGTGCGGGCTTCGGCGGGCTGGTCGCAGCGCTGGTTTACGAGGCCATGCAGGCGCAGGTGCCGGAAGGCCGGCCGGTACGCTCGCTGGCCATAACCTTCGTCGGCCCGCTGATGGTCGATGCACCGGTGAGTTTCGAGGCTGAAGTGTTGCGCGAGGGCAAGGCTGTCAGCCAAGTGCTTGGGCGGGCTGTGCAGGACGGTCAGGTGGTGACCATCGTCCAAGGGAGTTTCGGTGCGGCGCGGGCATCGGCCATCCAGGTCCCGGCGGAGCCGGCACCGGAGATGCCGCCAGTGCAAGAATGCATGGAGCTGCCTTTCGTTCCGGGTGTGGCACCGGAGTTCACCCGGTATCTGGCGATGCGCTGGGGCATCGGCGGGTTGCCGTTCAGTGGCAACACCTCACGCGAAATGGGCGGTTGGGTCCGGCTGCGCGGTGAGGTCGAGCGCGAGCCCGTCACCGTCGCGCATCTGCTGGCATTGGTGGACGCATGGCCACCGGCGCCACTTTCGCATCTGAAGCGCTTCGCGCCCGGCAGTTCGCTGACCTGGACCATCGAGTTCATCCAGCCGGTACCGTCGTTCGACACGCATGAATGGTGTCGTTATCGCGCGGTGATCGAGCACGCTCTGGATGGTTACGGTCATTGTGCAGCGGCGCTCTGGACCGCCGAAGGTGAGTTGGTGGCGTTGAGTCGCCAGACGGTAACGGTGTTCGGCTGACCGATCCCTCAGGATTGGGCTCGAAGTGGGGTTACCGAACGAAGCTGGTCGGCATCGCCGGCGCAGATCTAGCTGATCTTGCGCCGGCTCACTTTCTCACAGCTTGAATTGCTGAATCGCCTTGCTCAACTCGCCGGAGAGGGCCGCCAGTTCGGAGCTGGTGGTGGCCGATGTGGCGGTCTGCGTAACGGTCTGTTCGGTGACGTCACGAATCCCGGTTACCGAGCGATTGAGTTCTTCGGCCACATCGCTCTGCTGCTCGGCCGCATCCGCAATCTGCGTGTTGCTTTCACGCATCTGCGCGACCGCCGCAGTGATCGCCTCTAGCGCCTGTCCCGCCTCGCGGGCTTCGGCCACGCAATCATCGGCCTTCAACGAGCTTTCCTGCATGAACTCCACCGCATCGCGGGTCATGGATTGCAGGCCAGTAATCATCTGGGTGATTTCGTCTGTCGAGACCTGAACGCGTTTGGCCAGGCTGCGCACTTCATCGGCGACCACCGCGAAGCCGCGACCCATTTCGCCGGCGCGAGCCGCCTCGATGGCGGCATTCAGTGCAAGCAGGTTGGTCTGCTCGGCGATGCTGTGAATCACGCTGACGACACCGTTGATCTTCTGACTATCGGCGGCAAGCTGGCTGATCGTCTCGGCCGTCTGCTGCACGCCTTGGGACAGGCTGGAGATGGAACGTTCAACGCGGGTCACGACGCTGTGTCCATTTCCGGCGAGGCGGTCGGCCTGCTGCGACTGGTCGCGTGTTTCCCGCGCGTGATCGGCGATGTGATGGACGGTTGCGGTCATTTCATTGATAGCGGTAGCTGCCTGATCGGTTTCGCTCTTCTGACCGAGCATGCCTTGGCGAACCTCGTTCATGCTCGACGCCAGGCGACTGGCCCCTTCGTCCAGGCGCGTCGCGGCCTGGGTAACGGTACCGACGATGCGCTGGTAACCAGCCTGCATGGCATTGAAAGCGGCGGCCATTTGTCCTACTTCATCGCGGCTGTTCAGTGGCACTCGTACGGCGAGATCACCGCTGCGCTCCACATGCAGCATGACGTCTTTCAGGGTGTTGAGATGGCTAAGGAGGAAGCGAATCATCACCTGCGAAGCCGCCAGTAACGCCAGCATCAGAACGGCGACTGCCAGCGCATAGCTGAAGAAATGTTCCTCCAGCAGCTGCAAGACTCCGGGTGCACGGGCCAGCACCGCAAGGTTTTCGCCGCCTGGCCTGGCAACTAATTGCGCACCGACAATCGGGGTGACTGCGAAAAAGCGATCGTGATCGACGTCAACCCAGCCCTGGCGCGATGCGACGCTTTGACCTTCGATGTTTACCGGTTGGCCTGGCGCAAACACCAGCAGATCGGGGTGTCGCGCAAGCGCGCCATCCTGTGGCCAACTCTGCAGGACACTGGCCATTTGCTGAGCGCTGTTCTGCGCATCCTGGCTACGTGAGCGCTGCTCCAGCTGCAGTGCGAACAACACCAGCAACAGGGTAGTGACGAAGGTCACCATGTTCAGGGCCCAGAATTTGTACTTCAGAGAAAGGTCGCGAATCCAGAGAACCATGAGCGCGCTTCTTATGTAATGGCGGGAAAGGTGTGCGGAGCGTTTAAAGTCAGTTCCTATAACGGCAGGAGGGCGTCTGGCTTTAGGGTTGCTCATGCCCCATCAGAGGCGCGATGCCGAAAAATTTCTGGGCGCACGCGCTGCTGGAGGCTGCCAGCTCCTCTTCGCTTACGTGACGATGGCGGGCGACCTCGCGCAAGACTTCCGGCAGAAAGGCCGGTTCGTTCTGGCCGCTCTTGGGTTTGGGCCGTAGCGTACGGGGCAGCAGGTAGGGCGCATCGCTTTCGAGCATCAATCGCGTCGCGGGAATTTCGCGAACCAGCGCATGCAGATGAGTGCCGCGGCGCTCGTCGCAGATCCAGCCGGTGATGCCAATGTGCAGGTCGAGATCGAGATAGGCGTAAAGGGCACGCTTTTCGCCGGTGAAGCAATGCACGACCGCGGCGCTGAGCTGATCGCGAAAAGGCCGCAGTATCTCCACCAGGCGCTGATCGGCATCGCGTTCATGAAGGAACACCGGCAGCCCGGTTTCCACCGCCAATTGCAAATGCTCTTCCAGCACCCGCTCTTGTTGGGTGCGAGGGGAAAAGTCGCGGTTGAAATCCAGACCGCACTCACCGACGGCCCGAACCTCCGGCTCGGCGAGCATGCCTTTCAGTTGGTTGGCGGTTTCAGCCGTCCACTGGCTCGCATCATGGGGGTGAATGCCCGCCGTGCAGAACAAGCGCTGCCGGCTTTCATCTAGCTGGCGGCAGAGCGTCAGAGCAGCTTCGCTTTCGTCGACGCTGGTGCCCGTCAGTATCAGCTGCGCAACGCCTGCCGCGTAGGCGCGATCCAGGATGGCGCGGGGATCTCGAGATAGGCTCGGGTGGGTCAGGTTGACGCCAATATCGACAAGCTGCATGAACTGTCTCGCTTATAAGATGAAAATATAACTAGATATATCAGTAGCTTAGCTAGTACATCTAATGTTGGGTGAAAGCTATCGCTGGCGGCTCGACTAAGGCTGTGAGAACCTTCGCCACCTCGCGGCAGGGTGGTCCGTCCTGCTTTTAATCCGTTCGAGCGTATAAACCTTAAATGTTCCGTCTTCTGTCCCTGCTGTGTCTGCTGATGCTTGCATCATGGCCAGTCGCTGCGCGCGTGGTTGGCCCGCAGGCATGGCAGCCGACGGAGACGGTACGCGACCTGGCCGAGATTCGCCGCAGCGGGACCTTGCGTGTGCTCGTCAATCAGAGCCGCAATAGCTCGGGTGAGGTCAAGGGCGAAGCCATCGGTGTCGAATATGTGCGTCTGCGTGCATTCGAGCAGTTTCTCAATCGAGGAACAAAGGGCCCTTCGATCACCCTGGAAATAATCCCGAAAGCCAAGGACCAATTACTCGGCGCGCTGCAAAGAGGCGAGGGTGATCTGGTCGCGCCTGGAGAACTCCTCGAGCTTGGGGCGATGCGCAGAGTAAGTCGCAGCCGGGCTGTTGTCGACGAGGTTCCCATGGTGCTGGTGGGGCGGCGGGGCGGCCATCGCTATAAAAGCTTCGAGCAGTTGTCGGGGCGCAGTCTGGCATTGCCGGCCGGAAGCGCTGCCGGCGCGGCGCTGGAAACCATCAACCAGGGCTTGATGCAGGCCGGGCGCGCGCCGATTGCGGTCGAGTGGGTCGACCCAACGCTCGCCGTGGAAGATGTGCTGGAGATGGTGCAGGCCGGCGTCTATCCGGCGACGGTAGTCGAGCAGACCATCGCCGAACGCTGGGCGAAAGTGCTGCCAAAACTGCGCATCGAATCGCAGATCACGCTAGGCAAGCGCGCCGATATGCATTGGTTCATGCGCAAGGACGCGAGCACGTTGCGGGCAAATGTCGACCGCTTTCTGAAGGGCTACAGTGCGCCGGATAATCAGGACGCCGCTTTCGTTCGGGTCTACCGGCGCCTTTATCGGGTGCAGTATCCGCTTGATCGCGTGGGACGGCAGCGCCTGGAGAAGGTGCGTCCGACGCTGCAGCGGCATGCTGAGCAGCAGGATATGGATTGGCTAAACCTGGCTGCGCTGGCATTCAAGGAATCAACCCTCAATCCAGCGGCCCGGGGCGCATCCGGTGCCACCGGGCTCATGCAAGTCACGCCGGCTACGGCCCGCAGTATGGGCGTCAGCGACATCGGCAAGCTGGACAACAATGTATTGGCCAGCGCGAAATACCTGGCCAACATCCGTCGCGAATTCTTCGCCAGCCCCAGGCTGAACGAGCGCGAGCGCATGGCGTTCGTTCTGGCTGCCTACAATATGGGGCCTCAGCGAGTGCAGAGCATGCGGGCCGAGGCCCGCCGGCGCGGGTTGAACCCCGATCAATGGTTTTTCCAGGTCGAGCGAATCGCCATGGAAACCATGGGGATGGGTGTCGTCAGCTATGTCAACGCGGTGAACAAGTACTACCTGGCTTATACACGCGAACGCTATCTGCTCGAAGGCGGGCCGCAAAGCGCCGCCAATTAATACGCTGTTCAGCTAAGTCATTCGCCCCGAGGTCGGGCCTTCCACAACGCCGCAGCTCCACACTAATCAGCATTTCGTAGGAAGACGCGCCCTTGCGGCGAACACAGGCCGCAGGCCTGCCGAAAACGCAGACTTGCTGAGCCGATAGCGCTTAAGTGAACAGCATTACGCCAACTGAGCGCTTTGCCAGCCCTGTATCCAGCAGTTTGCTAGTTGCTTCTTTCGACTACTGACCGTCCAGCGACCAACAGGCGCTTGCGCTCGTTTTCATCGAAGCGCTCTGCTGCCAAGCGCTCGATGGCGGTGCGTTTTTCTGTCTCGCCGAGGCCACGGCTATTTTCCACAAGGGCTTTTTCTTCTAGATAGGCTGCCAGCCGTTGCTTCCATTGCTGCCTTTTTTGGTCGAGCTTTTCCAGACGCTCGGTTGCCGCGTTGCCTACCAACTGCTGGCGCACCTGACGCAATTCCCCGGCGGTGGCGCCGCTGGCTTGCAGCGCTTGTGTCTGCTCGCGTAGTTCGGTCTGCAGTTGGGGTACGAGCGTATCCAGCAATTCGGCCGGCAAGCTGGCTTGCAATCGATCGATGGCGGCGCCTTTCGCGGCAGCATCCAGGGTTCGATCATGACGAATCGCGAGCCTTTCCAGCGTGAAGCTATCGTTGGCTTCATCCAGTCCGAAGAACGCCTGATGGACCTGGTCGTCGAATATCCCGGCACGCAGCAGCCGAACCGCGCTCAGGCGTTCACGCATGGCATTCAGATCGGCCAGTTGCGCATGGTCCTTTTCGAGAATCAGCAGTTGCCGTTTGTAGTCGAGGTACTGGCCCAGCAGGCGCAGCGCCTGGCCTTCGGCGGGCTGCGAAAGCTGCTCTTCGATATGGCTACGCAAGCGGGTAACGCTGGCCTCGATCGACTCCTCGCCAATCGAGGCCAGGAAATAATCGAACAGACGACGAATATCGCCGTCGATGATCAATTCGCCCTGGGCATTCGTTCGAAGTCGACCGTCGACCTCCGTACCGGCGAAGGAGGGCGGAAGGCGGCGGATTGCCTGGGCTTGCACTGCCGGTTGGGCTGGCGGAAGGCTTTTTGTCTGAGCGGGTGCGGATGACTTGGCGAGCGGTGGCTCGGACGCTACAGGGCTGGGCGTCGGCTCAACCGGGCTACGCCAGTCGATCAGGACGCCGACGGCTACGGCGAGCAGGAACAGGATCACAAGCTTTTTCATCGAGATGCCTTATGTCGGAGCCGGGGCCGCTTGGCCCCGGCCGCAGCTCAGAGACCGGCGTTCTTGAGGCGGTTGGCATGCTGACGGTATACGGTCAGCGGATCGGTTTCGAACAGGCTGGTCAGCCCGAGAACCTGGTTGACCTCATCCAGATGGTTCATCCGATAGTTATCGCGGATCACCATGCCGAGGTGGGAGCTGCAGCGTCCGACCAGGCCATCGTTGGGACCATCGAACGCAAGCGAACCGGCGGCCATCAGGGCGTCACTGATATCCAGCGGGTTGGTGAGCGGGCTGGTGCCACCCCAGGAGTAGTAGCGCACGCCGTTGACCTTGTATGCGCCTTCGCCACATTCGCTGGTCGGGAGGCCTTGCGGGTACTTGGCATTGAAGCGCGCGGCACCTTCGCTGTTGAGCGATTCGAGTGACCCGAGCGAATTCTGTGGGGCGGTACTCGGGCTGCCGGAGAGGAAGTGGATCAACGTGCCCATGGCATTGACCAGGCCGGCTACGATGGCCTCGCCGCCGGAGCCTTCGGGAATCTTGCGGATCATATCGGCCGCATCCGACCCCTTGTGCGGTGCGCCGACAGACGTGACCGACGCAACCAGATCGGGGCGTACGGCGGCGACGTAGCGCACCGTTGGGCCGCCATGACTATGGCCGATCAGATTCACTTTAGGCTTGCCGCTGATCGCGACGATTTCCTCGACCTGTTCCAGCAACTCTTCGCCACGCAGTTCCGAGGTGTTGAGCTGGCTGACTTCGGTTACGTAGACCTGCGCACCGTCACGCCGAAGGGCACGCGGAATCCCATACCAATAATCGATTCCCAGGATGCTGTCGAAGCCGAGCATGCCGTGGGATAGAACGATCGGGTATTGCGTCTGGGTGTAGCCGCTCGAGCCGAACAGGCCTGCATGCGCGTGGCTGCTGGCTATGACGGCACCGAAGCATAGAGCGATCAAAGTCTTCTTCTTATTCATGGATGCACTCAAAAATAGGTGAAACGGGCTTTGGGCAGTCCCTCGCCATTCACCGCGCGGTGCGCGTACTGCAGCCGAACAGGGGCAGCAATCGTGCCAATTCCACCGCAGTTGAGTGCGTCCGCTCTGGCTTGGCAAGCCTGGACGCATGGCTGGCGTTTAGCTATGACGCTACGGCGATTCGCCTGTTACCAGACGGAACGCTGATGTGGGTAAGAAAGTGATGGTTGTTTCGGTTGTGGAAAGTTGGACGCTTGATCGATGACGTTCATGAAATATAGCGACTAGTTAGTCACAACGGAACTTGTCGGTCACGGATATTCGATGCCGGTTATGTACCGCAGTTGCGGACCGGTTGGAGTTTGTACCTGCACTTCGGCATCGAGTGCTTTGCCCACCAGCGCTCTGGCCAAAGGAGAGTCGATACTGATCAAGCCTTGGCGCAGATCCAGTTCGTCCGGTCCGACGATGCGGTAGCGGGCCTGCTCGCCTTCCTCGTCTTCGATGGTCACCCAGGCGCCGAAATATACCTTGCCCGGATCGCTCGGTTTCTCACTGACGACCTTGAGCTTTTCCAGGCGCTTGGTGAGAAAGCGCACCCGGCTATCAATTTCCCTCAACATTTTCTTGCCGTAGGTGTATTCGGCATTCTCGGAACGATCGCCTTGTGCTGCCGCCTCACTGACCGCCTGGGTGACCTGTGGTCGCTTGACATGCCAAAGCTCGTGCAATTCGGCACGTAGCCGCGCCTCGCCCTCGGGCGTGATCAGGGGAGTACCGGCGGGGCGTGGAGGGCGATAGCGACTCATAGGGTGTCCGGGTCAGGCAAGGAAGGCGCATTCTAAGCGCTTGCGCTGCATTCGTTGGCTCAGCTTTCGCGGAGCACGTTGAGCGGGCTGGCGTTCAATGCCCGGCGCGTGCCGATCACTCCAGCCGAACCGACCAACAGCGCGCCGATCACTGGCAGTAACAGAAGCCAGGGATGGGGTTGCCAGCGCAAATCGAAGGCGAAGTGATAGAGCAGGGCGCTGACCAACTCACAGCCGAGCGCGGCAAGTAGACCGCTGGCTGCGCCGAGTACGCCGAATTCGGCACGTCTGGCTTTGAGCAGCAATCGGCGTTCCGCTCCGAGCGCGCGTAGGAGAGCACCCTGGCGGATACGTTCGTCCAACGTCGCTTGTAGCCCGGCGAACAGTACGGCCAGGCCCGCCGCCAGAACGAACATCAGCACGTATTCCACCGCCAGTGAAACTTGCGTGAGGATGCTGCGTAACTGACTGAGCAAGGCATCGACCTGCAATAGGGTGGCTGTCGGGAAATCCCGCGCCAGCTGCACCAGTTCGCGGTCCTTGCCTTCGGGCAAATGGAAGCTGGTCATATAGGTAGCCGGCACGTCCTGCAAAGTGCCTGGTTCGAAGATCATGTAGAAGTTGGGTTGGAAGCTGTCCCAGTTGACCTCACGCAAGCTTGTCACGCTGACGTCGCGGGTCAGCCCGCCGACCGTGAAGCTGAGGCGGTCGCCCAGCTTCACCTGCAGACTTTCGGCCAGCTCGGCTTCGACGGAGACGCCCGGCAGTTCGCTGCGCTTGCCTTCCCACCAATGGCCTGCGGTCAGATGATTATCGGAAGGCAGCTCAGCCGCCCAGGTCAGGCTCAAATCCCGGCGAATCGCTCGCTCACCCTGGCTCTCCTTGCTAACCAGCTGACGCACCGGTTCGCCATTGATCGCGACCAGGCGACCGGGTACCACCGGATACAAGGGCGCGGAATGATCCGACAATCGCTCGATACGTTCGGCAAAGGCATCGCGGTCAGCCGGCAGCACATTCAGCACGAAATGGTTGGGTGCATCGTCCGGTAGCTGGCTTTGCCAGGTATCGAGCAATTCGCCGCGTAGCAACGCAATCAATGCCATTGCCAGCAGAATCAGCCCAAAGGCCAGGGCTTGTCCGGCTGCTGCCAGCGGGTGGCGGAGCAGTTGTCCAAGACCCAGGCGCCATCGCAACGAGGCGCCCGAAAGCGCACGGCGCATGCCCCGCAGCGCCAGTAACAACAGTCCGCCGAGCACGGCGCTGGCAAGCAGGCCGCCGCCCAGCAAGGCCAGGGTGATCTGCAAGTCCAGGCTCAGACGCCACATGATCAGCCCGAGAGCCAACACCGCGGCGCCGTAAACCAGCCATGAGCTGGGCGGGACCGGCAACATGTCACGGCGCAGCACTCGTAGTGGCGGCACGCGTCCCAACGCCGCCAGCGGCGGCAAGGCGAAACCTGCCAGAGCGACCAAACCGGTTGCAATTCCCGCCAAGGCTGGCCAAAGCGTGGCCGGCGGAACTTCGCTGACCACGAGGTCGCGCAGCAGAAAAAACAGACCATGTTGCGCGGCCCAACCCAGCAAGGCCCCCGCTGCGCTGGCAACCAGGCCCAGATAGCCCAGCTGCAAGGTGTAAAGCATCAGCGCTTCGTGCCGCGACAGCCCAAGGCAGCGCAGCAGGGCGCTGGCGTCGAAGCGGCGGGCGGCGAAGCGAGCGGCCGACAATGCCACCGCTACGCCGGCAAGCAGCACCGCGGCCAGGCTGGCCAGGTTCAGGTAACGCTCGGCGCGGCCCAGGGCACCGCCGATCTGACGGTTCCCGTCCTTGGCTGTCTCGATGCGCTGATGTGCTTGCAGCTCGGGTTTAATCGTTTCTTCATAGGCTTGAAGCTGAGTCGCCGAGCCGCGCCACAGATCGCGATATCGCACGCGGCTACCGGGTTGCACCACGCCGGTCGCATCGAGATCGTCGAGGTGCATCAGCACGCGGGGGGTCAGGCTATAGAAATCGCCGACGCGGTCCGGTTCGTAAGTCAGTACGCGGGTCAGCTGCAACGACTTGTTGCCAACCTCGATGTGATCACCGATCTGCAGATCGAGCGCGGCGAACAGGCGCGCTTCGGCCCAGGCTTCGCCAGGCTGCGGGCCTGGGCCGGATTGTTCCGGCTGATAAGGCGCGGCCGCGCTGCGCAGTTCGCCGCGCAGCGGGTAGTTGCTATCGGCAGCCTTGACGCTGGTTAGTTGCAGGTTGTCATCGGTGGCGACGACGCTGGAAAACTCCACCACGCGAGAATGCGTGAGTTCGAGACGGATGCCAGCTTCGATCTGCGCCCGTTCGGCCGGTTCGCTGCCGAGCAATACCAGGTCCGCGCCGAGGAACTCAGTGGCGCGCAGCAACATCGCATCGTTCAGGCGTGCACCGAAATAACCGATGGCGGTGCTTGCCGCGACAGCGATCAGTAGCGCGAAAAACAGCACACGCAGCTCGCCCCCACGTGCGTCGCGTAACAGCTGGCGCAGCGCCAGAGCAGCCAGTCGGCCGACAGGCACGCGCTTCATCGGGAGCGCTCGTCGCGCAGTGCGCGACCGCCTTCCAGGCGCAGCAGGCGCTGGCAGCGCTGTGCCAGTCGCTCGTCATGGGTGACCAGTACCAGCGTCGTGCCGCGCTCCCGATTCAATTCGAAAAGCAGCTCGGTGATGTTCGCGCCGGTGTGGCTATCGAGATTGCCGGTGGGCTCGTCGGCAAACAGTATTTTGGGTTCGGCGGCGAAGGCGCGGGCGACCGCGACACGCTGCTGTTCGCCGCCGGACAGTTGCCTGGGATAGTGATGCAGACGAGCGCCGAGACCGACTCGTTCGAGCAGCTCGGTCGCTTTCGTCTGGGCATCGCGACGGCCATGTAGCTCCAGCGGAAGCATGACGTTTTCCAGCGCATTGAGGCTGTCGAGCAGTTGAAACGACTGGAAAACGAAGCCGACATGTTCTGCTCGCACCCTGGCGCGCTGATCTTCGTCCAGTTCGGTGAGCGAATGATCGACCAGCCGCACCTCGCCCGAACTTGGGAGATCCAGGCCGGCTAGCAGACCGAGCAGCGTCGATTTGCCGGAACCCGACGTGCCGACGATAGCCAGGCTGTCGCCTTCGTTCAGGCTCAGGGACACGTCGTCGAGTATCGCCAGCTCGCCTTCCGCGGTGGGTACCGCTTTGCTAAGGTTCCGGGCGTAGAGAATGCTGGCGCTCATGGAGATTCCGATGCGAAATTGGCTGAAATGTGGAGTTCTGGTGCTGTCGTGCTGGGCTCAGGGCGCCTTGGCGGGAACGGTGCTGGTGGTCGGGGATAGTATCAGCGCCGCTTTCGGGCTGGAAACCAACCAGGGCTGGGTGCATCTGCTCCAGCAGCGCCTGGAGACGAAGGCGTTGGACTATCGCGTAGTGAACGCCTCTATCAGCGGCGACACCAGTGCTGGCGGGCTTTCCAGGCTACCTGCGCTACTCGACGAGCATGAGCCGGAGGTCGTGATTCTGGAGTTGGGTGGCAACGATGGGTTGCGTGGTCAGTCTCCGGTGCAATTGAAACAGAATCTTGCGGCGATGGTTGAGCGGTCGCAGCAGGCCGATGCCAAGGTGCTGTTACTGGGCATGCGGATGCCGCCGAATCTCGGCCAACGCTATACGACGGCCTTCGCCCAGGCGTTCGACTCGCTTGCCGAGGAAGGGGAGCTGCCTTATGTGCCGTTCTTTCTCGAGGGAGTTGGCGGGGTCGAAGGCATGATGCAGTCCGATCGCATCCATCCTACGGCCGGCGCGCAACAGACTCTGCTGGATAACGTCTGGCCGGTGCTCGAACCCTTGCTTTGAGGTGCGCGCGCGGATACTGTCGCGGCCCTCGATCGGAGCCTCAGATGCCGCGCCCAGCCTGGACCCTATTTGCCTATCGCCTCATCGTTCCGGACGAGCAGTTCGATCTTTTCGCCTGCCGCGAGAATCGTCTGCATCTGGCGTTGCGCCAGCTCGAATTGAGTGGCCGAGGCGACCGTACCCTGTGCGGCGGTTTTCTGCCTGCGCGACCGCACTGGCAGGATGTGGAACGCGCGACGCTCAAGAGTCGCCAGCTCTGTCCGGCATGTCGCGACGCGCTGAGTGCGCAGCGCAAAGGCCTCCCGTCTGCCCTTGGCGCCTGGTAGCTCGCTGCCGCCTTGGCTTCGAGTACAATCGCCGCAATACGATCACTTTTTTCCAAGGAACCCCTGATGCTCCCGCGTGCGTCTTCTGTAGTCGCCTCCTGTTTGTCACTCGCCGCGTTGCTGTTGGCCGGCCGCTCCGCTGCGCTGGAATTGCCGCTGCCCCCGGAAGGTGAGGATGTGGTTGGGCAGATCCAGGTCATCAAGGCCAACTACGAGGACACCTTTGCGGCGTTGGGCGAAACGCATGACCTGGGCTATCTGGAGCTCGTCGCGGCCAATCCGGGTGTCGACCCGTGGTTGCCGGGTGAGGGCACCGACATCATCCTGCCGACGCGTTTCATTCTGCCGCCGGGGCCACGCGAAGGCATCGTGATCAACCTGGCCGAGTATCGGCTGTACTACTACCCGAAGGGTGAGAACGTCGTTCATACCTATCCCCTCGGAATCGGACGTGAAGGGTGGGGGTCGCCTGTGGGCAGTACCCGGATTACGGCAATGACCAGTAACCCTGCGTGGTATCCACCGCAATCGATTCGAGACGAACACGCCGCCGATGGCGATCCGCTGCCAAGGGTCGTGCCGCCGGGGCCGGATAATCCGCTTGGCCCGTACAAAATGACGCTGGCCATGCCCGGCTATCTCATCCACGGTTCAAACAAGAAGTTCGGTATCGGCATGCGTGTCAGCCACGGTTGCTTCCGCATGCTCAATCACAACCTGCTAGAGCTGGCGGGTCGGGTCGGGGTAGGTGCCGCAGTGCGAATCATCGACGAGCCTTACAAGTTCGGTGTGAGCCAGGGCAAGATTTATCTGGAAGCGCATACCCCGCTGCAAGACGAAGACAAGCACATGACGCTCATGGATAAACACGCGATAGTGGTCAACACGCTGCTCCAGCGTGACGAAGCGGCCGGGGTGCTGCAGTTGGACTGGGAAATGGTGCGGGAAATCATTGCCGGCGAAGACGGCCTGCCAATTCAAATTGCCGAACAAGGGCAAGCGCTGGCGAGTCAGGATGAACCAATTTTCTGACCGAGCGCCTTGATGCCAGTCGCGGTGACTGATCACACACATAAAACGATCAGACATAAAAAAGCCGACCTGTTGAGGTCGGCTTTTTCTTTCGCCTGAAGCTTACTTGCGGCTGGCGCGTTCCAGCATACGCAGTGCACGCTCGTTGGCTTCGTCAGCAGTTTGCTGAGCCTTCTGAGCTGCCTGCAGAGCCTCGTCGGCTTTGCTGTACGCTTCGTCGGCACGGGCCTGAGCACGGGCAGCGGCGTCTTCAGTCGCGGTCAGACGGGCTTCGCCTTCCTGAGTCATGCTGTTGCTGCACCCAGTAGCCAGAACTGCGGCGAAAGCCAGAGCAGAAAATTTCAGAACGTTGTTCATCGTGTTCCCCTTAAGGATGAAATCCATGGCAACTTCCGTTATGGAAAGTTGGCGCGCACATACTACCGATTAGTTGCGCTAAGTAAACTGAGGCAAGCAGCGGCTACCACAATTTTTCTGCTAGCCCATTCTTTTCGCGGCATATGCTGATCGGATTGGTTGAAAAACAATCACAACCAGTGCTGCACTCGTTACATGGACCGGTCGGGATGCTGAAAAGTTGCACTTCGCAGTGCTACAGCAAATCAAATGCATCCATCATCCTGACTCAAAGGCATTGCAGCTTTAAGCAATTGAAGCGACGTCTTACATAGCGGTAGCATGCGTCGTCAAACAAACAAGAAAATGGGGAATGTGCGGACTCCGCACACACCTCTCAAGTTGAAGGCAGCGAGCCTGCTGAGGAGGCTAGATGACCGATGAGCTAACCATCCACCATGACCGGACAAGCCACCAGTTCGAAACTACCGTGGACGGCTATCGTGCCTACCTGGCTTATGTCGATTTGGGGAAGCAAACGCTGGATATCTACCGGACGTTCGTGCCCGATGCGCTTCGCGGCCGTGGCGTTGCGGCCGTATTGGCTCAGCACGCGCTGGATTACGCCAAGCGCGAAGGCTATACGGTCATTCCATCCTGTTCGTACGTGGAACGGTATATCGAGCGACAGGGCAATTCGACGGATATTGTGGAAAGCGAATAAACGAAAAACGCCGGCAAGCGGCGTTTTCTCAAGTTGCGATAGCCGTTACCCGCGGGCGCGCTTGGGTAGCACATCCTTCAGCTTTGCATGCATGCCGAGAATGGCTTTCTCGGTAGCTTCCCAATCGATGCAGGCGTCGGTGACGGATACACCGTACTTCAAGTCCGACAGGTCTTTTGGAATAGGCTGACTACCCCAGCCCAAATGGCTTTCAACCATCAACCCGACGATCGAGTTATTGCCTTCGAGGATCTGGTTGGCCACATTCTCCATGACCAACGGCTGCAGCGCCGGGTCCTTGTTGGAGTTCGCATGGCTGCAGTCGACCATGATGTTGGGCGTGACGCCAGCCTTGTTCAGTTCCTGTTCGCACACCGCCACGCTGACCGAGTCATAGTTCGGCTTGCCATTGCCGCCACGCAGTACCACATGCCCGTAGGCGTTGCCCTTGGTCGTCACGATGGAAACACCGCCGGCCTGGTTGATGCCAAGGAAGCGGTGCGGGCTGGAAACGGACTGCAGCGCATTGATGGCGACGGTCAGGCTGCCGTCCGTACCGTTCTTGAAACCCACTGCCGAGGACAGACCCGAGGCCATTTCGCGATGTGTCTGGGATTCTGTGGTGCGCGCGCCGATTGCCGACCAGCTGATCAGGTCCTGTAGATACTGGGGCGAAATGGGGTCCAGCGCTTCGGTGGCGGTCGGCAGGCCCATCTCGGCAAGGTCCAGTAGCAGCTTGCGACCGATATGCAAGCCGTCCTGAATCTTGAACGAGTCGTCCATGTAGGGATCGTTGATCAGGCCTTTCCAGCCGACGGTGGTGCGCGGCTTTTCGAAGTAAACCCGCATGACGAGAAATAGACTGTCGGAGACCTTCTCCGCCAGAACCTTGAGGCGTTCGGCATACTCATGCGCGGCCTTGAGGTCGTGGATGGAGCATGGACCGATTACCAGAAACAGGCGATGGTCTTTGCCGTCGAGGATGTCGCGGACAATCTGGCGTCCATGGGAAACGGTCTGCAATGCCGTAGCGGTCAGCGGGAGTTCACGCTTCAGTTGCTCCGGTGTGATAAGGGTCACATTGGATGCAACGTTTAGGTCGTCGATTGGTAGATCAGCCATCTGTCACTCGTCAGGGTCACGTAAGTCGTCCGCCAGCCATCCCGGTGCGGCGGAACGGAGCGTTGGGGCGCAGCGGGGAGCGGAACCTTATCGCGTATTGCGTCGCCTCGACAATGACCTTGAAGCCGTACTGGCGCCTCGGTGTGCTCAATGTTCGAAAGTGGCTGCTCGCGGCGGCTGGGCGCTGCCCTGGGACGCTGATAAGGTGGCGACGCCAACGCGCCACTGATGGCGTTTCCACTGAACCGTCTGGAGTTTCTGCATGACTGCACCCAACCCACGAATCGGAATCATCGGCACTGGTGCCATTGGCGGCTTTTATGGCGTGATGCTCGCGCGTGCCGGCTATGACGTGCACTTCCTGCTGCGCAGCGAATACGAGGCGGTGCGGCAGAACGGTTTACGGATAAACAGTGCGGTACATGGCGCGTTGCATCTGGATACGGTGCAGGCCTATCGCAGCGCTGCGGATATGCCCAAGTGCGACTGGCTGCTGGTTGGCGCCAAGAGCACCAGCAATCTGGAGCTGGCCCCATTGATCCTGGAAGCGGCGGGAGAGGATGCGAAGGTCGTGGTCCTGCAGAACGGTTTGGGGATCGAAGAGGCGCTGCGTCAGGTTCTTCCAGAGAATATCCATCTGTTTGGTGGCCTCTGCTTCATCTGTGCGCACCGCTCTGCTCTGGGTGTCGTCGAGCATCAGGCGCTTGGCGGGGTCAACCTTGGCTATCATTCGGGATCGGCGACAACCCCGGAGCAACAGCAGGCGCAGGTCGAAGAGGGCGTGGCGATGTTCCGCGCGGCGGGAGTCGATTCCAGCGCGGCTGCCAATCTGGGTCAGGCACGTTGGCAGAAGTCGGTGTGGAATATCCCTTATAACGGTCTTTCCGTGCTGCTGGATGCCGGTACGACAGCCTTGATGGCCCATCCAGACAGCCGCGCGCTGATCAGGTCGATCATGCTGGAAGCGTGCGGAGCCGCAGCAGCATGCGGTTACCCGCTACCCGAAATGCTAGTGGACCGGATGATGATGGCCACCGATCATATGCCCGACTATTTGCCGAGCATGTATCACGATCATGCGCACGGGCGTCCGTTAGAGCTCGATGCGATCTATGCCGCTCCGCTGGCTGCAGCCACCGATGCCGGGTTCGCGATGCCCAAGACTGAGGCTCTGTACCAGGCCTTGAGCTTTCTTACTGGGCGCGCAAACCGCTAGCCCGGTCAACTTGGATGCCATCAATCAGCCGGGCGGGCGGGCGTTCGGCGCGGGTAGTGGTTTTTCTTCGGGCTGCTAAGCTCAAACGAGGCCGCGATATCTTGTAGCGTTCAGGCCTCGGCGTCACGGATGCGATCGGGCTGGCAGACCGGGCGTCCGGTGCGCAGTATGCTCGCTGTTCTGTGTCAAGTTTGGCGAGCGGCGGCAACGTCTGGGATGCAGGCGATATATAAAGTGGGTGGCGCCTCGGGCGCCATTGGCATTTTGAGGGATATCTATGAAGCTTCAGCAACTGCGTTACATCTGGGAAGTGGCGCATCATGACCTCAATGTCTCGGCAACGGCGCAGAGCCTGTTTACCTCGCAACCTGGCATCAGCAAGCAGATTCGGTTGCTCGAGGATGAACTTGGCGTCGAAGTCTTCGCTCGCAGTGGAAAGCATCTGACTCGAGTCACCCCGGCTGGCGAACGAATCATCACCACGGCCGGCGAGATCCTGCGCAAATGCGAAAGCATCAAGCAGATCGCCCAGGAGTTCTCCAACGAGAAGCGCGGCACGCTGAGTATCGCGACTACTCACACCCAGGCTCGTTATGCCTTGCCGCAAGTGATCAGCACCTTCATCAAGCAGTACCCGGACGTCTCCTTGCACATGCATCAAGGCACGCCGATGCAAATTGCCGAAATGGCCGCCGACGGAACCGTGGATTTCGCCATTGCGACCGAAGGCCTGGAGCAGTTCGGCGATCTGGTGATGATGCCGTGCTACCGCTGGAACCGGTGCGTGGTCGTACCGAAGGGGCATCCGCTGACCGAGATGGGCAAGCTCACCCTGGATGCGCTGGCGGAGCATCCAATCGTGACCTACGTATTCGGTTTTACCGGGCGCTCCAAGCTGGACGAGGCATTCAGCCACCGGGGCTTGTCGCCGAAAGTGGTGTTCACGGCGGCGGACGCAGACGTTATCAAAACTTATGTGCGGCTGGGGCTGGGTGTCGGTATCGTCGCGCGGATGGCAGTCGACGCCAAGCTTGATGCTGATCTGGTAGTGCTCGACGCCAGCGAGCTGTTCGAGTCCAGTGTCACCAAGATCGGTTTCCGGCGTGGTACCTTTTTGCGCGGCTTCATGGCCGATTTCATCGAAACCTTCGCACCGCATCTCGATCGGGAAATGCTCGATAAAGCCGTGCAGTGCCGAAACAAGGTCGAGTTGGACGAGTTGTTCCAGAACATGGAATTGCCGACCTATTGAGGCAAGGCTGTCATGCCGACAGCCTCGACCTCCAGCTTTTGTTCGACTTATTGCTTCGCGATCAGATTGCCGGCGTGCAAGCCGCATTCTTTCTGCGTGGATTCCTCCCACCACCAGCGACCTTCGCGCTCATGCTGATTCGGCAGTACCGGGCGTGTGCAGGGCTCGCAGCCAATGCTGATGAACCCACGCTCGTGCAGGCTGTTGTAGGGCACCTCCAACATGCGGATGTAGCCCCAGACTTCTTCGCTGGTCATCTGGGCCAGGGGATTGAATTTGTACAGCCTGTGTTCCGGCGTCGAAAAGGCACTGTCGACTTCCAATACTGACACCTCGCTGCGAGTGCCGGGGCTCTGGTCGCGGCGCTGGCCGGTAGCCCAGGCGCGAACCCCCGAAAGCTTGCGCCGTAGCGGCTCGATCTTGCGGATACCGCAGCATTCACCATGGCCGTCGCGGTAGAAGCTGAACAATCCCTTTTCGTTGACCATCGGTTGAAGCAGGGCCGGATCGGGCGTCATGATTTCGATTGGAATGCCGTAGTGCTCGCGTACCTGCTCGATGAAGCGATAGGTCTCTCCGTGCAGACGGCCAGTATCGAGGCTGAATACCTTTACGTTCTTGTTCAGTTTCCAGGCCATGTCCACCAGCACGACGTCTTCGGCGCCGCTGAATGAAAGCCACAAGTCATCTCCGAAAAGGTCGAAGGCAAGCTTGAGAATGTCTTGCGGGGACTTGCCGGCATAGGCCGCGGCCAGCTCGGCTACATCAATTTGGTGATTCATCAGGCGGCTTCCTTGGTTGGCGCTTGAGCGCTCTGCAGGCGGCGGATGTTAACAAACCGGCTTTATATCGCTAAATAACCTTTAGGCAGACTGTTTCTAACATTAGCGAATAAGGCACCGCGTTGCGCCGCTTCGCCCTTGTCGTTAGAGTGCCGCTTCAAATTTTTCTGCTTTAAGGAGTGGCCCGTGGAAATAGCCTGTCTTGACCTGGAAGGTGTGCTGGTTCCGGAAATCTGGATCGCCTTTGCCGAGGCCACCGGAATCGAATCGCTCCGGGCGACCACGCGGGACATTCCTGACTATGACGTGTTGATGAAGCAGCGGCTGCGCATCCTCGACGAGCACGGTCTGAAGCTGGCGGATATCCAGGCCGTTATCGCAACCCTGAAGCCGCTCGATGGCGCGGTCGAGTTCGTCGATTGGCTGCGTGAGCGCTTCCAGGTCGTGATCCTGTCGGACACCTTCTATGAGTTTTCGCAGCCGCTGATGCGTCAACTGGGCTTCCCGACGCTGCTTTGCCACCGTCTGGTCACCGATGAGTCGGGGCGTGTCGTCAACTACGAGTTGCGCCAGAAGGACCCCAAGCGCCAGTCGGTGATCGCTCTGAAAAGCCTGTACTACCGCGTCATCGCGGCTGGCGATTCGTACAACGACACCACCATGCTCTCCGAGGCCCACGCCGGCATCCTGTTCCACGCACCGGACAACGTCATCCGCGAGTTCCCGCAGTTCCCTGCGGTGCATACATTCGAGGAGCTCAAGCAGGAATTCCTCAAGGCATCGAATCGCAAGTTGGCGCTCTAAAGCAGCGTCAAGCTGCAAGCCATAGCTTCAAGTAAAAGCGGAAAAGCAGCAGCAAGCGTAGGGTGGGGCGGGTGGCTTGGCGGTGAGCCCGCCTGCAGGGGCAGGCATTGGTGGGCTGAAGCCCACCCTACGAGGTGCTGGGCGTCAGCCCGCACAGTGTTCGTTTCCAGCTTATAGCCGTTCCAAGGTCTCCATCAGCACCTTCACCTTGTCCAGGGTTTCCTGGTACTCGGCCTGCCAGTTGGAGTCCGCCACTATCCCGCCGCCGCCCCAGCAGAAAGCCTGTTCGTCCTGGATCAGCAGGGTGCGGATGGTGATCGAGCTGTCCATCTCGCCCCGCACATCCAGATACAACAACGAGCCGCAATAGATCGAGCGCTGGCTGGGTTCAAGCTCATCGATGACCTGCATGGCGCGGATCTTGGGAGCGCCGGTAATCGATCCTCCCGGAAAGCTGCCAGCCAGCAGGTCCAGAGCATCCTTGTTATCCACCAACTGGCCGCTGACGCAACTGACCAGATGGTGCACGTTGGGGTAGCTTTCAAGTGCAAACAATTCCGGCACCCGCACGCTGCCGGTACGGCAACTGCGACTAAGATCGTTGCGCAGCAGATCGACGATCATCAGGTTCTCCGCCCGATCCTTGTCGCTATTGAGCAGCGCGCGAGCCTCGCTCCGGTCGGCGTCTGGATCGAGCCGGCGGGGGCGGGTGCCCTTGATCGGGCGCGTGTCCACGGTGCCTTCGGTCACGCGCAGAAAGCGTTCTGGCGACAGGCTGACAATCGCTCCGTTGTCGAGACTGATGTAGCCGGAATAGGGCGTCGGACATGCGGCGCGCAACGCTCGGTACGCCTGCCATGGGTCGCCGCTGCAAGACGCCCGGAAGCGTTGGGCGAAATTCACCTGATAGCAATCGCCGGCCTGGATGTAGTGCTGGATACGCACAATGGCGTCTTTGTACTCGGCGCGTTCCAGATCGGCTTTGAACGGCGAGCCGAGGCGAAATGACGTTTGCACCGATGGCGGCGCCGATTCGAACCGTTCGATCAGCTGCTCCCGCTTTGTATCGTCCAGCTTGGGATGAAACACCAAATGTGCCGTCTGGCTGTGATGATCATTGACCAATGCCCAGGCATACAGGCCGAGCCGGGCAGGCGGAAGCTGAAGATCTTGCGCGGCATTGGCGGGGAGCCGTTCGAGCCGCGACCCGAAATCATAAGCCAGAAAACCGAGCAGCCCGCCCGTGAATGGCAACTCGATATCTGCCGGCGCATCTGCATGACCAAGCGCTCGCAGCGCGTTACGGAGGCGGGCGAAAAAGGCGCTGCCCGTCTCGGTTGTGGCCGGCTCCAGTATTTCAATCGGCCAGGCGCTTAGCAGGTCGTATCGTCCGCGCTCGGCGACCGGGCGGCCCGAGTCGAGCAATATGGCACCAGGCGCCTGCCTGATGCGCTCGAACCAGAGTGCCGAATCAGGTTGATAGGGAAGTGCGTGTACCGTACAGAGAGACATTGCGGGCTCTGATCCAAAAGAGGCCCGGCTATCGGCTCGGGCCTCGGCGTCAGGAGTGGGTCGGGATGTGACCGAAAAGATCCTGGGCAAATCGCACCCGCTCTTCGGCGGTCTCCTGAATGCCTTTTACTTTGAGCTCCGCGATCCGGTTTTCCACGGCGTGCGCGCGATGAGTCAGCCCGCAATCGTTAGCGATCTGGATGTTCAGGCCAGGGCGTGCGTTGAGTTCTAGAATCAGCGGGCCTTTGTCCTGATCGAGCACCATGTCAACGCCGATATAACCCAGTCCGCAAAGCTCGTAGCAGCCGGCGGCAAGCTTCATGAAACCGTCCCAGTTGGGTAGCTGCACGCCGTCTACCGCGTTGGTGGTGTCGGGGTGCTTGGTGATTTTATTGTTCAGCCAGGTGCCGCGCAGGGTGATGCCGGTTGCCAGATCGACACCGACACCAATAGCGCCCTGATGCAGGTTGGCCTTGCCGCCGGACTGGCGCGTCGGCAGGCGCAGCATGGCCATCACCGGATAACCCATCAGTACGATGATGCGGATGTCTGGCACACCTTCGTAGCTGATGCTCTTGAAGATCGGGTCCGGCGTGACGCGGTATTCGATCAGCGCCCGGTCGCGGTGTCCGCCCAGCGAATAGAGGCCGGTAAGGATGTTGGAAATCTGATGCTCGATCTCTTCATGGGTGATGATCTTGCCCGAAACCGTCCGATACCGGCCCTCGAAGCGATCGGCAATGACCAGGATGCCGTCGCCACCGGCACCCTGTGCCGGCTTGACGACGAAATCCGGATGCCCCTTGACGATGTCCTTGAGCTTCTCGATGTCCTTCTCGGTCTCGATGATGCCGTACATTTCCGGTACGTCGATGCCGGCTTCGATGGCCCGTTCCTTGGTGATGATCTTGTCATCGACGATCGGGTACAGATTGCGCTTGTTGTACTTGAGCACGTAGTCCGCGTTGCGGCGGTTGATGCCCATGATGCCCTTGGCTTCCAGGGCCTTCCACGTCTTGATCAGACCGAACATGGCTCAATCCTTCAGAAAGGCTTTGAAACGGAACAGCTCGGTCAGGCGGTAGCCACGATAGCGACCCATGGCCAGCATGAAGCCCACCATGATCAGCAGCACTGCCGGGAAGGTGAAGATGAAGTAGGTCAGTTCCGGGATGTTCATCAGCAGGAACGCCAGGCTTGCCGCGATCAGCGTGCCGACAGCTACTTTAAAGGCATGGCCGCCACCGCGTTCTTCCCAGGTGATCGACAGGCGCTCGATGGTCATGGTCAGGATCACCATCGGGAACAGCGAGACGGAGAGTCCACGCTCCAACCCGAGTTTGTGGCTCAGCAGGCTGATCACTGCAATCAACACAACGACGAATGTGAGCACGACAGAGAGGCGCGGCAGCATCTGCAACTTGAGGTGTTCGAGGTAAGAACGCAGAGACAGACCGAGCGCGGTAATGAGGGTAAACAGAATGATGCCGAAGCCAATCTGAGTTTCACGGAAGGCCAGGGCGATCAGTACCGGGGTGAAGGTACCCAGCGTCTGCAGGCCGCCAAGATTACGCAGGATTAGAATCACCAGAACGCCGATCGGGATCATGATCATGATCTGGTAGGTCTGCTGAGTTTGCAGCGGCAGGCCATACAGCGAGTATTCGAGGAAGTCCGCGTCGGTGTTCTCATCGGTCAATTTGGCCAGGCGGATGGCGTTCATTTCGCTGCTGTTGAGGGTGAACGTCACTTGCGCGTTACGCCCGCCGTCGAGGGTCAGGAGCGGTTCGTCACCGGTCCACCAGACCAGACGGTCTTTTGGCAGGCCCTGTTCGCCGGTTTCCGGGTTGAAATACAGCCAATTGTCGCCGTTGAAGCTGCGCAGCCAGAGTTCGGGCGTCTGTGCCATATCGGCGAGCAGTCGAACGGTGTGCACGCGCTCCATCGGCACATGGGCGATGGAGAGCAGCAGATCGATCACACGGGCCTTGTTCGGCGTCGACGAGTCGCCGCCAAGCAGTAGTTTGACGTTGTCATCATCGGCATTGTTTACACGCTTGATGGCTTCGCTGATGAACGTTTCGACATCGGCCGAATGCTGGCGGATCGGTGAGAGCAGGGCTTCGGCGGCAATTTTTTCGGCCCCTTCGACCGGAATGCTGTCACGGAAGATCGGGCCGGTAGCCGCAGTTTGCTCGCCGCTGTAGCGTCTGGTGAGCACCAGGCGGTAGTAGAGCGTTTGATTACCACTGGCGCGACGGGCCGACCAGGTGACTCGGCGGTTGCCGTCGGCGCGGTTGATGCTGACGCCGTAATTGTTGGAAATGAAGCTTTCGTTGAGGCTAACGAATTCCTGATTCAGGGGTGGCACGTACATCTGCAGCTTCACGGGCTCGCGGGGGCTGGCCTGGAATTCGACTTTAGCGTCGATATTCCACAGGTCATCGGTTTCGTCTTCGGTAATCGGGATGCCGAGGACGAAAATCTGGTACGCGGTGATCGCGATGCCCAGCGTGACGAGCAGGAAAATAAGAACTTTCAGATGCAGGGTAAGGGCGCGCATGGAATTACTCGTCAGCGTCGGATTCGATAATGCAGCCGGGTTTGCCAGCAGCGTACTTAAGGCTTGGATCGACCAGGGCGTCGAAGCGCGTAAGCGCATCGGAACCTATTAAAAGTGGATATTGGAATGCAGTTCTGTCCGTGAGGTTCACTTCGATGCTGCGTTTGGCCTTGCCCATACAGAGTTCGAGCGCCACGACGGGGCGCGGTGTATAGGTTTTTTCTTCGTCTGGGTCGAAGTCTCCGGCGCGACGTTTGATCTTGCTGATGCGCTGCAAAGGCAGCTCGATCGGATGGTCATGCGCCTCGTCGACAGCGAGGTAGAAGCGAACCCAATTTTCCCCTTCGCGTTTGAAACGCTCGATATCTCGCGCGCTGAGCGAGGCGGTTTGCGCGCCCGTATCGAGTTTCGCAGGTAGCTCAATACCAAAGTCGGGTAGCGCGACATGCTCGTTCAGGCCGTAGATGGTTTTGCCATCTGCTTGGGCGAAAAGTGGGGAGGCCAGAAGGCACAGCGACAGAAAGAGGGGTTTGGCGCTCATAGGTCCAAATTAGTCGAGTCGGAAAGCATGGGCGGAACGACGGCCCGTGAGCCTGGAGGCCATGGCGAGGCGAACGCCAGGCGCGGCATTCCGGCGCATTCTACATGTCCGCTCGTTCCCCCGACTAGGCTTGTACCTTCAGAGGCGCTGCGAAGAGCAATTGGCGCTAATTGCACTTACAGAGCGATATTGTCGACAATCTACTTTCGTCCCATTGACCGAATGGTGCCAGAAAGCTAAGTTGTCGCCATTGTTTACTCTTGGTGTCAACAATATGCTCGATGCCGTCGAAAACCTTCGTTCTGATCATATCGATAGCGGAACCCTGTCCGAACACGTGTTCCGGCTGATTCAGGCGGCCATCGTCAAGGGCGAGATTGCGCCGGGTAGCAAGATTTCCGAGCCGGAGCTAGCGCGCATTTATGGCATCAGCCGCGGGCCGCTGCGCGAGGCGATCCATCGTCTGGAAGGGCAGAAACTGCTGGTACGCGTTCCCCATGTGGGCGCACGGGTGGTTTCCCTTAGCCATGCCGAGCTGATCGAGCTTTATGAGATTCGTGAGTCCCTCGAAGGCATGGCTTGTCGCTTGGCTGCCGAGCGCATGAGCGAGGCCGAGATTGAGGACCTGCGTCGCGTGCTAAGCACGCACGAGCGCGACGAGGCGTTCCAGGCCGGCGTCGGCTACTACCAGCAGGAAGGCGATTTCGATTTCCACTACCGGATCATCCAGGGCAGCGGCAATCGCACCTTGGCGAAGTTGCTCTGTGACGAGCTTTACCAACTGGTGCGCATGTATCGCATCCAGTTCTCTGCCACGCCGAATCGGCCGCACCAAGCTTTCGCCGAGCACCACCGAATCCTCGATGCCATCGCCGACCGCGATGGCGAGCTGGCGGAGCTGCTGATGCGCCGTCATATCGCCGCTTCCAAGCGCAACGTCGAGCGCCACTTCCAAGACGTCCTCGAACAAACATCATATGAAAGGGGTAATGCATGACTCTTCCTTCTGCCGGTCAGCGTTTCCGTGACGCCGTGGCCAGCGAGCATCCGCTGCAAGTCGTCGGTGCGATCAACGCCAACCATGCGCTGCTGGCCAAGCGCGCCGGCTTCAAGGCCATCTACCTGTCCGGTGGCGGTGTCGCGGCTGGTTCGCTGGGCCTGCCCGATTTGGGCATTACCGGGCTGGACGACGTGCTAACCGATGTGCGCCGCATCACGGATGTCTGCGATCTGCCGCTGCTGGTGGACGTCGATACCGGCTTCGGTTCGTCGGCATTCAACGTGGCGCGTACCGTCAAGTCGATGATCAAGTTCGGCGCGGCGGCGATCCATATCGAGGATCAGGTCGGCGCCAAGCGCTGCGGCCATCGTCCGAACAAGGAAATCGTCTCCCAGCAGGAGATGGTCGACCGCATCAAGGCGGCCGTCGATGCCCGTACCGACGACAGTTTCGTGATCATGGCGCGCACCGATGCGCTGGCCGTGGAAGGCCTGAACGCCGCGCTGGATCGTGCCGCCGCCTGCATCGAAGCGGGCGCTGACATGGTCTTCCCCGAAGCCATTACCGAACTGGCCATGTACAAGACCTTCGCCGACCGCGTGAAGGCGCCGATCCTAGCCAACATCACCGAATTCGGCGCGACGCCGCTGTACACCACCGAGGAGCTGGCCAGCGTCGACGTCTCGCTGGTGCTATACCCGCTGTCGGCCTTCCGCGCCATGAACAAGGCGGCCGAGAACGTTTATACCGCGCTGCGCCGCGACGGCACGCAGAAGAACGTGATCGACACCATGCAGACTCGCATGGAGCTCTACGACCGCATCAATTACCACGCTTTCGAGCAGAGTCTCGATGCGTTGTTCGCTCAGAAGAAGAGCTGAGCCCATTCGCTTCCGGCGAACGACCGGAGCCTTTCATCGATGTGCGATATCCAGAATAAATCCAATAAGGAGATGGCAAATGGCTGAAGCAAAAGTATTGAGTGGGGCAGGGCTGCGCGGTCAGATCGCTGGGCAGACTGCCCTGTGTACGGTCGGCAAGGAAGGCGCTGGGCTGACCTATCGCGGTTATGACGTGCGCGAACTGGCTGCCGTCGCCGACTTCGAGGAAGTGGCGTACCTGCTGTTCTACGGGGAACTGCCCAACGTCGAGCAACTGGCGGCCTACAAGAACCGTCTTAAGACACTGCGCGACCTGCCGCAGGCGCTCAAGGAAGTGCTTGAGCGCATTCCGGCCAGCGCCCATCCGATGGATGTCATGCGGACCGGCGCTTCGGTGCTCGGCACGCTGGAGCCGGAAGTCAGCTTCGAGCAGCAGCGCGACGTCGCCGAGCGCTTGATGGCCGCGTTCCCGGCGATCATGTGTTACTGGTATCGCTTCTCCCACGACGGCGTTCGCATCGAATGCAACAGTGACGAAGACACCCTGGGCGGGCATTTCCTCGCGCTGCTGCACGGCAAGAAGCCGAGCGACCTGCACGTGCGGGTGATGAACGTCTCGCTGATCCTCTACGCCGAGCATGAATTCAATGCCTCGACCTTCACTGCGCGGGTTTGTGCTTCGACCCTGTCCGACCTGTACTCCTGCGTGACCGGCGCCATCGGCTCGCTGCGCGGCCCGCTGCATGGCGGCGCCAACGAGGCGGCCATGGAGCTGATCGAACGCTTCAAGACGCCGGAAGAAGCTGTGGAGGCGGTCCGTGGGATGATCGAACGCAAGGACAAGATCATGGGTTTCGGGCACGCGATCTACAGCGTTTCCGATCCGCGCAACGAGGTGATCAAGGAGTGGGCCAAGCGCCTCGCCGAAGAAGTGGGCGACACCGTGCTCTACCCAGTTTCTGTCGCCATCGACAAGCTGATGTGGGACACCAAGAAGCTGTTCCCCAACGCCGACTTCTACCACGCATCGGCCTATAACTTCATGGGCATCCCCACCAAGCTGTTCACGCCGATCTTCGTTTGTTCGCGCGTAACTGGCTGGGCATCCCACGTATTCGAACAGCGCAGCAACAACCGGATCATTCGACCAAGTGCCGATTACATCGGTCCGGAGCAGCGCAAGGTAGCGCCGATCGCCGAGCGCTGATCGGTAAAAAGGGACGTCCGCAGGGGCTTCCCTTCCTTTTATACGGAACATCCTGATTTGAGTTCTTCCGGCATGAATATAGAACACCGCAAACCTCTGCCAGGCACCCAGCTTGATTACTTCGATACCCGCGCGGCGGTCGAAGCCATCCAGCCGGGCGCCTACGACAAGCTACCGTACACCTCTCGCGTGCTCGCCGAGCAGCTGGTGCGCCGTTGCGATCCGGCGATGCTGAGCGATGCGTTGAAGCAGCTCATCGAGCGCAAGCAGGACCTGGATTTCCCCTGGTACCCGGCGCGCGTGGTGTGCCATGACATTCTCGGCCAGACCGCATTGGTCGATCTTGCCGGCCTGCGCGATGCGATTGCGGAACAGGGCGGTGATCCTTCCAAGGTCAATCCAGTGGTGCCGACGCAGCTGATCGTCGACCATTCGCTGGCGGTGGAGCATGCCGGCTTCGACACGGACGCGTTCGAGAAGAACCGCGCCGTGGAAGAACGTCGCAACGAAGACCGTTTCCACTTCATCGAGTGGACCAAAACTGCATTCAAGAACGTCGATGTGATCCCGGCTGGTAACGGGATCATGCACCAGATCAATCTGGAGAAAATGAGCCCGGTGATCCAGGCGCGCGGCGGCGTGGCGTTCCCCGACACTTGCGTCGGCACCGACTCGCATACGCCCCACGTGGATGCACTGGGCGTAATCGCCATCGGCGTCGGCGGTCTGGAAGCCGAAACCGTCATGCTGGGCCGCCCCTCGATGATGCGCCTGCCCGATATTGTCGGCGTCAAGTTGACCGGCAAGCGTCAGCCTGGCATCACTGCTACCGACATCGTCCTGGCCCTGACCGAATTCCTGCGCGCCGAGCGCGTGGTCGGTGCGTGGGTCGAGTTCTTCGGTGAGGGCGCGGATAGCCTGTCCATCGGCGACCGCGCCACTATCTCCAACATGTGCCCGGAATACGGTGCCACCGCGGCGATGTTCTACATCGACCAGCAGACCATCGAATACCTCAAGCTGACCGGCCGCGAGCCGGAGCAGGTTGCACTGGTCGAGAACTACGCGCGCACCACCGGTCTCTGGGCCGATGCGCTGAAGACCGCCGAGTATGAGCGCGTACTGTCGTTTGATCTGTCCAGTGTCGTGCGCAACATGGCCGGCCCGAGCAATCCGCACCGCCGCCTGCCGACCAGTGCGCTGCAGGAGCGCGGTATCGCCAGCGAAGCCCAGCTGGCGGCTGCCCAGACTGAAGAAGCCAAAGGCCTGATGCCCGATGGCGCTGTGATCATTGCCGCCATCACCAGCTGCACCAATACCTCCAATCCGCGTAACGTGGTCGCTGCCGGTCTGGTGGCGAAGAAGGCCAACGAACTGGGCCTGTTGCGCAAGCCCTGGGTCAAGACCTCCTTCGCGCCGGGCTCCAAGGTCGCCAAGCTTTATCTGGAAGAAGCCGGCCTGCTGCCGGAACTGGAAAAGCTCGGCTTCGGCATCGTCGGCTACGCCTGCACCACCTGTAACGGCATGTCCGGTGCGCTGGACCCGAAAATCCAGCAGGAAATCATCGAGCGCGACCTGTACGCCACTGCCGTATTGTCCGGCAACCGCAACTTCGATGGCCGCATCCACCCTTATGCCAAGCAGGCGTTCCTCGCCTCGCCGCCGCTGGTGGTCGCTTATGCCATCGCTGGCACCGTGCGTTTTGATATCGAACAGGATGTGCTGGGCCGTGACGCCCAGGGCAACCCGGTCACTCTCAAGGATCTGTGGCCGAGCGACGAAGAGATCGACGCCATCGTCGCGGCCTCGGTCAAGCCCGAGCAGTTCCATCAGGTCTACATTCCGATGTTCGACCTGGGCAACGTGGAAGAGGCTGAAAGCCCGCTGTACGACTGGCGCCCGATGTCCACTTACATTCGCCGTCCGCCGTACTGGGAAGGCGCGCTGGCCGGTGAGCGTAGCCTCAAGGGTATGCGTCCGCTGGCAGTGCTGCCGGACAACATCACCACCGACCACCTTTCGCCATCCAACGCGATCTTGCTGGACTCGGCGGCGGGCGAATACCTGCACAAAATGGGTTTGCCGGAAGAGGACTTCAACTCCTACGCCACCCACCGCGGCGATCACTTGACCGCCCAGCGCGCTACCTTTGCCAACCCGCAACTGGTCAACGAAATGGCCGTGGTCGATGGGCAGGTGAAGAAGGGTTCGCTGGCGCGCGTCGAGCCCGAAGGGCAAGTAATGCGCATGTGGGAAGCCATCGAAACCTACATGAACCGCAAGCAGCCGCTGATCATCATCGCTGGTGCCGACTACGGTCAGGGTTCGTCCCGCGACTGGGCGGCCAAGGGCGTGCGTCTGGCGGGCGTCGAAGCCATCGTCGCTGAAGGCTTCGAGCGTATTCACCGCACCAACCTGGTGGGCATGGGTGTGTTGCCACTGGAGTTCAAGCCGGGCACCAATCGCAAGACTCTGGGCATCGACGGCACCGAGACGTTCGACGTGCTCGGCGAGCGCACCCCGCGTGCCGAGCTGACGCTGGTCATCCGCCGGCAGAACGGCGAAACCGTCGAGGTGCCGGTGATTTGCCGCCTGGATACTGCCGACGAAGTCTCCGTCTACGACGCGGGCGGTGTGCTGCAGCGCTTTGCCAAGGACTTCCTCGGGCAGGCCTGATAAGCGACGTAGGGTGGATCACGCCTTACCGATCCACCGGGTGGCGATCCACCGGGTGGCGCTCCACCGAGCGGTGCTGTGGTGGATGTAAAAAGCGACATCCACCCTACGCCTGCATTCCATTCCCGTTGCCGCCTCCTGGCGGTAGCGTTTCATGAGGATTCGCTTTCATGGCTCATGCACCCCAGATCAAGATTCCCGCTACTTATATGCGTGGCGGCACCAGTAAGGGCGTGTTCTTTCGCCTGCAGGACCTGCCCGAGCGCTGCCAGGTTCCAGGCGAGGCCCGCGACAAGCTGTTCATGCGCGTGATTGGTGGTCCCGATCCTTATGCCGCACACATCGACGGTATGGGCGGCGCCACCTCCAGCACCAGCAAGTGCGTGATTCTGTCGAAAAGCAGCCAGCCGGACCATGACGTGGATTACCTCTACGGCCAGGTCTCCATCGACAAGGCCTTCGTCGACTGGAGCGGCAACTGCGGCAATTTGTCCACGGGTGCCGGCGCCTTCGCCATTCATGCCGGGTTGCTCGATCCATCGCGCATTCCCGAGAACGGCACCTGCGTGGTGCGCATCTGGCAGGCCAATATCCAGAAAACCATCATCGCCCATGTGCCGGTCAGCAACGGCCAGGTGCAGGAAACCGGTGATTTCGAGCTGGACGGCGTGACCTTTCCGGCGGCGGAAATCGTGCTGGAATTCCTCGATCCGTCCGATGACGGCGATGGCTCAATGTTTCCCACTGGCAATCTGGTCGACGAACTGGAGGTGCCGGCTGATGTTGTAGAGGGCGGTACGCTCAAGGCGACCATGATCAGCGCCGGCATCCCCACGGTATTCGTCAATGCCGAGGACATCGGCTATCAGGGCACCGAGCTGCGCGAAGACATCAACAGTGATCCCGTCGCGCTGGCGCGTCTGGAGGCCATCCGCGTGGCTGGTGCGCTGCGTATGGGGCTGATCAAGACGGAAGAAGAGGCGCTGACCCGCCAGCACACGCCGAAGGTCGCCTTCGTGTCCAAGCCGAAAACTTACGCAGCTTCCAGCGGTAAAAACATCGAGGCTGGCGAAGTGGACCTGCTGGTCCGCGCCTTGTCCATGGGCAAGCTGCACCACGCGATGATGGGTACCTGTGCGGTGGCCATCGGCACGGCGGCGGCGGTGCCCGGTACGCTGGTCAATCTGGCAGCAGGTGGCGGCGAGCGTGAGGCGGTGCGTTTCGGGCACCCGTCCGGAACCCTACGTGTAGGCGCCGAGGCGACGCAGCTCGATGAGCAATGGACGGTAACCAAGGCCGTCATGAGCCGTAGCGCTCGTATTCTGATGGAGGGCTGGGTGCGCGTGCCGGGCGATTGTTTCTAGGCTGTGGGACGGGCCGAAAGGCGCGACGGAAGAAGAGGATAACGCGCGTTATCCTCCCGTCTTATCACCAAAAGAATCATTAAAAAAACTGCCCCCGCTGCACCTATCTGGCTTTTAGTTGTCTAGCGAAGCGGTGCTTATTTCAACCTGCGCTCGACGCCTTTTTCCACGAGGATCTTGGCGGATATCTCCTCAACGGAGAAATGCGTGGAATTGATGTAGTTGATGTTTTCGCGGCGGAACAGATTTTCCACTTCGCGGACTTCAAATTCGCACTGGGCAAAACTTGCGTAGCGGCTGTTGGGTTTGCGTTCGTTGCGAATGGCGGTAAGGCGATCCGGATCGATGGTCAGGCCGAACAGCTTGTCCCGGTGATTTTTCAGGGCGGTTGGTAGTTGCAGGCGTTCCATGTCGTCTTCGGTCAATGGGTAGTTGGCCGCACGGATGCCGTACTGCATCGCCATATACAGACAGGTGGGCGTTTTGCCGCACCTGGAGACACCGACCAGAATCAGGTCCGCCTTGTCGTAGTAGTGCGTGCGAGCGCCGTCATCGTTGTCCAGAGCGAAATTGACCGCGTCGATTCGCTCCATGTAATTGGCGTTATGGCTGATCGAATGGGATTTGCCAACTGAATAGGAGGAACGTGACATCAGTTCATGTTCCAGCGGAGCAAGGAAGGACGAAAAGATGTCGATCATGAAGCCATTGGACTCAGCCAGGATGTCGCGAATCTCCTGGTTTACCAACGTATCGAATATGATCGGGCGTGCGCCGTCGTTTTCCGCCGCTTTATTGATTTGCTGTACCATCAGCCGCGCTTTATCGGCGGTATCGATATACGGTCGAGTCAGCTTGGTGAAACTGATGTTTTCGAACTGTGCCAGCAGGCTCTGGCCAAGTGTTTCGGCCGTGATGCCGGTACCGTCGGATATGAAGAATGCAGTTCGTTTCATTGCACCTGGGGCCTTAAGTCAAGAACGGTTCTCAGCTATAGTAGCCCCCTTCGCCGAGCCACAAGTGGCGGGCATTGTCACCCATTTCGCAGGGGCAGGCCACCGGATCGCGGATGGAGCCGACCGAGTTTCCAACACAATGTGGAGAGAGCACCTTGGTAGAGTACGTAGTTTCCCTCGATAAGCTCGGCAATCATGACGTTGAGCGTGTAGGGGGCAAGAACGCCTCCCTGGGCGAGATGATCAGCAACCTCGCAGGCGCGGGCGTTTCAGTACCTGGTGGTTTCGCCACTACGGCGCAGGCCTACCGCGATTTCATGGAACTCAGCGGCCTGAACGAGCAGATCCACGCGCTGCTCGATGCGCTGGACGTAGACGACGTGAATGCCCTGGCCAAGGCTGGTGCGCAGATTCGCGGCTGGGTCATGGAAGCCGAATTCCCTGCGCAGCTGGATGCCGATATTCGCGCCGCCTTTGCCACGATGTCCGCTGGTAACGACAATCTGGCGGTTGCGGTGCGCTCTTCGGCAACCGCCGAAGACCTGCCGGATGCCTCCTTCGCCGGCCAGCAAGAAACCTTCCTTAACATTCGCGGCGTGGACAACGTGATCCGCGCTGCCAAAGAAGTGTTCGCCTCGCTGTTCAATGACCGTGCCATTGCCTACCGCGTGCATCAGGGCTTCGACCACAAGCTGGTCGCCTTGTCGGCTGGTGTTCAGCGCATGGTGCGTTCTGAAACCGGCACTGCCGGCGTGATGTTCACCCTGGATACCGAATCCGGCTTCCGCGACGTAGTGTTCATCACCGGTGCCTACGGCCTGGGTGAGACCGTTGTGCAGGGCGCAGTCAACCCCGACGAATTCTACGTGCACAAGCACACTCTCGAAGCGGGCCGCCCGGCAATCTTGCGCCGCAACCTGGGTAGCAAGGCTATCAAGATGATCTACGGCGAAGAAGCCAGCGCCGGCAAATCGGTCAAGACCGTCGATGTCGATCAGGCCGAACGCATGCGCTTCTGCCTCACCGACGAGGAAGTCAGCAACCTGGCCCGCCAGGCGATGATCATCGAGAAACACTACGGCCGCCCGATGGATATCGAGTGGGCCAAGGATGGTGATGATGGTCAGCTCTACATCGTCCAGGCACGCCCCGAGACGGTGAAAAGCCGCACCAGCGCCAATGTCATGGAGCGCTACCTGCTCAAGGAAAAAGGCACTGTACTGGTCGAAGGTCGCGCTATTGGTCAGCGTATCGGCGCGGGTCCGGTGAAGATCATTCGCGACGTTTCCGAAATGGACAAGGTTCAGCCGGGTGACGTTCTGGTGTCGGACATGACCGATCCGGACTGGGAGCCGGTGATGAAGCGCGCCAGCGCGATCGTCACCAATCGTGGTGGCCGTACCTGCCACGCGGCAATCATCGCGCGTGAGCTGGGCATTCCGGCGGTTGTGGGTTGCGGCAATGCCACCGAGCTGTTGAAGGATGGCCAGCGCGTCACCGTCACCTGCGCCGAAGGCGACACCGGGCTGATCTTCGACGGTGAGCTGGGCTTCGATATTCGCCAGAACACCATCGACGCCATGCCTGAACTGCCGTTCAAGATCATGATGAACGTCGGCAACCCCGACCGCGCATTCGATTTCGCCCAATTGCCGAACGAGGGTGTGGGCCTGGCCCGCCTGGAATTCATCATCAACCGCATGATCGGCGTGCACCCCAAGGCGCTGCTGAATTTCGACAGCCTGCCGGCGGATGTGAAGGGTAGCGTCGAGAAGCGCATCGCCGGTTATGGCGATCCGGTCGATTTCTACGTTGAGAAGCTGGTCGAGGGTGTGAGTACGCTGGCGGCGGCGTTCTGGCCGAAAAAGGTCATCGTGCGGCTGTCGGACTTCAAGTCCAACGAATACGCCAACCTGATCGGCGGCAAGCTCTACGAGCCGGAAGAAGAGAACCCGATGCTCGGCTTCCGTGGAGCCTCGCGCTATATCAGCGAATCCTTCCGCGACTGCTTCGAACTCGAATGCCGAGCGATGAAGAAAGTTCGCGAGGTCATGGGGCTGACAAACGTTGAGCTGATGGTGCCCTTCGTTCGCACGCTGGGCGAGGCCTCGCAGGTCATCGACATTCTCGGCCAGTTCGGCCTCAAGCGCGGCGAGAACGGCCTGCGCATCATCATGATGTGCGAGCTGCCGTCCAACGCGCTTTTGGCTGACGAGTTCCTGGAGTTCTTCGATGGTTTCTCCATCGGATCCAACGACATGACCCAGCTTACGCTCGGTCTCGATCGTGATTCCGGCATCATTGCTCACCTGTTCGACGAACGTAATCCAGCTGTGAAGAAGTTACTCGCTAGCGCGATTCAGGCGTGCAACAAGGCGGGCAAGTACATCGGAATCTGTGGGCAGGGCCCGTCCGATCATCCTGATTTGGCCAAGTGGCTCATGGAGCAGGGCATCGAGAGCGTATCGCTGAATCCGGACTCCGTGCTGGACACCTGGTTCTTCCTGGCCGACGAACAGATCGGCTGATCCAGGGCTGGACCGAAAGGGCGGAAATTCCGCCCTTTTTCTATTAGCGACACCGTTGGCGGCTTGTTGGATTGGCTTGCCTCGTGAGGTTGCAGTCGAGCAAGCCGCCGGCCAAAGCAAGACGACTTTCAAGGTGAAAGGAGATTCCCATGCAATATGTCACGCCTGATCTGTGCGACGCCTATCCTGACCTGATTCAGGTGGTAGAGCCGATCTTCAGCAACTTCGGCGGTCGCGATTCCTTTGGCGGCCAGATCGTCACGGTCAAGTGCTTCGAGGACAACTCCTTGGTCAAGGAGCAGGTCGAGCTGGACGGTACCGGTAAGGTGATGGTGGTCGATGGTGGTGGATCGCTGCGCTGCGCCTTGCTGGGCGACATGCTCGCTGAGAAGGCGGCGCGTAACGGCTGGCACGGCCTGGTTGTCTATGGGTGCATTCGCGATGTGGATATCGTGGCGCAAACCGATCTGGGTGTGCAGGCGCTGGCCAGTCACCCTTTGAAAAGCAACAAGCGTGGCGTCGGCGAGTTGAATATACCGGTCACCTTCTGTGGCGTGACCTTTCGTCCTGGTGACTACCTCTATGCCGACAACAACGGCATCGTGGTCTCGCCTGAGGCACTGAAGATGCCCGAATGAACCGGGCGTCCGGTTATCGATAACGAATTTCGGAAACTCTACCGTCCTGGCTTTGATAGCCCGGGCGGTTTTCCTCGCTCTCCGCAGTAACGTCTTTTCCGCAGCGAATCACTTTCCGTTGAGCCGCTTCGAGTCGGAACACTGGTGCTGCTTCTCGTCTTTGTCAGGCACAGAGACCGATCCTCGCCCACAAAACCTGCATTCCGTTTGATATAGCTGTTTCGGCGATTGCCGGCCCTTGCGGCTAGCCCTTCAGGTGGCAATTGGTATTGGACGCCCATAAAAAAATCCGATGCCAGAAGCCCGGCATCGGATTTCGAAAGAGGCCCGGCTAGGCTAGATGCTTAAGTGAAACAGCAAATAGCCGAGACGGGCTTTTTCTGTGTTGCCTGCAGTATCAGATAGCGACCACGTCGATCTTCGCCTGCGCCGCGGACTCGCGGAATTCGGCGATCTGGTCGAAGCTCAGGTAGCGATAGATATCGGCCGACATGGTGTCGATCTCTTTCGCGTACTGCATGTACTCCTCGACGGTCGGCAGCTTGCCGATGATCGAGGCGACCGATGCCAGTTCGGCCGACGCCAAGTACACGTTGGTCGCATCGCCCAGACGGTTCGGGAAGTTACGGGTCGAGGTGGAGACCACGGTTGAGCCGGTCTGAACGCGAGCCTGGTTACCCATGCACAGCGAGCAACCCGGCATTTCCATGCGCGCGCCAGCCTTGCCGTAGATGCCGTAGTAGCCTTCCTCAGTCAGCTGGTGAGCGTCCATTTTGGTCGGCGGAGCCAGCCACAGACGGGTCGGAATGCCACCCTTGACCTTGTCCAGCAGCTTGCCGGCCGCGCGGAAGTGGCCAATGTTGGTCATGCACGAACCGATGAACACTTCGTCGATCTTCTCGCCAGCAACGGTGGAGAGCAGACGGGCGTCGTCCGGGTCGTTCGGGGCGCACAGCACCGGCTCTTTCACGTCGGCCAGATCGATTTCGATCACGGCGGCGTACTCGGCGTCCTTGTCGGCTTCCAGCAGGTTCGGCTTGGCCAGCCAGGCTTCCATTGCCTGGGCGCGGCGCTCCAGGGTACGTGCATCGCCGTAGCCCTCGCTGATCATCCAGCGTAGCAAGGTGATGTTGGACTTCAGGTACTCGGCAATGGCCTCTTCCGGCAGCTTGATGGTGCAACCGGCAGCCGAACGCTCGGCTGAGGCGTCGGACAGTTCAAACGCCTGCTCGACGGTCAGACCGCTCAAGCCTTCGATTTCGAGGATGCGGCCGGAGAAGATGTTCTTTTTACCTTTCTTCTCGACGGTCAGCAGGCCTTCCTGGATAGCGTAGTAAGGGATGGCATGGACCAAGTCACGCAGGGTGATGCCCGGCTGCATTTGGCCCTTGAAGCGCACCAGTACCGACTCCGGCATGTCCAGCGGCATGACGCCCGTGGCAGCGGCAAAGGCCACCAGGCCGGAACCGGCCGGGAAGGAGATGCCCATCGGGAAGCGGGTGTGCGAGTCACCGCCGGTACCGACGGTGTCGGGCAGCAACATGCGGTTCAGCCAGCTGTGGATGATGCCGTCGCCCGGACGCAGGGACACACCGCCACGGTTCTTGATGAAGTCCGGCAGAGTGTGGTGCGTGTTGACGTCGATCGGCTTCGGATAGGCGGCGGTGTGGCAGAAGGACTGCATCACCAGATCGGCGGAGAAGCCCAGGCACGCCAGGTCCTTCAGCTCGTCGCGGGTCATCGGGCCAGTGGTGTCCTGGGAGCCGACGGTGGTCATCTTCGGTTCGCAGTAGGTGCCCGGACGGATGCCTTTGCCTTCCGGCAGACCGCAGGCGCGACCGACCATCTTCTGCGCCAAGGTGAAGCCCTTGCCGCTGTCGACCGGCGCTTCCGGCATCTTGAACAGGTTGGCTGGGCCAAGGCCCAGTTCGGCGCGTGCCTTGTCGGTCAGGCCGCGGCCGATGATCAGCGGGATACGGCCGCCGGCGCGGACTTCGTCCAGCAGCACGTCGGTTTTCAGCTCGAATGTGGTAACCAGCTCATCGCTGCCATGGCGGCGCACTTCGCCCTTGTACGGGTACACGTCGATGACGTCGCCCATGGCCAGGTTGGTGCAGTCGAATTCGATCGGCAGGGCGCCGGCGTCTTCCATGGTGTTGTAGAAGATCGGGGCGATCTTGGTGCCGAAGCAGAAACCACCTGCGCGCTTGTTCGGCACGTTCGGGATGTCATCGCCGAAGAACCACAGCACGGAGTTAGTGGCAGATTTGCGGGACGAGCCGGTGCCGACCACGTCACCGACATAGGCAACCGGGAAGCCTTTGGCTTTCAGCGCTTCCATCTGCTTGATCGGGCCAACCGAGCCAGGAGCATCAGGCTCGATGCCGTCGCGAGCCATTTTCAGCATGGCCAGGGCGTGCAGCGGGATATCGGGACGCGACCAGGCATCCGGAGCCGGCGATAGGTCGTCGGTGTTGGTTTCGCCAGTAACCTTGAACACGGACAGGGTGATTTTCTCGGCTAGGGCAGGGCGGTTCTGGAACCACTCACCGTCAGCCCAGGATTGCAGCACGGCCTTGGCGTTGGCATTGCCGGCTTTGGCTTTTTCGGCGACATCGTGGAAAGCATCGAACATCAGCAGGGTGTGCTTGAGTTGTTCGGCGGTTACGCTTGCTAGCTCGGTATCGTCCAGCAGTTCTACCAGGGTGGCGATGTTGTAGCCGCCCTGCATGGTGCCCAGCAGTTCAACAGCACGTTGCTTGCTGATCAGCGGAGAAGTGGCTTCGCCCTTGGCGATGGCAGAGAGGAAACCGGCCTTGACGTAGGCGGCTTCGTCGACGCCTGCGGGTACGCGGTTTGTGATCAGGTCAACCAGGAAAGCTTCTTCGCCGGCCGGCGGGTTTTTCAGTAGTTCGATCAGGCCTGCGGTCTGCTCGGCGTTCAGCGGCTGGGGCACGACGCCCTGGGCGGCACGCTCTTCTACGTGTTTGCGATAGGCTTCAAGCACAGTTATATACCCTCATCATTGGTCCCTTGGGTGTCTCGGGACGCGCATCCGGAAGCTGTTTTCAAAGTTTTACGCCGGCGGCGTGTCGGGTGCGCAGGAGGAGGGATCTACGCACCCGGCGGATGACCGGTTTAACTGTGCTCGTGACGCTTTGAAAACAGCTTCGTACGGATTGTGGCGCCGAAAACGGCGGAGCGATTCTACTGGAACGAGCCTGTAAAGTTAAGTGGAACGCCATATCACCCTAACATCGTGGATTCGTCGAACGTTCGCTAACTCGCGGTGAAACGCCTGATAACGCGGGTTATACAGCCCGAACAAGAGCGCCGCGGTAGATTCATCCGTGACCTGGCTTGGACAAAAGTCTAAGATGCGGCGCTGTCCAACGACCCATCCTTCGCTATGTCCAACCAGCGCATCAAAACCCCTTGTGTGGGCCTATGCTCCACTGTTTATGGTGATCTCGTCTGCCGTGGTTGCAAGCGTTTCCATCATGAAGTGGTGAGTTGGAACGCCTATGACGAGGAGGGCAAGCGCTCCGTCTGGCGGCGGCTGGAGGTGCTCCTGGCTCAGGTGATGGCTGCCAAGCTGGAAATCTTCGACGCCGACTTATTGCGCCGCCAGCTGGAAAACCGGCAGATCCGCTTCGTCGCGGAGCAGTCGCCGTATTGTTGGGCTTATCAGCTTATCGCCCGGGGCGCACGGGTCATTCAGCAACTCGACGCCTATGGCGTCGCGCTGCTGCCGGAGTTTCGCGAGTGGTCTCTGCTCGAACTTCGCGACGCCATCGATCGGGAGTTTTTTCTGCTCTCCGAGGCGCATTACCAGCGCTATATCGCGCCTCAATTTCTTAACGATGCGGCTGAGTGAAGTTTCAACCTTTCACCGGAACATGGCCGGTTAGCGGCGGGCTACCAGCTCTTCGAGATGGCCAATGATGTCTTCCGGTTTGAGAACCAGCACGTCGCTTTCCAGCGTATCGAGCACCACCTCGGCGGTATTGCCCATCAGTGCGCCCGAAAAGCCTGTACGAGCTACCGTGCCAATGACCGTAACGACGGCCTGGAGCTGATGGCAGGCTCGAGGTATCAGCGCATCAGCAGGACCTTCCTCGATATGCAGCTGCCTATCGGGAATGTCGTAGTCGGCCTGGAATTGCTTGCAGGCGCTGCGATAGCGCGCTTCGATGGTTTCTTTCAATTGAAAGGCCGGATCGGCTGCTGACAGCATCGCCGCAGGATGAGCGCTAATGACATGCAAGTTGCCATTGGCAAGCGCAGCAATCTGGTAACCATGATTGATGATGCTCGAATGCAGTGTACGGTGCTCGATGTCGGCGTTACCCACATCCACCGCAGCGAGAATATTACCGCCGGTCCAAGGCGCCTCGGTCTTGACCATCAGCACGGGACATGGGCAGTAGCGCAGCAGCTTCCAGTCGTCTGGCGTCAGCAAGGCGCGCTTCAGTGGGTTGTCGGCAACGTGCTGCTTGATCACCAGGCCGCAGCCCTCAGCCTGTTGAACCGTGACGATCGTGTGATGCAGGTTGTCATGCCAGGCTTGCTGAGCGGTGACGGTATGCCCTTGCTCTTCCAGTTCCGTGCGCATCTTTGCGAGGTAGGCGCTGTGATCCTGCCTGGTATCGCAGACGAGCAGATGCAGCTCCGATTGGCTGACTCCGGAGATGAGACGCGCCCGCTTCAGCGCAAGGTTTTCAGGAAGTTTCGGGTCCATTATGACGAGGATGCGGCGTATGGCTTGCATGATCGGCTCCGTTTCCAGTATCGGTTGAATCACTATAGACAACGCAAGCGCGTCAGCTACTGACCTGTATCAAGCGGCGCTGGCTGTCCGACGGCGGCCTCGTATAATGCGCCGCTAGCGGCAGCGTTGATGCCGATCACTGCATTCATTACTTCGCGAATACCAAGACATGCTCCCTGAATTGAACGAATTTCTTGGCTGTGCCACGCCCGCTGCCTGGGTCGAGGTTGCGCTGCAGAACCAGGACGTGATGCTGATCGATCACGGCAACTGTGAGAAGAAGGCGGCCGGCGCCGCTTTTCAGCTGATGTTCCGGTATGTCGACAAACCGGATCTGCAAAACAAGATGTCGCGTCTGGCCAGAGAAGAGCTGCGGCACTTCGAGCAGGTGCTTTCGATCATCCGCAAGCGTGACATCGGCCTGCGAAACATCGGCTCGTCACGCTATGCGGCGGGTCTGCGGGAGTTGGTGCGCAATCACGAGCCCTATCGACTGACCGATACGCTGGTCATCGGCGCATTCATCGAGGCCCGCTCCTGCGAGCGTTTCGCGATGCTGGTGCCGCATCTGGACGAGGAGCTCGGCAAGTTCTATCACGGCTTGCTCAAGTCCGAAGCACGGCATTTCCAGGATTATCTGAAGTTGGCCTATTTATATGGAGATGCCGCCGATATCGACGCGACCATCGTCCGGGTGCGCGAGCGCGAGCGAGAATTGATTGAAAGCGCCGACAGTGAATTTCGCTTCCATAGCGGCGTTCCGGTCGCCGCCTGATCAGATCAGCTCAATTCGAACGGCGCCTGATGGGCGCCTGATTCGTCGATCTGCAATGCCCACCCTTGGCGATCCCAATCCCCCAGCACGATACGTCTCGCGGGTTGGCCGTCGATCTGCAGTGTGTGGCAGGCAGGGCGGTGAGTATGGCCATGGATCATGGTCCGGACGCGAAGCCGTCGCATGACCTCGACGACCGCATCAGGCGTGACGTCGACGATGTCGCTGGCTTTCATGCGGGTCTCTTCCTTGCTGCTCGATCGCAGTTTCTGCGCCAGCTTCTGGCGTTTGGCGAGCGGCAAATGATGAAGGATGAACAAGCTGACGGGATTGCGCAGCCATCGCCGTAACCGCATGTAGCCTTCATCGCGGGTACAGAGGGTGTCGCCGTGCATCAGCAAGACCTGTTGGCCGCCGAGCTCGGCAACGTGCGGATCTGGTAGCAATGTACAACCTGCCTCGCGGCAGAATGCCTTACCGATCATGAAGTCACGGTTGCCATGTATCAAATAGATGCGCGTTCCTTTGTCACTCAACAGGCGCAAAGCGCTGGCAATCTCGTGCTGGTAAGAGGTCATGCCGTCGTCGCCGACCCACACCTCGAAAAAATCACCCAGGATATAGAGCGCCTCGGCCTGGGCCGCGCGAGTCTCGAGAAAACGAAGAAACGCCCGGGTAATGTCCGGGCGCTCTTCTTCGAGATGCAGATCGGAGATCAGCAGAATCAACGAGGCTTACTCGACGATCTCGGCTTTCTCGATGACTACGTCTTCCACCGGAACGTCTTGATGACCGGACTTCATAGTGGTGGAAACGCCTTTGATCTTCTCGACTACGTCCATGCCTTCGACCACTTCACCGAACACCGCATAGCCCCAGCCCTGCACGGTCGGTGCGGTGTGATCCAGGAAGTCGTTGTCCTTGACGTTGATGAAGAACTGCGCGGACGCCGAATGCGGCTCCATGGTGCGCGCCATGGCCAGCGTGCCGACCTTGTTGGAGAGGCCATTGTTGGCTTCGTTCTTGATCTGGGCGCGGGTTGTTTTCTGCTTCATGCCTGGCTCGAAGCCGCCGCCCTGGATCATGAAATTGCTGATCACGCGATGGAAGATGGTGCCGTCGTAGTGGCCGCTCTTCACGTATTCCTTGAAGTTGGCCGTGGTTTCGGGCGCTTTATCTTCGTACAGCTTGACGGTGATGACGCCGTGGTTGGTGTGGAGCTTGATCATCGAAAGTCTTCCTTATGAAGAGGAAAACCGCGTCGCGATAGCAGGGCGGCGCGGCAATGGAAATGGACCGGCGCTGCAGAGCAATACGGCGGGCGCTTTGCTCTGTCAGGGGGTTGACGGGTCCGCTATGATAGGCGCTTTGATTTGGCCGGCCTACCCTGAGAGAGGGTTTACGCATTACCGCACTCGGCCATGCCCATCGCTCGCTACTTTTGTAGACCCTCTCTGAGCCGCACACTCGCAGATTGTTAAGGACACCATGAGCAAGCCTGAGACTACCGCCGCCACCAATTTTCTCCGCCCGATCGTCCAGGCCGACCTGGACTCGGGTAAGCACGCCAGCATCGTCACGCGTTTTCCGCCTGAGCCCAATGGCTACCTACATATCGGCCATGCCAAGTCGATCTGCCTGAACTTCGGTCTGGCTCAGGAATTCGGTGGCGTCTGCAACCTGCGTTTCGATGACACCAACCCGGCCAAGGAAGACCAGGAATACATCGACGCGATCAAAAGCGACGTGCAATGGCTGGGCTTCCAGTGGGCCGGCGAAGAGCGCTATGCCTCCGACTATTTCGACCAGTTGCATGCATGGGCCATCCACCTGATCGAGGCGGGCAAGGCCTACGTCTGCGACCTGACGCCCGAGCAGGCGCGCGAGTATCGCGGCAGCCTGACCGAGCCGGGCAAGAACAGCCCGTTCCGCGAGCGTTCCGTCGAGGAGAACCTGGATCTGTTCGCGCGCATGAAGGCCGGCGAATTCCCCGACGGCGCCCGTGCGCTGCGGGCGAAGATCGACATGGCTTCGCCGAATATGAACCTGCGCGACCCGATCCTCTACCGCATCCGTCACGCCCATCATCACCAGACCGGCGACAAGTGGTGCATCTATCCGAGCTACGACTTTACCCATGGCCAGTCGGACGCCATCGAGGGCATCACCCACTCGATCTGCACCCTGGAGTTCGAGGATCACCGTCCGCTCTACGAGTGGTTCCTGGAGCAACTGCCGGTGCCGGCGCAGCCGCGTCAGTACGAATTCGCTCGCCTCAACCTGAACTACACCATCACCAGCAAGCGCAAGCTCAAACAGTTGGTCGACGAGAATCACGTGAGCGGCTGGGACGATCCGCGCATGTCGACGCTGTCGGGCTTTCGCCGTCGCGGCTATACGCCGGCTTCGATCCGCAACTTCTGCGACATGATCGGCGTGAACCGCGCCGGCGGCGTGGTGGATGTCGGCATGCTGGAATTCGCTATCCGCGAAGACCTCGATGCCAACGCAGCGCGCGCCATGTGCGTGCTCAAGCCGCTCAAGGTGGTGATCACCAACTACCCCGAAGGCCAGGTCGAGAACCTTGAGTTGCCCCGCCATCCCAAGCAGGACATGGGCGTGCGCGTGCTGCCGTTCAGTCGCGAGATCTACATCGACGCCAGCGACTTCGAGGAAGTCCCTCCGGCCGGTTTCAAGCGGCTGATCCCCGGTGGCGAAGTGCGTCTGCGCGGCAGCTATGTGATCCGCGCCGATGAGGCAATCAAGGATGCCGAGGGCAACGTCATCGAGTTGCGCTGCTCCTATGACGAGAACACCCTGGGCAAGAACCCCGAGGGTCGCAAGGTCAAGGGCGTGATCCACTGGGTACCGGCTGCGGAAAGCGTCGAGTGCGAGGTGCGACTGTATGACCGCCTGTTCCGCTCCGCCAATCCGGAGAAGTCCGTTGAAGGCGAAGGGCAGGGCGGCAGCTTCCTCGACAACATCAATCCCGAGTCGCTGGTGGTACTTTCAGGCTGCCGCGCCGAGCCATCCTTGGCCAACGCGCAACCCGAGGAGCGCTTCCAATTCGAGCGCGAAGGCTACTTTGTCGCTGATCTCAAGGATTCGCAGCCCGGCAAGCCGGTGTTCAACCGGACTGTCACCCTGCGTGATTCCTGGGGGCAATAATGACGCTGTCGATCTACAACACCCTGACCAAGGCCAAGGAACCGCTCAAGCCGCTGATCGATAACCAGGTACGCATGTACGTCTGTGGCATGACGGTCTATGACTTCTGCCACATCGGTCACGCGCGGGTGATGGTGGCCTTCGACGTGGTCTCGCGTTGGTTGCGCCAGCGCGGGTACGAGCTGACCTATGTGCGCAACATCACCGATATTGACGACAAGATCATCCGTCGCGCTCAGGAAAACGGTGAAAGCTTCGAGGCGCTGACCGGTCGTATGATCGCCGCGATGCATGAGGACGAGGCTCGGCTCAATGTGCTGCGCCCCGACCTCGAGCCGCGTGCCACCGAGCACATCGCCGGTATGCACGGCATGATCCAGACCTTGATTGACAAGGGCTTCGCCTACGCGCCGGGTAATGGCGATGTTTATTATCGGGTCGGTAAATTCGTCGGTTACGGCAAGCTCTCGCGGCGCAAGATCGAGGATCTGAAGATCGGCGCGCGCATCGAGATCGACGAAGCCAAGGAAGATCCGCTGGACTTCGTTCTCTGGAAAGCCGCCAAGCCGGGCGAGCCCAGCTGGCAGTCACCCTGGGGCGCCGGGCGGCCGGGCTGGCACATCGAGTGCTCCGTTATGTCCACCTGCTGCCTGGGCGAGACCTTCGACATCCATGGCGGTGGCCCGGATCTAGTCTTCCCGCACCACGAAAACGAAATCGCCCAGAGCGAGGCGGCGACCGGCAAGCTCTACGCCAACGCCTGGATGCACGCCGGTGCGGTACGGGTGGATGGCGAGAAAATGTCCAAGTCCCTGGGCAACTTCTTCACCATTCGCGAAGTGTTGGAAAAGTATCAGCCGGAAGTGGTGCGCTATCTGCTGGTTTCTAGCCATTACCGCAGCCCGATCAACTATTCCGAAGACAGCCTCAAGGAAGCCAAGGGCGCGCTGGAACGTTTCTATAACGGCCTGAAAGGCTTGCCCGAAGCGGCGCCCGCAGGTGGTGAGGAGTTCGCTGAGCGCTTCAGCGCTGCGATGGACGATGACTTCAACTCGCCGGAAGCCTGCTCTGTGCTGTTCGAGATGATCCGAGAGGTCAACCGCTTGCGTGACACGGATTTGCAATCCGCTGCTTCGCTGGCTGCGCGCCTCCAAGAACTGGCTTCCGTACTCGGCGTGCTGCAACTCGAGCCTGAGGCCTTCTTGCAGGCCGGGGCCGCAAACAAAGTGGATGCGGCTGAAGTTGAAGGCTTGATTGCTGCGCGCCTGCAGGCCCGCGCCGAGAAGAACTGGGCAGAGTCCGACCGTATTCGCGACCAGCTGACGGCCATGGGCGTGGTACTGGAAGACGGTAAGGGCGGCACTACCTGGCGTCTAAGTGAATAAGTTACACACTCCATCGAGGCCGCCGCGTGCGGCCTCTTTTGTTTTCCGGAAGCGAATGGAAGTTTTCCTTGGTTGCCGAGAAACAAAGCTGCGTTCCCTGCTAGCCCGGTAGGACACAATGGATCAGATACCACCGGTGGGCTGAGCGGAACGCCGCCCGGCCCACCCTACGTCTCTGCGCCGCTGTAGTCTCTGCCGTTGTAGGGTGGGCTTCAGCCCACCGCAGCGAGGATGGAGCCTTGGAACATTGGGGCTAAAGCCCACTCTACGCCTGCTGTACCGTTTTATCCGTCCCGTAAGGCAGGCGCTATTCGGGTCGTTGAAACGTTTAAAGCACTATGCCGAACTCAACTGGGATACAGACCTTCGGCGCGCAAGCGTTTATAGAGGGTGTTGCGGCTGACGCCTAAATGCCGGGCGAGGTGCGAAACGTTGCCGCGACAGGCTTCGAACTGCGAGCGCAGCGGCTGGTTCAACGAAAGTGACGCCGCCGTGCCGATGGCATGGGCTGGCTCTGTTCTACCTAGCGTTTCGGCGCTTTCGTTAATGTCCACGAAGAAATCTTCGGGCAGGTGCTCCGGGCGGATCGGCTGATCATCGGCCAATACGAGTGCGACCTGGATAACACTGCTTAATTGCCGAATATTCCCCGGCCAGGGATGGCGCTCGAACAAGCGCTGCACCTCGGCGCTCAGACCCGCCCATTGCCGGGGTTCACGATGTTGCTCCCAGACGCGCTGGAAAAGCGCGAGCTTGTCGCGACGAGCACGCAAGGGCGGCAACTCCACGCTGAGGCCGCTGACGCGGTAGAACAGATCCTGGCGGAAGCGACCGCTATCGACGTCCTGGCGTAGCGAGCGGTTCGTCGCGCAGATCAGGCGAAAGTCGACTGGGAATGGTTCTCCGCCACCGAGTGGCTGCACGCTGCGATCCTGCAGTACGCGCAACAGACGCGCCTGCAGGCTCATCGGCATGTCGCCGATCTCGTCGAGAAACAACACACCGCGGTCCGCCTTGCGAATCAGGCCGAGGCTACCTTTCTGGTGGGCACCGGTGAAGGCGCCTTTTTCGTAGCCGAAGAGTTCGGATTCGATCAATTCGCTGGGGATTGCGGCGCAGTTCACCGCGATCAAGGGCGCATCGGCTCGCGAGCTGGCTGCATGCAGCGCCTTGACCAGGACTTCTTTGCCTACCCCCGTTTCTCCCTGTACCAGGATCGGAACGTCCTTTTCGAGCATGAGTTGTGCCTGGCGAATCACCTTGTGCACCTTCGGATCGCCCTGATCGATGCTGGTCAGATCGATCGATTGTTCCCGCCCCGACGTCGTACGGAAGTCGCGCGGCTGGATGCGTGGTTTCTGTGGGCGCCGAACGATGCCATGGAAGCGGTGGCGACCCATGGCCCGCAGCAGCAGGGGCTGATCTTCCGGTTGATTGATCAGTTGCAACAGCGGCACGTCGAACAGCCTGTCGATACGGGTCCGCGTCAGCTCCATGCCGAGCAGGTTGTCGGCGCGTCGGTTGGCCGACACGATGAGCCCGGATTCGTCGAATACCAGCAGTCCTGCCCACTGACTGTCGAGATTGTCCTGTCCGGTATTGAAAGTCAGCTGAAAATAATCATCGTGGAACAGGTTGAGAATCAGGCGATTCTCCACCGACTGACTCATCATTTTCACCATGCCGAGCGTGTGCGACGGCGGAAGGTAGCTGTCGCTGGACACATCGAGCACCGCGATCAATTGGCGTTGCGCATCGAAGATCGGCGAAGCCGCACCGGACAGGTAGCGGTTGGCCTTGAGGAAGTGCTCGTCGCGCTGGATATGCACGGCCTGCCCGCTGGCTAGCGCCGTGCCGATCGCATTGGTTCCCGTATCGCGCTCCATCCAGCTGGCGCCCGGTTTGAAGCCGCGTTGCTGGGTTGGCTCGACGAAGCGGCAATCGCCCCATGACTCAAGCAATTGGCCGGCACTGTCCGCCAGCAGAACAAGGCAGCTCGAATTCGAAAGAATGTTTTCGTAATAAGGCAGTACTTCACGCTGGGTTGTCTGCACCAGGCTGCGTTGGCGCTCCAGCAGAGCATTCACTTCCTGCGCCGCCGGCTGGCCGAAACTGGGCGCACTGAGCGGGTTCAGCCCGTAACGCTCGCAGCGGCTCCAGGAATCTTCGACCAGCGTCTGATGCGTGATGGACTGGGCTGGGTCGGCCATGTTGCCCTCTGGAGATGCTTATTTTTGTTGTTATCCGCTGCTGCCGCAGCGCGTGCCACTGAACAGTCTTGTTCATTTCTACGCACTGTCAATGTTCAGAATTGTTCACTTTGAACACTTGAGAAAATCGCGGATCAGCGCAATCCACGTGCTAGAGCCTTGTGCAGCATTGGCACGCTTATCGCTCCGTATCCTTCATGACAATAAGAAGGATGCAGCATGTCCCTCACGCTGGAACACGTCAGCAAGACCGTCGATGGCCACGTGCACATCGCTGACGCTTGCCTGAATTTCGAACCCGGCTCGTTCAACGTGCTGATCGGGCGAACGCTGTCGGGCAAGACCTCACTGATGCGGCTCATGGCCGGACTCGACAAACCGAGCAGCGGGCGGGTCTTGATGAACGGTGCCGACGTGACCGGCGTACCGGTGCGCAAGCGCAACGTGTCGATGGTTTACCAGCAGTTCATCAATTACCCGACGCTGAGCGTGTTCGAGAACATCGCCTCGCCGTTGCGGCAGGCTGGCACGAGCAAGGCGGAGATCGAGCGAAAGGTTCGTGAAACCGCCGAAATGCTGCACATCGAAAATTTCTTGACGCGGTATCCCCTGGAGCTTTCCGGCGGCCAGCAACAGCGCACCGCGATGGCCCGGGCGCTGGTCAAGGATGCGGATCTGATCCTGTTCGACGAGCCGCTGGTCAATCTCGACTACAAGCTGCGTGAAGAGCTGCGGCAGGAAATGCGTGAGTTGTTCAAGACGCGCCGCAGCATTGCCGTCTATGCCACCACCGAGCCTAACGAAGCGCTGGCGTTGGGCGGCACGGCGACAGTCCTGCATGAAGGGCGTGTCATACAGAGCGGCCCGACATCGGAGGTTTATCACCGGCCAAGCCGGATGCTGAGCGCCGAACTGTTCTCGGAACCGCCGATCAACCTGCTGCCGGGGCGTATCGCCGCCAACGAGGTCAGCTTTCAGGACAGCATGCACTTTCCGCTCAATGCGGATCTACGGATGCTGAGCGAGGGTGAATACCGCTTCGGCATTCGGCCCAGCCATATTGGTCTCGTGCCGTCCAACGATGACGATCTGGAAGTGTCCGGCACGGTCGAGCTGGCTGAAATCAGCGGTTCGGAAAGCTTCCTTCATATGCGCAATGAGCACGTCAGCCTGGTTCTGCACCTGCAGGGCGTACACGACTATCCGGTGGATTCGCCGATTCGCGTGTACATCCCGACCCACAAGCTGTTCGTGTTCGATGCGGCCGGCGAGCTAGCCCAGGCGCCGGCCCGACGCATCTAAGGAGCGCACCATGGCGGAGATTCGTTTGCAGAACCTTGCTCACAGCTATAGCGCGCAACCGCAAGGCGCGGCGGACTATGCCATCCGTGAGATGGACCATGTATGGGAGCAGGGCGGTGCCTACGCGTTGCTCGGGCCGTCGGGCTGTGGCAAATCGACATTGCTCAACATCATCTCCGGCTTGCTAAGTCCCTCTGAGGGGAAGGTGCTGTTCGACACGCGGGAGGTGAACCGGCTGACACCCGAGCAGCGCAATATCGCCCAGGTTTTCCAGTTCCCGGTCGTCTACGACACCATGACGGTATTCGACAACCTGGCCTTTCCGCTGCGCAATCAGGGCGTTCCGGAAGCGCGCGTGACCAGTAAAGTGCATGAGATCGCCGAGGTGCTCGATCTGCATCCGCTGCTCAAGCGTAAGGCCCGCAATCTGACCGCAGACGAGAAACAGAAGGTCTCCATGGGGCGCGGTCTGGTGCGCGATGACGTCTCGGCGATTCTCTTCGACGAGCCGCTGACGGTCATCGACCCGCACCTGAAATGGAAACTTCGGCGCAAGCTCAAGCAGATCCATGAGCAGTTCAACATCACCATGATCTACGTCACCCACGATCAGCTGGAGGCCTCGACCTTCGCTGACAAGATTGCAGTGATGCATGGCGGGCAGATCGTTCAGTTCGGCACGCCGCGGGAACTGTTCGAGCGGCCGCAGCACACCTTTGTCGGATTTTTTGTCGGTAGCCCGGGAATGAATTTGATCGAAGTGCGTGCCGAGGAGGGCGGCGTTGGTTTTGGTGATCTGCATCTGCCGCTTTCCAGCGATTTGGCGGCGCGTCTGTCCGAGCTGGCGACGAGCCGCTTGCAAATCGGCATCCGGCCGGAGTTCGTTCAGGTGACCGGGGAGGCGACGGCTGGCGGTATGCAGGCCGAGTTGGTGCGGGTGGAGGATCTGGGCACCTACAAAATTGTCACGCTTCGCCTGCAAGGTCATCTGATTAAGGCACGCCTGCCGGAGGACCAACCCGTACCGAAAGGGAACGCCTGGGTCGGCTTTCCCGCCCAGTGGTTGATGCTCTATGCCGATGACCGGCTTGTGGAGGCCAGACCATGACCAAAATTCAGGACAACCGCGCCTGGTGGCTGGTGTTGCCGGTGTTTCTGCTGGTGGCCTTCAGCGCCATCCTGCCGATGATGACGGTCGTGAATTATTCGGTTCAGGACATTTTCGACTCCTCGACCCGCTTCTTCGTCGGCGCGGACTGGTATCGCCAGATCCTTCACGATCCTCGTCTGCATGACTCGCTGCTGCGGCAGTTCATCTTTTCCGGCTGTGTGCTACTGATCGAAATTCCGCTTGGCATCGCGGTTGCGCTGACCATGCCGACTCGTGGTCGCTGGGCCTCGCTGTGCCTGATTCTGATGGCGATTCCGTTGTTGATCCCATGGAACGTGGTGGGCACGATCTGGCAGATTTTCGGCCGTGCGGACATCGGCCTGCTGGGCTACGGCCTTCGTGAATTGGGCATCGACTACAACTATGCATCCAACACCCGCGATGCCTGGGTGACGGTGCTGGTCATGGATGTCTGGCACTGGACCTCGTTGGTCGCGCTGCTCTGCTATTCGGGCTTGCGGGCCATACCGGATGCCTATTACCAAGCGGCGCGCATCGACCGCGCCTCGGCCTGGGCCGTGTTCCGCTACATCCAGCTGCCCAAGCTCAAGAGCGTGCTGCTGATCGCCGTGATGCTGCGCTTCATGGACAGCTTCATGATCTATACCGAGCCCTTTGTCCTCACTGGCGGCGGGCCGGGCAATGCCACCACCTTTCTCAGCCAGACGCTCACCAAGATGGCGGTGGGGCAATTCGATCTCGGCCCGGCGGCGGCGTTCTCGCTGATCTACTTCCTGATCATCCTGTTGGTGTCCTGGCTGTTCTATACCGCCATGACTCACGGCGACCAGAAATGATGAGGGCCTATTGATGAACCTGCGCAAGCGAGTCGTGCTGATCCTCTACATCGCGTTTCTGATGGTGCCGATCTACTGGCTGGTCAATATGTCGTTCAAGAGCAACACCGAGATTCTCGGCGGCCTTACGCTGTGGCCTCGGGGCTTCACGCTGGACAACTACCGGGTGATCTTCACCGATCGGAGCTGGTACAGCGGCTACATCAATTCGCTGTATTACGTCTGTCTGAACACCATCATTTCGTTGACCGTGGCGCTGCCGGCGGCTTATGCGTTTTCCCGTTTTCGCTTTCTCGGCGACAAGCACCTGTTCTTCTGGCTGCTGACCAATCGCATGGCGCCTCCGGCGGTCTTTCTGCTGCCGTTCTTTCAGCTGTACTCGTCGATCGGGTTGTTCGATACGCATATAGCGGTGGCCCTGGCGCATTGCCTGTTCAACGTGCCCCTGGCGGTATGGATCCTCGAGGGGTTCATGTCGGGCGTGCCCAAGGAGATAGACGAAACCGCCTATATCGATGGCTACAGCTTTCCCAAGTTTTTCGTGAAGCTTTTCATCCCGCTGATTGGTTCGGGTATCGGCGTCACGGCGTTCTTCTGCTTCATGTTTTCCTGGGTGGAGCTGCTACTGGCCCGCACGCTGACCTCAGTCGACGCCAAGCCCATTGTTTCGGTGATGACGCGCACCGTTTCCGCTTCAGGAATCGACTGGGGTGTGCTGGCAGCCGCCGGCGTGCTGACCATCCTGCCGGGCATGCTGGTGATCTGGTTCGTCCGCAATCACGTCGCCAAGGGCTTCGCCCTCGGACGGGTATAGGAGAGCCACGTATGAACTGGATGGCCTGGACCACGCCAACGGCTGCATTTTTTGCCGTAATTGGCTTGACCCTGACGATGATGAGTATCTGGGAACTGAAGCGACCCGGCGCTGCGCGTAAAGGCTTTCTACCGCTCGTCACCACCCGGGGCGATCGGTTGTTCATCGGACTTCTGGGCAGCGCCTATTGGCATCTTCTGCTGATAGGGCTGACCGACTGGAGCATCTGGATAGCGTCCGCGCTGTCTCTCGTCTGGTTGTTTGCAGTGATGCGCTGGGGTTGAGCCGCGCGGCCCATCCCTCCGAAAAACCCAAAGGAGGTGTGTATGTTCGAGAATAAAAACAACACCCGACATTGCATGGCGCTCGCGGCCCTGCTGACATTGTCCGGTACCGCAGGTACGGCGTGGGCCGATGCGTATGAGGAGGCGGCGAAGAAATGGGTCGAGTCGGAATTCAATCCCTCGACCCTATCGCCCGAGCAGCAGATGGAAGAGCTGCGATGGTTCATCAAGGCTGCCGAGCCGTTTCGCGGAATGGAGATCAACGTCGCGTCGGAAACCATCACTACGCACGAATACGAGTCTAAAACGCTGGCGAAAGCGTTCAGTGAGATTACCGGTATCAAGCTGCGTCACGACTTGATGCAAGAGGGTGACGTCGTCGAGAAACTCCAGACGCAGATGCAATCGGGCAAGAATATCTACGACGGCTATATCAACGATTCCGACCTGATCGGCACGCATTTCCGCTATGGCAAGGCGGTCGCCATCAGCGACATGATCGAAGGCGAAGCCAAGGAGTACACCTTGCCGACCCTCGATCTGGATGATTTCATCGGCATTTCCTTCACCACCGGGCCGGATGGCAAGGTGTACCAACTGCCCGTTCAGCAGTTCGCCAACCTCTACTGGTTCCGCGCCGACTGGTTCGAACGGGACGATCTGAAGCAGCAGTTCAAGGAGCGCTACGGGTATGAGCTTGGCGTACCGGTGAACTGGTCCGCCTATGAAGACATCGCCGAGTTTTTCAGCAAGCACGTGAAGGAGATCGACGGCCAGCGCGTCTATGGCCACATGGACTATGGCAAGAAGGATCCGTCGCTGGGCTGGCGCTTCACCGATGCCTGGTTTTCCATGGCGGGAGCCGGTGACAAGGGTTTGCCCAATGGTTTACCGGTGGACGAGTGGGGCATTCGTGTCGAGGACTGCCATCCAGTCGGATCGAGCGTGGCGCGTGGTGGCGCAACCAACGGGCCAGCTGCGGTATACGCCACCCAGAAATACGTCGACTGGATGCGCGAATACGCGCCGCCGGAAGCGCAGGGCATGACGTTCTCCGAGTCCGGGCCGGTACCGGCACAAGGCAACATTGCGCAGCAGATTTTCTGGTACACCGCTTTCACTGCGGACATGACCAAGCCCGGCCTGCCGGTGGTCAACGAAGATGGCACGCCGAAGTGGAGGATGGCGCCATCGCCCAAGGGGCCTTACTGGGAGGAGGGGATGAAGCTCGGATATCAGGATGCCGGTGCCTGGACCTTCCTTGAATCGACTCCCGAGGAGCGTCGACTGGCGGCTTGGCTGTACGCGCAGTTCACGGTATCGAAAACCGTATCGCTGAAAAAGACATTGGTCGGGCTGACGCCCATCCGGGAATCGGACATCAACTCAGATGCCATGACCGAAGTGGCGCCAAAGCTCGGTGGCCTGGTGGAGTTCTACCGCAGCCCGGCGCGCGTGCAATGGACGCCAACCGGAACCAACGTGCCGGATTATCCGCGCCTGGCTCAGCTCTGGTGGCAATACATCGCCGAAGCAGCCAGCGGGGACAAGACGCCTCAGGAAGCGCTGGATGGCCTTGCCGAAGCACAGGACACCATGATGGCGCGGCTGGAACGCGCCAAGGTACAGCCGAAGTGCGGGCCAAAGCTGAACGAACCACGCGATCCGGAATACTGGCTTAGCCAGCCTGGCTCGCCGAAACCCAAACTGGAGAATGAAAAACCCCAGGGGCAGACCGTCAGTTACGACGAGCTGATCAAATCCTGGAACCAGGAACGGTAACCGCTGATAGAGGTTGGAAACGACAATCAAACGGCATCCTAGGGTGCCGTTTGATTTGAGAGGCCGAAGATATTTACACCATCGGGAGATCTCGTCGAACCTCTGAAGGATACGGCTCCTCTGATGGCCGGCGTGATCAGTCGTGCAGATGCTCGGCGGCATGCAGCGTGTTTTCCAGGAGGCAAGCGCGCGTCATGGGGCCAACTCCGCCGGGCACTGGTGTAATCCAGCTGGCGCGCTGCACCGCCACGTCGAACTCGACATCGCCGACCAGCTTGCCATCGGCCTGCCGGTTGATGCCGACGTCGATGACGATGGCGCCTTCCTTGATCCATTCACCTTTCACCAGCCCAGTGATCCCCGTCGCGACCACGATCAGGTCGGCGCGTTTGACGTGCTCGGCCAAGTCATGGGTGAAGCGGTGCGTGACGGTGGTCGTGCAGCCTGCCAGCAGCAATTCCAGCGCCATGGGACGACCAACGATGTTGGACGCGCCTACAACCACCGCGTTGAGGCCGTGCAGGTCGACGCCGGTGCTCTCAAGCAACGCCATGATGCCTTTCGGCGTGCAGGGGCGGAGCAGGGGCATGCGCTGCGCGAGGCGCCCGATGTTATACGGATGGAAGCCGTCCACGTCCTTGTCTGGACGGATGCGTTCGAGCAATTGTGAGGCGTCCAAGTGCTTGGGCAACGGCAACTGCACGAGAATCCCGTCGACAAGCGGGTCGCCATTGAGCTGATCGATAAGCTCCAGAAGCTCGCTCTGGCTGGTCGTGGCCGGCAGATCGTGGGCGGTGGACTTGAATCCCACTTCCTCACAGTCCTTGCGCTTGTGTGCGACATAGACTTGCGAGGCCGGGTCCGTGCCCACGAGGATCACCGCCAACCCCGGAACCCTTAAGCCCTGCCGGGAACGCTCGGCCACTCGGCCGGCGATCTGCAGGCGGATGTTGGCAGCAATCTGTTTACCGTCGATCAGTTTTGCGGTCATGACGCTTCATTAACCATCGAGAGGATTGAAAAAGGAGGCGCATTCTCGCACGGCGACACCGTCCGGCAAAGGCGATGCGGTGAGCCGTTTCCGTAACTCCTTTACCTGGCTGAATTTTTTTCGGTTTAGCTGTTGACGACCTGCAGGCAGGCCATTAAGATTCGCCCCGCTTGTCGAGCACAGCTTGCTGCTGGGTAAGACAGCTTTTGAAGGGCAACCTTCATTGGCTGGAGCTTGAAGTCTGCGCTCAGATAGGATGCAGATAAAAGCGCCCGTAGCTCAGCTGGATAGAGCATCCGCCTTCTAAGCGGATGGTCGCAGGTTCGAGTCCTGCCGGGTGCGCCATTCCGGTCTCGGCACAAGCAATGCAATATGGTGGGCGTAGCTCAGTTGGTAGAGCACAGGATTGTGGCTCCTGCGGTCGTGGGTTCGAACCCCATCGTCCACCCCATATTCCGAAACGCCAGGCACAGCCTGGCGTATTCGTTTGCAAGACTGCGGACGTGGTGAAATTGGTAGACACACCAGATTTAGGTTCTGGCGCCGCAAGGTGTGAGAGTTCGAGTCTCTCCGTCCGCACCATCACATGATTTCGTTACCTCTGCCGAGGAATCGAAAATCCCTGAAAGCCCCGTAATCGGGGCTTTTTTGTGCCTCTCTATTTCGTCATGGAAGAGGTCAGAACGTTGTTCTCGATGTGGTCAGCGAGTGAGATGACCTCAATGGGCGCTCAAAAGGACGCCAAGAAGGTGCGACCTGGCCGCAGCAGTTATTCCGCTACACCATTGTTCACGAATACGGGGAGGTCATGGGCGTCTGATGTGCGAAGCCGACCAGAATGTCGGCGCGCCTTTCAAGGAGGCTACGACCATAGGCTAATAGCCACTGAATACATGCCTTGTTGAAATTGTCTGTTAGCCTGCTTGTCCTTTTAGGCGAGCTTCGCCCAAGTAAAGACATCATGTCTTCGTGCCAATAATAACGAGGTCAATAAGTGCTCATTTTCTTTACCAGTATTGCCATACTTATTCTCGGCTATAAGTTCTACAGCCCCTTTGTTGAAAAACAAGCCGGTATAGATCCTAAAGCCGTCACACCTCAAGAGCGCTTGCATGACGGGGTGGACTACGTTGCCATCAGCCCGGCCCGGGCGTTTCTGATTCAGTTTCTGAACATCGCAGGGGTCGGACCGATCTTCGGGCCTATTCTGGGTGCCTTGTATGGCCCGGTCGCGCTGGTCTGGATCGTGATTGGTAACGTTGTGGGCGGTGCGGTACATGACTACTTCTCTGGTGTCATGAGCCTGAAGGAAGATGGCAAGAGCCTTCCTGAGATTGCCGGCCATTATTACAACGTGGTCTTCAAGGGCGTGATGCTGATTTTCACCTGCATGTTGCTGTTCTTTGTGGGTGTGGTGTTCATTATGAGTCCGGCGGGGTTACTGAGTAACCTGTCCTACTTCGAAGGTACTTTCCTAGCCGGCAATACTTTCTGGGTACTGATGATACTGGGGTATTACTTCCTCGCTACGCTGCTGCCTATCGATAAAATCATCACCAAGCTCTATCCGGCGTTCGGTCTGTTGATGATTGTCATGACCACCTTGATTGCCGTGGCTTTGCTGCTGGAAGCACCGCACTTGCCGCAGGTGAGTGACATCTTCGCTTACTTTGATGGCCACCATGAGCATGACTTCCTGGCGCCCAACCCTGATGGTCTGCCTGTTTGGCCATTGCTGTTCTTGACCATTACCTGCGGCGCCATCAGTGGTTTTCACTCCACCCAGTCACCCATGATTGCCCGCTGTATCACCAACGAGAAATACGCCCGTCCGGTATTTTATGGCGCCATGATGTGCGAAGGGATTGTGGCCTGCGTTTGGGCGACGGCGGGTATCGCTGCCTTTCCTGGCGGTTATGTTGAACTGAAAGGCATGCTGGACCAGGGTGGACCAGGTTTGGTGGTTAACCATATTGCTACCAGCTACCTGGGCGTCTTCGGTGGTGTTATGGCTATTCTGGCGGTGGCTATTTTCCCGATCACCTCCGGCGACACCGCATTCCGCTCACTGCGTCTGACGATTACCGATGCGTTCAACATTCCACAGTCTGCCCTGCGCAGGCTTGCTCTGGCGGCGCCGCTGCTGGGCGTGGCTTATCTGATGACATTCTTGGACTTCTCGTTGATCTGGCGTTACTTCGCTTTCTCAAACATGCTGCTGTCCACCAGCGTTTTGTGGTTGGCAACCAAGTATCTGTTTGATAGAGGCACTTTCCACTGGATTGCGAGTATTCCAGCGGTGATAGGCACAGCGGTAACCGTGTCTTATATCGCGACAGCCGGCATTGGCCTTAACTTATCGATGGAATACAGCAAACCGATAGGGATCGTGATCGCGGTTGTCGGTCTCATCGCGCTAGTTGTTGTGCACAACAAGCGCAATCCAAACGCGTATGCGGGGCCGGGCATTTAATCCAGTCAAACCGAATCTTCGGGCTGTTCCAGCCTTATCGAGGTTTGTGGTAGGTCAGAAGCGGTGTGCTGGTGCCCCTGATGGGTTACCAGCGCACCGGTCTACGACAGAATCGGTGCCAGCCTAGACGGCGGCGAACCGGTTCGCCGTATCAAGCACTGAAACGGCTTACTGCCCTTGTGTCACGATGGCCGAATTGCCGGTGCCGTTCTGCAGGATGACTGCCATTTCCTGCGACACGCTTTCGGGCGATCCAACTTGCACCAATGATGCGTAGTTCTCAGTGCCGTTCTGCTGGATGTCGCCGACGCCGTAGTAGCCCGTCTGGTCGACATCGATCTCGTTGTAGCTACCGTTCTGAGCGATAGTCAGGCTACTGCCGTCGAAATTCTGATGAATGTCGACCCGGTTGAAGTCGCCGACGGAACTGCCTACTACCGTCGTCGAGCGGCCACCGTGCTGTGCGGTCAGCTCGTTCCCCGTACCGTCCTGAGTAAAGGTGAAGCTGCCGAAGCCGCTGTTTTCCACCACGTCGGCGATGTTGTCTGTGCCGATCTGTATCAGGCGAACGTCGCCTGCGTTGTACCGACTGGCACGCTGGGATAGGTTGGCCTCGTTTCCGGTGCCGTCCTGGCTGATTGAGGCAAAAGCGCCGGAGAATCCGCCATCCTGCTGGAAGTCTATGGCATTGGCAGTCCCGGTCTGGCTGATATAGCCGGTCGCGTTTCCGAACTGCTCGACCAGGGCGGTGTTGCCGTTGCCGGTCTGCTCCGCATCGAGGTAGTTGGCCGTCATTTGTTGAGTCACGTCGACAGAATTGCCTTCACCGTTCTGGTAAATGTCCGAGACGCTGGCGGCCCCATCGATTTGCTCAACGTAGGCAAGATTCTGACTGCCGATCTGCGAAAGCGTCACTGCATGGCCGACTTCCTCGTTAGTCTCCTGATAAACCGTGGCGAGGTTGTAGTTGCCGTCCTGCGAAACGTTCGCTCGGCTGTTCATCCCATTCTGCTCGATCGTCGAGATATTGCCCGCGCCACGTTGCTCGCTGGAAGCTGACAATAGCGTCCCGCTCTGCAACGTGTAGGAGACATTGGCATCTCCGTCCTGGATCTGGCTGCTGGAGTTTTCCGAACCGATCTGCTGCACCACATCGGCATAGTTATCAGTGCCGCTCTGGTCCTGTTGCGCGTTGTTGAGGGCTGCGGCCTGATTCGCAATCAGCAACGAGATAGCGCCTGCCAGTAGTGTTTTTGTTTTAAGCATTTCCAATTCCTTTGAATGGGCGGGAGTCCGGCTTTTAACTGGCGCGCCGTCTACTGGGAATAAGCCTCAAGGGCTATACAGACTGAGCGGAGAATTAATCCCTAAAAAAGACGAGCTGAAACGTCATGAACTCGAGTTAGGCCAGTAAGAAGGCCATCATTGTGCTTTGGATTTTTTTGGAATAAACACAGCGGTTAAGCGAATTGGTTGGAATGAGGAAAGAAACCGCTCGAACTTTTCTACCTATGCACGGACCATAGCCGCCGATATCACTGCGCGCTTCTACGGGCGCACCACTCGAAAAGGGGAACGCATGAACAGCAAGGTCGTTTTCATCACTGGCGCCACGTCTGGCTTTGGTCGCGCCACAGCTCGCCGTTTTGCTGAAGCAGGCTGGTCGCTGGTGTTGACCGGTCGACGCGCGGAGCGGCTGGAAGCTCTGAAAGAAGAGCTAGCCCGCAAGGTCCCGGTGCATATTGCAACGCTTGACGTGCGCGAGAGCGAGGCGGTCAAGGGCGTCATCACCGCATTGCCTGAAGCCTTCCGTGCGGTGGCTTGTCTGGTCAATAACGCCGGGCTGGCGCTGGCTCCGGAGCCGTCGCAGAAAACCGATCTGAACGACTGGCACACGATGATCGACACCAACATTACCGGCTTGGTTAACGTAACCCATGCATTGCTACCAACGCTGATCGAGACAGGCAAGGGCGCCAGTATTGTCAACATCGGCTCAGTGGCGGGTCATTGGCCTTATCCGGGGAGTCATGTCTACGGAGCCAGTAAGGCGTTCGTCCAACAGTTCAGCTACAACCTGCGCTGCGACCTGATCGCTACGGGCGTACGAGTCACTGATATCGCGCCCGGCCTGGCGGAAACCGAGTTCACGCTGGTGAGAAACAAGGGCGATCAGGCTGCGTCCGATGCGCTCTACAGCACCACCACGCCATTATCCGCCGAAGACATCGCCGAGCAGATTTTTTATGTCGCCACGCTACCGGCGCATATCAACATCAACCGACTGGAGATCATGCCGTCGCGGCAGGCCTGGGCGGGCTTTTCAATTGACCGTGACAAGTGAGTCGCAGCGACAAATAGCATGATGTGACCAAGGCGAGCCATGGACGGCTGGATAAAAAAGGCAGATGCGGTCCCGGTTGTGCTTCAGAACACATGCCGCGGGAGGGTGGAGCGGGCCTAGCGCCCTTAGAGGACAGGCGCTGCGTCCGTGAGGACGTCAGCGACCCGGTATGTAGATGAATCAGTTCACAGCATCTTTCAGCGACTTGCCTGGCTTGAAGCCTGGCAGCTTGGCTGCAGAGATTTTGATCGTTGCGCCGGTCTGCGGGTTGCGGCCGTCACGGGCGGCGCGCTCCTTGACTGCAAAGGTGCCGAAGCCAACCAGCGTCACGCTGTCGCCGTTCTGCAGGGTATTGGTTACGCTTTCGGTGAAAGCATCCAGTACGCGAGTAGCGGTGCTCTTAGGGACATCGGCGGAGGCTGCGATCGCTTCAATCAACTCGGCTTTATTCACGGGTGTGGCTCCAGGTTGGATAGGGGGGACAGTATAAGCAGCGTCTCGCTCTGTCGCCTGCGGCAAATTTCCTCTTTTTAAAATATCTCGCGGGCCGACAAATCCGCATGCTGCGGCTGATTCGAACGCTTCTGTCTGGACAGCGGCTTTTCGGTTTCGGTTCATTCACTGTTGGCCCGGCCATCGGCAGCACCGATGGTTTGCGCTACCGCAGGGCTTTATCGCTCTGACAGAAGCTGAATGTTGCAGACGAGAGATTAGCCCGGCGTGGCCCTATACGCGTGACGATGCCATGCTAACGCCCCGATCAGAAGTTGTCCCGAACCCGCATGAACAAGACCGATCTCCAGATAGCGATCATCGATAAGCTGCAAGCCGATCTGGCTATCGCCACGGACGCGCTGAAGGCGTCGCACGAAGCAGCGACGCATGCCGAGAGCAAGGCGGAGAACAAATACGACACTCGCGGGCTGGAAGCGGCCTACCTGGCAGATGGTCAGCGCCGCCGCGTGCATGAAATCGAGACGGCGCTGAGCCGCTATCGAAAGCTGCCGGTGCGCTCGCAAGTCAACGAGCCGATCTCGCTCGGCGCATTGGTTTCGCTGGAGCGGGGCGGCGCCGGACGTTGGGTCTTTCTCGGCCCGGATGCCGCTGGGTTGCGAGTGGTCGCCGCCGAAGCAGAAGTACTGGTTATATCGCCACGATCGCCGTTGGGCCAGGCATTGCTAGGTCGTTGCGACGGCGATGAGGTGGAGGTGCTCGTGGATGGGCGTCGCCAGCGATACGAGGTACTCGAAGTACGCTAGCGGGACGCCTTCACGCTTATGATCCACACATAACCACGCGGCGTTTTTATCTACTAAACGCATTAAATTCAGGTAGTTAACCAAGTTACTTGATGTTTCCATCAAACGTGACCAGGTCACGGGCTACAACCCTGTAGTTCACCTATCTTTCCTCGCTCACCGCTTTCAAAAACCAGCCGCACGTCTCCGAGCGAAACGCCAGTAAACCGTCTCGCTAATTTTCGAACAGAAATAATTTGACGCATCTGTCACCGATGACTATCGTTGCCGCCGGCAAATGATAATCAATCCCATTATTATGTGGAGGTGGTGGTGAACGCATTGACTCGCGTCGCCTACGACGGACCTGGCGTGGGATATAAATACCCGCCGTCGTATCGATTTTATTCTCCGGCAGGCGGCATCGAAGCCAGCGGTTGTTTCAAGGCGATAGACACGCCGGCCGAGGGCGCGGGGCCGGACCTGGAGCGTGACGTTCAGCGGGCATTCGTCGAAGCGCAGGCAGCCGGTTTGAACAGGCCCGTGCTGGTTGGCGTGATTCCCTTCGACAAGCAGCAACCCTCCAGTCTGTTCATCCCGCGACACGTTTCCCATCTTCCTCCCGCGTCACCTCCGACCGCGATTTGCGGGTTCGCCTGCGGCGCGGCGCGCCAGTGCACCGAGCAGCCCGATCAAGCAGGTTTCCAACAAGCCGTTACCCGCGCGCTGGATGCGCTGCGCAGCGGTCGGCTGGATAAAGTGGTGCTGTCACGCCTGCTGCAGCTTGAGTTCGACGCACCACCCTGTGCCGCGACAATCTTCCAGGGGCTACGCCAGCAGAATCCCGAAGCGTTTCATTTCTTCACCGATCTGCCGGATGGCGGCGTTCTGATCGGCGCCAGCCCTGAGCTGCTGCTGCGCAAAACCGGTAAACGCCTGGAGACCAATCCGCTGGCCGGTTCCGCCAGGCGCTACGCCGATCCGGCAGCGGACGAACAGTCGGCGCGTAGCCTGCTCGATTCGGGCAAGGATCAGCATGAGCATCGCCTGGTGATCCGAGATATCGAGCGGCAACTGCGTCCGCTATGCCGCGACCTGCAAATACCGGCGGCGCCTTCGTTGATGAGCACCGCCAAGCTCTGGCACCTGTCGACGCGGATCGAGGGCGAGCTGGCCGCGCCAATATCGGCGCTGAGCCTGGCGTGCCAGCTGCACCCGACGCCAGCGCTCTGCGGTTTCCCCACGACTGCGGCCAAACAGCTGATCGCCGAATTGGAGCCGTTCGACCGCGGTGTGTTCGGTGGCATCGTTGGCTGGTGCGATGCGGCCGGCAACGGCGAATGGGCCGTGGTGATCCGCTGTGGCGTGATCGACGAGCGCAAGGTCCGGTTGTTCGCTGGCGCGGGGCTGGTCTCGGCGTCGTGCCCCGAATCGGAATGGCGCGAGACAGGCACCAAGCTCGGCACCATGCTCGCCGCGTTCGGCCTTGATCAGGAGGCTGTATGACGTTGATTCCCTTTAGCCGCTGGCCCGAGGCGTTTGCCGAACGTTACCGGCGCGCCGGGTATTGGCGTGGCGAGTCGCTGAGCCAGATGCTCACCGATCAGGCCAGCCTTCAGCCGAACGCCATTGCGGTGGTTTCCGGTAGTCGAGCGTTCAGCTACGCCGAGCTGGACGAGGCATCGACGCATCTCGCCCAACGCCTGGCCAATCGTGGTCTGGGGCAGGGTGATCGCGCACTGGTGCAGCTTGGTAACCACGCCGAGCTTTACATCGTATTTTTCGCCTTGATGAAGGCTGGCATCGCCCCGGTCAATGCCTTGTTCAGCCACAACCGCCTGGAGCTGGTTGCCTACGCTGCGCAGATCCGTCCGCGGCTGCTGGTGGCCAGTCGGGAGCATGCGCTGTTTGCCGGCGATGCATTTCTCGCTGAGCTGACCGAGCTGATCCCTGAACTCGACACCGTCCTGCTACACGACGACCCGCAGCCTGAATTGCGTTTGGAAAACTGGTTCGAGCCGGCAGCGGCAGAGCGCTCATTCGCTCCGACACCGGCCAGCGAAGTGGCGTTCTTTCAGCTATCGGGCGGCAGCACCGGCACACCGAAACTGATTCCGCGCACCCATGACGACTATCTCTATAGCGTCCGTCGCAGCAATGAAATCTGTGGGTTCGACCGCAACACCCGGTACCTCTGCGCGCTACCCGCGGCTCACAACTTCCCGCTGAGCTCGCCCGGCGCGCTGGGTGTCTTCCTCGCCGGCGGAAGGGTGGTGCTCAGCGCGGACCCCGGCCCGGCCAGCTGTTTTCCACTGATTGCGCAGCAGCAGGTCAACGTCACCGCCCTGGTGCCGTCGGCCCTGTCGCTGTGGTTGCAGGCCGCGCCCGCACACCGGGACGAGCTCGCTTCGCTGCAGCTGTTGCAGATCGGTGGCGCCAAGCTGCCGGAGTCGCTCGCTCGCCGCGTGCCGCAGGATATCGGTTGTCGCTTGCAGCAGGTCTTCGGCATGGCCGAAGGGCTGGTCAACTACACCCGGCTGGACGACAACGACGAGCGTGTCTACCTGACCCAAGGCCAACCGATGAGCCCGGACGACGAGGTGAAAGTCGTCGACCGCGAGGGCAATCCGGTGCCGACCGGCGAGGTGGGTGCCTTGATGACCCGTGGCCCCTACACCATTCGCGGCTATTTCCAGAGCCCGGAGTACAACGCCAGCGCATTTGATGCCGAAGGCTTCTATCGCTCCGGGGATCTGGTCCGGCAGCGCGACGACGGCTATCTGGTCGTCGTCGGGCGGATCAAGGATCAGATCAACCGCGGCGGCGAGAAAATCGCTGCCGAAGAAGTGGAAAACCTGCTGATGGCGCATCCCGCCGTCACTCAGGCTGCGCTGGTGTCGATGCCGGACGCGGCCATGGGTGAGAAGAGTTGCGCCTTTATCGTCAGCGCAGACCCCACGCTCAAAAGCATCGCGCTGCGCAAGTTTCTGCGCAGCCTCGGTCTGGCCGATTACAAGCTGCCGGACCGATTCGAGCACCTCGACGCACTTCCCATGACGGCCGTAGGCAAGGTGGACAAGAACCGCCTGCGTCGCCGTGTCGCCGAACAACTGACCGTTACCGAATAAGGATCCGTTTCATGGCTATTCCCACCCTGACGCCCTACAGCCTGCCCAGCGAATGGGCCGCGAACAAAGTCCAGTGGTCGGTCGATCCTGATCGCGCGGTGCTGCTGATTCATGACATGCAAGGCTATTTTTGCGACTTCTGGGGTGAAGACAGTGCCTTCATTGCCGAATTGGTTGCGCGCCTGGCGCAGGTTCGCGAATGCTGCAAAACCCTGGGCATTCCGGTCGTCTACACCGCGCAACCAGTCGAGCAGGCCGATGCGGATCGGGCGCTGCTAACTGATATGTGGGGCCCTGGCATCACCCAGCATCCCGAGCGCCAGGCCATCGTTGCCGGGCTGTCGCCGGCGGCCGATGACACCGTTCTGACCAAGTGGCGCTACAGCGCTTTTCAGCGCTCGCCGCTGCAACACATGATGGGAGAACTCGGCCGCGATCAGCTGATCATCGGCGGCATCTACGGGCATATCGGCTGCTTGATGACGGCCTGCGATGCCTTCATGCGGGACATCCAGCCTTTCATGCTGGCGGACGGCATCGCGGATTTCAGCCAGGCCGAACATCTGATGGCGCTGAACTACGTGGCAACGCGCTGCGGACGGGTGATCCGCTGCCGTGACGTGCTCGACCCCGGTCAGCCACAGGCATCGCTGCCGACCCGAGAAGCATTTGAGGCACGGTTGTTGACGATGCTCGACGAGATGGACGAGCCGTTCGATCCCGACGAGAACCTGCTCGATTACGGTCTGGATTCGATTCAGATCATGTCCCTGCTCAGCGAATGGCGGGAGCAGGGCCTCGAACTCAGCTTCACCGATCTGGCGAAGACGCCGACGCTCAACGGCTGGTGGACGCTCATTCGCGAACACAGAGGTGCGCTATGAGACCGCTGGGTATCGCACAGCAGGGGCTCTGGTACGCCTATCTGCTCAACGAAGACCGCGCCATGTTCAACACCGCCGAGTGCATCGCCTTCGCCGGCAAGATCGAGGAAGTGGCGTTGATCCGTGCGGTGCAGCAGGCGGTGCGTGAATGCGAGGCGCTGTCCGGTCTGTTCGTTGCCGATGAAGAAACGGTGCTTTTCAAACCCTGTGAATTGCCGGTCGAAGTGCGGCAGGTCCAGGTGCCGGCGGGCGAGGAGGCCGAACGCTGGGTGCGCGATTGGGCCATGCGTGACATCCGCGTCGCGCTGGATCTCGAACGCGAGCTGCCGTGTCGCTTCGTGTTGCTGCAGGCTGATGAAGGTGATTTTCTCTACAGCTGCGTGCATCACATCGCCCTCGACGGTTATGGCACCAACTTGTTGTACCAGCGAATCGCCGATCTCTACGGCGCCGCGCTCAAAGGCGAAGCTGCTCCACCTAGCGGGTTTGGCCGTTACGACGACGTGCTGCAGGAAGATGCCGAACGGGACGCCCAAGGCCGCACCGCTGCCGCGCGCGGCTACTGGCTGGAAACGTTGTCACGCATGCCGGAGCCTGTGAGTTTCAGCGAGCGCAGCGCGCCCATTTCCGCCACCTTCATTCGCCACGGCGTGGCGTTTCCTGCGCCGCTTTGGCAAGCCTTGAACGAGGTCGCCGACGCTCACGGCACCGGCTGGCCGGACTTGCTATTGGCGGGAATCTCGGCCCAGTTGCGGCAGGTCAGCGGCAGCCGCGCCCAGGTTCTCGGGCTGATGGTGATGAACCGCATTGGCTCGGTGGCATTCAATGTGCCCTGCATGCAGATGAATATCGCCCCCTTGTGCCTGGATTTGCCCGACGATGCCGATCTCATCGGTTGCGCCAAAGCCATCGGCAAGCTGCGCCGCAGCAGCCGCAAGCACCAGCATTACCGCTACGAATCGCTGAGGCGCGACCTCGGCCGAGTCGGCGGCGAACAGCGGCTGTTCGGCCCGTTGATCAACATCATGCCGTTCGACCGTCCGCTGGCGTATGGCGATTGCCCGGCCCGCACGCTGAACCTCAGCGCCGGTCCGGTGGAAGACCTGACCCTGGAAGTGCAGGTCGGCGCGGATGGCACGCCGGTGCTCGACTACGACGCCAACCCGGCCTGCTACAGCCTCGAACAGGTGCGCGGCCTGCAGGAAGAACTGTTCGGCATGCTCGAATGCTGGCTGGCCGCGCCCCAGCAACCACGCGACGTGTTGCTCGACGAGCTTTATGCGGTCCGTCGCGCCTGGCAAAAGCTCACGGCGCCGGCTGGCGCCAGCCTTGGGCAGGCAGACAATGTGCTGGATGCGATCCGCCAGCAAGCGCATGTCCAGCCAGAGCGCATCGCGCTGATCCAGCACGAACAGGCGCTGAGCTACGGCGAGCTGCAGGCGCGCGCCGAGATGGTCGCTGCCGCGTTGGTGGAGCAGGGTATTCAGCCGGGCGAGCGGATCGGGGTCATGCTGAGCCGGTCGCCGCAAGCGATTCTGGCGCAGCTGGGCGTGCTGCTGGCTGGAGCGGTATACGTGCCGCTCGATCCGGAGCAACCGGCGGATCGCCAACGGCTGATCTGCGCGAGTGCCAACCTTGCGTTGGTGATTACCGAGGCGGTCTACCGCCACAGGCTTGCCGAAATCCATCGCGGCCCCATCCAGTTGATCGGCCTGCTGACCTCGGCCAATCGCGAATATCGACCCCGCGATGCCGATGCGGCCAGCTACCTGATGTTCACGTCCGGTTCCACCGGTACGCCGAAAGGTGTGGAAGTCAGCCATCGGGCTCTGGCGCACTTTGCCCAGGCGGCGCAGCAGCGCTACGGGATCACAGCAGCTGACCGGGTGTTGCAGTTCGCGCCGTTCAACTTCGATGCCAGCATCGAGGAGGTCTTTGTCAGCCTGGCAGCCGGCGCGACACTGGTGTTGCGCACCGACGCGATGCTTCAGTCGATGACCGCTTTCGTGGAAAGCCTGGAGCAGCAGGCCATCACTGTCGTCGATCTGCCCACCGCCTTCTGGAACGAATGGATCGTTGCGCTGCGCAGTGAGCAGGCGCGAATTCCCGCGCAGCTCAAGACGGTGATCATCGGTGGCGAAGCGGTGTATCCGGAGCAGCTGGCCGCCTGGCAACGCATGAACCGGCCGGACGTGCGCCTGATCAATACCTATGGGCCGACCGAAACCACCGTGGTCGCCACCACTTGCGATCTGCAGCGCATCGACCCCAACCGCGAGCAGTTGCCCATCGGCCGGCCGCTGGCCAGCGTCGAGGCGCTGATTCTCGATCGCGGCAATCGCCCGGCATTGGAAGGCGAGCTGGTGTTGTTCGGCGCTCAATTGGCCAACGGCTATCTCAACAGCGATTCGCCGGCTTTTGCCCACCTGCGTATCGGCGACGAGACGGCGCGGATCTACCGCACCGGTGACCGGGTGCGACTGGTGGACGGGGAACTGGTGTACCTCGGTCGGCTGGACAACGAATTCAAAATCAGCGGCTATCGCATACAACCGGGCGAAGTCGAGGCCAGGCTGCTGGCGCTCGACGGTGTCGACGAGGCCTGCGTGCTGGGCTTGGAGCTGGGCGCCGGGGTGCGTCGATTGGTGGCCTTCGTCGCCGGCCCGCGCGACGACATGCGCAGCATCAAGCGCGAACTGAGCGAAGTGTTGCCCTCCGCGATGGTGCCCACCGACTACCGTCACTTTTCCGCCTTGCCGCGTACCGGCAGCAACAAGCTCGACCGCAAACGTCTGCATCAGGAATACCTGGGTGGCGCTCCGGAACGTGCCTTGAGCGACGAGACCCAGCGCCGGGTCAGCGCCATCTGGCAGCAGATTCTCGGGGTCAGCGGCATTCAGCCTGAAGACAACTTCTTCGAACTCGGCGGCCAATCGCTGCAGACCATCCAGATCATCAATCGTCTGGGCGCGGAGTTCGGCGCTGCGGTGAAGGTTTCGGATGTTTTCGATCACCCGCAACTGGCGGACTTCTGCAGCTTCCTCGACAGCCGCATACGGCAGCGGGAAGAGCAGGTGGAAATGGTTTGGTAAGGGGCAGGCAGATGAGCGATCAGATGGATTTCAGCGGTAGAAGCGTCTGGGTCACCGGCGCCGGGCAGGGTATCGGCCGCGCGGTTGCCGAGGGATTCGCACGGCTGGGCGCGCAGGTCATCGGTTTCGACCGTGCATTTCCGGAACGCGATTACGGCTTCACCCCTTATGTGCTTGATGTCGGCGATGTCCACTGCGTGCAACAAGCCTGTAGTGAGCTGCTCGGCGCGCAGCAGCAGGTGGATGTGTTCGCCAGCGTCGCCGGCATCTTGCGGCTCGCGCCCATCGAGGAACTGAGCTCGGCCGACTGGGACGACTCGATACGGGTAAATGTCTCCGGCCCCTTCTATCTGCTGCGCGAGCTGATCCCACGCTTCAAGGCGCAGGGGCGCGGCGCGGTGGTCGCCGTGAGCAGCAACGCGACTCACGTCCCGCGCATGCAGATGGCCGCCTACAGCGCCTCCAAGGCGGCGCTGTCCAGCTTGATCCGCACCGCCGGGCTGGAGCTGGCCGAGCATGGCGTGCGCTGCAATCTGGTGTCGCCGGGTTCCACCGATACCGCCATGCAGCGCGGCATGTGGCACAGCGAAGATGCCCAGGAGCGCACCATTGCCGGCTTCCCGGAGCAGTACAAGCTGGGCATCCCGCTACGCAAGATCGCCACGCCCGAGGAGGTTGCCCGCACGGTGCTGTTTCTCGCATCCGATCTGGCCAGCCATATCACCCTGCAGGACATCGTCGTCGATGGCGGCGCCACCCTGGCAGCTTGAAAAACTTGTTCAACGTCTCGCGAGCTAGGGTCTGTTCCCGTTTCGTACGCGGCCGCGCCGGAGCCTGTTTTTGCGCGAGGCAAGGCACGAGGAGTGAAGTTTGGTTGTTCCAAATGAGCGACGAGAAACGCCGCATCGCAAAAACAGGCCCGGCCCGAAGGGTTGCGCGGCAAATGTCGCCATGCGGCGTTGCGGGACTTGATAAGGGAGCGACCATTACCTGCGTCCCGCGCCTTGCCTGGCGAGATTTGGCGCAGCAACGCGGCTTGCGACGAAACGAGAACAGACCCTAGAGGCCTGCAAGGCGAAAACAGGCGAGGGCGCGCAGTTTACGAGCGGTAAATGAGCACCCGACTGGGCTCGCATCCGAGCCTGTTTTCAACGCAGCAGGCCCGACGCGCAGCAGACGTTGAATAGATTTTGAGAGGTTAAGCAGATGCACAAGAACACTATCGGCCTGCTGAAGCACCTGGCTCAGCAGGGGGTGCAGCTTGCACTCAACGAACAGGGACAACTGATTTCCCAATCGAGCAAGGACGCCGTCACGCCCGCCCTCGGCCAGCAGATTCGCGACAACCGCGACGCCATCATCGAATGTCTGCGCGCGCGACAGGCTTTCGAGGCGCCGATCGCACCGCGGCACAGCAGCGTCGGGCCGCTGTCCTCGTCGCAGAGCGGGCTGTGGTTCATCGAGCAGTACGAGCAGGACTCGCACCTGTACAACATGCCGGTGTTTTTCCGGCTGACCGGCGAACTGGACGTCGCGGCGCTGGAGTTCGCCTTCGATGCGTTGGTGGCGCGTCATGCCAGCCTGCGTACGCGCTTTCAACGCAGCGCCGAGGGGCGCGGCGAGCAGGAGATTTTGCAGCACAGCGGGTTTCAACTGGTGCGCGAGGATCTGAGCGGTCTCGAGCGGCAGGCGCGCGAGGCGCGAGTCGCACAGCGAGTGCGTGAGGAGATCGAACGTCCATTCGATATCACCAGTGGGCTGCTGACGCGGGTCAACCTGCTGGAGCTGGGCGAGCGCGAGCATCTATTGATGATCAACCAGCACCACATCATCTCGGATGGCTGGTCGGTGAAGAATATGTTTGCCGATCTGAAGACGGCGTTTCTCGCTTACCAGAATCGCCAGCCATTAAATCGGGACGAACCACCGCTGACGTATATCGACTACGCGCACTGGTTCAACTCTCCGCTGTTCCGCGATTACCACGAGCAGTTCAAACCCTTCTGGGTCGAGCGCCTGGCTGGCATTCCCGAGGTGCACAGCCTGCCGCTGGACAAACCACGGCCGGCCCAGCAGGCCAGCGGCGGCGAAGTGGTGTTCTCGACCATCGACAACACATTGTGGGAGCGCTTCAAGCAGCTCTGCCAGCAGCACAACACCTCACCTTTTATCGGCCTGCATGCGCTGTTCACGCTGTTGCTGGCACGGCACTCCGGCGAGCGCGACATTGTGGTCGGCACACCGCTGGCCTATCGCGAGCGGCCTGACATCGAGCCGCTGGTGGGCTTTTTCGTCAACACGCTGGTGCTGCGCACGCAACTGCCCGAGCAACAGTCTTTCGTCGATTATTTGCGCCGATGCCGGACAGATGATCTGCAGGCCTTCGATCACCAGCTTTATCGCTTCGAGGCCTTGAGCGAAGCGTTGGGCATGGACCGCCACACGGCGATCAATCCGATTTTCCAGATCATGCTGGTGTACCAGGCGCGAGTGGATTTCAACGAACTGATTCCAGGCTGCGACGCGGTGGAAGAGACCTCGCCGGTGCTGCCGGCCAAGACCGATATCTCGGTCAAGGTCACCGAGCTGATGGATTCGGTACGGGTCGATTGGCTCTACGCCACCGCGTTGTTCGAGCGCAGCAGCGTCGAGGGTTATGCCAGCCGGTTGCTGCGCCTGCTCGAAGCGGTGGTGGCCAACCCAGAGCAGGATATCTGGCAGCTGCCGATGCTCGATGAGCCCCTGCTGACGCAGACTGCCCGGCGACTGAGCGAGCTGCCAGCCGCTTATCCCGACGGAGTGACGGCCCTGTCGCTATTCGAGGAAATGGCCCGAACGCATCTACATCGGCCCGCGCTGCGGCAGGGCGAGGGCAGCGTCAGTTATGCAGAACTGGATGCTCGCGCCAACCGCCTGGCCCATTTGTTACGGGCTCAGGGCTGCGCGACGGGCGAGCTGATCGGCGTGCTCGCCCGTCGTGAAAATGCCTTTGCCGTCGCGCTGCTCGCCAGCTGGAAGCTCGGCGCCGCCTATGTCCCGCTGGATCCCGATTACCCGCAGGAACGGCTCTCGCACATCATGCGTGACGCTAATGTCCGAATGATTGTCGGCCAGGGCGCGGCGCCCTTTGCGTTGGAGGCGAACCAACGTTGGGTGGACCTCGGCAGTGCCGAGATTCAAGCCCAGCTGGATGCGCAATCCCCAAATGCACCGTTGAGCGAGCATGATCCACAGCGACTCGCGCAGGTGATCTACACCTCCGGTTCAACAGGCTTGCCGAAGGGCGTGATGGTCGAGCACGGATCGCTGGCGAACCTGCTGCTGGACCACGGCCGCCGGCTGGGCGTTGCGCCGGGCGATCGGATGCTCGATTGCATGTCGCTGTCGTTCGATGCCGGCAACATGTGCGCGCTGGTCCCGCTCGTCCACGGCGCCTGCCTGCTCTGGGCCGACCCCGGTGAAGGCTTGCTGGATGAGATCGAGCGAACCGAAACCACCCATATGATCTTTGCCACGGCGCTGCTGGCGACGCTGCCGGAACGCCCGTTGCCAGCGATGAAAGCGGTGGGCTTCGGCGGCGAGGCATGCCCGCCAGCGATTCCGCAACGCTGGGCCAGCCAGTTCCGCCTGATCGACATGTATGGCCCCACCGAGGCCACGGTGACCGCGCTGACCAAGACGCTGGTGCCAGGCGAGCGCCTGACCATCGGCGCGCCCATCGATGGCATGCAGGCGGTGGTGCTGGACCGGCACGGCGCGCTGTGCCCGGTCGGCGTGCCCGGCGAACTCTGCCTGGCGGGCCTGGGCCTGGCGCGCGGTTATCTCAACCAGCCGGAGCGCACAGCCGAGGCCTTCCGCGAACACACCGTGGCGGGTGTGGAGGTGCGCCTGTACCACACCGGCGACCGCGCGCGCCTATTGGCCACCGGCGAATACGAATACCTGGGCCGCCTCGATGCGCAGATCAAACTACGCGGCTACCGCATCGAGCCGGGCGAGATCGAAGCCCAGCTGCACGCCAGTTGCCCGAGCTTGCAGGAAATCAAGGTGATCGTCGCCAGCCAGGCTGCGCGCCAGGCGTTGGTGGCCTACGCCACCGTCAAACCCGGCGAGCCTATTCCCGAACCGGATGCCGTGTTGCAGGCCGTGGCGCGGCGACTGCCCGAATATATGGTGCCGCTGAGGTTGATGCTGCTCGAAAAAATGCCGCTGACCGCCAATGGCAAACTGGATCAGAAGCGCTTGCCGCCGGTGGAACTGGCTGCAACAGAACAGCAGGTAGCACCCGTCGGGGAGCTGGAGCGCCAGGTGCTGGATATCTGGCAAGGCGTGTTGGAGCAACCGCTGGGCGTGGAAAGCGATTTCTTCCGGCTGGGCGGCGACTCCATCCTCAGCATTCAATTGGCAACACGTCTTCGCGACGCGGGCTACCCCTGCAGCGTCAAGGAAGTGTTCGAAGCCAAGACCGTGCGCCGACTGTGCCGAGTGCTGGCGGGCCCGCGCGAGGCGCAGACGGTCCGCGCCGAACAGGGCCTCCTGGCCGGCGACTTCGCCTTGCAACCGATCCAGCAATGGTTCTTCGAGCAGCCATTTGCCCGCCCGCAGCATTGGAACCAGGGCGTGGTGCTGCGCCTGCCCGGCATCGTAGGGACGGCGCAACTGATGGATTACATGCGCCAGCTTTTGCAACAGCACGACGCCCTGCGCCTGGTCGCCATCCCAACCGGTCAGTGCTATCAGCAATACCTACCGTTAATCGAGCCTGCTCATCTGGATGCGGCCGAACTGGGCGCAGCCGGGCTGCAGCAGGCACTGACCGAACTGCAGGCGCACCTGGACCCGGCCAGTGCACGGACCTTGGCCTGGGCGGTGATCGATGGTTTGCCGAACGGCGCGCGCGGGCTGTTCATCGCCTTCCACCATCTGGTTATCGATGCGGTGTCCTGGCGGATCCTGGTGGAAGACCTGCAGCGCTTGGCGCGCGGTGAAACCTTGCCCGACAAAACCAGCAGCTACCGACAATGGGGCGAAGGGCTGGCGGCCTATGCCCAGCGTGCGGAGGCGCAGCTGCCGTACTGGCGCGGGCAGATCGCCGGGATGAACTACCGCATCGCCGCTGATTGGTCGTCGTCACAGCCGGCCGAGCCGCAGCTGTTGCAATTGAATGAAGCCATCACGCGTCAGCTGACTCAGTCCGCCACTCAGCATTTCGCGGTGGATGTTCGGGAGCTGCTGCTGGCGGCGTTGACGCGCGCGCTGGTGGAGCTGGGGCTCGGTGAGCAGCATTGGATCATGCTCGAAGGTCACGGGCGCGAGGCGATCGATCCCGCGCTGGACGTCAGCCGCACGGTGGGTTGGTTCACCAGCATGTTCCCGGTTGCGGTGCAGGATCAGGCGGACTGGCCTGCGCTGGTGCGGCATGCCGCCGAGCAGCTGCGTCGGGTCCCGGACAAGGGCGTCGGTTATCTACCGCTGCGCAGCAACCCGGCCCGCCGCGACAGCTTGCCGTTACCGCCGGTGGCGCTGAACTACCTGGGCGTCTACCAGAGCGGGGCAGACGACTGGCAGGCATTGCCGCTGCCGCCTGGAAATCCAAGCGATGCCGGCAACCTGTCTGCCGAGCTGATCAGCCTGCACGGCGGCATCTTCGATGGCCTGCTGACGCTGCGCCAGATCGGCAGCCTGCGTGAGGACCTGAGCGCACGTCTGCTGTCGTCCATGCGTGACAACCTGCAGGCGTTGGCAGCGCTGGCCGAGGGTAAGCGATGAGCACGATCAACGCGCATTTTGCCGAACTGTTTGCCCGCCACGCCGCGCGACCCGCTCTGGGTTGTCTCGGCGCGAGCTTCAGCTATGCCGAGCTGCACACGCGGGTTGCGGCCATCGTGCTGCAACTGCGTGAACACGGGCTGGTCGCGGGCGATCGCGTAGGGCTTCATTTGAATCGTGGTCCGGACCTGATCGCCACGCTGCTGGCCTGCCTGCATGACGGCTTGTGCTTCGTGCCGCTGGAGCCGGACTTTCCGCAGGAACGGCTGCAGGGCATAGCCAATGACGCTCAGGTACGGTGGGTCATTCAGGATGAGCAGGCAGTACAGCCGCTGATTCCGTCCTTGCGCTTGCTTCCAGGGACGGCGCAGATGCCCGAGCCGCCAGCGCTGGATGAGCGCTTGCCGGCTTATATGATGTTCACCTCCGGCTCTACTGGAAAACCCAAGGGCGTAGTCATCGAGCGCGCCGCGTTGAGCAATTTCCTCGACGCCGCAACCCGGCGTATCGGCGTCAGTACGGCTACGCGCTGGCTGTTCACCACCACGCCGGCATTCGATATTTCCCTACTGGAGATGTTAGGCCCGCTGTGGTCTGGCGGTTATGTGGAAGTGGTCTGCGCGCCAGCGCACAAGGACCCGGTGGCGTTGCTGCAATTGCTCGACAGCCGTCCGGACCTGAACACCCTGCAAGCGACCCCGCCATTCTGGCGAATGCTGCTCAAGGCCGGCTGGCCGGGCCGCGCCGGGCTGGTTGCGCTATGCGGAGGGGAAGCTCTGGATCCGGACCTGGCAATACGCCTCGGCGGCATGGTGGGCCAGCTTTGGAACTGCTACGGCCCCACTGAGGCGACCGTCTGGTCGATGATGTCGCGCGTCGAACTGCCACTCGGCGAGCAAGGCGTGCGGCTCAGGCAGTCGCTGGATGGCTATCGGCACCTGGTGCTGGATGAGCAAGGCATCGATGTCGAGCCGGGCGGCGAAGGCGAGTTGTGCATCGAAGGGCCGTCGCTGGCGCAGGGTTACTGGCAGCGTAGCGACCTGACCGAGCAGGCCTTCATTGCATGGCAGGGCCGGCGCCTCTACCGGACCGGCGACCGGGTACGGCGTATTGCCGAGGACGAGTTCCAGTATCGCGGCCGTCGCGATGATCAGATCAAGCTGCGCGGTTTTCGCATCGAACTGGGTGAAATCGAAGCGAGCCTGCGCCGCATCGAAGGCGTGCTGGAGGCTGCGGTGCGGCTGCTGGGGGAGGGCGACGAAGCCTGTCTGGTGGGTTATCTGGAGCTGCGCAACGGTGGCCCGACTCGGCTGGAAATCCGCCGGCAGCTGCAGCGCGGCCTGCCGCATTACATGATCCCGGGCCGCATCGTGCTGCTCGACTCGTTGCCCAAAACCGCCAGCGGCAAGATCGATCGCAAGCGCTTGCCCGAGCCGGTTTGAACATTGTTTCAGCGACCCCACGGGGTCGCTGAATGCGATCAATCCTTCGCGACCGGCTCGGCATCGGCCTTGCCAACGATCCCTTCGATATCCTCGATCACCTGCATGGCCGCCATCGGGCCACCGACCGAGGTCCATAGCGAGCCGTCGACCGCGCCGAAGCGCTTGGTCTGGATGGCCGAGAGCTGGCGGAACGCAGCGGTTTCCTCGGCCTGACGCATGGCATCGACCGCTTCTCCGCTAGTGGCTAGGGTGCCGATCACCAGCCAGTCGGCGTCCAGCAGCTCCAGCGACTCCAGGCTCAGCGCCATCGAATGCGTATGGCCGGCGTCCTGCTGATGCGCCGGGCGCACCAGCCCGACATCCTTGGCGACGGTACTGGCGAAGGAGTCCTTGAACATGTACGACGGGCCCTTCGGATTCCAACGCACGATGCTGAAGGTTTCGCCCTGATGATCGCTCAGCCGCTCGCGGGCCTCGGCGGTGCGGGCTTCATAACGCTGGAGAAATGCCTGGGCTTCGGCATCCTTGTTCAATATCTGAGCCGTGCGCTGCAGGCTTTGCTGCCATGGCTGGCCCCAGTTGAAGGTGACTGCGGTCGGTGCGATCTCGTTGAGGATGGCCAGCTGCTCCGGCTTCACCGGGCCGGTAAGGATCAAGTCCGGCTCCAGCTCCAGCAGCGTCTCCAGGTTGGGGTTGTCGAGATCGCCGACCACCTTGATGCCAGACGGCAGCTTGCCCTCCAGATAGCGCGGCGGCGCGGCCTGGCCACGGCCGTTGACGGTGCCGACCGGTGTCACGCCGAGGGTCAGCGCGGTATCCAGGTCGATCTCGCTGAGGGTGACGACGCGCTTGGGCGTGGCTGGAACGGTCACGCGGTTGCCAAGGGCATCTTCGATCTGGCGGTTTTCGGCATGAGCGTTGAGAGTCAGCACGGCGGTGAACAGCGCCGCGGTGAGGCGCAAAGCGTTTCGTTTGATCATGGGGTCGTGTCCTGTTGAGCGAGTTCATGCACCGCGGAGGTGCGCGTAGAAGGGGCGGGAGCGGAAAGCAGGCGACGGCGCGGCACGATTACCGGGGCGCCGTCGCCGGGTGCGGGCAGGATGTCCACTTCGGTCTGGTAGAGGCGATCCACCAATGCCTTGGTCATCACCTGGCGAGCCGGGCCGATGGCCTGGATATGGCCATCGGCGAGCGCGATCAACTCGTCGCAATAGCGCGCGGCGATGCCCAGGTCGTGGATGACGATCAGCACGGTGCGGCCTTCGGCAGCGATCCGGTGCGCGGCTTCCATGACTTCAGCCTGGTGACCGATGTCCAGCGCGCTGGTGGGTTCGTCGAGCAGAATCAGGTCGGTGTTCTGCGCCAGGATCATGCCCAGCCACGCGCGTTGCGCCTGCCCTCCGGAGAGTGACGAGGCCTGCCGATGCCAGATGGCGTCGAGTTGCATTGCCGCTCGGGCACGCGCCACTTGGCGCGCATCTTCCTCGCTCCACTGGTTGAACCAGCCCTGATGCGGATGGCGACCGTATTGCACCAGCTGCTCGACACGAATGCCCTCGGCCATCACCGGCCGCTGCGGCAGAAAGGCCAATTGGCGGGCCAGGCTTTTCATTGAATAGCGGAGCAAAGGCTGGCCGTGAATCTCGATCTCGCCACGTTGCAACGGCAGCTGGCGCGCCAGCAGTTTGAGCAAGGTGGATTTGCCGCTGCCGTTGGGCCCGACGATGCCGATCAGCCGACCTTTGGGAAGGGAAAAGGACAGATCGTCCAGAATCACCTTGTCCTGATAGGCGAAATGCAGGTTTCGTACGCTCAGTACCGTCATCAATCGGCCCCTCGTCTGTCCTTCAATAGCAGGCCAAGCAGCAGAATGCCGCCAAGCAGGCGCGTCATGATCCCGGTGGGGATTTCTTCCGGCTGTGCCAATACGCGTACCAAGGTGTCGCTGCCCAGCAATAGCACCGCACCGCAAATAGCAGACAGCCAGAGCGGGGCGAGGTTATCGCGCGCCAGCCACGACGCGAGGATCGGCGCAGCCATGGCGATGAACACCACTGGCCCGCCAATCGCCGTGCCCAGTGACGCCACGAGAATCGCCAGGCCGAGTACGCCGAGTTGCACCAGCGGCACGCGTATGCCGAGGTTCTGCGCCGTGGCATCGCCGAACCGCAGCAGCGCCAGCGGCCGGTTGAGCAGCGCCATCACTGGGCACAACAGCAGCAGTATCAGTGCGATGGGGTTGACCGTCTGGTAACCGATGCCGGCGAAGTGGCCCATGGTCCACAGGTAAATGCTGCCTAGGTGCACCAGCGGTTGAGTGGACATGGCGAAGTCGCCCAGCGCACCGAACAACTCCGACAGCGCAATGCCAATGACGATGAATAGATATCCCTGCTCGCCAGGGCGGCGGCACAGGGTGAACAGCGCAGCCGCAGCCAGCATTGCGCCCAGCGGCGAGGCCCACCAGGGCCAGCTACCGAACGTCAGATACAGGGAGAACCCGACCACCGCCAGCGAGGCGCCTTCGTTCACGCCGATCATGTCCGGCGTGGCCAGGCGATTGCGCACCAGCGTCTGGATCAGGCACCCGGCCATGCCCATGGCGAAGCCTGCGACGATGGCCGCGGCAACCCGTGGCATACGGATCTTGAACACCATGATGTTGTTCAACTTGCTGCCATGGCCGAGCAGGGTCGCAAGCACGTCGCGCATGCCCATCTGGCCCGAACCGAGGCTGATCGCAAGCACCGCTAACGTTGCCAGCAACAGGATGAGCAGGCCGCACATCAGCCAGTTGCGACGGTGCAGCAACAGGCTCATGCCGCCTAGGCGCAGCGTCCAGACGCCGCTGGGAGTGATCGACGACATGCTTATCTCACCGCCAGCAGGGAACGGAAGCCGCCGCGTAGCACGATGGCGATCAGCGCCGGAGCGCCCAGTGCGGCCAGCAAGGTGCCGACCGGCAGCTCGAAGGGTTGCAGCAGCCAACGCGCGAGCACATCGGCCGCCAGCAGAAACAGCATGCCGAACAGCGTCGAGAACAGCAGTTGACGCAGCAGCGCGACCGGTTCGATCAACCTTGCGCAGTACGCCGCGAGGAAGCCGACGAAGCCGACCGGGCCGGCGAGGGAGATCGCGCAGGCAGTGAGCAATGTCGAGGCAACCAGTACACCCAGGCGCACCCAGGTGGTGTGAATGCCCAGCGCCCGCGCCTGGCTGTCGCCCATCTGCATCAGCGTCAATTGCCGGCAGAGCAGGGCGGCGAGGAACAGGCCGATCAAGGCGACCGGGGCCACGGTACTCACGGCGTCCAGGCTGGAGGCCGACAGTGATCCCAGGTTCCAGAAACGAAACTGCTCCAGCGCCACGCGGGTCTGGAGCAGCATGAAGTTGGAAAGCCCGCCGAAGATCGCGCCCAGCGCAACGCCGGCGAGGATCAGTTTCAGGGGGCTGGCCTGGCCCAGCATCAGGCCAACGCCCAGCACCACGAGATTGCCCAGCAGCGCGCCAGCGCCGGACCAGAGCAGATAACCGCGAGTGGACTCGACGCCGAAGAAGATCAGGCCGATCACCAGACCCAAGACCGCGCCGGCATTGACGCCGAGCAGGCCGGGTTCGGCCAGCGGATTGCGCGTCGCGCTTTGCAGCAGCGAGGCGGCAATCGCCAGACTACCGCCGACCACCAGAGCCGCCAGGGTGCGCGGCAGGCGCAGGGTATCGACCACCATGGCGAGCTTTTCGTCCGCCACGGCGAGCGGATCACCCATCAGGTAGTGCAGCACTTCGATTGCGCCGTAAACACCGGCACCGGTGCTCATCGACAGGATCAACAAGCCCAGCAGCAGGCCGCCGCCCCCGAGGAGCACCGCTTGCTGGTAGTTGGGGAATACCGCCTCGGTTCTGGTCATCGTCGCGCTGTGGTTCTCCAGATAGTCCGGCGGCGAGAGCCGCCGGTTGGGTCAGATGTCGTAGCTGAAGCCGACGAAAACCGTGCGTCCCATGAGGATGTTGTCGATCGACTGGGCGACGTCGTCGCGTTTTTCGTTGGTCAGGTTGTTCAGGCCGCCGTTGAGCGTCAGCTCATTGGTGGCCCTGTAGCGGGCGCCGACACTGACGGTGTGGAAGGCACCGGTCTCGACGTCCGGCCGGGCGGCCGAGACGTAGACGTACTGGCTTCCGGTGTACTGGTAGTCCAGGTTCAGGTCGAGTTTCTCCATCGCTTGCCAGTCGAGGCCAATATTGGCCATGTGCTGCGGCGTGTTGCGCAGGGACTCGTCGGTCTCGCGGTTCTCGGCGTCCGCGTAGGTGTAGTTGGCGCGCAGGCCGATGGCGTCGCTGATTGCATAGCGTCCCTGTAGCTCGTAACCCCTGACCCGTGCCTTGTCGACGTTGGTATAGGTCATCACGGTCGGCATATAACCCGCTCGCCAGCTGTCGGTGTAGATCATGTCTTCGATCTCGTTATCGAAGAACATGATGCCGGCCTCCATGCGCTCATCCTGATAGAGCGTGCCGAGCTCGTAGCTGGTGGCGGTTTCCGGTTTCAGGTCGGGGTTGCCGACCAGGGTGCACATGCCGCGGCAGGCCAGCACGCCGTAGTTCTCGTCGATCTGGTAGATGCTCGGTGCCTTGAAGGACTTGCCGGCGCCGCCCTTGATCACCCAATTGTCGGTCAGGTTGTAGACGCCGTAGACGCGCGGGCTGAACTCCCCGCCGAAACCGTCGTGGTCGTCCCAGCGGCCACCCAGGGTCACGTCGAGCCGGCCGATGGAGAATTCGTCCTGCAGATAGAGGGCCTTCTGGTCGACTTCGGTGTCCGAGCCCAGGTTCTGGTTGTGCGACAGCTCGATGCGGCGGAACTCCCCGCCCAGGGTGAGCAGGTGGTTGCCAAGGAAGGCGCTGACCTGGCCGTCGACGGTGTGATTCTTCTGCTGTACGTCGCCCTTCACGCCCCGCAGGGTGGTCATGATCTCGGAGTCGTCCATCAGGTCGACATCTTCATAGTAGTAACGCAGGCGGGTGTTGAAGCCGTCCCAGTTGCCGTTGTGCGCCAGGCCCAAGGTCCAGCGGTCCATTTCCTGGATGTTGGTGGGGAAGGACACGCCGGAGTTGTTCCAGATCGCCTTGCGGTCGTCGCTGCGGTAGCTCATGTCCAGGTCGATGCTCTGGCGTTCGTCCAACAGCCAGCTAAGGGTGCCGAAGGCGCTGCCGTTCTGGCGTTTCTCGACCGCATCGGTATTGGCAAAGACGGTCTGGTCGGAGCCCCAGGCCGCCTGGTCGGCTGTTTCGACGATCAGGTTGCCACGCAGCTTGTCTTCGATCAGCGCGCCGCTGAGGTAGCCGCTGGCCTTGTGGCTGTCGCCGGAATCGCCTTCGGTCGGATGCTCGTAGCTGTAGGCGATCCCGGCTTCGGTCTTGTCCGTCGGCTGACGCAGGATCACGTTGACCACGCCGCCCAGAGCGTCGGCGCCGTACAGCGAGGACATCGGCCCGCGGATCACCTCGATGCGCTCGATGGCGGCCATGGGGATCGACGACAGGTCAAAGTCGTTGGCGTAGTTGGAGGTCAGGGCCTCGCGGGAATTCACGCGGCGACCATTGACCAGCAACAACGTGTAGTCCGAATCCATCCCACGCAGCTTGATTTCCTTGCGGCCGTAGGCGGAAGACGGGTTGAGATGCACGCCCGGCAGGTATTTCACCGCATCGGCCAGGTTGTAGACCGGCCTCTTTTCCAGCTCCTCGCGGGTGACGACCGACACGCTGGCTGGGGCGCTGAGTTCGCTGTGCGCCGTCTGGGTCGCGGTGATGACTTGCTGCTCCAGCGCCACGGGCTCGTTCGCCAGTGCGGCGAAAGGCAGAAGGCTGGCCAGGACGGTCAGGGACAGGTGACGAGGGCGGCTGATGCCCCGGTTGTTAACGATGTTCATAGCATGCTCCATTGCTGCTCATGTTTTCGAAATGGACTCATCACGTATCCCTCGGCGGGTCATCCCGCCTGTTGTTCTGCTGTTGCCGTCGGGTTCGCATCGCGCTGTTTGATGCCGTGGATCAGGTACAGCACGCCCAAACCGGCCACGATGCCCAGCACTGCGTAGAGCGCCGCCAGCTCTTCGAAGCCGAGTAGTTGATGCTGTGGCCCGTCGGTCAGATAGCGCGCCGAAATCAGGCTGCCGAAGCCGGCCGCGACATTTGAAACCGTTCCCTGAAACGCCATGAACGCGGCGCGCTGATGGGCCGGTGGTATGCCAGCCGCGATGGTCATGGTGCTGTTGCTACGTACGGCGCTCAGCGCCATGAACAGGGTGAAAATGACGTACAGAGAAACGCCCACCGGCCATGCGAAACCAAGCAAGGTCACCAGCGCGAGGCTGCCGCTACTGACCAGCACGACCGTCACGGCACTGCCGCGGTCGATCCAGGCACCGCCAATACGCATCGCCGCGATACTCGCCAACCCGCCGAGCAGATAGAGCAAGCCCAGGTTTTCGCGAGGAAAGTCCACGTTGAATTGAAAGTAGGTAGCGAAGTGCGGAACCAAGAGGAAATGTCCGAACATCTGCAACATGGTGATAGCCAGCGCCGCCATGCACAGGCGCGAAGCGAGCAGCGGTCTGACCGAGCCCGAGGGCCGATGAGCCGCAGACGGTGACGGAAAGAACAGCTGACAAAGCAGCGCCAGAATCAATCCGGTGCCGCCGAGCAGCACGAAGGGGGTCGTCCAGCTCCAGCGCATCGAGCATTCCAGCGCGAGCGGGATGACCAGAATCGCAGCCAGGGAAAACCCCATTCCGATGTAGGCAAGCTTGCGGCCGCGTTCGGCGGGCGGGATCAGGTCCAGCATCGTTGCCATCAGAATCGCGCCCATGGGGCCTGCGACTAGACCGGAAAGTACGAACAGCGCGATCAGCTGATTCGGGTCGGTCGCCAGCGCGCAGCCGAACAGCAAGGCAAAACGCAGCACCAGCAAGATGATCAGCGCGCGTTTTCGGTCGAAGCGATCCAGCCAGGGGGCTGCGATAAAGGCACTCAGGGCAGCGGCAAGGGTGGCGCCGCCGCTGATGTAGCCGACGTGGCTAGCCTCCATTCCAAGGTGACGTACCAGATCCGGACCCAGCGGCATGACCATCATCAGGCTGCCCAGCGACAGCATGTTGATCAGCATCGCAAGGTGGACGGCGATCCTCGACTGGTCGGCAACATTCATAAGGTGCGGCACGCTCTGTTGGCAGGCGGGCAGCATCCTAAGGCATTGTAAATGCCATATCAAACACAAATCGTTCGCATTTATATTTTTGCGTAGACAGCCAGCTCGGGTATATCGGCTGCGACATCTTCATCGGCGAAGTGCGGGCGTGCTCAAAAACAAAAAGGCCTGACACACAGTCAGGCCTTGGCTGGATCAGCGAAGCAGCGGCAATTACATCGGTTCGCCAATGGCTGCGCAGCTGTTCGGTGTCGCGGCGTGCTTTCGCAGGATTGGCAGCTGCGGTTGCTCGGCGCCTCCCGATACGTCCAGCGCGAGTATGTACTTGCCCCACCAGGGGCCGGCGGCCCAGTAAGTGAGCGGCACGCAATTGTCACGCAGGTAGCCCAGCAGGTTGTCCATCGCGACGATCGCATCGGGCGCGTAGTTCGGAACACCCATCTCGCCGATGAAGCCGCGCAGGTTGTTCGTCCGTAGCCAGTCCACGAACGGCTTGGCGCGATTGATACCCAGATCCGGTGCGAAGGTTTCGGTCTTGTCGACGTACAGGCCCGAGGTGTCGCGATCGAGGTACATGTGCGCTTCGAAGATCAGGTTGTTCTGCGGATCGCGCATCCATGGGTCGGCGATCAGCTGGGTGTTGGATTGCGGCCAGTGCCATGCGCTGGAGAAGCGATCGCCGGCGACGTAAATCCAGTTGGTCTTGTCCACCGTGCGGATTTCCTTGGCGGCGGCCAGCGCTGCTTCAGGCCAGAGCCCCTTGGTGTTGGGCTCGTTCATCAGGCCATAACCGCTCAGGGCCGGATGGTTGCCGACTTTTTGTGCGATGCGCTTCCAGGTATCGGCGAACGCCTGGATCGGCACGTTTTCGGAGCCGATCGGCTGTTTGTAGTAGCGGTAATAGTTGTGCATGTCGAGCACGACCTTGACGCCGTGCTTGTGCGCGAAGTCGAGCGATTGGGTGAGCAGCGCCAGTTGCGCAGCGTCGAGCTCGGTGTTCAGTTGCGGCTGGATACGCTCCCAGAGGAACGGCAGGCGAACCAGCTTCAGCCCCTGCTCGGCGTACTTCTTGTAGTACGACTCGGCCGGATAGATGTAGTTGGTGCCGTGCTTGCCGGGCAGCACCGACGGCCCGAAAGCGGCGCCGGACAGCGCGACGCCTACCAGTTGCACGGGCTCGGCCGTTGTAGGTGCGGCATCTGCGATCGGATCGGGAGACAGGGCTGGGCGGGACGTCGGAGCCGCGACCAGGCTCAGCTTGTTCGGGTAGCCGATGACGTTGCCGTCGAGCACGGGGCCGTCCATGAATACGGTCAGCGCGCCGCTTGCCGGCGTGACCGAAGTAACGGTGCGTATCTGCCCGTCCGCGGTGCGTACCGATGCGCCGACGACGAAGTCCGCGCTGTTCTGCGCAGTGGCGGCTACGGAAACACCGGCCGATGCCCGCCAGGAGCCATTGAGCCAATAGCTGTTGGTGAATTTGTTGATCAGCGCCGCGTGGGTTGGTGCTGCGACCGGCGGGCTATCCGGTACGGTGACGTCCGGCTTCGGCTTTGCCACGTTGCTGACGCTGAGCCGGTTGGGATAACCGATCACGCTGCCGTCCAGCACCGGCCCCGTCAGAAAGACTGTCAACGCGCCGCTGGCGGGTTTGACCGAGGTGACGGTGCGTATTTGGCCGTCAGCCGTTCGCACCGAGGTGCCGATACGGAAGGCCGCGAGGTTCTGCTCGGTGGCAGCGATCGAAACGCCAGCCGAAGCGCGCCAGGAGCCGTTCTGCCAATAACTGTTGGTGAACTTGTTGATCAGCGCCGAGTAGGAGATCACCGCTGTGTTGGTGCTCGTAGCGGATGCAGCACTGACATTGACGTTGGGGAAAAAACCCAGCAATGCGGCCAGGGCGATGGCGGACATGAGACCTTTGCGGGCGCTCGGAAAAACTGTGACGGACATTTTCGGCTCCATGACGATGTACATCCACGCGATACGCGCGGGACGTAGTGACAGGAGGTTGATCAATAAGAAGGGGCCAAGAAGGCAAATCCAATACGACCGAACCAGTAGGCGAGACGGAACGGGTAGTTCTTCGCTTCGCTGGCGCTTTTATAATTTGTTTTGTGAATTGTGGAAATACAGGAAGCTAAAATAACGGCGCCATTAAATTGTCTTTTAAGCTTTTTGTAACATGACGATCGTCTCTACGCTTCTTCTGTGATCAAGGCGCTTGTCTGACGCGGCTTGCAGAATCTTTAGCGCCATTTTTTTGAACATCATGTGGCGCGGTGCCAGCTTGGTTTCCGACAAATGGTCGGAACTTCCTGATGCGGAAAGCGTTGCGTCTGTTTCGCGGCAAGCCAACACAAATTTGCTGAAGGGGCCTTCATCATGTTGGCGACAAGTGAGAACTGGTTCTCATATTGCTTGTAATGCAGTCTGGCTTCGGGCAGGGTCGTTGGCAGCTCTTTGCTGCGGAGTGATGCCATGTCGGACCTTTTCCCCGGTGTCGACCCCGATGGGTTGATTGAATATTCGGTCGTGTACACCGACCGGTCGCTGAACCATATGTCCCGGTCGTTCCAGACCGTCATGAACGACATTTCCACCACGCTCAAATCCGTCTACAACGCTCATGCAGTCGCCGTCGTGCCGGGCAGCGGTACGTTCGGCATGGAAGCGGTGGCGCGTCAGTTGGCGCAGGGCCGCAAGTGTCTAGTGATCCGAAATGGCTGGTTCAGTTACCGCTGGACGCAGATTTTCGAGATGGGCGCGATTCCCACGTCGTCGACGGTGCTCAAGGCACGCCCACAAAGCCAGGACTCCCAGGCCGCATTCGTTCCGCCGCCCATTGATGAGGTCATCGCGACCATTGCCGCGCAAAAGCCTGATCTGGTGTTCGCGCCCCACGTCGAAACCTCGTCCGGGATGATCCTGCCGGACGACTATCTACGTGCGGTGGCAGACGCCGTACATGCGGTTGGCGGGCTGTTCGTCCTCGATAGCATCGCCTCCGGCGCGCTCTGGGTAGACATGCAGGCATGCGGCGTCGATGTACTGATCAGCGCGCCGCAGAAAGGCTGGAGCGCGTCGCCGTGCTGTGCGCTGGTGATGCTCAGCGAAGCTGCGCAGTCTCGCGTCGAGGCGACCCAGAGCAGCAGCTTCGCCTGCGATCTGAAGAAGTGGCTGCAGATCATGCAGGCCTACGAGAAAGGTGGGCACGCCTATCACGCGACCCTGCCAAGTGATGCGCTGATGCGTTTCCGGGACGTCATGCTCGAAACACGGGACTACGGCTTCGAGGCCCTTCGTGAAGACCAGTTGGAGCTGGGCCGGCGGGTAAGGGCGCTGCTGGCTGAAAAAGGATTCAGAAGCGTCGCGGCCGAGGGCTTCGAGGCGCCGGGGGTGGTGGTCTGCTACACCACCGACAGCGAAATCAGGAGCGGGAGCAAGTTTGCCGAGCAAGGTCTGCAGATCGCAGCGGGCGTTCCCTTGCAATGCGACGAGCCGGACGACTTCCAGACCTTCCGCATCGGCCTGTTCGGACTGGAGAAGCTGAGAAATCTGGACCGCACCGTCGAGATTCTTCGCCGCGCGCTGGACAAGATTCTCAGGGCGGATCGTTGACGCTCTGGACGAACGTCGCGCATGGATGCGATCACACAGTCTTGTAGCGAACCCGGGCCACGCGAAATTTCGCGAGCAAACTCGCTCCTACGGAAGGGCCATCACGCCGTGGTGTTTCGCCTGCACGCTTTCAACGGCTTGTGGCCGGGACATGACGGTGAGGTATTGGCCGCCTGTTTTGGTGTTAACGGAACTCTCGTGAAAAATCGCTGTAAGCGGCGTGCTAGACACATTAATGACACAAAAATATGGTTGCGCATGCCCATAAGGCGGCTACGCTGAAGCTTGTAAAGGCAATTAAAACAACAAAGAGGGGCTCAGTATGATCAACAACCAGAATGCTCAGGTCGTTGCACTCGAATTGTGGCGCTTCTGTGCACATTGCATGGCCGTACTCGTCGTCGTTGGAGCTGTATTGATCGGGTTCCTTGGATCCTGGGACCTCGCGCTCAAGGTAGGCGTGCTACCGCTACTGGCCCTCGTGGCCGCCGACGCGCTGGCTAAGCGCAAAGAACAGGAAATTCTGCTTCGAAACTTCTGATCCCTTGATCCCCCTGCGCAAACCGACACGGGGTTTGCGCAGGGTCAACGAGTCAGCGCGTACCAGCCTGGCTTAGGCTCGATCCGTGATTCCTCACTGCTGCACCAACCCACCCGATACCGATTGACAGCCTCGCATGACGCCACGCACTCATGAGTTGGCGCTGCCGACCAAGTAGTCGGTGTAGTAATCCAGAGCGGCGAGATTCTTGTCCTTGGCCTCGAACATCATGTCGAAGCGGTCGAGGAATTCGCGAGCGTACTGGTTGGTCCAGTGATTCCACATGCGCTTGCTGTGGCTATAGAGATCGCGCTTGCTGACGCGCTGCAGCAGGTCGGGCATCTCCAGCTTCCGTTCCGGTGAAAAACCGAGCTCCATCAGGCTTTCCGGTGGCTGGGAGTAATGCATGGTTGGCCGCACGCCGCGCCAGCTGTCGATGATGCGGGCAACGCGCGGGTCGTGCGGGTCGATGTAACGCTCTTCGTTGACCCAGCAATGATGGATGTCCAGCACCACTGGCGCGAGGTCCGCGAGTTGCAGGCAGTCGTCGACCCCGTAGGTCTTTTCCTCGTTCTCGAAGGTGATGCAGTTTCGTGCTTCCTGCGACAGGCGCGGCCAGATCGCGCGTACACCCGCGACACCCATCCGCCCGGCGATATGCACGTTGCATTTGAAGTCCTGAAAGCGCCGGCCGAAGCCCATCATCCGGATCATGTCGGCGTGGTATTCGAACTCCGCCAGGCTGTTCTCCACCACGTGCGGCTTATCCGAGCCGAGCACGCAGTATTGTCCCGGGTGCAGCGAGATGCGGATGCCGGTTGCCCGAGCTAATTCCCCGATCCGTGCAAAGCCCTTTTCGATCACTTCACGCACTTCGGGCTGACGATAAAACTCGGTCGCTTCCGGATGGCTGTAGAAGGGCAGCAGATCGCTGCTCAGCCGCAGCATGTGCAGCTCGCTCGGCAGCGTCCCGACGTATTCGAGCAGCCGCAGCTGCGCCGCGAGGTTGTGTTCGATGATGCCGTTTAGCTTTTCGCGAGCCACGTCCTGGGACACGCTGTTGAGCCAGCGCAACGTGGTCGAGCGTGGATTGAAGGCACGCTCGATGGTCTCCAGCTCCTTCAGCGATTCACGGTGGCCGGGGTGGCGATACATGCAGGCGAAACCGATTCTGTACATGGAAGCTCGAGCAGCCTGTTATATGGATGGACTTTCTTTAGTGACCCGCACGCGAGCAGGGTGCAGAGCAACCGACGAACGTAGCGCGACAGTTTGCCTTCGCAAGCCAGCCCGCTGCGAAAAACCCTTACCATATCAGCCACTTGTTCCTCTCTGGTTGATCGTCATGTTGTCTGCCGTCAAACGCTACAAGCGCCTGGTTTCGGGTGCGTTGGCGCGTTGCTTTCCTCGTACCTCGGCCTATTTGCAAACGGAAGAAGAGCTGATCCTGCGCCGTTGGCCCGGCTCCGCTCCCAAGAAGACTGGCAAGCGAGTCGCCAAACAATCCGGCAAGTCGCCCGCTGCAGTTGGGCGCAAGGTCAAGCAAACAGATGCACCGGCCAAAGCTAGGGCCAAACCCCGCAAGCCCGCCAGTGAAGGCATCTACGGGCCGGCAAAGCTCTCGGTCCAGGATCAGCAGATCCAGGCGATGCGCCTGCGGGTTGGTCGTGCCGTCGAAGCCGGAGTGATCTGCGCGCCCTCCGATGAACAATGGGCGATGATCCTCAGCGACAGCCCGGTGACGCGGATTTTCGCCGGTGCCGGCTCGGGCAAATCCACCACGCTGGTGTTGCGCGTGGTGTTCATGCTCTGTCACTTGGAGGTCCCACCGGAGCGGCTGACGGTGATTTCCTTCACCAATGCGTCCTGTGCGCAGCTGCGCGAACAGCTGACGCGGGTGCTCGGCTTCTGGAATTTCGAGTTCGACCCCACCAGCGCGCGTCAATGCGTGCGGACTTTCCATTCGGCGATGGCGGTGCTGGCCAAGGAGGTGCTGGGCAAACCGGTCTGGTTCGAACAGCTGGACGAAAAGGGCGCCTCGCCCACGGAGCTGGATAATCCGCTAACCGCTTCGCGCTTGCGGCCGGCCCAACAGCGACTGCTAAAGCAGGCCTACCAGAGCTGTTATGCCGAGGAGGAAGGCTTCCGAACATTGGTGCACCAGTTGCTCGACCTGCCATCGCCGGTTACCGACCAGCGCAAAACGCCGAAGGCGCCGCTGGATACGTTCAAGCTGGCTGGCGAATTCGTCGCTGTCCCGTTGTTCGAAGCGTTCTATGCGCAGGCGGGTTTCATCGAGAGCATCGGCATCCGCATCGAGCAGATGCAGACCAGCCGGATGGCCGGCTCGGAACGCGAGCGCTGGTTCATCGACGCGCTGATCCTGTTCTGGAAGCATTTCCAGGCAGCACTGCAGGCGCAGGGGCTGATGACCTTCAACGGCGCGTTTCAGCAGCTTACGCAGCGTCTGGCGGTGGGCGGGAAGGGTGCTTCGGTCGATGCCTTGGCACCGTTCAGCCATTTGCTGATCGACGAGTTTCAAGACATCTCGCCGCAGATCGTCCAATGGCTGCAGGCGATGCATCGGTCGTTGGCCGGTCTGGGCGAGCCGGTTAGTCTGATGGCCATCGGTGATGACTGGCAGTCGATCTATGGGTGGCGCGGCAGTTCGCCGGAGCTGTTCATGGATTTCGACAAGTATTTCCCCAGCAAAGGCGCGTCGAAGAAAAGCTTGGTGCTGATGCTGGAAACCAACTATCGCTCCATCGAACCGATCATCCGCGATAGTGAGGCGGTGCTGGCCGGCGTCGAGTTCAAACAGAACAAAACCAGCAAAGCCGGCAAGGCCACTCAGCCAGGCGATCACGGCGTGAAGCTGGTGACGGGCTTCGACCTGAAAGCCCGCCTGCCGGACCTGATCAGCCAGATCGAGGCGCAGTGCGCACATGTCGCGACCCGACCAGACGCCGATCGCAACGCCGTGCTGGTGCTGAGCCGACGCAACGAGCCGCTGCGCGCCATTCAGGCCGAGCTGGACAAGAAGTTGCCAGTCAAGACCTACACCATTCACCGCGCCAAGGGTTTGCAGGCGGAGGTCGCAATCATCGTCGATGACTGCATGCCGCCGGAGAAACACTCGCTGCGAAACGCGCTATACGCCTATTCAGGCTTCTTCCGAAACAGCTACGACCAGGCCATGGCCGACGAGAGCCTGCGCCTGGCCTATGTAGCGATCACCCGTGGCGTGAGCCGGGTCCTGTGGTTCACCCAGAAGGCTCAAGGCGCAACGCGTTTGCTCAAGGGGCGAAGAAAGGCGCTCTGAGCGGTTCGAGCATCGCGGGATACATAAATTGCGGTTAGGGTTTGGGTCTTGGCGATGAACGCCGACCAACCGAGGGCGATTGCATGTTGAAGCTATGGGGCCGAATCAACTCGACCAACGTGAGGAAGGCGCTCTGGTGTCTTGAAGAGCTTGGTGTTCCTTATACGCGCATCGATGCAGGAGGCGCCTTTGGTGTAGTGGGTGAAGCCGAGTACCTCTCGAAGAACCCGAATCGCCTGGTGCCATGCCTCGAAGACGGCGAGTTGGTGTTGTGGGAGTCGAACGCCATCGTTCGCTACCTCGCCGCACAGTATGGCGAGGGCACGCTATGGAGCACCGATCCGCGTCAGCGCGCCGGGGCGGACAAATGGATGGACTGGGTCACTTCATCCTTGGCCACGCCCTTCCGCCCGCTGTTCTGGAACATCGTGCGCACCGCCCCGGAGAAGCGCGACATGACCGCCGTGCAAGTAGCGCTGGAGGAGTGCGGCACACTACTCGCCATCGCCGATCGAGCGCTGGCCGAACAGCCGTACCTGTCGGGTGAAGCATTCGGCATGGGCGATATTCCATTGGGCTGCTTCGCCTACGCCTGGTTCGAGATGCCCATCGAGCGGCCAGACCTGCCGCACCTGCAGCAATGGTATGAGCGACTGCAACAGCGCCCGGCGTATCAAACCGCGGTGATCACGGCCTTGACCTGACGGCCGTAGTGACTAACGGACTTGCCGTCAGCCCGTCGAGAAGGCCTTGATCGTGGATGCCGCTCACGGCCCGGCACGCAAATCACTGTATAGGTTGCACCGGGCACCGTGACCTCAGCGCGGTAGGGTCGGCTTTCAATCTCTGGAGCTTCCAAACGCCTGCTGAATGAGTTCAGGCAACTTTTCGCCAGCCGGGCCGGCCAGCGCGTATTCCCGTTCGCCATGGCTGGCTCTGGCTTGGGGATTAACGTGGAGGACCGTCGCACCGGCGCGCCAGGCCAGCCCTGGCATTTCTGCCGCCGGGTAGACCAGGCCGGAGGTGCCTACCGATATCAGCACATCACAGTGCTCCGCCGCCGCGAATGCGGTGTTCAGTCGGTCGACCGGCAGGCTTTCGCCAAACCAGACCACGCCGGGGCGCAGCGGGCCAGCGCAGGCTGAGCAGCGCGGCGGCTGCACTCGACGGCCGCCTTCCGGTTCGTCGGGCATGCCGAGCGGTTCGTTCGGAGCTTCGCCGCATTCGAAACAGCGTGGCTGATGCAGGCTGCCATGCAGATGGATGACCTCATCGCTGCCGGCGCGCTCATGCAAGTCGTCGACGTTCTGGGTGACTAGCGTGAGGCGCGGAACATGCCGGCTCAGCTCGGCGATGGCCCGGTGTGCCGGATTTGGCTGGGCCTGCAGGACTTTCATACGCCGCCATTCGTACCAGCCCCAGACCAGCGCAGGGTCCGCGTGAAAAGCCTCGGGCGTGGCCAGGGACGCGGCATCGAAGCGCTCCCAGAGGCCGGTCAGTGCGTCGCGAAACGTCGGGATGCCACTTTCTGCCGAGACGCCCGCTCCGGTGAACACGACGACGTGCCGGGCGTTGCGCAGGGTTTCGATCAGCGGGGCGGGGATCATTGGCATGGCTCCTCAGGGATTTCGAGACTCAAGCAGTAACATTCGAAGCGCGCAAGGACCAGCGTCCGGCTGCGTTTAGCACGCGGCTTCAGGCCCAGGCGCTAATCAGCAGGCCAGGCAGTGCTCGGCTCCACGCGACCAGTGGCGATTAAATGGCAAGTTGCGCAGGCTCAGGTACTGGTCTAAATTTTCGCGCCGCACCCCATCGTTGAACTGACCAATCCCAAATGTTCGGTCAAAACGCCACGCCTGAAGCCTATAGGCGGGAAATCAAACGCCTGCAGGAGATAGTCGCGAATAACAGCGACTGGCTCTGGGAGGTCGATGCGCAGGGCCGCTACACGTTCTGCTCCGCGCACAGTCAGCAAATACTCGGGTATTCGCCAGCAGAGGTGCTCGGCCGCACGCCGTTCGATTTCATGCCGTCGCAAGAGGCCGAGCGAGTAGGGGCGGAGTTCGCAGCTATCGTGGCGCAGCGTCGGCCTTTCGCCGGGCTGATCAACCGCAACCTGCACGCCGATGGGCGCCTGGTGGTGCTGGAAACCAGTGGCATTCCGTTGTTCGCCGAGGACGGCTCTTTTCTGGGCTATCGCGGAATCGATCGCGATATTACGCCTGCAATCGGCTCCCTGAGCCCGCGCCTCGTTCAGCTCGAAGCACTTTACGCGGCAGCACCGGTTGCGCTCGGGCTGGTCGATCGTGAAGGGTGCTTCGTCAACGCTAACCGTGCGCTGGTCAGCCTGATTGGACGCGGTGAGATATCGATCGCCGGGCAACCCGTTGCGGCCTTTCTGTCTCCCGAACAACTGGATGTCGTCGATGCCTTTATGCGGTTGGAGGCCGGCCAATCGATCGCCGACCTGGAGCTGATGCACGGCGAGCGCCATTATCAGATTGCGATTCAGGCTGTTCGCGATCACCTCGCCGATCAGCTCATCGGCATGACGTTGGCGATTGCCGACGTTACCGAGCAGTACCGTTTGCGTCTTGAACTGGTCGAGGCCAATAAACGAATGGCGCTGGCCAACATCCGCTTGAGCGAAATGGCCGATACCGATCACCTGACCGGCCTGCCGAATCGGCGACGTTTCGACGAAACCTTGCTGGTCGAGGTGGCGCGCTGCCTGCGAGACGGGAGCGCCTTGTCCCTGATGGTGCTGGATATCGATCTGTTCAAACTCTACAACGACCACTACGGCCATCAAGCCGGGGATGAGTGCCTTCGCGCACTGGCGCGGCTGCTGCGTAACGGCGTATTCCGTCCCGGTGACATGGCGTGTCGTTATGGGGGTGAGGAGTTCGCGGTCATCCTGCCGAACACCGATGGCGGGGCTGCTGAACGAGTGGCCAACCGCTTATGCGCTGAGTTGCTGGCAGCAGGGCTGGAGCATCCGCTGGCCCCGACGAAGCAGATCACTACAAGCATCGGCATCGCCACACTTACGGGTGACCAGATGCCTCCGATAAGCGCACTTGCCAGTGAAACGGCCGCAGCGCTGCTGAGCGAGGCGGACCGTTGTCTGTATATGGCCAAGCGCGGCGGGCGTAATCGGATAAGTGTGGCAAGCCTTTAACAGGCCGTTGAAAAACTACCTGCGTGGGCATTACTGCATTAAAAACAGCCTCACAATGCTCATTTAGAACGCTTAACTGCGCTTTTTCGGTCGTTTTGACTCGTTGCACTCGCCCTTCGGGCCAGCCTTCGGCTGTTACTCCCGATGGTCGTTGCGCCTTGTCTTGCCTGCCTCGCCTACGTTTTTCAACGGCCTGTTAAGCGTTCCATCATGCAGCAGACCGCTGCGCGGCCAGTTCGGTAACTCATCGCGGTTTTTCATGGTCGACGCGAACAGTGGATTGGTTTGCATCGCTTCAAGCACGGCAAGCGGGTCGTTCGCCAGAATCAGACCGGGAAACTCGCGCAATTCAGTCTGATGGATAAGAACGGCTGGGCCGGCCAGCAGAACCGGAACGCCAGCGGTTGCGACCAGGCGGGGCAGCTGTCGGCGCAGATACCCGCCGTTCAGCGACTGGCTTGCATAGAGCAGCAGGCCGCGGGGCGCGAGCGGTTCAAGGACCAGAGGCAGTTCTGCGGAAGGCACGGCCCACTCCAGTACTTCCACCGGGCAGCCTGTGCTGGACGCAAGCCAGGCACAGCACCATAGACCGGGATCGAAATGCTGATCGCACAAGTTGACCAGCAGCAGCGGTGCGCCATTGTGCTGGCGGTTGCTGTGATAGAGACGATTGCCCAGCTTGGTGCGCAACCATGAATGGAACAGGCTGCGTTCGAGCGCCGAACCGAAGCGTTTATGCCAGCGCTGCTCCAGGCTTTTCAGCAGAGGCATTAGCAGATGTTCGTAGAGGGTACGCGGCGGGTACAGCGCCGTTGCGCGGTTGAAGCTGTCATCGAGATGGCGCTCCGCCAGACGGCTGACGGCAACAAGCATCTCCTGTTGCAAGCCATGCCATTGGCTGTGCTCGTCGACGATCACGGGCTGGGGTGTTTCCAGAAGCGGCTTGACCTGGCTCACCGCAACGCCGCGGTTGAGCCAGTTGACGATGGCCTTGATGCGCTGCACATGGCTGTCGCTATAAAGCCGATGACCTTTGGGCGTGCGCCGCGGCACGATCAGGCCGTAGCGGCGCTCCCAGGCGCGCAGGGTCACGGGGTTGACGCCGGTCAAACGCGCAACGTCCTTGATCGCCAGCCAGTCTTCTTCGGTGCGGTCGTCTGAAGTCGGGGCCATGGTCATATACCGTTGCGAAGGCTGAGGTTTTCAGGATGGGGCTGCAGGTATGCCTGGCCTGCTATGTAGCGATCCGGATGCCGACGAAAATGATGTTTGAGCAAGGTCAGCGGCACGATCAGCGGCACGATTCCTTCCCGGTACTGGCTGATCAGTCGTTGCAGTTCACGCTTGTCACCATCTTCCAGGTGTTTTTTTAGATACCCGCTCAGGTGCTGCAATACGTTGCAGTGGCTACCGCGTGAAGCGGTATTTTTCAGCGCCGTCATCAACCGGCTGAAGTACGCCGGTGCGAATTCATCCAACGATTCCAGGCCAACGGTCGCGACCATCCTGCCAAGAGCCTGGTACTGTGACGGGTCGCTCGCCATGAGCTGGTATTTGTAGCGCGAATGGAAATTCACCAACGCCTTGCATGTCACCCCTGCACCTAGCAGGCGCTGCCATTCGGCATGGGCAAATACTCGTGTGAGGAAGTTTTCGCGCAGTACCGGATCGTTGAGCCTGCCATCTTCTTCAACCGGTAGTTCTGGTCGCATTCGTATCAGCGCCTGCGCGAACAGACCGGCGCCGCTACCGACCGAATGTCCATTAGCCTGATAGACCTTCACCCGTTCCATGCCGCAGGAAGGTGACTTTTGCATGAGGATGTAGCCACTGATGTCGTCCAGTTCGGACGCCATCCGCTCTCCATAGGCGATCAGGGCATCACTGACATCCAGCTGAGGATTCACTGTGCCGACCGCACGCGGACGGTTCGGGTCGCCAACCAGCCGGATCGGCTCGCGCGGCGTGCCCAGCCCGATGGCTACTTCCGGGCAAATAGACACGAACTGGAAGTGGCGGCCCAGCGTTTCGCTGCATAAACGCGACTCCTTGTGTCCACCGTTGAAGCGTACCGGTTTGCCAAGCAGGCAGGCGCTGACACCGACCTTGATTGCGGGGTTTGCTGACGTCATGGCGACCTCGCTCGGTGAGTGTTTGTACAACACTTTTAATTTGTACAACTTACCGGTAGCTTAGGATCGTTGTTGTACAAGTCAACGGATTCGTACAACTTTCTGCGTGTTGCTTGTCAACATTCGATGGTTCTTTAAGATGCCCGCAGAAAGCTCGTATTCACGTCGTAGACGAATGGGGCTGATAGGTTTTCATTGCAGCAACCCCTGACGCTACGGCTCTACAATGCATGTTGTTTCGTCAAGCGAGTCGGCTTCGGTAACCCTGCGCAAGCCGCAGTCGCTGTGGGAAAAATGGCGCGCCGACCGGCGGGCGCGGTTGTTCAATCAGTAGTCAGGAATGTGCATGTCTGAGCAGGCGTTGTTATTGGTAAACCTGGGGTCACCGGCTTCCACCGAAGTGGCGGACGTGCGTCGCTATCTCGATCAGTTCCTGATGGACCCGTACGTCGTCGATCTGCCGTGGCCCGTTCGGCGCCTTCTGGTCTCGATGATTCTGCTCAAACGTCCCGCGCAGTCCGCTCATGCCTATGCATCGATCTGGTGGCCGGAAGGATCACCGCTGGTGGTGCTCAGCCAGCGGCTGGTCGATGCGGTGCGTCCTCACTGGACGGAGGGGCCGGTCGAGTTGGCGATGCGCTATGGCGAACCCTCGATCGAGGGCGCGCTGGTCGGGCTGGCGAAGCGTGGCATCAAGCTGGTGACTTTCGCGCCGCTGTATCCACAATTCGCCGATAGCACCACGACGACCGCCATTGAGGAAGCACGCCGGGTCATTCGAGACAATCGCCTGGACATCCGGCTATCGATCCTGCAGCCCTTCTACGACCAACCCGAATACCTTGATGCGTTGGTCGACAGCGTGCAGCCCTATCTGGCGCAGGAGTTCGACCATCTGCTGCTGAGCTTTCACGGCCTGCCCGAACGCCATCTGCACAAGACCGATCCAACCGGTGCGCACTGCCTGAAAGGCGCCGATTGCTGCCAGCGGGCCGAGGGCGCCGTACTCGCCAGTTGCTACCGTGCGCAGTGCATGCAAAGCGGCGCTGCTTTTGCTAAACGCGCCGGATTGCGCGCGGACCAGTGGTCGGTGTCGTTCCAGTCGCGGCTCGGCCGTGCCAAGTGGATCGAGCCCTACACCGAAGCGCAGCTGGACGAATTGGCGGCAAAGGGCGTCAAGAAGCTGTTGGTGATGTGCCCGGCATTCGTCGCGGATTGCATCGAGACATTGGAGGAGATCGGCGATCGCGGCCGCGAGCAGTTCATCGCTGCAGGCGGGGAAGAGCTGCAGCTGATTCCTTGTGTCAATACCCATGAAAGCTGGGTGCAGGCGCTGATCGCCCTGTGCCGGCGCGCCCCGCAGGCGCTGTAAGCATTGCTGTGATGCGGCGAATTGCTCCTTGAGTCGCCGCACTTTGGTCTCGGGTTCGATCACGCGCTGCTTGGCCTCGACCGAGCGGCTGATATGAATGCCGAATCAGCTTCGCTGCACACTGGCGCGCCCCTGAATCATTGTGTCTGACGCCAGTTGGCGCGATGCTCACTGACCTCAGCCGAAGCACGATGCCGCCATGCCACCGTCTGTCGATCCAGCCCAACGCCCGCCACAATCGATTCTGACCAATGGGCTGCGGGTGCGTCTGTTGCCGCTGCTGCGCAATTCGCAAGCCGCAGCTCTGATAAGGGTGCACGCCGGTTCCCATGACGCGCCTCGTGCCTATCCGGGGCTGGCTCATTTTCTCGAGCATCTGCTGTTTCTCGGCAGTCGGGACTACCCGGCGGCGCAAAGCCTGATGCCCTTCGTCCAGAGCTGTGGCGGGCAACTGAACGCATCGACGCGGGAGCGACACACCGATTTCTTCTTTCAGCTTCCGGCTGACCAGCTAGAGGAAGGCTTACTCCGCCTGTTGGATATGCTGGCGTATCCGCTGCTCGATCCAGACGCACAAGTGCGTGAGCGTGAGGTAGTGCAGGCCGAATTCCTCGCTCGTGCCAAGGATCGGGAGACGCTAACCGATGCGGCGCTGGCCAGGGCAATCGACTCCACGCACCCGGCCAGCGGCTTTCATGCCGGCAACCGGGACACCTTGCCGGCGGAAGAACAGGAGTTTCAGCAGGCGCTGCGGGGCTACCACCAGCGTTTCTATCGGACCGGGCAGATAGAGCTGTTACTGGCCGGGCCGCAGAGCGAAGCCGATTTGCAGCGTCTTGCGGCGCGGGCCGACGCATCATTGCTTGCAGGCGATGCCGTGCGGCGAATTCCGCCAAGGTTGCATGCCCACACCGATCACTGGTCGAGGCTGCAACTGGAACAGACCCAGCCGCGACTATTGCTCGCCTTCGCTGTTGACGGTTTGGGTGAGCACGCCTTGCCAGCGCTGGACTGCCTTGCGACCTGGATCGCCTCCGAAGCGCCGAACGGGTTGTTGCAGCGTTTGCGTGCGGCGGGCCTGTGCGAGGCATTGTCGCTGCGGGTGCCGTACTGGTACGCGGGGCAGGGCGTGTTGGTCATCGAGGCGTTGTTGACGAGCGAGGGGCTGGCGCAACGAGCCGTATTGGTCGATGCGCTGATGGATTGGCTGTGCTTCTTCACCCGGCCGTCGTGCTGGCAATCGTGTTGGGATGAGTACCGGTTGATAACCGAGCGCAGCCTGCAGGGTGCTGAGCCGTTGAAGCTGCTGCGCCATTGGGTGGAACCGCTGGCCTGGGCTGCCGATTCCGATGAGGCGGCCATAGGCGACGCGCTGCGCACCCTGATAAAACGAATATTGGATGCTGGGCCAGTGGTCCTCACCGTCGATACGACTCCGTGCGGCTTGTCCATTACCGATGGATTTCCGTTGCGCATGGCCAGCGAACCTCCAGTCATCATCGCGCGCCGCGATTGGCACTGGCAGATCCCTCAACCCAATCCCTGGCTGAAAATGGTCGAGTCGGTTGGCAGCGCTGCGCATCCCATCGCCGCGTTGCGCTGGCTGGGCCCGCCAGACGAGAGCGACAAGGCTGCGCTGATGCTGCGTTGGCGCTTCGCCGAATTGCCATCGTGGGCACTTTGGCAGGGGCTTTCACATGCCCTGCAAAGGTACATCTGGGCTGCACGGCAGGCAGGCGTAGAACTGCGTTTCGAGGATCTGGGGCACTGCTGGACGCTGAGCCTGCGCGGCTTTGCCGAAGCGGCGCCACGTATTCTTCAGGACATTGCGCATGTGCTCGCCGAGCCTCCCAAAGCGTCGCTTGCCCAGGGTGCGCGCGTGGCAGAACAGGCGGATGCGCTGGGGCAGGATGAAATGCTTCTTCGCCAATTACTCGACCGCATGCCGAGCGTGATTGCAGGGCTGCAGCGGCTCGCTGGTTCGGCTGATCGCGGCTGGCTTCACGCTGTTTGGAGCGATGCGCGTTGGGACGGGCTGGCGGTGGGCTTCTCGTCGCCTGTCTCCGCGGCACTGTTGACTGCGGCCGGCGCTCTGCCTGGTCAGCCTGCGCTGGACCATGATCGGGCTGAAGCGCGGCCTATAGAGAATCGCTGGCATCAGGTTGGTGACGGGGCGGATACCAGCGACACGGCATTCATCCTGTTCTGCCCGCTCGTTGATCGCAGCCCTGAAGGTGAAGCGGTGTGGCGCATGCTGGGGCGTTTGCTGGAGGGCGATTTCTTCCGTCGAATCCGCAGCGAACTCCAGCTGGGTTACGCGGTGCTCAGCCGGTTCTGTCAGTTTGCCGGCCAGCCTGGAATGCTCTTCGCGGTGCAATCGCCGACCGCTTCGGCGCCTGAAATCCTTAACCAGATCGAGGCGTTTCTGGACGACTTCGCGCTGCAGCTGGCGGAGCGCTCCACAGGTGATCTGACAGGACTCGCTCGTGCGGCAGCCGATCAGCACGTCGCTGCCTCTACCGAACTCGATGGCCGGGCCGAACGAGCCTGGCAGGCAATACTGGCCGGGCATGAATGCGATCGGATCGGGCAAGTGATCAGTGCGATGCGCCAGCTGCAACCCGCGGATCTCATGGCAGCTATGCATGCTCTGCGCGTTGGCGCTGGCCGGCTGGTCGTTACCAATGCCCCGGTACCGGATGCTGGCTGGGACTGATGGAACGCTTGCGCGTCTGTATGGTGCGGACGGAGAGACTCGAACTCTCACGCCTTTCGGTGGCAGGCACCGCTCTTCAGCGTGCCGGCACGATACGATCCGCCAGCAGCCGCTCGGCATCGCTGCCAAAGGCGAAGAACACCTGTAGCGCGGCGTAAGCATCGTTTGCCGCGTAGTACTTTTGTGCATCGGTCAGCATTCGATTGGCCCAGTTGGACGTAGAGACGCTGCGCGATTTACTCACCCGGGCGCCCAGCACGGCTGCGACCGCGCCGCGCAGTCCGACTTGGCCTTTTTTGCCTTCGTAACGCAGGGTCGTGCCAAGGTCGATGTAATGACACAGCTCGATGCCCAGGCGACTGCGCAGTCGAGTTCGATCCGAGCTCAGGCCAAAGCCGACCTTGAGCGACTGCTTCGACTCCAGCACGGCTTTAGCGGCCTCGATGCAACCGTCCAGGCCAACATGAAACAAATAGGCGGTTTGCGGCGTGGCCAGCTGTATCAGGTGAGGGCCGGTGGAAACCTCACCTATTTTAAAGGTGGGCTTGGATTCGGTATCGAAACCGATCTGCGCGAAAGACAGAAGATCATCGGCGGCCTGGGAGCACTGCGCCGGTGTCGACGGCATGACGATGCGGTCGAGCGCGAGGCCTTCGAAGCGGGGCAAGCCGTCGAGATTGGCCAGCTGTGGGATGCGGATGATGATAGGTCTCTCCGTTTCAGAATGCCGCTGCGGCCTTTGTTTGGGTAGGCCAGAGCACCGTCAGATCTAGCGCATCCGTGGATGCCGGAAGAACCAGATCGCCAGCGGCGAGGCAATCACGATTACGCACAAGCCCAGCAGCGTGATCGCTAGCGGCAGGCCGTGGTGATCGGCAATCCAACCAACGGCGATCAGCGGCGCGATGCTGCCGACATAGCCGCAAACCAGGTAAGTCGAAATCAGTCCGGAACGCTCGGCCGGCGTGGCGATGCGGTTGACCATGCTGATACCGGCCAGCAGGCACATGCCATGTCCGGCTGCTGCGGCACAGACGCCGATGATGAACACGGCGGGCGAGCCGAGTCTGAAGTTGAGCACGAGCATCGCATTGCTGAGCACCACCGCCAGCAGGCCGAGAGAGCCGCACCAACGCAGGTTCATCCTGGCGCACGCCAGCTGCATCGTGGCCGAAGCCAGCAGGATGACGCCGATGGATGTGCCGCTCACAACCGGGCCATGCCAAGGCAGCATCTTTTCCAGAAACAGCGGAGCCATGGAGGCGTAGATACCGAACACGCCGAAGGCGAAGAACGGGCAGGCGCAGGTGAGCATGAACGCCAGCGAATCGCTGCGGCCGGTCCAGGCCAGGCGCGGCATGAATGTCCGCAAGCTCAAGGATGCGACAGCCAGTTCGTCGGCATGCGATTTCAGCTGCACGCGCATCAGTGCATACACGGCCAGCACACCCAGCAGCAGCGAGGGAATGTAGGTGACCATTAGCGGACTCGGTAGCCACTGTCCTGTAATACCGCCGGTGATCGGGCCTAGGCCAAAGCCGAAGGCGAGCAGGAAACTGGTGATCAGCGATATCCGTTGCGAAGCCCCGTCGCGCGAGATCTGTACCAGCCCGACCGTGGCGCTGGTGACGATCAGGCTGGACGACAGTCCCACCGCGAAACGTCCGATGTTCAGGCTCGACAAGTCCCATGCAAGCATCGTCAGCAAGGTCCCGCCCCAGCCCAGCAGCAGGCCGGCGAGCATGACTTTGCGAAAACCCAAGGTGTCCGACAGGCGCCCCATGAACAGCAGGCCGAACAACGCACCCACCATGTAAACCACGTAAATCAGCGAGACGTCGCTGGTACGCAACTGCCAGGCTTGCTGGTACAGCGGATAAAGCGGCGAAATGAGCGCGGTGCCCATCACGCCCACGCACATGGCGAAGCAGACCCAGGGAAATGCCGACCAGTTTCTTTTCATCTGACACGCCTGCTTAACGGAACGGGATGGAACGGTCTCGATGGTGCTTCCATGAGCAGCCTAACGGTTTTTCACCCGTGCGGCGATTGCCGACACGGGCACTCCCCGGACGGAGCGTTGTCCTTTCCAAAGTGCCATTCTGCTTTTCAGCAGAGGCGTTCAATGAGGTGTCGGGCTAATCCGCTGCCATTGATATAAGGGGAACGAACAATGTGGACTAAACCTGCTTTCATAGACCTGCGTATCGGTTTTGAAGTCACCATGTACTTCGCCAACCGCTGATGATTCGCCCCGGCGCAGGTCGGGGCTTCGTTTCGGGTCATCCAGCAGTACTGCGTGATTCAGCCGACTCGCGGCCCGAACATGATGATCGCCATGCCGAGGAGCGCGACCGCGCAGCCGAGCAGGTCCCAATGGGTTGGCCGAACGCCATCGACCAGCCATAGCCAGAGCAACGCTACACCTACGTAGACCCCGCCATAAGCGGCATACACCCGTCCCGCAGCGGTCGGATGCAGCGACAGTAGCCATGCGAAAAGTGCCAGCGACAACGCGGCGGGCACCAGCAGCCAGGCACTTTTGCCATGTTTGAGCCAGAGATAGGGCAGGTAACAACCGACGATCTCGGCAACAGCGGTGATGGCGAACAGTGCGAAGGTTTTGAGCATGCAGGTCTCGTTGACAGTCAGTGGCGTTGATCGAAGCGGCTGGGCGATGCCGCAGCAGGCTCATCGGTCTCTCGGTCTGTTTTTCAGACGAGCGTTTTCGATGATCCCCGACGCACCGATTGTCGGTCAGCTGGCGTATTGAAATCCAAGCGATAGGGGCAAATAACCGAACGAGCCGAACAGAATCGCGCCGAAGCGGCTCGCATTCCGTCATGGTTCGGACTGGCACGCTTGCTTATCCGTTCACGCATCGTCGAGGACGATAGCTGTGATGTCATCTGGCCATTTGCGATGTATGGTCTGGGTAAGCCGATGAGTTTTTGTTAAAGTCCGCCGCTTATGAAGCGAGCAGTCAGCCAGCTTTGAATTTGCACTGAAAGAGGTGTCTGCTTGATTAGGGTGCTGGTGGTCGATGACCACGATCTAGTACGCACAGGCATATCCCGAATGCTCGCCGATATCGACGGCCTGCAGGTGATTGGTCAGGCGGAGTCGGGCGAGGCGGCGATCAAGAAGTCGCGAGAGCTCAAGCCGGACGTGGTCTTGATGGACGTCAAGATGCCCGGCATCGGCGGCCTTGAGGCCACCCGTAAACTCCTGCGCAGTCATCCCGATATCAAGGTCATCGCGGTCACCATCTGCGAAGAAGATCCTTTCCCGACGCGACTTTTGCAGGCGGGTGCCGCTGGGTACCTGACCAAGGGCGCGGCGCTCGATGAAATGATTCAGGCGATCCGCATGGTGTTTGCCGGCCAGCGCTACATCAGCCCGCAGATCGCCCAGCAACTGGCGCTCAAATCATTCCAGCCCAAGGTCAACGGATCGCCGTTCGATCTGCTCTCCGAGCGTGAAATCCAGATTGCTCTGATGATCGCGAACTGTCAGAAGGTCCAGGTCATCTCCGACAAGCTTTGTCTGTCGCCGAAAACCGTCAACACCTATCGCTACCGTATCTACGAAAAGCTTTCGATCACCAGTGACGTCGAGCTGGCGCTGCTCGCTGTCCGCCACGGCATGGTCGATACCATCAATTGATGAGCGGCTTCGATTCTTCCGCATTTTTGGCTTCGTGCAGCGGGCGCCCCGGCGTCTACCGGATGTTCGATGGCGACGCCAAGCTGCTTTACGTGGGCAAGGCGAAAAATCTCAAGAAGCGTCTGGCAAGCTATTTCCGCAAGACCGGCCAGGCACCGAAAACGGCCGCGTTGGTGGCCAAGATTGCCCAGATCGAAACCACGATCACGGCGAACGAAACCGAAGCGCTGTTGCTCGAGCAGACGCTGATCAAGCAATGGCGCCCGCCGTACAACATCCTGCTGCGTGACGATAAGTCCTACCCGTATGTGTTTCTTTCGAGCGGCGACTTTCCCCGCCTCAGCATCCATAGAGGCGCGAAGAAGGAACCGGGGCGTTATTTCGGTCCGTATCCCAGCGCCGGCGCAATTCGCGAAAGCCTGAGCCTGCTGCAGAAGGCATTCTTTGTGCGGCAATGCGAAGACAGCTATTACCGCAATCGCACCCGGCCTTGCCTGCAATATCAGATCAAGCGCTGCAAGGCGCCCTGCGTGAACCTGGTCGATCCAGAGGAATATGCGGAAGACGTCCGGCATTCGGTGATGTTCTTGGAAGGGCGCAGCAATGCATTGGCCGAGGAATTGTCGAAGAACATGGAAAAAGCGGCGATGGCGCTCGATTTCGAGCGAGCCGCGGAAATCCGCGACCAGATCGGCATCCTGCGCCGTGTGCAGGACCAGCAGAGCATGGAAGGTGGTAGCGGCAACGTCGATATCGTCGCGGCGGTCGTAAGCCCGGGCGGTGCCTGCGTGCATCTGATCAGCGTGCGTGGCGGGCGGGTATTGGGCAGCAAGAATTTCTTTCCGCAGGTCGCCATCGAAGAGAGCGTCAGTGAAGTCCTGCAGGCGTTTCTCGAACAGTATTACCTCGGCTCCATGGAGCGCGATCTGCCCACGGAACTGATCGTCAATACGGTCCATGAGGACTTCGATACGCTGATCAGTGCGATCTCGGAGCTGCGCGATGTCGAGCTGACCATCAGCCACCGCGTCCGCGGTACGCGCGCACGCTGGCAACAACTGGCACTGACCAATGCCGAGCAGGCGCTGGGCGCGCGTTTGGCGAATCGGCAGCATCTGGCTGCACGGTTCCAGGCCCTGGCCGAGGCGTTGGACCTCGATGAGCCGCCGACGCGGTTGGAGTGCTTCGATATCAGCCATTCCAGCGGCGAAGCGACCGTCGCGTCCTGCGTGGTGTTTGGCCCGGAAGGGCCACTGAAGTCCGATTACCGCCGTTACAACATCGAAGGCGTTACAGCCGGCGATGACTATGCAGCGATGCACCAGGCACTCACTCGCCGATTCAAAAGAGCCGTCGAAGGGGAGGGCAAGCTGCCTGACATTTTGTTAGTCGACGGCGGCAAGGGGCAGCTCAACATGGCCCGCGAGGTGCTGCAGGAACTTGCGGTTCCGGACTTGATCCTGTTGGGCGTGGCCAAAGGTGTCACCCGCAAGCCGGGCCTGGAAACGCTGTATCTCAACGACGCGGCCCATGAGTTCACCTTGCCTGGCGACTCTCCGGCGCTGCACCTGATTCAGCAGGTTCGTGATGAGGCCCACCGATTCGCCATTACAGGCCACCGTGCACGGCGTGGTAAAGCGCGAACGACGTCTACGCTGGAAGATGTGGCGGGGATCGGGCCGAAGCGCCGCCGCGAACTGCTCAAGCACTTTGGCGGTCTTCAGGAACTCTGTCGCGCCAGTCTCGATGAAATCGCTAAAGCGCCTGGTATCAGTAAAAAGCTTGCCGAGTCGATTTATGCCGCTCTGCACAGTGAGTAGAATCACCCCTAAATCCGCGGATCAGTGGTATCGATGAACATTCCAAACATTCTCACCGTGCTGCGCGTACTGCTGATACCCATCATCGTCCTGCTGTTCTATCTCCCGTTTCAGTGGAGCTATCTGGCGTCGAGCGCAGTGTTTGCCTTCGCAGCGGTAACCGACTGGCTGGATGGTTATCTCGCTCGCAAGCTCAAGCAAAGTACTCCGTTCGGCGCGTTCCTCGATCCGGTCGCGGACAAGCTTATGGTGGCAGTAGCGCTGGTGCTGCTGGTCGAAGAGCATTCCAACCTCTGGCTGACGTTGCCAGCGGCGATCATCATCGGCCGGGAAATCGTCGTCTCAGCGCTGCGAGAGTGGATGGCCGAGCTGGGAGCGCGGGCGCAAGTGGCGGTATCCAATCTCGGCAAGTGGAAGACCGCTGCCCAAATGGTCGCGCTCATCATCCTGCTGGCCAACCCGCCGCTAGCAACGTTCTGGGTCGGGCTTGGCTATGCATTACTGATCATCGCAGCCGGCCTGACGTTGTGGTCGATGGCTAATTACCTAATGGCCGCCTGGCCTCACCTCAGCCCTACAGAAAAGAAATAAAGACTTTTTTAATCAAAGGCTTGACGGGGCGCTCTGAAACTATAAAATGGCGCCCGTCATCAAGACGACGCGGGAATAGCTCAGTTGGTAGAGCACGACCTTGCCAAGGTCGGGGTCGCGAGTTCGAGTCTCGTTTCCCGCTCCAATTTGTTGACGATGGCGCCGCAGTATGCGGCGTCTTCGTTTGAGGCCGGTTGGCAGAGTGGTTATGCAGCGGATTGCAAATCCGTGTACGCCGGTTCGATTCCGACATCGGCCTCCATTAATAAAGAAACCGTAAGCGAAAGCTTGCGGTTTTTTTATGCCTGCGATTTGAGCCAGCAGGCATTCGTAAGACCTGGCTGGGGAAGCGGTTGAGTCTTGCGAGTCAGGCCGACCGGTCGATGCTGGTGGAACTGTAGCGAAGCGCTTTGGGACTCATGTATATGAGCTGACCATGGAGGGCTGCATGACGGAATCGATAAGTTATTTTGCAATCGCCGTTACGGTGGTTGTGATAGCGCTGGATCTGCTTGCAATCATTAGCGTGTTCAAAAGTGACCGAACGGTTGGCGTCAAAGCCGTCTGGGCTATCGGCATTGCGCTGTTGCCGATTCTTGGGTTGGCTTTCTGGTTGATTGTGGGACTGCGACGTCGGCATTGAGCGTAGCGTTGAGGCCGGATCCTCGATTAGCAAGCGCAATCCGGCGGATCGTGGCATTCACTTTATTTCCTTGTGGTTGAGGCCGCCGTTTGGGTTGCGCCTCGCCGGGCGGCTGGTTATAGTCCGGCGCCGCTATCGACATAGCGCTCACCGTCCTGCCCGGATGGCGAAACTGGTAGACGCAAGGGACTTAAAATCCCTCATCCGAAAGGGTATGCGGGTTCGATTCCCGCTCCGGGCACCACAACACCTCTGTTCCCAATTGTCGTGCCATCGAACTGGCATCCGAAGCTGATCATCTGCCTATGGCAGGTCTTAGGCGACCAATGGCAATTCATCTCCCGAACACAGAGCCTCGCCGAACCTCTTACCTTTACAGCGCAACTGAAGAGGTGAGCAATGAGCATCGAAAATCAGCAACCGCTAAACGAACCCCGCACCAATGCCCAAGCCGAGGATGACGACGGCCTGGTGATTCCAGGCTCTGCGCCACCGTTAAGCCCTGGGCGTACGGATGTAAATCCGGATGATCAGGCAGGTGTCGACGAGTTGCCCGGAAACGAACGGGTAACGCCACGGGACGGATTGGATGCTCCCCCCGAACGCGGGACGCCCGATATCGATGTCGATAAGGCAGAGATGGACGATGCGCCCAATCCGCGTTAAGCCCGCCCGCATAGAAGTCGGTTCCGAAATGGGGCCGTGTTAATGCTGCCCTGCTGGCCATGCTTGAATGCTTGCTGGCATTGGCAATTTCAGAACGATCTGCCGAATGAATAGCTTTGCTAAACAGTGCACCGCTCTTGCTGGCCTGGCGGGAATGCTGGTCGGTTGTAGCGCAATAGAATCGGTTCCTCCTGCACACGGGGCCGATGAATACGTGTTCGCCTGTACTAAAACTGCCGGACAACCGGATTGCGAGTCGCGAGCGCAAGCGGTTTGTCCGGAAGGTTACGAAACGCTGAGCAGCGAGCAGAATTTCAACCGTAAGGAGCTTCGTGTCCGTTGCGTGGGAAACGGGAGTTGACCCCGATCACCTTTTCGATCAGTAACAACCGCGGTATGGAACGTCGAGCGTTGTACTAGCTGTGCCACTGTTTGGATCGTTCCGTTAAAATCGGACGACGATAGTTATCGTACAACTGGGTGGGCTATGATACGGCTTACTTCGCCTCAAAGAGATCGATGTATCCATGGAAAACCAGAGCACCCAGCCACGCGTTCGCCGAAAGCACCGCAGCCTTGCCCAGGAATTGGTGATCGAGTTGTCTCAGCAGATACGCGATGGCGTTATCAAGCGAGGAGACAAGCTGCCGACTGAGTCCGCAATCATGCAGGTGCAGGGAGTGAGCAGGACGGTGGTGCGGGAGGCGATTTCACGGTTGCAGGCGTCGGGGCTGGTCGAAACCCGTCATGGCATCGGTACCTTCGTGCTCGATACGCCGAGTACAACTGGGCTTCGCATCGATCCAGCGACCATCGGTACGTTGCGTGATGTGTTGTCGATCCTCGAACTGCGCATCAGCCTGGAAGTCGAGTCTGCGGGATTGGCGGCGACACGCCGATCACCGGAGCAGCTGGCGGCGATGCGGGCGTTTCTGGATTCGTTGCAGCAAAGTGCGGCGCTTTCCAGTGAAGCCGCGGTGTCGGATTTTCAGTTTCATTTGCAGATCGCCGAGGCGACCGGCAATCGGTATTTCACCGACATCATGAATCACCTGGGTACGGCGATTATCCCACGCAGCCGGTTGAACTCGGCGCGTCTGGCTCATGATGATCAGCCACACTACCAACAGCGCCTTGGTCGCGAGCATGAGCAGATCTACGACGCCATCGCGCGTCAGGATGCTGAATCCGCCCGTGCTGCGATGCGTTTGCATCTGACCAACAGCCGCGAGCGCTTGCGCCAGGCACACGAGGAAGCCGAGACCGAGCCCAACTGAGCGGCTTCGCCGATCTCGTCAGGCTTTCTTCATCGACCAGTAGCTGGGTTTGAACAGGTCCCGTTCACCCAGCAACACCACGCCCGCCAGGAAAGCGCACAGCATCAGTGCGATGTACAGACACAACTGGAGCAACCCGTGCGGCGCGGGTAGCCAGTGCAGTACGGCCGCGACGACTACGCCTGTGGTGATCCAGCGCAGAAGTACGCCGGGAGCCAGGCCAGTCGGCGATGCACGATAAACGTATAGGCCCATGAACAGCGCCTGCAGTGCCGCCCCGGTGGAAAACGCGAACGCCAGACCTTCGGCACCGTATGTGCTGTAGAGCAATGCATCGAGGCTGACGGTGAGCGCAGAGCTGACGAGGGTGATCACCAGAAACAGCCGTGACTGATGCTGGGCAAGCAGGGCACGCCCCCACAGCAGTGCGAGGCCCATTGCCGGCAGGCCAAGCGCATACATGCCCACCAGCGATGCGGTGGCGCCTGTCTGCGCAGCGCCGAATTGTCCTCGCTCCAGCAAGACCGACACTACTGGCTGTGGAAATGAACAGAGCACCACCGTGGCCGGAATCAGGAACAGAAGAGTCGCCAATAACCCCTTACGTATCACTGCGGCATGGCCAATGAAGTCGCCATCATTCCAGCTCGAGACGAAACGGGGGAAAAGCACCGACAGTACCGAGAGCGCGTAAAGCGTGAGCGGGATGGTGACGATGCGGAATGCAAAAGACAGCATGGTGATGCTGCCTTCATCGAGGAAGGAAGCGAACATCCGTTCCGCAAGGATGCAGCCTTGTTGCGCTCCGGCAGCGAGCAAGACCGGGGCGAAGGCGAGGCCAAAGCTGCCACGACGCCCCTCCGTTTCAACCCGCTCGCCTCCGCGCAGGTAGGCGATGCGCCTGTGTTGCACGCCGATCAGCGCAAGCTGCGGCAGCAGCATCCCGATGAAGATCACCATCCCGGTGGGCTGGAACAAGAGGATCCCGATAATCGCGCCGGCATTGAGCAACACCGTACGCGTCATCGGGAGAATGAAAACGTCGTCCATGTTGAGCAGCGCGCCCTGGCAGTACAACACTGCCTGAACCGCAATCAGCGCAGCGCCTACACAGAACACGATCTGGCCGGTGGCAACCTGAGCGTCCGTCCAGCCGGGCGCCAGAAGATTGAGAAGCCAATAGCTACCTGCGATGGCGGCAACGCTTAACGCCACCCCCATGCCCATCACACGCCAATAAAGCCAGCGGCTGACGGTCTCGAACAGCGCTTGCGATTGGCTGCGCAATCGCTGCAGGTACGGAATCATGGCGTCGCGAAGGGCGAGGCCGAAGAAGTTCTCGAAGAACGTCGGCAGGATCAGCGCAACGAATATCAGGTCAGCTTCCCAGCTCAGGCCGAAGGCCTTGGCAATGAACAGGTCGCGCAGAAAACCGAGAAGAAAGCTGGCGACAGTCAACGCCAGAATAACCAGTGATGCGTTCATTCCTTGATCCTGTGCAGGCCATTATCGGACGGCCTGATGAATAGCGGCATATCGCACCAGATGCGATGAATCGGAAGAAGGCCGGGGTCGCCAGCTGCCGAGAGAACGGTACATAGACTGGATGGCTCAAACATGGTTCCTGAGGTTGGTTCACACGCATCGAAAGCCGCGTTGGGAATCGACAAGCTCGGTTACGTAAAAATGCCGTAAATCCGCTTTCCCAGCGGAGCCCGACTGCTTATGGTTCACCCTCATTTCCAGGCGAACCCAGTTCATGTCCGCAAACACTTCCCGCGCCAGCGCTTTGCGCTGGCTGATCATTGGCGTCGTGGTCATCTCGATTGCGCTCCTGCTTTGGTGGCTATGGCCGACCGCAGCGGAAAAACCCCAACAGCAGCGAGCCGGCGGTCGTCCGGCATTCGGTGCGTTCGGCGGGCCGACGCCAGTGCGGGTCGCTTCGGTCGAGCAGGGGCGTTTCGAGGTCTATTCCAAGGCGCTCGGCACCGTCACACCGCTGAATACCGTGAACGTTCGCAGCCGTGTGGCCGGTGAGCTGGTTGAGGTGCGCTTCGAGGAAGGTCAGCGCGTCAAGGCTGGTGATCTGCTCGCGGTTATCGATCCACGCCCTTACGAGGTGGCATTGCAGCAGGCGGAAGGGACCTTGCAGCAGAACCGGGCGTTGTTGCAGAACGCACAAGTTGATCTCAAACGCTATCGGGGTTTGTTTGCGGACGACAGCATCGCCAAGCAGACGCTCGACACCCAGCAAGCGCTGGTCAACCAATACCAAGGGACGCTTGCGGCCAATCAGGCAGCGGTCAATGAGGCCAAGCTGAACCTGCAATTCACCCAGATTCGCGCGCCGATCGATGGCCGTGTCGGCCTGCGGCAGCTGGATCAGGGCAACCTTGTCGCGGCCAACGACACCACACCGCTGGTGGTGATCACCCAGACCCAGCCGATGGCCATCAGCTTCACGCTGCCCGAAGGCGAGTTGCCCCCCATCATCAGTCGTTTCCGTCGTGGTGACGAATTGTCGGTGCAGGCCTGGGACCGCGGCGAACGTGTCATCTTCGGCGAAGGTGTATTGGAGAGCGTCGACAACCTGATCGACACGACCACCGGCACGCTGAAGATGAAAGCCCGCTTCGACAACGAAGCCGAGCTGCTGATACCCAACCAATTCGTCAATATCCGCTTGCGCGTGGAAACGTTGGACGATGCCGTCCTGATTCCCTCCGCCGCGCTTCAGTTCGGCTCGCGTGGAAACTTCGCCTATGTGGTCGGCGACGATTCGAAGGTCGAGCTGCGCGTCCTCGAAGTAGGGCCGAGCAACGGCGAGCATACCGTGATCGCCAAGGGCCTGAGCGCGGGTGAGCGAGTCGTCATGGAGGGTACTGACCGCCTGCGTGACGGCAGCGAAGTCGAAGTGGTCGATCGCCAGAAACTCGCCGAAGAAGCAGCCGAAAATCCCAAGATCGACCCTCAGAATGCCAAGGAGCGCCCGGCGCGATGAACATCTCGCGGCTGTTCATCCTGCGTCCGGTGGCGACCACGCTGACGATGATCGCGATTCTGCTGGCCGGTCTGATCGCCTATCGCATGCTGCCGGTTTCAGCGCTGCCACAGGTGGACTACCCGACCATCCGGGTCATTACGTTGTATCCCGGTGCCAGCCCCGAAGTCATGACCAGCGCCGTAACCGCGCCGCTGGAGCGTCAGTTCGGTCAGATGCCGGGACTGACCCAGATGTCTTCGACCAGTTCAGGCGGCGCATCGGTGATCACGCTGCGTTTCTCGCTCGAAGTCGAGCTGGACGTGGCCGAACAGGAAGTTCAGGCGGCCATCAATGCCGCAAGCAATCTGCTGCCCAACGACCTTCCGGCGCCGCCGGTATACAACAAGGTCAATCCGGCGGACACACCGGTGATGACCTTGGCTGTCACCTCGGAAAGTCTGGCGCTACCGGAGCTGCATGATCTGGTCGATACGCGCATGGCACAGAAGCTGGCGCAGATCAGCGGCGTAGGCATGGTCAGCATCGCTGGCGGTCAACGCCCCGCGGTACGCATACGCATCAATCCCGAGGCGCTTGCGTCATATGGCTTGTCGCTGGCCGACGTTCGTTCGCTGGTGACCAGCTCCAACGTCAACCAGCCCAAAGGAAACTTCGACGGCCCGACGCGGGTGTCGATGCTCGACGCCAATGATCAGCTGAAAACGCCGGAGGAATACGCCGAACTCATTCTGGCGTACGAAGACGGGGCAACGCTGCGTTTGAAGGATGTCGCCGACATCATCGACGGCGCCGAGAACGAACGCCTCGCCGCGTGGGCCAACGAAAGCCAGGCCGTGCTACTGAACATCCAGCGTCAACCCGGCGCCAACGTGATCGATGTGGTCGAGCGTATCCAGACGTTGCTCCCGGAAGTCACCGCCAGCATGCCGGCCGGGCTCGACGTGGTGGTGCTCACCGACCGTACGCAAACCATCCGTGCCGCCATCACCGACGTGCAGCACGAACTGCTGATGGCCACGGTCCTGGTGGTGATGGTCACCTTCGTATTTCTCAAGCGACTGTCGGCGACAATCATTCCATCGATTGCCGTGCCGCTGTCGCTGGTCGGCACCTTTGCTGTGATGCACCTCGCCGGCTTCTCGCTGAATAACCTCACACTGATGGCGCTGACCATCGCGACCGGCTTCGTCGTGGACGATGCCATCGTCATGCTGGAAAACATCGCGCGCCATGTGGAAGAGGGCGAGACGCCGTTGCAGGCCGCGCTCAAAGGGGCCAAGCAGATCGGCTTCACCCTGATCTCGCTGACGCTGTCGCTGATCGCCGTGCTGATTCCACTGTTGTTCATGCAGGACGTAGTAGGGCGGCTGTTCCGCGAGTTCGCCATTACCCTGGCGGTCGCCATCCTGATCTCGCTGGTGGTGTCGCTGACGCTGACGCCGATGATGTGCGCCAAGTTGCTCAAGCCGGCCACTGTGGATGAAGCCAAACCGGACTGGGTCGAGCGACTCATTGGCGGTTACTCGCGCTGGCTGACCTGGGTACTGGGGCACCAGACACTGACCCTGCTGGTTGCCGTGTTGACCTTGGGATTGACGGTGGTGCTGTACCTGGCCGTGCCGAAGGGTTTCTTCCCGGTGCAGGACACCGGCGTGATTCAAGGCATCAGCGAAGCGCCTCAATCCATTTCCTTCCGTGCCATGAGCGAACGGCAGCAATCGCTTGCACGGGTAATCCTGGACGATCCGGCGGTGGAGAGCCTGTCGTCCTATATCGGTGTGGATGGTGACAACGTCACCCTCAACAGCGGTCGCTTGCTGATCAACCTCAAACCTCATGGTGAACGGGACGTCACGGCCAGTCAGGTCATCGATCGGCTGCGACCGGAACTGGCGAAGCTGCCCGGCATCGAGTTGTACATGCAGCCGGTGCAGGATCTGTCCATCGAAGATCGAGTCAGCCGCACACAGTTCCAGTTCAGCCTCGAGTCGCCGGATGGCGAGCTGCTGCAGGAATGGACGCCGCGGCTGGTAGAGGCATTGCGCGAACGCCCGGAGCTGACCGATATCGCCAGTGACCTGCAGAGCGACGGCCTGCAGATCTATCTGGATATCGACCGCGATGCCGCAGCGCGACTGGGAATCGAGGTTTCGGCCATCACTGATGCGCTGTACGACGCCTTCGGCCAGCGGCAGATTTCGACGATCTTCACCCAGGCCAGCCAGTATCGCGTAGTACTGGAAGCCGAATCGGGCGGCCGTCTTGGCGCGCAGGCGCTAGAGCAGCTGTTCGTGCAGAGCGAGGGCGGCACGCCGGTACGACTGTCGAGCCTGGCGACGCTGGAGCAGCGCAATGCACCGCTGCTGATCAACCATATCGGCCAGTTCCCGGCAGTCACCCTGTCGTTCAACCTGGCCGATGGCGTCTCATTGGGCAAGGCGGTGGAAATCATCGAAGGCGTGGAAGCCGAGATCGGACTGCCTGCCGGCATCCAGAGCCGTTTCCAGGGAGCCGCCGAGGCGTTCCAGGCTTCGTTGTCGAGCACGCTGCTGCTGATCCTGGCGGCGGTGGTGACCATGTATATCGTGCTCGGCGTGCTCTATGAGAGCTATATCCATCCGATCACCATCCTCTCGACGCTGCCGTCGGCGGCGGTCGGCGCCTTGCTCGCGCTGTTGCTGACCGGCAACGACCTGGGATTGATCGCCATCATCGGCATCATCCTATTGATTGGCATCGTCAAGAAGAACGCGATCATGATGATCGACTTCGCCCTGGAGGCCGAACGTCACCAGGGCATGAGCCCCCAGGATGCGATCTACCGGGCCGCGCTGCTGCGTTTCCGCCCGATCCTGATGACGACACTGGCTGCATTGTTCGGCGCGGTCCCCCTGATGCTCGCGTCCGGCTCCGGTGCGGAGTTGCGTCAGCCGCTGGGGCTGGTGCTGGTTGGCGGCTTGCTGCTTAGCCAGTTGCTGACACTGTTCACCACGCCGGTGATTTATCTGTTCTTCGATCGGTTGGGGCAGCGGTTTGCCCGCAAGAACGTAGCAGGACAAGAGGTAGGCGTATGACCGGCTCGAAAAGACGCCTGCGGCCAGCCCGTAGGATGGGTGCAACCCATCACCTTGGCTCGATGGGCTGCACCCATCCTACGGTCGGTTACAAGGTTGTCGATGAGATGGCGCTGCCGGCTCGTCCAGCCTCCAGCCTTCAGCCTTCAGCGGCTTTTGCGCGATGAACCTGTCCGCCCCCTTCATCGCTCGCCCGGTCGCGACCATGCTGCTGAGCCTGGCGATCCTGCTGTTGGGTGGGGTGAGTTTCGGTCTGTTGCCGGTGTCGCCGTTGCCGAACATGGATTTTCCGGTGATCACCGTACAGGCCAGCTTGCCCGGTGCCAGTCCGGAGATCATGGCCTCCAGCGTGGCGACGCCGCTGGAGCGGTCGCTCGGCAGCATCGCTGGCGTCAACCAGATGAGCAGTCGCAGCAGCCAGGGCTCGACGCGGATCATCATCGAGTTCGACCTCGACCGCGACATCAACGGCGCCGCGCGCGAGGTTCAGGCGGCGATCAACGCGGCGCGTAATCTTCTGCCCAGCGGCATGCGCAGCATGCCGACCTATCGCAAGGTCAACCCGTCGCAGGCGCCCATCATGGTGCTGTCGCTGACATCCGACGTGCTCGACAAGGGCCAGCTGTACGACATCGGCTCCACCGTGCTCGCGCAGAAACTGTCACAAGTGCCGGGCGTGGGTGAGGTGCAGGTCGGTGGCAGCTCGCTGCCGGCAGTACGTGTCGAACTGCAACCGCAACAGCTCGAGCAATACGGCGTGTCGCTCGATGAGGTTCGCCAGACTATCGCGTCGGCCAACGTACGCCGACCCAAAGGCATGGTCGAAGACGATCATCGCCACTGGCAGGTGCAAGCCAGCGATCAACTGCACAAGGCTGCTGACTATCTGCCGCTGATCATTCGCTATCAGGACGGCGCCGCATTGCGCCTGAGCGACGTGGCGAAGGTCAGCGATGCGGTGGAGGATCGCTACAACGACGGCTTCTTCAACAACGAACGCGCCGTGCTGCTGATCATCAACCGCCAGGCTGGCGCCAATATCATCGAAACCATCGAGGGCATTCGCAATGAACTGCCCGCGCTGCAGGCCATCGTGCCTGGTAGCGTCAAGATGGCGGTGGCGATGGACCGTTCGCCGGTCATCCGCGCGACGCTGCACGAAGCCGAGCGCACATTGCTGATCGCGGTGGGGCTGGTCATCGTGCTGGTGTTCCTGTTTCTTGGTCGACTGCGCACGGCGCTGATTCCGGCACTGGCGGTGCCGGTGTCGCTGGTTGGCACCTTCGCAGTGATGTATCTGTTCGGCTTCTCGCTCAATGTGCTGTCGTTGATGGCGTTGATTCTGGCCGCCGGGCTGGTGGTGGACGACGCCATCGTGGTGCTGGAAAACATTGCGCGGCACATCGATGACGGCGTCCCGCCGATGCGTGCCGCGTATATCGGCACTCGGGAGGTTGGCTTCACCCTGCTGTCGATGAACCTGTCGCTGGTGGTGGTCTTCGTCTCGATCCTGTTCATGGGCGGTATCGTCGAGCGGCTGTTTCGCGAGTTCTCCATCACCCTGGCGGCAGCCATCCTGGTCTCGCTGCTGGTGTCGCTGACGCTGACGCCGATGCTCTGCGCGCGCTGGCTGAAGCCTCACGAGGCCTCGCAGGAAGGTCGCTTGCATCGCTGGAGTCACGACGCGCATCAATGGCTGCTGCGCCATTACGACCGCTCCCTGGCGTGGGCGCTGCGCCATCACCGGATCACGCTGTTCACGCTGCTGGCGACCATCGGGCTTAACGTTTTTCTCTATATCGAGGTGCCTAAAACCTTCCTTCCGCAGCAGGACACCGGCCAGCTGACCGGCTTTATTCGCGGTGACGATGGGCTATCGTTCCAAGTCATGCAGCCGAAGATGGAAACCTACCGCAGAGCCGTTCTGGCTGACCCGGCGGTGGAAAGCGTGGCCGGCTTCATTGGCGGGCAGGGTGGCATCAACAACGCCTTTATGATCGTCCGTCTCAAGCCGCTGGAAGAGCGCAAGATATCCGCGCAGAAAGTCATCGAGCGCATTCGCGCCAATCAGCCGAAAGTCCCGGGCGGTCGCATGTTTCTTATGGCCGATCAGGACTTGCAGTTCGGTGGAGGACGACAGAGCAGTTCGGCATATTCCTACAACCTGCTGGCCAGCGATCTGGCCGACCTGCGCGCCTGGGTGCCGCAGGTGACACGCGCGCTGATGGCCTTGCCGGAACTGACCAGCATCGACGCCAACGAAGGCGAGGGCGCGCAGCAGATCAGCCTGAAAGTGGACCGAGACGCGGCCAAGCGCTTGGGTGTCGACATGAGCACGGTCACCACCTTGCTCAACAACGCGTTTAGCCAGCGACAGATCTCCACCATTTACGAATCGCTCAATCAATATCAGGTGGTGATGGAGATCGACCCGGCTTACGCCCAGCATCCAGAGGTGCTGGAGCAGGTTCAGGTGATTACCAGCGATGGACGGCGAGTGCCCCTGGCTGCGTTTGCAAGCTATGAGCGCAGCCTGGAAGAAGATCGTGTCAGCCATGACGGGCAGTTCGCTGCGGAAAACATCGACTTCGACCTGGCGCCTGGTGTGAGTCTTGATGAGGCGACAAGGGCGATCGAGCGTGCTGTTGCCGCCATTGGTATGCCCAGCGAGGTGCAAGGGCGTCTGGGTGGTACCGGCGACGTATTCAAGGCCACGCAGGAAGGGCAGCCACTGATGATCCTTGGTGCATTGCTGCTGGTGTATATCGTGCTCGGCATCCTTTACGAGAGCTATATCCATCCGTTGACGATCCTCTCTACGCTACCGTCTGCGGGCGTCGGGGCGCTGCTGGCCATCATCCTGATGCGCGAACAGTTCAGCTTGATTTCGCTGCTCGGACTGTTTCTGCTGATTGGCGTGGTCAAGAAAAACGCGATCCTGATGATCGACCTGGCGCTGCAATTCGAGCGTAACGATCAGCTGTCTCCCGAAGAGTCGATCCGCCGCTCCTGCCTGCTGCGTTTCCGTCCGATCCTGATGACCACCATGGCCGCCATTCTTGGCGCGCTGCCACTGCTATGGGGCGGTGCAGAAGGCGCTGAAATGCGTCAGCCACTAGGCCTGACCATCGTCGGCGGGCTGGTTCTCAGCCAGATCCTCACGCTCTACACCACGCCTGTGGTCTATCTGTACCTGGACCGCGCGCGTCATCGCTTCAACCGCTGGCGTGGTGTGCGCACCGATGCCGCCCTGGAAAATCCGTTATGAGTTCGTTGTATTTGAAATCCCCCGTGCGCCCGCTGGCCCTGATAGTCATGGCGTTTTCGCTGGGTGCTTGCACCTTGGGTCCTGATTACCAGCGGCCGGATCTGCCAGTCGCTACTGAGTTCAAGCAAGCCGAAGGCTGGAAAACCGCCGCGCCGTCAGACGTGCTGCAGCGCGGCGACTGGTGGATGCTCTACGGCGATACCGAGCTGAATGCGCTGGTCGGGCGACTGAACGTCTCCAACCAGAACCTGGCGGCGGCCGAAGCGCAGTACCGCCAGGCGCGTGCGTTGGTCAGGGGCGCTCGCTCGCAACTGTTCCCGACGCTTGGCGCCAGCGCTGGGGTGACACGTTCCGGGCAGGGCCGCTCTACCAACTCGACCATAGGAAGCGGCAACGGCAACAGCGGCGTCGGTGAAAGTTACAGCCTCGGGCTCGATGCGTCCTGGGAGCTGGATATCTGGGGCCGTTTGCGCCGTAACCTGGAAGCCAATCGGGCGAACGTACAAGCCAGTGCAGCCGATCTGGCCGCCGTACGCCTGAGCCTGCAATCCGAACTGGTTCAGACCTATCTGCAATTGCGCGTGATGGACGAGCAGCAGCGGCTGCTGGACCAGACGGTCGAGGCATTCGCCCGCTCGTTGCGCCTGACGGAAAACCAGTATGAGGCCGGGATCGTGCCCAAATCCGACGTCAGTCAGGCGCTGACCCAGCTGAAAAGCACCCAGGCCCAGGCGATCGACCTGCGTTGGCAGCGAGCGCAGATGGAGCATGCGATCGCAGTGCTGGTTGGCGTGCCGCCTTCGGAACTGACCATTGCCGAACGATGTGATATTCCGCGGTTGCCCGAGGTACCACTGGCGTTGCCATCGCAGTTGTTGGAGCGCCGCCCGGACATCGCTTCGGCCGAGCGCCAAGTGATGGCAGCCAATGCGCAGATCGGTGTAGCCGAAGCGGCCTGGTATCCGGACCTGACCCTGAGCGCCAGTGGCGGCTATCGCAACAGCAGCTTCAGCAATTTGATCAGCGTGCCCAACCGCTTCTGGTCGTTAGGCCCTCAGTTGGCGCTGACGCTACTCGACTTCGGCGCGCGCCGTGCCGAGCTGGAGCAGGCCGAAGCCAGTTATGACCAGACCGTGGCCAACTACCGCCAGACGGTGCTCGATAGCTTCCGAGAGGTCGAGGACAACCTCGTGCAACTGCGCGTGCTCGCCGAGGAAGCGGTCGTGCAACGAGAGGCCTTGGAAGCGGCGCAAGAGTCGCTGCGTCTGATCGAAAACCAGTATCGCGCCGGAACCGTCGACTTCCTCAGCGTAGCGACGGTGCAAACCACCGCATTGAACAACGAGCGGACCAATCTAGCGCTCTTGGGAGATCGGCTGACGGCCAGCGTGCAGTTGATCGCAGCGTTGGGCGGTGGTTGGGACGAGGCGCAATTGGATCAGGAACCGGTGTTCGAGAGGGCGGAGCGCTGAGGGCGTTGGCGCCTCTGATTGCAGGTGAAGCGTTTCGATTACCGATGATATGCAGCTGTGAATGATGGGTTTCACCCATCCTACGGTCTACCGTTCGCCCCGAAGAGGGTCGTCCGATACCCGTGAACTCATCGCTGTCCGGCCCGGATAAAGGGGCGTCCAAATGCCTGGTCTGTAGAATGGCTGAAACCCATCGCGGTTGCTGGCTGCTATGTCTGATGCTCCTTCGCTCCTGCGTGGGAGCCTATTGCGAGCGCGCTGCGTGGAACGTTGGGTACAAAAAACGAACCCCCGCAATTGCGGGGGTTCGTCAGTTGGGCCAAGGCCATTTGAGTGTCGGAATGGCTCAGTCGTGCTGCTTGCGGTTAACCGTCTGCGCCGCCTTGATGATGTCGGCGCCGATCACTGGCTCGAATTCCTTCCAAACCGGTCGCATGGCTTCGCGCCAGGCATCGCGCTCGGCAGCGGTGAGCTCGATGATTTGCGACGTGCCGGCCTGGCGGATGCGCTCACGATGGGCCTGGTTGGCTTCCTCGGCGGCGCGGTTCACCTCGTAGGTCACCTCATCGATGATGCCTTCGAGTTCAGTGCGGATGTTGTGCGGGATGCCGAACCAGAAGCGCGTGTTGCTCACCAGCATGTAGTCGAGCACGCCGTGATTGCTCTCGGTGATGTACGGCTGCACGGTATGCATCTTCTTGCTGTAGATGTTCGACCAAGGATTTTCCGCGCCCTGTACGGTGCCGTTCTGCAGTGACGCGAAGACATCGGCGAAGGCGATCTTCTTGGTAGGCGCTCCCACCTGGGCGAACTGTGATTCCAGAACCGCCGAGGGCTGGATGCGGAAGGCCAGGCCGTTCGCATCGCTCGGCAAGCGCAGCGCTTTGGTGGCCGACAGCTGTTTCATGCCGTTGTGCCAGTAGGCCAGGCCGGTGATGTTTTCGTTTTCCATCGAACGCAGCAGCTGGCGTCCCTTGGCGCGCTTCTGGAAGCGATTGACCGCGTCCAGGTCGTCGAACAGGAACGGCAGGTCGAATACCTGCACCTGCTTGGTGTACTGCTCGAATTTGGCCAGCGAGGGCGCCAGCAGTTGGACTTCGTTCTTGCTCAGGGCTTCCAGCTCGTCGGCATCGCCATACAGCGTGGAATTGGGATAGACCTCGACAGTTACCTGGCCTGGCAAACGCTCTTCGACCAGCTTTTTAAATAGCAGGGCGCCCTTGCCCTTGGGCGTTTCTTCGGCGACGACATGGGCGAACTTGATAACGATTGGTTCCGCTTCGACCACTGTTGCGGTCAAAGCCAGCATCAGTCCGGCAAGGGTGATGATCGGTTTGATCATTTGAAGGGCTCTTTATTCTTGGTTGGTTGGCATTACATTCGGGAACCGAATGCGATTGAGCTTCCACGCGACGTTATGCCAAACAAGCCGAACCACTAAGCGCTTTCTCTCAAAAATCATCATTGAAAGTGCGGGAGTGGGAACGCATCACAGTTTCTCTCAATAACTGCTTCGCGGCTTTGCAAACCCGCGAGGCAGAGCTATCGGCTGTCAGCTATTGATTGGTTGCCAACCGCCACCCAAGGCTTTGTAGAGCGCGACGACGCCCCGATATAGCTCCACTTCAGCCTGTGCCTGAGCGTCTTCGGCGGCGAGCCTTTCACGCTCGGCATCCAGTAGCACCAGAAAGTCCACCGTGCCTTCGCGGTAGCGGATTTCTGCTTGCTGCGCCGCCGCACGGCTGGCGCTGGACTGGCGCAACAGCGACAGCAGCCGTTCCTGGGCGCGGGCGTAATCGCTGAAGGCGTTCTCCGACTCTTCCAGCGCGAGCAATACCTGCTGCTCGTAGCTTGCCAGCGCGCCCTCGGCATCGGCCTCGGCGCCACGCAATCTGGCGCGCACGCTGCCCATGTCGAACGCCGCCCAGCTGATGCTAGGCGCTGCTCCCCAAGCCTGAGCGGCGCTGGATCCAATCTGCGAACCGCGCCCGGCGATGAAGCCGAGAAATCCGGACAGGCTCACCCGCGGAAATAGATCCGCTGTCGCCACGCCGACATTGGCAGTTGCCGCAGCCAGCTGGCGCTCCGCCGCGCGAATGTCCGGACGCCGCCGCAACAGCTCGCCGGGGTCGCCAATCGGCAGTGCCTTGGCAATCGCCGGCAGTTCGCGAGGCGACAGGTCGACGCTGAGCTGATCGGCGCGCTGGCCGAGCAGCGTAGCGATGCGATTGCGCGCGCGGCTTTGGGCCGCCTGAAATTGTGGCAGGCTGGCCTCGGTGGCGGCCAAACGAGCATCGGCGCGCAGGACATCGAGTTCGCTTCCCATGCCGGCGTCGCGCAGCTGTTCGGTCAGCTGATGCGAGTCGCGCTGATTGTCCAGGTTCTCCCGTGCAATGCGTTCACGCAGCTGAGCGCCACGCAGTTGGCCATAGGCGTCCACCAGCTCGGCGATCAGACTGACTTGCAACTGTTGGAGCTCGGCTTCGGCGGCCTCAGTCTGTGCTTCGCTGGCTTCGATACGCCGCTGGATACGCCCGAACAAGTCCAGCTCCCAGGCCATATCCAAACCCAGATCGTAGCGCTCGATGTTGCTGCGCTCTTCGCTGAAACCAGGCTGCTGCGCTTTGCCGTATTCAGCGCTGGCCCCGGCAGTCACGGTGGGCAAGCGATCATTGGCGGCATCGTCACGGATCGAGCGCGCCGCACGTAGCCGGGAGAAGGCGATGCGCAGTTCTCGGTTTTCGACCAAAGCCTGGCCGACCAGCGCATCCAGCGTCGGGTCTTCGAATTGACGCCACCAGGCAGACTCGAACTTCGAGCGGTCGAAGTCTTGCGCAGCGGCCTGATCGATTTCTGCCGGAGCTGTTTCCGGCGTACGGTAATCGGGACCAACGGCACAGGCGCTGAGGGCCAGCATTGCGGCAAGCAGGAGCGGGGTGGTGATTACAGCCTTCATGCATGGATCTCCTTCAATACAGCTTTTTTCTCCTCGCGCTTTTCGACGAACGCGCGAATCACCAGATAGAAGACCGGCGTGAGCAGTAGCCCGAAGAAGGTCACGCCGAGCATCCCGCTGAACACCGCCACTCCCATGGCGTGGCGCATCTCGGCACCAGCGCCGCTGGACAGCACCAGCGGCACCACGCCCATGATGAAGGCGAAGCTGGTCATCAGGATCGGGCGCAGCCGCAGGCGGCAGGCTTCGAGTACCGCGGCCAGCCGGTCCATGCCTTCTTCCTGTTTGTCCTTGGCGAACTCGACGATGAGGATGGCGTTCTTGCACGCCAGACCCACCAGCACGATGAGGCCGATCTGGGTGAACACGTTGTTATCGCCGCCAGACAGGATCACCCCGGTGATGGCCGACAGCAGGGTCATCGGCACGATCAGGATCACGGCCAGCGGCAGGCTCCAGCTCTCGTATTGCGCCGCCAGCACCAGGAAGGCCAGTAGCACGCAGAGCGGGAAGACGAACATCGCGGTGTTGCCGGCCAGGATTTGCTGATAGGTCAGCTCGGTCCATTCGTAGCTCATGCCGTTCGGCAGCTCGGCCTGGAGTAGACGCTCCATTGCGTCCTCGGCTTGGCCAGAGCTGTAGCCCGGCGCCGCCGCCCCGTTGATTTCGGCGGTCAGGAAGCCGTTGTAGTGCATCACGCGATCCGGACCTGCGCTGTCGCTGACCTTGACGAAGGTCGACAGCGGGACCATCTCGCCGCGGTCGTTGCGCACCTTCAGCTGGCCGATCTGCTCGGGCGTCAGGCGAAACTTCTGCTCGGCCTGGACGTTGACTTGATAGGTACGCCCGAAGCGGTTGAAGTCATTCGCATACAGCGAGCCCAGGTAGACCTGCATGGTGTCGAAAATCTGATCGATCGGCACGCCATGGGTCTTGGCTTTTTCACGATCGATGTCGGCATCGATTTGCGGCACGTTGACCTGATAGCTGGTGAACAGCCCAGCCAGTTCCGGATAGTCGGCGCTCTTGGCGATGACGTTCTGGACCTGCTTGTACAGTTCTTCGTAGCCGAGGTTGCCGCGATCCTGCACCTGTATGCGGAAGCCCCCGATGGTGCCCAGCCCCTGAACCGGTGGCGGCGGGAAGATGGCGATGAAGGCGTCCTGGATCTGCGCGAACTGCCCATTCAGATCTGCCGCGATGGCGTTGGCCGACAGCGATGGGTCCTTGCGTTCATCGAACGGCTTGAGCGGGGTGAAGACGATGCCGCTGTTGGGGCTGTTGGTGAAGCCGTTGATCGACAGACCTGGAAAGGCGACGGTGTTCTCCACGCCCGGATGCTCGCTGGCGATCTGCGACATGCGCTTGATCACATCCTCGGTGCGATCCAGCGTGGCGGCATCCGGCAACTGCGCGAAGGCGACCAGATACTGCTTATCCTGCGGCGGCACGAAACCGGTCGGCGTGCTGGCAAAGCCCATATAGCCCAGGCCCACCAGCCCGACATAGACCACCAGGGCGATGCCGCTGCCACGTAGGATGCGTTTGACCGCGCCTACGTAACCGTGGCTGGCGCGCTCGAAGACGCGGTTGAACGGTGCGAACAGCCAACCGCCGAAGAGCTTGTCCAGCAGTCGCGAGAAGCCATCCTTCGGTGCATCGTGGCTGCGTAGCAGCACGGCGGCGAGGGCTGGTGACAGCGTCAGCGAGTTGAACGCCGAAATTACGGTAGAGATCGCGATGGTCAGCGCGAACTGCTGATAGAACTGCCCGGTCAGGCCGGAAATGAATGCCGTCGGGATGAACACTGCGCAGAGCACCAGTGCCGTGGCGATGATCGGTCCGGTCACTTCCTTCATCGCTTGCTTGGTGGCTTCGACCGGTGACTTGCCGAGGCCGATGTTGCGCTCGACGTTTTCCACCACGACGATGGCATCGTCCACCACGATACCGATGGCCAGCACCAGGCCGAACAGCGACAGCGCATTGAGTGAAAAGCCGAGCATGTGCATCACGGCGAAGGTGCCGATCAACGACACCGGCACGGCTGCCAGTGGGATGATCGAGGCGCGCCAGGTCTGCAGGAACAGGATCACCACCAGCACTACCAGCACGATGGCTTCGAGCAGGGTATGCACCACCGCCTCGATGGAACCGCGCACGAAAATGGTCGGGTCGTAGACGATTTCGTAATCCACGCCTTCCGGGAAATCGCGCTTGAGCTCGGCCATGCGCGCCCGCACCGAATCGGAAATCTCGATGGCATTGGAACCGGGGCGCTGGAATACCGGGATGGCGACAGCGGGTTGGTTGTTCAGCAGCGAACGCAGGGCGTACTGACTGGAGCCCAGCTCTATGCGGGCGATGTCCCTTAGACGAGTGATCGAGCCGTCTTCGCTGGCGCGAATGATGATGTTCTCGAATTCGCCCTCGGTGACCAACCGTCCCTGGGTATTGATCGACAACTGAAAATCGGTCGCACCAGGAGCGGGCGGCGCGCCAAGAGAACCGGCCGCGACCTGGCGGTTCTGCTCGCGAATTGCATTGACCACATCCGACGCGGTCAGGTTGCGCGAGGCGACCTTGTTCGGATCGAGCCAGACGCGCAGCGAGTAGTTACCCATGCCGAACAGTTGCACGTCGCCGATACCGTCCAGCCGCGCCAGCTCATCCTTGACGTTGAGCGCCGCGTAGTTGGACAGATAAAGCATGTCGTAGCGCTCATCCGGCGAGGTCAGGTGCACCACCATCGTCAGGTCCGGCGAAGCCTTGTCGACTGTCACGCCGAGGCGCTGCACCTCGGTGGGCAGCGTTGGCATGGTACGGGTCACGCGGTTCTGCACCTGCACTTGGACGTTGTCCAGATCCGTGCCGAGGGCGAAGGTGATGGTCAGGGTCAGCTTGCCGTCGGCAGTGCCCTGAGACGACATGTAGAGCATGCCCTCGATGCCGGTTATGGCCTGTTCCAACGGCGAGGCGACGGTTTCGCCGATCACCTTGGGGTTCGCGCCGGGGAATTCGGCACGCACCACTACAGTGGGCGGAACGACTTCGGGGTACTCGCTGATCGGCAGTTGGAACAGCGAGATGGCGCCGCCGATGAGGATCACCAGGGACAGCACCGCCGCGAAGATTGGCCGCTGAATGAAGAATTGAGAAAAATTCATGACGCACTCCGGGGGAGAGGGTGCGCAATACGCACCCTGACGGAATCGATTGTTCTAGTTGTGCACCGAAGCGCACGGATGACGGCTCAGACGTCAGCTCGGCTGCTGATGGTTCAACTGCTAGGACGTCGCGCCACGCTACGGTCGACCACCTCGGTCTTGAACGCCGCCGTGATGGCGCGGCGTTGCTCCTTGAGTGCGGCGAGTGTGTCGGCGTCTGCCATCGGCACGGTTTGCGGCTCAACCGCGTTCCCTGGACGGACGCGCTGCAGGCCATTGACGACGATGGTTTCGCCCTCGCTGAGGCCGTTGCGGACGATGCGCAACCCTTCGAGTTTCGGGCCCAGTTCAATGGAGCGGTAGCTCACCTTGCCGTCCTCGCCGAGCACCAGCACGAATTTCTTGCCCAGATCGGTGCCCACCGCGACGTCCTTGATCAGCACCGCATCGTAGGTGGCGCTGCCGACCAGCTTCATCCGCGCATAAAGACCAGGGGTGAAGCGGCCGTCACGGTTGTCGAACACGGCGCGCCCGCGGATGGTGCCGGTACGCGGATCGACCTGGTTGTCGATAAAGTCCATATGGCCAAGGTGCGGATGACCGTCCTCGCTGGACAGCCCGAGGTAAACGGGCGTCGCCTCGCCGCGTGTGCCATTGCGAGCCAGCTCGCGGTATTTCAGGTAGGTGCGCTCATCGGCCTCGAAGTAGGCGTAGACCTTGTCGGTGGACACCAGTGTGGTGAGCAGCGCTTCGCCGGCATTGACCAGGTTGCCAGCGGTAATCAGGGCACGTCCGGCCCGGCCGTCGATCGGCGCGGTAACGCGGGTGAAGCTGAGGTCCAGCTTGGCGGCGTCCAGTTGTGCCTGTATCGCCGCGACCGCCGATTTCGCTTCGCTGGCAGCACTGACGCGGGCGTCGGCCAGTTCAGCGGAAATCGCGTTATTGGCCCGTAGCCGTTCGCCGCGCTGGGCTTCGCTAGCGGTGCGCTGCTGCGTGGCGCGCGCTTGTTGCAGCTCGGCTTGCAGGCGTTTCACCTGAGCCTCGAACGGGCGCGGGTCGATCTGGAACAGCAGATCGCCTTTCTTGACCAGCGCACCTTCCTCGAACGCGACCTTATCGATGAAGCCCGAAACTCGCGGGCGAATCTCGACCGACTCCGGCGCTTCCAAGCGCCCGGTGAGCTCATCCCATTCGGTGACCTGTTGCTCGATGACCTCTGCGACGCTGACCGCCGGCGCTGGCATTGCAGCTGCCTCGGTGGCTTCAGGCGCCTGCCCGCAGGCACCGACAAGGGCAGCGACAACCGCAACCAGTGGATAACGCAGGGCTTTGAGTGAACGTTCCATGCCTTGACTCCGCAACTCGTTTTTATCGATGGCGGAAGTGTGCGTGGCGGGCTCGCGATGCAGAAATCGAACGAGGCGAATGTGAATATCACGCGCGATGATGGTGCGGACTGTTCCATCGATGGCGCGATAGTAGGGCGTGTCAGGTGGCGTTCCGCTTCAGCTTGTCATAACCCCGGCTTTGGTGGGCGGCAACGGGGGGCGGTGGGCTAAAGCCCACCCTAGTATGCAAAAGCGCAAGGCCTACACTTTTTTGTAGGGTGGGCTTCAGCCCACCATGATGGACTGTGATGGTCAGAGACTGTCGGGATCACCGACGAACATCTGTATCCGCGAGCGGAGCCAGCGTTCGGCGGGGTCGTTGTCCTGAGCGCCGCGCCAGGCCATGGACAGCTCGAAGTTCTGGCTGGTCTCGAAAGGCAGCGGCTCGGCGCGAACGCCGCCATTGGCCGCCAGCGCCGCTGCGGCATAGTCGGGTAGGGTGGCGACCAGATCGGTGCCGGCCAGCAGGCTCGCCAGCCCGTTGAACTGCGGTACGGCCAGCACGACCTTGCGCTTGCAGCCGTGCAGCGCCAGTTCTTCGTCGATATAACCGTTCAGGTCGCCGGCGAAGGACACCATCGCGTGCGGGCGCGAGCAGTAATCATCCATGCTCATGCGTCCTGGAATGCTGTCGGCGCGCAACAGCATCGGTTTCGGCCGCCGAAGCACCTTGCGCTTGGCATTGGCAGGCAACTCCACGGTGTAACAGACGCCAACCGAAATTTCCCCTGATGCCAGCAGGCCCGGCATCAATAGGTAGTTGGCACGCCGCACCACCAGCACCACACCCGGAGCCTCGGCGCGTATGCGCCTGAGCAATTGAGGCAGCAAGGCGAACTCCACCTCGTCGGTCAAACCGATACGGAACACCAGTTCGCTGGTCGCCGGATCGAAAGTCGAGGCGCGGCTGACCGCGGTGGAAATCGAATCCAGCGCGGGGGAGAGCAGACCGGCGATTTCCTGCGCGCGGGCTGTCGGCTCCATGCTGCGACCCGTACGTACGAACAGCGGATCATCGAACAACGCACGCAGGCGCGCCAGTGCCGCGCTGATCGCCGGCTGGCCGAGGAAGAGCTTTTCAGCCGCCCGCGTCACGCTGCGCTCGTGCATCAGCGTTTCGAAGACAATCAGCAGATTCAGATCCAGGCGGCGGAGGTCGTTGCGATTCATGCCATTCATTCACGCGGGTGTGGCCACGCAAGATGCTGCGGGCTTCAGAGGGTGCGTCTGCATTCTAGACAGATCGGGGTGACGCCGGCATGTCCATTTCCGCTTTGCAATGACACAAACCTGCAGGACGGGATGCGGCTTTACGTACAGCCGAACATCATTGCAGCGCATGGCGACTATCGAACGGAATGCGGGCATCGCGGCTGGAGTTGTATCGGAAGTCTAGATACAGTCACTTACACCGTAGTAGACGAGGGGTCTTTCATGTCCCGCATGATCCGTTTCCATCAGTTCGGTCCCGCTGAAGTTCTGCGCTATGAACAGCAGGATGTGCCACGACCGGGCCCTGGTGAAGTGTTGATCGGCGTGAACGCGATCGGCATCAGCTGGAGCGATGTGCTCTGGCGGCAAGATCTTGCGCCATGCCATGCACAGCTGCCGGCCGGGCTCGGCTGCGAGGTTGCAGGTGAAGTGCTGGCGGTGGGCGATGAGGTGGACGGTTTCGACATAGGTGACCGGGTAGCGAGCTTCCTCGCCCATGACCTCAACCAGTATCCGCTGTATGGCGAGCAGGTGCTGCTGCCTCAGTTCTCTCTTGTTCACTATCCGGACATGCTCAGCCCGGTCGAGGCCAGCGTGCATTACATGCCGGCGTTGGTCGCGTACTTCGCGTTGGTCGAACTGGCGCAACTCGAACCCGGACAGTATGTCCTGGTGACCGAAGCGAGCCATTGTACCGGACCGATCGCCGTGCAGCTGGCCAAGGCGTTGGGCGCGCGGGTGATAGCCACCTGCGAGACCGCCGAAGACCGCGACTTCCTCCGCACGCTGGGCGCCGAAACGGTGATCGTCACCGAAGAAGAAGACCTGGTCGGCCGGCTGCAGAAGCTTACCGGTGGCGCGGGCGTCGAGGTGGTGCTCGACGCCTGTGGCGGGTCTCAGATGAAGCTGCTGGGCGATGTCATCGCGCCGCGAGGCAAGCTGATTCTTTATGGACTCAACGGCGGCAACGAGACGGCCTTTCCTGCATGCGCGGCGTTCAAGAAAAACTTCAAATTCTTCCTTCACTGCTTGTGCGATTTCACCGGCCAGCCGGAACTGGGTATCGAGCAGAACCGTGAAGCGGTCCAGCGCGCGCTGCTGCACATCAATCAGCTCACCGCCGACCGGCTGATCGCACCGCAGGTCGACAAGGTATTCGCATTCGATGAAGTGATCGCCGCCCACCGGTACGTCGAGAGCGGCGCTCCACGCGGGCGGGTGGTGCTTAGCGTCGAATAGGGCCTCTCATCGCTTCATAGAAACTTTCCCCGTCCGGTTCAAGTCCTCCGAAGACAGGTAATTCACCTCATCGGAGGAAAACACATGGCCGAAGAACAGCAGACCTTGCCCCCTCAAGAGCAACCGGAGCCCGGCAAAGAAGGCGTGATGCACCCGCGCCCAGAGTTCAAGGGCGAAGACTACAAGGCAGCCGGCAAGCTGCAGGGCAAGGTGGCGATCATCACCGGTGGCGACAGCGGCATCGGGCGTTCGGTGGCGGTTCTGTTCGCCCGCGAAGGCGCCGATGTGGCGATTCTCTATCTCGATCAACACCAGGACGCTGACGAAACCCGCCGCGTGGTCGAAGAGCAAGGCCGCCAATGCCTGACCTTCGCCGGCGATGTGGCCGATCGCGAGATCTGCCGTAAGGTTATCGACGAGACGCTGGCCAAGTTCGGCAAGCTCGACGTGCTGGTCAACAATGCCGCTGAACAGCACCCGCAGGAAGGCCTGGAAGACATCAGCGAAGAGCAGTGGGAGAAGACCTTCCGCACCAATATCTTCGGCATGTTCCAGATGACCAAGGCGGCGCTGCCGCACCTCAAGGAAGGTGCGTCCATCATCAATACCACCTCGGTGACGGCCTACAAGGGCAGCCCCCAGCTGCTCGATTATTCCGCCACCAAAGGCGCCATCACCGCGTTTACCCGCTCGCTGTCGATGAACCTGGCCGAGCGTGGCATCCGCGTGAACGGCGTGGCGCCGGGGCCGATCTGGACGCCGCTGATTCCGTCGACCTTCGATGCCGACAAGGTCGCGAAATTCGGCGCCAACGTGCCGATGAAACGTCCCGGTCAGCCGGATGAAGTGGCGCCGGCCTATGTCTATCTCGCCAGCAGCGATTCGTCCTATGTCAGCGGCCAAGTGATGCACATCAATGGCGGTTCGGTGGTCAACGGCTAAGCCGCGTCTTATAGCGACGTAGTAGGAGTAATGTATGCCTCGCACGATCTGGAAAGGTGCCGTCAGTTTCGGTCTGGTACACATCCCCGTCGCGTTGGTGCCCGCCACCACTCGCACGGGCATCGATTTCGATTGGCTGGACAAGCGCAGCATGGACCGGGTCGGCTACAAGCGCATCAACAAGTCCACCGGCGAGGACATCGACAGCGAGAACATCGTCAAGGGCGTCGAGTACGAGAAGGGCCACTACGTCGTGCTCAGCGACGACGAGATCAAGGCCGCGCACCCGAAGGCGACGCAGACGGTGGATATCGTCGCCTTCGTCGATGCCAAGGACATCTCGTTCCTCTATATCGATACGCCGTATTACCTGACGCCGGATCGCCGGGGCGAAAAGGTCTACGCACTTTTGCGCGAAACGCTGATCCAGACCGGCAAGGTCGGCATCGCCAACGTCGTGCTGCGCAACAAGCAGCACCTGGCCGTGGTAATGCCGCTGGGCAAGGCGCTGGTGATGAACACGCTGCGCTGGTCCGACGAGGTGCGCGGCGTGGAATACCTGGAAATGAAGGACGAAGCACTGACGGCCGACCTCAACCCGCGCGAGCTGGACATGGCCAAGCGCTTGGTCGAGGACATGAGTGAGGAGTGGAACCCCGATCAGTACAAGGACACCTTCCAGGACCAAATCATGGACCTTGTGGAAACCAAGGCCCGCGAGGGCAAGCTCGAAGCCGTGGGCGGGCCGGAAGAAGCAGTCGACCGTCGCAGCGCCGATGTCATCGACCTCACCGAACTGCTCAAACGCAGCCTGGCCGGAAAACCCAAGAAAACCGCGCAGGCCGAAGAGGTCGACGAAGACGATGCCGAGGAACAGGCGCCGCCGCGCAAGCGCACGGCGAGCAAAAGCACTGCCAGCAAGACCAAGGCACCGGCGAAATCTACGGCGAGCAAAACCACTGGCAGCAAATCGTCCACCACAAGTAAGAGTGCCGCCAGTAAACCCACCAGGAAGAAAGCCAGCTGATCCAGGCGTGTGAAAACGTAGCGAGCGGGCGGGACCCGCCCAGGTAAAAACTAGGCGTCCCCACAAAGCAGGCGAGATACGTAGCGCAGCGAAGTAACAGCCGCAGGCTGGCCCGCAGGGTGAGCGTAGCGAATCAAGCGGACTGGGCTCGCACTCGAGTTTACGAGCGGTAAATGAGCATTCCGACTGGGTCGCATCCGACTGGGTCGCATCCGACTGGGCTCGCATGCGAGGCTTGTTTTTAACGCAGCCCAACCGAGCGCAGTAGTTTTCACACGGCCTAGGACACGAGGAGCCTCATGTCAGCTATGTCCGGCAAGAGCAGGCGCCCCGATGTGGGCGGCATCGGCATCAGCAGTCCGCAACGCGTCATCGATGCGCAGAGCGGCGCGACCAAGTTGCAGCTGGCTGAATACTATTTATCGGTCGGCAGGTGGCTGACGCCGCATCTGTCAGGCCGGCCTCTGTCCATCGTTCGTGCACCGGATGGGGTGGATGGCGAAAGCTTCTTCCAGCGCCACTGCGGCCGGCTGAAAATGCCGCATATGCGGGTGCTGGATAAATCACTCGATCCCGAACACGCGCGCCTGATCCAGGCCGATAGCATCACAGCGGTGGTCGAAGCGGTACAGATGGGGACTGTAGAGTTCCATACCTGGAACGCCCGCAGCGACCGGATCGATCGACCGGACCGAATCGTCTTCGACCTTGATCCAGACCCGGCGCTGCCCTGGTCGAGCATGGTCGAGGCGACCTGCATGACGCTCGATCTGCTCGACGAACTGGGCCTCAAGGCTTTTCTCAAAACCAGCGGCGGACGCGGCATGCATGTGGTGGTGCCGGTCGATCGCCGCCAGAGCTGGGATTGCGTCAACACCTTCGCTCGCGGCGTGACGATGCGCCTTGCCCGTGAGGCGCCAGAGAAAATCGTCGAGAAGATGGGGCCGAAGAATCGAGTCGGCAAGATATTCGTCGACTACCTGCGCAATCAGCGCGGCGCCAGTACCGTCGCTGCCTATTCGGTTCGTGCGCGGCCCGGCTTGCCGGTATCGATGCCCATCGGCCGCGACGAGCTGGAGCAAATCACGGGAGCGAACCAGTGGAGCATCCTCAACCTGCATCAGCGCCTGGAGGCCCAGGCGGACGATCCCTGGTCCGAATATGCCGCAACGCGGCAATCCATCTCGGCGCGTTTGCTCAAGGCAATCGAATAGGATGGGCGGGCCTTTCTTTCACGGAATCTCCAGCTAGCCTTTGAACTAGCGTAGCGAACATGCGCCTAACCCATCAGCAGGCTGCAGGAGCCGCCGTAGAGCGGCCGCAGTCGTGATGGGGCAGTACATAACGTGTAACAGGAGATACCGATGACCGTGCGAGTATCCCGGCGACAATTCCTGAAGTTCGGTGCGACAGCTGTAGGCGCATCGAGCATGGCCATGATGGGGTTTGCGCCTGATGAAGCCGTAGCGTCGATCCGGCACTTCAAACTGACCGGCGCCAAGATTTCCCGCAACATCTGCACCTACTGCTCGGTAGGCTGCGGCATGTTGTTGTATTCACGCGGTGATGGCGCCGCCAACGTGGTCGACCACATCTACCATGTCGAAGGCGATCCGGATCATCCGGTCAGCCGCGGCTCGTTGTGCCCACGGGGCGCGGGCGTGCTCGACTTCATAAACAGCGAATCCCGGGTCAAATACCCGGAAGTGCGCGAGCCGTTCACCAACGAGTGGAAGCGCATCAGCTGGGATGAGGCGTTTACGCGTATCGCGCGGCATATGAAGGACGACCGCGACAAGAATTTCGAAACCCATGACGAGCAGGGGCGCCTGGTCAATCGCTGGCTGACGACCTCCATGGTGGCGGCTTCGGCCTGCACCAACGAGACGGCGTACATCACCCAGAAGATCACCCGGGCACTCGGCATCCTGCAGCTCGACAACCAGGCGCGCGTTTGACACGGACCAACGGTGGCAGGTCTTGCCCCAACATTTGGTCGCGGTGCCATGACGAACCACTGGGTCGACATCGCCAATGCTGACGTCATTCTGTCCATGGGCGGCAACTCGGCCGAAGCGCATCCCGTGGGATTCCGCTGGGTCATGCATGCCAAGGAGCGCAGCAATGCGATCCTGATTTCCATCGATCCGCGCTTCAACCGCACCACGGCGGTGGCGGATTATCACGCCTGGCTCCGTACCGGCACGGACATTGTGTTCCTGGGTGGTTTCATCAACTACCTGATCGCATCCGACCGCTACGCTCACGACTACGTGCGCGAATACACCGACGCCAGCCTGATCGTCGCCGAAGGCTTCGGTTTCGACGAAGGCTTGTTCGTCGGCTACAACCCCGAGGACAGGACCTACAACCGCGAAACCTGGAATTTCGAGCTGGACGAGCAAGGCTTCGCGCGCTCCGATCCGAGCCTCGAGCACCCGCGCTGCGTGTTCCAGCTGATGCGCGAGCATTACAGCCGTTACACCATCGAGCAGGTGGAAAACGTCTGCGGCATGCCCAAGGAAAAGGTGCAGGAGTTGTGGGACCTGATGGCGCAAACATCCGCGCCAGACAAGACCATGACCATCCTCTACGCGCTGGGCTGGACGCAGCACACCATCGGTTCGCAGATCATCCGTTGCGGCGCGATGGTGCAGTTGCTGCTCGGCAACATGGGTATGCCTGGTGGCGGTGTGAACGCGTTGCGCGGGCACTCCAACATCCAGGGGCTGACCGACATCGGTCTGCTGTCCAACCTGCTGCCCGGCTACCTCAACCTGCCGTCGGCGAATCTGCAGACCTACGCCGACTACATGAAGACGCGCATCAAGCCGCCGCTCAGGGAGGGTGAAGTCTCGTACTGGAAGTTCTATGAACGGTTCTTCGTCAGTCTGATGAAGGATTGGTACGGCGATGTCGCAACGGCCGAGAACAACTGGTGCTACGACTGGCTGCCGAAGCTCTCGGTGCCGATCTACGACGTGCTCTATGCCATCAACGACATGACCCTGGGCAAGATGACTGGTGCCTTCTGCCAGGGCTTCAATATCCTGGCGGCGTTTCCGAACAAGGCCAAGGTCATGGATGGCCTGTCGAAGCTCAAATACTTCGTGATCATGGACCCGCTGACGGTGGAAACCGGCGAGTTCTGGAAGAACTTCGGCGAGTACCACGACGTCGATCCATCGCAAATCGGCACGGAGGTATTCCGCCTGCCGACCACCTGCTTCGCGGAAGATGACGGCTCCATAACCAACAGTTCGCGCTGGCTGCAATGGCATGAGAAAAGTGCCCCAGGCCCAGGCGAGTCGATGACCGATACCGAAATTCTCGGCGAGGTCATGTTGCGGTTGAAGCACATGTATCAGGAGGAGGGCGGTGCGTTCCCCGACCCGATCCTGAACATGAGCTGGAACTACAAGGACCCGAAATTTCCGAAGCCTGCCGAACTGGCACAGGAATACAACGGCAGGGCGCTGGTGGATCTCACCGACGAGGCGGGCAATGTTATCCGCCGCAAAGGGGAGTTGCTGAAGGACTTCAGCGAGCTGCGTGACGACGGTTCGACGGCCTGTGGTTGCTGGATCTATTCCGGTGCTTGGACCGAAGAAGGCAACATGATGGCCCGGCGCGACAACTCGGATCCCTACAACACTGGCAACACGCTGAATTGGGCTTGGTCTTGGCCAATGAACCGGCGAATCCTCTACAACCGCGCTTCGGCGCGGCCAGACGGCACGCCATGGGCACCGAACAAGGCCTTCGTCTGGTGGAATGGCGAGCGCTGGACGGGGGCGGATGTGCCCGACTTCCCGCTCACGTCGCCGCCCTCTCTGGGAGTCGGCCCTTTCATCATCACCCAGACCGGAGGCGGGCATTTCTTCGCATCCGAATGGATGAACGAAGGGCCGTTCCCGGAGCACTACGAGCCGATGGAAAGCCCTATCGATCGCAACCCGATGAGTCCGAACAACCCGTTGGCGCTGCACAACCCGATCGCGCGCGTCTTCGAAGGGGATCGCGATTCGTTCGGCTCCAACAAGGACTTCCCCTACGCGGCGACGACCTACCGTCTCACCGAGCATTTCCACTACTGGACGACGCACGCGCGGCTCAATGCGATCGCCCAGCCGGAGAAATTCATCGAGATGGGCGCAGTGCTGGCCGAAGAGTTGGGCATCGCCGCGGGCGACCGGGTGAAGGTGAGCTCCAAGCGGGGCTATATCACCGCCGTTGCGGTGGTGACCAAGCGATTGGTGCCGCTGCAGATCGACGGGCGCACCGTGCATCAGATCGGCATCCCCATTCACTGGGGCTTCAAAGGTGTGGCGAAGAAGGCGCACCTGACCAACACCCTCACGCCATTCGTGGGTGACGGAAACACACAAACACCGGAGTTCAAGTCGTTTCTGGTGAACGTGGAGAAGATTGGAGGAGCCGTCTGATGGTTGGTGACCAGATCAATCTGCAAAACATCATCGCCCGCTCGGCGACCACCACGCCCTCGCCCCAGGCGCGGCACGGGGGTGTGGAAAAGGTCACCAAGCTGATCGACGTGTCAGTCTGCATCGGCTGCAAGGCCTGCCAGGTCGCCTGTTCGGAATGGAACGACCTGCGCGACGAAGTCGGTGAATGCGATGGCACCTACAACAACCCGCAGGACCTGTCCGCGGAGTCGTTCGAGGTCATGCGCTTTTCCGAATACGAGGACGAGCAGGGCAACCTGGAGTGGCTGATCCGCAAGGACAACTGCATGCATTGCGCCGAGCCGGGCTGCCTCAAGGCCTGCCCATCGCCCGGCGCCATCGTGCAGTACGCCAACGGCATCGTCGATTTCAATTCGGAACACTGCATCGGTTGCGGCTACTGCGTTGCTGGTTGCCCGTTCGATATCCCGCGGATCTCGAAAAAGGACAACAAGGCGTACAAATGCACGCTGTGTTCCGATCGGGTATTCAATGGCTTGGAACCGGCGTGCGTGAAGAGCTGCCCGACCTCGGCAATCATGTTCGGCACCAAGGAGGACATGCTCGATTACGGCGCCCATCGGGTCCAGCATCTTCAAGGGCGGGGCTACGAGAACGCCGGTATCTACGATCCTTCCGGCGTTGGCGGCACACACGTGGTCTATGTGCTGCAACACGCCGACAAACCGGAACTCTACAGCGGCTTGCCGAAGGACCCGCACATCAGCCCGACGGTGGAGCTCTGGAAAGGCGTGACCAAGCCGATCATGTCCGTGGCGCTAGGCATGTCAGTGCTGGCCGGGTTCTTCCATTACGTGATGAAGGGGCCGAAGGAAGAGCCGGAGGATGATCCGGACCCGGAGCTGGCGGCGTCCGATAGGGCGCTCGATCGTCGCGGGGAGGACCGGTTATGAGCCATTCCAATGTCAGGTACGGGATCCTGCGTTACGGCTGGTGGGCACGGGTCAACCACTGGCTCATCGCGATCAGCTTCGTATTGCTCACCCTGAGCGGTCTGGCGCTGTTCTATCCGGCGTTCTTCGGGCTCACCGCGCTGTTCGGCGGGCCGGAGCCAACGCGGATCGTGCACCCGTACATCGGCGTGTTCATGTCGTTGTTCTTCATCATCCAGGCGGTGCGTTTTTTCGGCGACAACCTGATACGTCGCCACGACGTGCAATGGATGAGGCAGATCGGCGATGTACTCAGTAATCGTGACGAGCGTTTGCCGCCGGTGGGCAAGAACAACGCCGGGCAGAAGCTGGTGTACTGGATATTCCTTGCCACCGTGCCGGTGCTGCTGATTACGGGCATCGTGCTCTGGCGCCCCTGGATCGCCGATGGCATGCCCGTTTGGGCGTTGCGCTGGGCCGTATTGATTCACGCGATCGCCGCATTCATTGCCATCATCACGCTGGTCATCCACATTTACTCGGCCATCTGGGTCAAGGGCTCGGTGCGGGCCATGACGCAGGGACGGGTCAGCCACGCCTGGGCGCGTCATCACCACGGGCTGTGGTACGAGGACATCATGCGTAACAGGAAATCCGATAGCGAAGCAGCATCGCCCACCAGCGAAATACAGGATCGTCGTCGATGAAAGGAGCTGCAGTGAATCATTCGTACGGAAGTGCGCCGTCCGGAATCATGGAGGCGCCTCACGTGGTGCTGCCGGATGCCAAGGTGTTCAGCAAGCGCGCGCCCCGGCTGCGAGAGCTGGTCATGCAAGTGCCGGCGCTGGATGAGTTCCTGGCGTTCATGGCGCGTCTGGTACAGGCCCAGCATCAAGTACTGACCGAGCACGAACCCGCCTGGCGACCGGCACCGGATGCGTTCGATCAGGCACTGAAGCACGGTATGCCGCCGCTGGGATTCCAGGGCTTGCGGCGGGATGTACGCTGGCACACCGACTTGCTCGCCATCCTCGATGCGGTGGAGCTGCACGTGGGCGAACGTCAGCGGCCACTGCTCGACACACTGCGGGAAATGTCTGCCGAACGCCTCGATGAGCTGGCCGACGAGGTGTTCGAAATGTGCCCCGGGCGTGAGGCGACTCGCCCGTTGTTGCCGCTGGTTGCCGCCGCCCTGCAAGTCGCCTGGGCGCGCCTGGCCATCGATCTGCCTAGCGCGCCGGCACGTCCCATTGGCGATGCGAAGGCGCTTTGCCCGTGCTGCGGCGCCGTGCCCGTCGCCAGCGTGGTGCACAACGAACGCCATCGCAGTGGCGTGCGTTATCTGCACTGTTCGCTATGCGCCACCGAATGGCATCTTGAACGGGTGACCTGCAGCATGTGCGACACCGGCGGCAAGCTGGTTTATCTGACACTCGACGACGATCAGGGCAAACCCTTCCTGCCAGTGCAGGCAGAGGCCTGCAACGAGTGCAACAGCTACCTCAAGGTCATGCAGCGCGAACTCCATGGCCGCGCCGACCCGGTCGCTGACGATCTCGCCAGCCTCGCCCTGGACATGCTGCTGGCCGAGCAGGACCAGTACGCACGCAGTGGCTATAACCCGTTGTTGATTCTCGGAGACGACTAGCCCGGCGGCGAGCTCGCAATCGCCTGCTGGTGGGCCAGCTCGCCTGTTATCGACGCATCCCGAGGGGCCCGGTGCCCCTAATCCTGTTGCACAACGCCGAGCCATCCGATGCGGGAGCGAGCTTGCTCGCGAAAGCGCATGTCGATACGGCCGCGCCGCTCCGGTTCGCCAGCAAGCTGGCTCCTACAGATGTGTCGTCCGGTCGGAGGCATGGGCATCGAATCTAACGGATCCGGTAGCAGCGATGGCCGACGCGCAGCAGGCCTCGACGCTGAACTTTTAAGGCCTCTCTCGGTTCGGAAGAACAGAGCCCGTGAAACCCCACAGAGGCGGTTTTCACAACGACAACCCCAGCCCTGCCAACGCCGCTTGCGAAGCGGGTTGGGTGTGTCGTATCGCAACGTTTTAGGCCTCAGGAGCCCGTTCGATGAACGACGCACAGCCCCACGCAACCATCCATCCCCGACTTGAACAAGCATTGCAGATGCCGCGTATTGCCATCGAGGCGACCGAGCCGGTGCTCGACGGTGGTCGATTCGCTGCCAAGGCCATCATCGGCCATCCGGTGACCGTGACCAGCAAGATCTTCGCCGACGGCCATGATCAGCTGGCCGCCGCGATCTGCTGGCGGACCAAAGAGGAAAGCGGCTGGCGTCGCGCCCGTCTCAAGCTGCTCGGCAACGACAAATGGGAAGGTCAGTTCACGCCGACCCAAGTGGCAGGCCACGAATTCATGATCGAGGCCTGGTGGGATATCTACGAGACCTATCGTTACGAGCTGTCGAAAAAACACGCGGCGAACGTCCCGGTGCAATTGGAGCTAAAAGAAGGCCGCATCCTGCTGGAGCAGGCCAGTGGGCGGGCCATGGGCGAAACCAAGGCGATCATCGATGATCTGCTGCATCGCCTGAGTACGGCACACCTGGACGACGAGCGGGTCTCGGTAATGCTTGCCGACGAAACGGCCGCCGCCATGGCCGATGCCGACCCGCGTGAGCATTGCAGCCAGAGCGTGATATTCCCCCTGGAAGTGGAGCGTCCGCTGGCACAGTTCGCCAGCTGGTACGAACTCTTCCCGCGCTCGGAAACCGACGATCCGAACCGCCATGGCACCTTCCGCGACGTGCACAAGCGGCTGCCGTCGATCCGTGACATGGGCTTCGATGTGCTCTACTTCACGCCCATTCATCCCATCGGGCGCCAGCACCGTAAAGGCCGAAACAACACTCTGGAGGCCGGCCCCAACGATCCGGGCAGTCCTTATGCCATCGGCAGCGAAGACGGTGGCCACGATGCTGTCCATCCGGAGCTAGGCACACTCGGTGACTTCCGCGATCTGGTGGCGGCGGCACGCGACCATGGCTTGGAAATCGCGCTGGATTTCGCCATCCAGTGTTCCCAGGACCATCCGTGGTTGAAAGAGCATCCGGGCTGGTTCTCCTGGCGACCTGACGGGACCATTCGCTACGCGGAGAACCCGCCGAAGAAGTACCAGGACATCGTCAACGTCGACTTCTATGCCGAAGACGCCATGCCCGATCTTTGGATCGCCCTACGCGACGTGGTCTGGCACTGGGTGCAGCAGGGCGTGAAAATCTTCCGCGTCGACAACCCGCACACCAAGCCACTGCCGTTCTGGGAATGGCTGATCGCCGACATTCGTGAGCGCGACCCGGACGTGATGTTCCTGTCCGAGGCCTTCACCCGCCCGGCGATGATGGCGCGCCTGGGCAAGGTCGGCTTCAACCAGAGCTACACCTACTTCACCTGGCGTAACAACAAGGCGGAGCTGAGCGAGTATTTCACCGAGCTCAACCAGCCGCCGTTGCGCGATTGCTACCGGCCGAACTTCTTCGTCAACACGCCGGACATCAACCCTTTCTTCCTGCATGACTCCGGCCGCGCCGGGTTTCTCATCCGTGCGGCGCTGGCGACCATGGGCTCCGGGCTCTGGGGCATGTATTCCGGCTTCGAGCTGTGCGAATCCGCGCCGATTCCCGGCAAGGAGGAATACCTGAACTCTGAGAAATACGAGATTCGTCCGCGCGACTATCACGCGCCGGGCAACATCGTTGCCGAGATCGCTCAGCTCAATCGCATCCGCCGTCAGAATCCAGCCTTGCAAACCCACCTCGGTTTTCAGGCCTACACGGCCTACAACGACAACATCTTCTTTTTCGGCAAGCGCACGCCGGACCGTACGAACTTCATCCTCATCGCGGTCAGCCTCGATCCGCACAACGCCCAGGAGTCGCATTTCGAGCTGCCACTCTGGGAGCTTGGACTGCCGGATCATGCCGAAACCCGCGGCGAAGACCTCATGAACGGCCACCGCTGGACCTGGTACGGCAAAACGCAATGGATGCGCATAGAGCCCTGGCACCTGCCGTTCGGTATCTGGCGTTTGAGCGCCGGCGCCCCTGATCCGGACCTCAAGTGATGTGTTAAGAGCAAGGCTATAACTTTATTTATCAGCAGGTTAGGGGTGATTATTAATCCGCTTTATTACGCCTACTGATGACCTTTGCCGTCTCGGCCGGGAATTCGCGTCCCGGTCGGAGGCAGAAGAAAGGAACGAAACATGGCCAAATCGCGCAAGCCAGCCGCCTTCATCACCGACCCGCTCTGGTACAAGGACGCGGTGGTTTATCAGGTCCACCTGAAGTCCTTCTTCGACTCGAACAACGACGGCGTCGGCGATTTCGAGGGCTTGATCGAGAAGCTCGATTACATTGCCGATCTGGGCGTGAATACCATCTGGCTGTTGCCGTTTTATCCCTCGCCACGGCGCGACGACGGCTACGACATCGCCGAATACCGCGGCGTGCATCCGGACTACGGCACCATGGCCGATGCCAGGCGCTTCATCGCCGCAGCCCACAAGCGCGGGTTGCGGGTGATCACCGAGCTGGTCATCAACCACACCTCGGACCAGCACCCCTGGTTCCAGCGTGCGCGCAAGGCGAAGAAGGGCTCTGCGGCCCGCGACTTCTATGTCTGGTCGGACACGGATGACAAGTACGACGGCACGCGGATCATTTTTCTCGATACCGAAGTGTCGAACTGGACCTGGGACCCGGTCGCCCAGCAGTACTTCTGGCATCGCTTCTATTCGCATCAGCCGGATCTCAACTTCGACAATCCGCAGGTGATGAAGGCCGTGCTCAGCGTCATGCGCTACTGGCTCGACCTCGGCATCGACGGGCTGCGGCTCGATGCCATCCCATATCTGGTGGAGCGCGATGGCACCAACAACGAGAACCTGCCTGAAACCCATGTGGTGCTGAAGCAGATACGCGCCGAGATCGACGCCAATTACCCCGACCGCATGCTCCTGGCCGAGGCCAACCAGTGGCCGGAAGACACCCAGCTGTATTTCGGCGGCGAAGACGGCGGGCCGGGTGACGAATGCCACATGGCGTTCCACTTTCCACTGATGCCGCGGATGTACATGGCCTTGGCACAGGAAGACCGTTTCCCCATCACCGATATCCTGCGCCAGACGCCGGACATTCCGGAGAACTGCCAATGGGCGATCTTCCTGCGCAACCACGACGAGCTGACGCTGGAAATGGTGACCGACAAGGAGCGCGACTACCTATGGAATTACTACGCCTCGGATAAGCGGGCGCGGATCAACCTCGGCATTCGCCGGCGCCTGGCGCCGCTGTTGGAGCGCGACCGCCGCCGCATCGAGCTGCTAAACAGCTTGTTGCTGTCGATGCCCGGCACGCCGGTGATCTACTACGGCGACGAGATCGGCATGGGCGACAACATCTTCCTCGGCGACCGCGATGGCGTTCGCACGCCGATGCAGTGGTCGCCGGATCGCAACGGCGGTTTCTCCCGCGCCGATCCGCCGAGCCTGGTGTTGCCGCCGATCATGGACCCGCTGTACGGCTACCAGGCAATCAACGTCGAGGCGCAGCAGCGCGACCCGCATTCGCTGCTCAACTGGACGCGACGGCTGCTTTCGATCCGCAAGCAGTTCAAGGCGTTCGGACGGGGCACGCTGAAGATGCTCGCACCGAGCAACCGCCGCATTCTGGCTTACCTGCGCGAGTTCACCGCTGCCAACGGGGAGACCGAAGTCATCCTGTGCGTCGCTAACGTCTCGCGTTCGGCTCAGGCGGCGGAGCTGGAGCTTTCGCACTACGCCGGCATGGTCCCGGTAGAAATGGTTGGCGGCAGCGCCTTCCCTCCGATCGGCCAATTGCCCTATCTGCTGACGTTGCCACCTTACGGCTTTTACTGGTTCCAGCTGGCAACCAGCCACCAGATGCCCAGCTGGCACCAGGAACCGGTGGAAACCATGCCCGACTTCCAAACGCTCGTGCTCAAGCGCCTGGATACGCTCACCGCAGCGAACAAGCGCATCCTCGAAACCGAGTCGCTCCCGGCTTATCTGCCGAAACGGCGCTGGTTCGCCAGCAAGGATGCCGCGATCGACTCGATCAAGATCTGCTACAGCGTGCCGTTCGGCGATCCACAGCGGCCGGTATTGCTGAGCGAGATTGCCGTGGCGACGGCCGGGCGAACCGACCTTTATCAGCTGCCGCTGGGCTTCCTCAATGAAGACGATTTCAACATTGCGCTGCCACAGCAATTGGCCATGGCACGGGTGCGCCGTGGCCCGCAGGTAGGGCTGCTGACAGATGCTTTCGCGCTTAAGCAGTTCATCCTGGGCGTGATTCAAGGCTTGCGTGAAAAACAGAAACTGCCGTGCGGCGAGGGCGAGATCCGCTTCGAGCCGATCGGCGATCTGGCCAACGTGGAATTGCCGGCCGATGCCGAGGTGCGTTATCTCACGGCGGAGCAATCCAACAGCTCGGCCATCATCGGCAGCAGCATGATGATCAAGGTGCTGCGCCGGGTTTCGGCGGGCGTGCACCCGGAGTTGGAAATGGGCCGCTTCCTGACCGAGCAGGGCTTCCAGCACATTTCAGCGATGCTCGGTCAGGTCACGCGCGTCAACAAGCGGGGCGAGCCGCATGCGCTGATGGTCGTGCAGCGCTTCCTCGACAATCAGGGCGACGCCTGGGAATGGACGTTGAACACCCTGGACCGCGCCGTGCGTGACGAGCTGACCGGTGGCGTGTCCCTGGTGGAAAACCAGTATGCCGCGCTGCATGAACTGGAGGACTTCAATCGCCTGCTGGGCCAGCGTCTGGGCGAGTTGCATATGACGCTGGCTTCGGACACGGACAACCCGGACTTCGCCCACGAAACCACCACACAGGCCGACAGCGAGCAATGCGCGGCAAGCATCCGCGTCCAGCTTGGGCATGCACTGGACGTGCTTGTCGCGCATCGCTCGGACCTAGACAGCAAGGCGGCGGCCGAGGTGGACCGGCTGATGGGATTGCGCGACGACCTGCTCGATAAGGTGGACCGGCTGGCACGCTGTGCGATTGGCGGCCTGCGCACACGCGTGCATGGCGATCTGCATCTTGGGCAGGTGCTGGTGATGCAGGGCGATGCCTATTTCATCGATTTCGAAGGCGAGCCGGCTCGCCCTTTGGAAGAGCGCCGCAGCAAGCTCTCGCCATTCAAAGATGTCGCCGGTGTACTGCGATCTTTTGAGTACGCGGCGTCCATGACCCAGCGCAACGCCCAGGGCAGCGACAGCTCGCCCGAGGCCGATGCCGCTCGCCGCCGCATCGCCGAAAGCTATCGACAGAGTGCACGCTCCACCTTCCTGGCTGCCTATCGCCAAGCGACGGAGGAGTTGCCCCATGCGTGGCGTGAGGCCAACGGAGCCGAGGCGGCGCTGGCATTGTTCAGCTTCGAGAAAACCTCATACGAAATAGCCTACGAAGCCGAGAATCGGCCAGCCTGGCTCTCGGTTCCCCTTCAAGGGCTGTCGGATATGGCACAACAGCTTACCCACGGAGACTCCCATGAATGATCGTCCGGCCCTGACCATGCCCGGAGAAACCCTGCTGCCCAACGATGCCGATGTCGACGCGCTGGTGCGCGCCGAACATGGCAATCCGTTCTCGATACTGGGGCCGCACCCTGACGGTGATGGGCTGGTGGTGCGCGCCTATCTGCCCAACGCACTGGGCGTCGAGGTGCTCGAGCGTTCCAGCGGCCGCTTGCTGGCCGCGATGGAACAGGGCCAGGTGCCCGGCTTTTTCGTCACCCGGCTGACCCACTCGCAGCCTTACCTGCTGAATATTCGCTGGGCGGGTGGCGAGCAGATCACCGAAGACCCCTACAGCTTCGGGCCGCAGCTCGGCGAGATGGATATGTATCTGTTCTCCGAAGGCAACCATCGTGAGATTGGCCGCGTGTTCGGCGCGCAGCCGATGGAAGTCGACGGCGTGCAGGGCGTGCGTTTCGCCGTCTGGGCGCCCAATGCACGACGCGTATCGGTGGTTGGCAGCTTCAACGGCTGGGACGGCCGGCGCCATCCCATGCGCCTGCGATTTCCGTCCGGCGTCTGGGAAATCTTCATTCCGCGCTTGCAGCCGGGTGAAAAGTACAAATACGAAATTCTCGGGCAGAACGGTATCTTGCCGCTGAAGGCCGATCCGATTGCGCTGGCGACCGAGCTGCCGCCCGGCACCGCTTCGGTGATTTCGCATCCGCTGGAATACGAGTGGAAGGACGAGGCCTGGCTGCAACACCGGGCCGCGCGCCAGTCCTACACCGCGCCGATGACCATCTATGAGCTGCATGCCGGCTCCTGGCGCAAGGAGGGCGGCGATAACGGGCGGCTCTACGATTGGCACGAACTGGCCGAGCGGCTGATCCCCTATGTCGTCGACCTGGGTTTCACCCATATCGAGCTGATGCCGATCATGGAACACCCCTTCGGCGGCTCCTGGGGTTATCAGCTGCTGTCGCAATTCGCGCCCAGCGCCCGCTACGGCAGCGCGCATGACTTCGCCGCCTTCGTCGATGCCTGCCACAACGCCGGCATTGGCGTGATCCTCGACTGGGTGCCGGCGCATTTCCCGACCGACGCCCATGGCCTGGGCGAATTCGACGGCACGGCGCTGTACGAATATGCGCACCCCTTCGAAGGCTTCCATCAGGATTGGGATACCTACATCTACAACCTGGGCCGCACCGAAGTGCACGGCTTCATGCTGGCTTCGGCGTTGCACTGGCTGCGTGAATTCCACGTCGACGCACTGCGTGTCGATGCAGTCGCCTCGATGCTCTATCGCGATTATTCGCGCAAGGAAGGCGAGTGGATTCCCAACCGCCACGGCGGCCGCGAGAACCTGGAGGCGATCGACTTCCTGCGCCACCTCAACGACGTAGTAGCCACCGAAACGCCCGGCGCGCTGGTCATCGCCGAGGAGTCCACGGCCTTTCCCGGCGTCAGCAAGCCGACCTCCGAAGGCGGGCTGGGCTTTGCCTACAAGTGGAACATGGGCTGGATGCACGACACCCTCAAGTACGCTCAAGAAGACCCGATCAACCGTCAGTACCACCACGACAAACTAACCTTCGGCATGGTCTACGCCTACTCGGAGCACTTCGTCCTGCCGATCTCCCACGACGAAGTGGTGCACGGCAAGGGCTCGCTGATTGACAAGATGCCCGGCGATCGCTGGCAGAAATTCGCCAACCTGCGGGCCTATCTGTCGTTCATGTGGACGCATCCGGGCAAAAAGCTGTTGTTCATGGGCAGCGAGTTCGGCCAATGGCGCGAATGGAGCCACGACCGCGAGCTGGACTGGAATCTGCTCGACGAGCCCGATCATCGTGGTGTGCAGAACCTGGTCCGGGATATCAACCGTCTCTACGCAAACGAGCCTGCCCTGCATGAGCTGGACAGCGATCCCCAGGGTTTCCAGTGGCTGATCGGCGACGACCGCTCCAACAGCGTGTTCGCCTGGCTGCGCAAGGGCTCGACCGGCTACCCGTTGCTGGTCGTGGGCAACTTCACGCCGGTGGTACGCGAGGGCTATCGGGTAGGCGTTCCCGGAGAGGGGCGCTGGGAAGAGATCTTCAACAGCGATGCCGGGTGCTACGGCGGCTCCAACGTAGGCAACGGCGGCGGCCTGCTGGCCGAACAGGTGCCTTCGCATGGGCAGGACGTATCGCTGATGCTCACGCTTCCGCCGCTTGGGGTGGTGATACTGCGACCACAGGAGTAGCGGTCGTTAGGAGTAGCGGTCGTTACCGATGGGACGTCCCGAGGCAGCCCTCGACATGCTGCCTCGGCCCCAGCGCGACGCCTCTGACGGAACGACCGAGCCGCTTGGAGGTTTCTACACCCGCTTTTGGCTTTTATTCGAACGAACTTTCAGGCAACTCCAGACGCCCCATCAGTAGGGTGAGCGCAATCGTTGCGTAGAGGGGCGAGCCGCATGGATGCGCGAGAGCCGTAATGGGTCGGGGCCGCCATCGGTATAGATGGCCCTTGTACGGCGACCCTCGGAGCAGCGATGGAGTGAAACGGAGCGCAGCGTAGTAACAGCCGAAGGCTGGCCCGAAGGGCGAGCGAAGCGAGTAACGAACCCGGAGCGAAGCGCAGGGCCGGATGCAGGGGCACAGCGTTTTTGGTTACTTTTTTCGCGTCTGAAAAAGTGACTCGCCCAGCAGGGCGAAACCAAGCTCTCAGTCAACTCGCTAATCGCCCATAAACACAACGTGCATTCAGCACATCAACGACTAACGACCTCTCCACATCAGGCTCTTGAGCCGAATATTCGTCAGGCTTCGCATCGTTGCTTGAGCACAGCTGCTTCGCTGACAGACCTGCGGCCTGTATTCGCCGCGAGGGCGCGGCTCCCACTGGATTCGCTATTTCATTGGAGCCCCGACCTCGGGGCGAATTCTTACGTGAACAGCATTGAGGAGCGACGACCCGGCTTTTCGTCTCCGCCTGTTTCAACGGCTAACGACCTTCTCCCCATCCGGCTCTTCAGCTGCCCCTTCGCCAGGCTTCGCATCATTGCTCGAGCGCAGCTTCTTCGCCCGCGCTTCCAGCACGACGTAAACAATAGTGGCGAAGAACAACGGCACCAGAAAATACACGACGCGATAACCGATCAGCCCACCAACAATCGCCCCCTTGCTGAGTTCGCCCGCGAGCATCGCCACGAAAACAGCCTCGATCACACCCAGCCCCGCCGGGATATGTGCAACCACACCGGCAATGCTGCTGATCATCAGAATGCCCAGCACCTCGGGGTAAGGCGCCTTCTGCGACAGCATGAAATAGACCACCAACGCCATCAGCGACCAGTTGGCGGCGCCCAGCAGCATCTGGGCGATGGCCAGCCGCAGCGACGGCAGATAAATTTCATGTCCGCGCAGGTTCCACTGACGGCGTTTGGAAAACCCGCAGGCCCACAGATACACCATTGACGCCACCAGCAGACCGACGCCGAGCACACGCAGGGCCGTGTGGCCTATTTCCCAGGAGTCCGGTGGGGTGATCCAGCCCATGGCAAAGATCAGGCCGGCCAGCCAGATGTAGCCAAGCCAGTTGGTCAGCACGCTCATGGTGAATACACGAGTGATCTGCGATGCCCGCAAGCCAAGCCGGGAATAGAGGCGATAGCGCAGCGCGATACCGCCGACCCAGGCGCTCAGGTTCAGGTTGAAGGCGTAGCACACGAAGGTCACCGGAATGATTTGCCGAATCGGCAAGCTGTGCTGCGCATACCGTTTGCCAAGCACGTCGTAGAAGCAATAGACGACATAACTGGCGAAAGCTGCCGCACCGGCCATCCACAATGTCTTGGCGCTGTAGTTGCGCAGGGTGGTGTACACCTCGTTCCAGTCGACGTTGCGGGCGAGGCCGATCAGCAAGCCGGCGACCAGTATGAAAAAGACGTAGGTCAGAATCTTCTTGATCAGCGGCCAGCGACGTCGCCAGCCACTGCGTGGTTCAGCGGGGTTGGACTCGGTCATTGCTGCTGATCTCGCTGCAGGGGGGCTGTACGGGCTCCAGCGGCTCGGCATCGAGCAACTGCAGCTTGGGTCGGTGCGCAGGGAACATGCCCACCAACTGGGGAAAATGGCGCAGGAAATGGAAGATGAAGAATGCCAGCGGGGCGCGCCACCAGGAGCCACGGACCATGCGCTCCAGCGGAATACGCCGGCAATCGTCCTGCAGTAGCCGGTCGAGCCGTTCGTGCAGTTGCCGATTGAAGTTGTGATCGCGAATGATCAGGTTCGCCTCCAGGTTCAACGAGAGGCTGAGCGGGTCGAGGTTGCTCGAGCCCACCGTCGACCATTCGTAATCCGCCAGCGCGACCTTGCCGTGCAACGGTCGGCGGCAGTACTCATGGATCTCCACGCCGTCGCTCATCAGGTAGTTGTAGAGGATGCGCGCGCCGAACTTGGCGATCGGCATGTCCGGCTGGCCTTGGAGGATCAGCCGCACCCGCACGCCACGGCGGGCTGCGTTGCGGATTTCGCGCAGCACCCGATAACCAGGAAAGAAGTAGGCGTTGGCGATCACCAGCCGCGAACGCGCGTCACGGATCGCTTGCAGGTAGTGCTGTTCGATATCGGTGCGGTGATCATGATTGTCACGCGTCACGAACAGCGCACGCGCTTCGCCGCGACTGACACCGACGTACCCGTGGCTTTGCGTGCGCACCCGACGCTGCCACCAACGCCGGGTCGCCTGCTCCGGCGCAATGGTGCTGAGGGCGAAGCGATGAATGTCGTGGATGATCGGGCCTTCGACCCGCAGGGCGTAGTCCTGCTTGGCGCCCGGCCCGTAGTCACCGAGATGATCGGCCGAAAAGTTGATGCCGCCGATGAAGGCGAGCTCGCCATCCACCACGACGATCTTGCGGTGCATGCGCCGGAACACGTTGAGGCGCCAGCCCATCAGCCGCTTGCCGGGATCGAACATGTGGATGCGCACTCCGGCGCGGGTCATGGCTGCGGCGAAGTCGCCATTCAGGTCGGCAGAGCCATAGCCATCCACGGTCACGTCGACGCTGACACCGCGCTCGGCTGCCTCGATCAGAACTTGCTGCAGCTCCTGGCCTACCTTGTCCTTGAAGAAGATGAAAGTTTCCAGCAGGACTTCTTTTTTCGCGGCCGCGATGGCCTCGAACACGGCAGGAAAGAACTCCTCGCCGTTTTCCAGCAACTGAAGACGATTCCCGTCTCTCCAGTGAAAATTCATAGATGTATCTCCACCGCTAAGGGCAGATGATCGGACAAGTGGGTCCAGGGTTTGTTACCGAGTATTTGCGGTTTATGGCTGGTGGCATTACGCACGTAGATACGATCCAGCCGCAGCATGGGCCAGCGCGCCGGGAAGGTCTTGGCGACCTGACCCTCGGAAAGGGCAAACACCTCGTGCATGCCGGCGCAGCGGTCCAACACCCGAGCGCCCTTCAGACGCCAGTCATTGAAGTCTCCGGCCACGACCACGGGCGCATCGTTGGGCAGGGAATCGAGCAGATCGCACAGCAGGCGCAGCTGTTGCTGGCGATGGGATTCGCGCAGGCCCAGATGCACGCAGATCGCATGGAACTGGTCATGTCCCGGCACCTGCAGCACGCTGTGCAGCAAGCCACGGCGCTCCGGCCCGGCGATGGAAATGTCCAGGTTCTCGTATTTGGTGATGGGAAACTTCGACAACAGTGCATTGCCGTGATCGCCGTCGGGGTAGACAGCATTGCGGCCGTAGGCGAAGTCGGTCCAGATGCTGTCGGCGAGAAATTCGTACTGCGACATTTTCGGCCAGTCATGAAAGCGCAGGGCATGCTTCTCATGAGTGCCCAGCACTTCCTGCAGGAACACGATGTCCGCGCCCACGGCCCTAACCGCCTCACGCAGCTCCGGGAGGATGAATCGCCGATTCAGCGCGGTGAAGCCTTTGTGAGTGTTGACGGTCAGCAAGCGAACCGAATTAACGGCCGTGGACATATGTGCGTCCAGGTCGCTGCTGTCGAGTGGATGATTCTTGTCTGGATTCACTGCATTACTCCTTCCAGATGGCCCGGAGTGGTTTCCAGGTCTTCCTCCAGCCCGAGGCGGCGCAACAGCTGTCGTGCGTCGTATGGCGCCCGGACCTTCACGTCGTTATCGAAATAGCAATAAACCGCTCGCGCCTTGCGGGACCGTGATTCGGTGGTAGAGATGAGGTGCGCGTCGTCAGGTTGTCGCCCCTCGCTCCAGCGCGTGATCCGCTGGCACCAGTTATCCAGCGCTTCGTCGCTGTAACCGCTGGTGTAGAGCTCTTCGGCGCCGTGCAGACGGATATAGACAAAATCGCTGGTCAAATCCTCGCGGTAGGGCCACTTACCGGCCGTGTCGGCCACCACCAGCGCGATGTCGTATTTACGCAGCAGCGCGATGAATGCGGGATCGACGAAGCTTTCATTGCGGATTTCAACCGCATGCCGCAGGCGACGCTTGCGGTCGATCTGCAAATAGCTGCGGCCTTCCATGCGCGCCTCGCAACCCTTGGCCATTTCCAACGCCGCCTCGGTGTCGTGAGGCAACAATTGAACAAAGGCCTCGAACAGCTCGGCGTCGAACTTGAACGAGGGCGGGAACTGCCAGAGCATCGGCCCGAGCTTGTCCTTGAGCGCCAGCACGCCGGAGGCGAAGAAGTTGGCGATGGGTTTTTCCACGTCGCGCAACCGCAGGATATGCGTGACGTAGCGGGGCGCCTTGACGCTGAAGACGAAGCCTTCAGGGGTGTCGTCATACCAGGCGGCGTACAGTTCAGGCCGTTGTAACGCGTAGAACGACCCGTTGATCTCGATACTGTTTACCGCACGCGATGCGAATTTCAGTTCGTTCTTCTGCTTGAGCCCCTTGGGATAGAAGTCTCCGCGCCAAGGTGCGTAGCGCCAGCCTGAAATTCCGATGTGGATGGCTGCCATCGCCTGCTCCTGTTGCCTACCGAGGATTCTGCATGCTGGTCGGATCGCTGGCCGGGAAGGTATCGGCGACCGCGCTGTCGATTACGTTTTCCTCGGAGCCAACGCCGGCCGGGTGGCTGCGCTGTGGTTGCAGCTCTACCTTGATCCAGCCGCGTTCGCGCCGGTCGAAGGCCTCGAAGGCAGCGATGACGTCGGTCATCGGTTTTACCTGGGTCAGGATCTTCGCCGGATCGATGCGCCGCGCCTGGATCATCTCGATCAGGCGTGGGATGTATTTGCGATGGTGGCAGTTGCCCATGTTCATGGTGATGTTCTTGTTCATCGCCATGCCGATGGGAAAGGTCATGGCATCCGGCGGATAGACACCGATGATCGACAACGTGCCGGCCTTGGCCAGGCTTTGCACGGCCCATTCCAGTGCTTGTGAAGGTCCGTTGCCCGGTTGCCATTGGCCGCTTTGATCCGCCTGCGCGCCGTCGGCCGGTTTGCCACCGCAGCAGCCATGTTCGGCATCGATGCCAACCGCATCGATGACTCGATCGACACCGATGCCGCTGGTGAGGCGCTTGAGCGTCTCGACCGGATCTTCGCGGTTGAAATCGATGATCTCTGCGCCCTGATGCTGAGCCATGCGCAGCCGGTCTTCGAACTGATCGATGGCGAACACCCGGCCGGCGCCCAGCAGCTTGGCGCTGGCGATGGCGAACTGGCCGACCGGGCCACAGCCGAACACCGCGACCGTATCGCCGGGTTTGATCTCGGCCATTTCGGCGCCGAAATAACCGGTCGGAAAGATGTCGGACAGCAGGATCGCCTGGTCATCGCTGACCTCGGGCGGCAGCTTGACCAAACCGATGTTGGCAAAGGGGATGCGCGCTTTTTCCGCCTGCAAACCGTGGAACGGACCGGTCGCCGCCGGACCGCCATAGAACGCAGTGCCTGCCTCTTTGCCGTTGGGATTGGCCACGTCGCATTGAGCGAAATAGCCCGAGCGGCAGTAGGAGCAATTGCCACAGGCGATGGTCGATGGGATCACCACCCGGTCGCCGATCTGCAGGTTGCGCACGTCCGCCCCGAGTTCTTCGACAATACCTACGGCTTCGTGGCCCAGAATCGTGCCGGGTTTCATGCCGCTGAACGTGCCCCGTACAAAGTGCAGGTCAGTTCCGCAGATGGCCGAGGCGGTGATGCGGACAATGGCGTCGGTGGGGGCTTCGATGCGCGGGTCGGCTACGTCTTCGAGACGGATGTCGCCCACACCGTGATAAACAACAGCTTTCATAGCGTCTCCGGGGCGGCGGCGCAGTGCCGCAGAGGTGAGTCCAGCCTTGTGTGCGGCTTGCGTGGCCGCGCTCGCCAAGGTCAGGTTGATGCGGAGCCAACCAGGCCCCTTGCATCTAATCCGACTGGCGTCGCCTGCGGCAGTTCACCTTTTGTCGTCCGCGCTACGTGGGCGGTTCGCCGTTACAGCGCCCAGGGCTGAGAGCCGGCGAAGGTTTCGACGAGGTAGTCGATCATCACCCGGACTTTGGCAGGCGGACGCCGGTCGGGCGGGTAGAGGATGTAGATGCCATCGATGATCATCGCCGGGTGATCCAGCTCTAGCACCATCAGCTCGCCCCGGCGCACCGCATCCACCGCGATGAATTGCGGCGAGTAGATCAGCCCTTGGCCGCGCACGGCGGCAGCGAGCAATGCCTCACCGTTATTGGCCAGCAAGTCGCCTTCGACCTTGACCCGTATGTCGCCGTTACGGCCGAACACCCATTCATGCGCGCTGGTGGTGGTCGACAGGCTGTAGGTCAGGCAATTGTGCTGCGCCAGATCGGCAACCCGACGTGGCACGCCACGGGCATCCAGATAAGCGGGAGCCGCGCACAACACCAACGGGACGTCACCGAGCTTGCGGGCCTGCAACGAGCTATCGGCGAGCCGGCCAATGCGCACCGCCATGTCCCAGCCGCCATCGATAAGGTCGACCTGGCTGTCGGACAGCCCCAGCTCCACCTTTACCGCCGGATGCCTGCGACTGAACTCGAACAGCAGCGGGGCGATGTATCGGATACCGAATACCAGCGGTACGTTGAGTCGCAGCAGCCCCGTGGCCTCGACGCGTTGCGATGCGATGCCGGCCTCGGTTTCCTCGATATCGGCCAGGATGCGCTGGCAGGCTTCAAGGTAGCGGTTGCCGGCTTCGGTCAGCGTCAGCCGCCGCGTGCTGCGGTGAAACAGCTTGACGCCCAGATGCGCCTCCAGCGCGTCCACATGTTTGGTCGCCATGGCCGGCGACATGCCCAGATGACGCGCTGCAGCAGACAGGCTGCCGGCGCTGGTCGCACGCATGAACACACGCATGCTGGTAATACGGTCGAGCATGTCAGCTCCTACTATTGGTAATAGGTGTTAGCCACATTTGAATGGTTCTAACGCTACGGATGTTAATCCATACTGCCCGCACGTTCACTCAGGAGGGCATGGCATGCAAACGACCAGCGTTTCAACGAATGGCAAGCGTATGCCGACCCTGTTCGTACCGCACGGCGCCGGGCCGTGTTTCTTCATGGACTGGAATCCAGCCCACGCCTGGGACGCCACGGCGCGCTTCCTCAAGAGCGTTGCGGCAAGCCTGCCGGCGAAGCCGAAGGCGATCGTGGTGATCTCGGGGCACTGGCTGGAAGACGACTTTCGCGTAACCGGCGCCTCGCAACCGGGCTTGATCTACGACTACAACGGCTTTCCAGCGCACACCTACGAGCTGCGCTACCCGGCGCCGGGCGATCCCGCGCTGGCCGCACGAATCGTCGAACTGCTGGGCGCAGCGGGAATGCCCGCGAGCCGGGACGACGCGCGCGGCTTCGATCACGGCGTGTTCATTCCGCTGAAGCTGATGTTCCCCGATGCGCAGATCCCGGTCGTGCAGTTTTCGCTGCGCAACGACCTCGAACCGCAGGCATTGCTCGCGGCCGGTCAGGCCCTGGCCGGGTTGCGTGATGAAGGCGTTCTGATCGTCGGCAGCGGCATGAGTTTTCACAACATGCGCGGCTATGGCGATGCCCGTTTCGGACCGATTTCAGATGAGTTCGACACTTGGTTGAGTTCGGTGGTCGAATCCGAGCCGGCGCAGCGTAACGCGGCACTTTTGGCCTGGGAGCAAGCGCCTTCAGCGCGACTGTGCCACCCGCCGCGCGGTGAGGAGCACTTGTTGCCGATGTTGGTGGCGGCCGGAGCGGGCGGTGACTCCGTCGGACACAAGCTGTTCAGCGACCGCGTGATGGAAACCACGCTCTCGGCGTTCGGTTTTGGTTCGACCAGTCAGGAGACAGATGATGGCGAGCATGACCGAGGAGCGGGGCGTGTCCGTGAGTGAGATGCAAACGCTGTTCCTGCAGGAAAACCGGCCATCAACGCTCGAGCGCTTCGCCAGTCCTGAGGAAGTCGTCAACATGTGCGTGTATGCTGCCGCGCCACAAGCCAGCGCAACCACGGGCGCGACATTGCGCGTCGAAGGAGGAATAGTTGAAAGCATTACCTGAACACGATTTGCAAACGGCAACCGCCACGGTCGCCACCGAAAAGCCGTCGCGGCTGATCAATCGGCTCTGCAAGCATTGGGGTCACAAGTTTCCGGCTCAGCACGATGAGCAGCAAGGTGAGATTGAATTGCCCATCGGCATCTGCCGGCTGCAGGTCACCGAAGGTGGGCTACAGGTAGTGCTCGAAGCCGAAAATGCCGAGCAGCTACAAAAGCTGCAACAGGTGGTGGTCGATCATCTGGAACGCATGGCCACCGGCGAAACTCTGAATTTTGCCTGGCAATGACATCAAAAGTACGACGTAAGGAGCAGAAGCGATGATTCACGACTCAAGAGATCGTTACGGAACGGTCAGTAAATTGTTTCACTGGCTGATGGGCGGGCTGATCATCTGGCAGCTGCTCAAAGTGGGCGACCGCATCAGCGAAGGTGAACATTGGGTTGGCCAGACGCTCGTTCCCTGGCACGTGTCCATCGGTTCGCTGCTCCTGGTACTGATCGTCCTGCGTATTTTCTGGGCATCGAGCCAGCTCAAACAGCGCCCGCTGCATGATCCAGCGACGGCATTCGTGGTCAAGGCCGGGCACTTCGCGTTGTACCTCGGCATGCTGCTGATGCCGATCACCGGCGTGCTGACCATGCTGGGTAACGGCTACGGGCTGAAAGTGTTCGGCGTGCAGCTGGTCGCCAAAGGTCCGGAAATCGACTGGGCGGCTACCGTCGGCAGTCTGCATTCACCGCTGGCCTGGATCATGCTGGTGTTGATCGTCGGGCATATCGGCATGGCGTTGCTTCACCATTTCGTCAAGCGCGACGACATCATGCGGCGAATGCTGTAAGGCCGATTCAACGCTCGCTGAGCGCGAAGTTCGGCAGCGACTCCACCGGCTGGGTAAAACGGAAGGGGACAGATATCAGGCTGTCCCCGAATTTTTTCTGCACCACGAAATGCAAATGCGGCCCTGTGCTGCGCCCGGTATTGCCCGATTGCCCCAACAGGCTACCGACCTTCACCTGCTGACCCGCCTTCACGTGCACCGAACCACGCTTCAAATGCAGGTACGCGCTGTGCGAGCCGTCAGCATGGAGCACCCGCACATAGTTTCCCGCCGGGTCCGGTAAACGACCGTGCTGGCCATCGCGTGCCTTCACCACCGTTCCCGCACGCGCTGCGACGATGGGCGTGCCTACAGGCATGGCGACATCTACGGCATAGCGGCCTTTGGGCGAGTTGTGACTGAAGTCGCCACCGGCGCCCTGTGAAATACGGAACGGGCCGCCTTTCCAGGGCAGCGCATAGCCATGACCGCCCACCGAACCTTTTTTCCCCGGCTCCGGTGAATAAATCATCGAATAGCTGAACGACTGCTGATACATCAGCGGATAACCGGACTGGCGCTTGCGCAAGGTGGCTACACGCATGCGCGTGCGCGCCGGCACCGTTTTCCGCACCACGCCTTTGCCAACGCCAGCGACATTCACCATGCGCGTCAAACGCAACACGACTTCTACCGGCACGTCCATGTCGTTGCGTACATCCATCGCCTCGCCAGAGCCAGTGCGGTTGACGAACAAGCGAACGGAGCCTGGTTTCTTGGCAGCCGGGAGAGTTGAATTAGTGATGGCGCCAGCAGCCTGAACGGGCAGAGCAGTGGCGTAGAGGCAAGCCAGCAGAGCAAGTGAAACGAACAGTCGGGTCGAAGCCATAGAAAGTGTGATCCATCACGGAAAGGACAACCCGCCTGCGGCCGGCAGGACAAATCCGTCAGGTGTCATGAACGCCGCGCTGGGTTTGGGACTTGAGTCACGCTTCAGGGTTCATACCGCACGTCGGTATTCGCCAATCAATTACGGCCTGGACGACCGCAACGCACCGAGCGTTTGAGAATGCGCCAAGCGCTGGGCGATGCTCTGCATATTTGCAGAGCATCGCCAGGCTCTGCTTATTCCTCTTCTTTGATCAATTCGAACAGCAGCAACGAGCGACCGGTCAAGGCGTATTCGTCGTTGAAGTCGAAACGCTCGGCACGGGCGACGGAGTTGTTCGTGTCGATCAGGCGGTTCCAGTAGATGCCTTGCGGCACCTCCGGCAGCGTGAAATTCACCACGTCGTGATGGGAGTTGACGATCAATAGCAAGGTCGCGTCGGAGCCGGCCTTGCGGATGCCGGTTGCCTGGGCGCGGCCATCCAGCAACATGCCCATGCAGCGGTTGTGGCCGTCTTCCCAGTGTTCGACGGTCATTTCCTCACCGTGCGGCGCGAGCCAGGTGACGTCCTTGACGCCCAGTTCCTCGTTGTAGGCGCCGACAAGGAATCGTCCGCGGCGTAGCATCGGATAGCGCTGGCGCAGGCGAATCAGTTTGCGAACGAAGGCCTGCAAGGCGCGGCTTTCTTCTGGAATGTCCCAGTTGACCCAGCCGATTTCGCTGTCCTGGCAGTAGGCGTTGTTGTTGCCGTGCTGGGTCCGGGCGAACTCGTCGCCAGCGACGATCATCGGCGTGCCTTGCGAGAACAGCAGGGTGGCGAAGAAATTGCGCATCTGGCGGAAGCGCAGTTCGTTGATCTCCGGATCTTCGGTCGGGCCTTCGACGCCATGGTTCCAGGAGATGTTGTTGTCGCTGCCGTCGCGGTTGCCTTCGTCGTTGTCTTCGTTGTGCTTTTGGTTGTAGGACACCAGATCCTTGAGGGTGAAGCCGTCGTGCGCCGTTATGAAGTTGACCGAGCTGAACGGGCGGCGACCGCGCTGGTTGAACAGGTCTCCCGAGCCGGTCAGCCGGCTGGCGAAGTCGGGCAACTGGCCGTCGTCACCTTTCCAAAAGGCGCGCACGGTGTCCCGGTATTGATCGTTCCACTCGGCCCAGCCGGGCGGAAAACCGCCGACCTGATAGCCGCCCGGTCCGCAATCCCAAGGCTCGGCGATGAGTTTGGTCTTGGCCAATACCGGGTCCTGACGACAGGCAACGAGGAAGCCATGGCGCTCGTCATAACCGTCGTGCTCACGCCCCAGAATGGTTGCCAGATCGAAGCGGAAGCCATCGACATGCATCTCCTGCGCCCAGTAGCGCAGTGAGTCGGTGACCATTTGCACGACGCAAGGGTGGCTCATGTCCAGCGTATTGCCGGTGCCCGAGTCGTTGATGTAATAGCGCTTTTCATCCGGCATCAACCGGTAGTAGGAAACGTTGTCGATGCCGCGCATGGACAGGGTCGGCCCCAGCTCGTTGCCTTCGGCGGTGTGGTTGTAGACCACGTCGAGAATGACTTCGAGATCGGCGTTGTGCAGGTGCGCAACCATCTCCTTGAATTCGCTGATCTTGCCGCTGGCCAGATATTTGGGATGCGGCGCGAAGAAGGCGATGCTGTTGTAGCCCCAGTAGTTGCTCATGCCTTTTTCCAGCAGGTGCTGGTCCTGAACGAAGGCATGAATGGGCAGGAATTCGATCGACGACACGCCGAGTTTGCTCAGGTAGTCGATCACCTCTGGCGTCTTGAAGCCGCCAAAGGTGCCGCGCATGTCCTCGGCCACCGACGGATGCCGCATGCTAAAGCCACGCACGTGGGTTTCATAAATGATGGTTTGATCCCAAGGGACCTGCACCGGACGATCCAGGCCCCAGGTAAAGGCCGGATCGATGATCTTGCATTTGGGCACGAAGGGCGCACTGTCGCGCTCGTCGAAACTGAGGTCGCCATCGGGATGGCCGATGGTGTAGCCGAACAGCGCCTCAGACCATTTCAATTCCCCCACCAATTGCTTGGCATACGGGTCGATCAGCAGTTTGTTCGGATTGAAACGATGACCAGCCTCTGGATCGTACGGACCGTGTACGCGGTAGCCATAGATCTGACCCGGGTGGGCGTCGGGCAGGTAGCCATGCCAGATTTCGTCGGTGTATTCGGGCAGCTCGATACGCTCGAGCTCGGTTTCGCCATCGGCATCGAACAGGCACAGCTCAACCTTGGTGGCGTTCGCGGAGAAGATCGCAAAGTTGACGCCCAACCCGTCCCACGTGGCGCCAAGCGGGAAGGGCAGACCTTCGCGGATGCGCGAAGGCGTCAGGATCTGAGGCGCCGCAGGCTTTTTTCTACTCATGAAATCTCCGATGGCAGCTCGTGCATGTTCGAGGCCGTGCAGGCGGTTACCCGCGGTTGTTCGATGCGCCAATGCAGTCGGAGCCTTGGCGCACCTGGTCGTTCAGGTTTCTTTTCGGGTGCGGGGCGTGCGGGTTTTCTTCACGCCCGCTGGCGTACCTTCGGCGGCATCGGTGCCGGCTTTGGCTTTCGGACTTGCCGTGCCCTTGGCGGCAGCGGCGGCCTTGGCGGGTTTGACGTCTTTCGGGTCGTTGGCATCCTTCGCCGTTTTCGCCTTGGTGGTTTTAGCGGCTGGGGTTGCGTCGGTTGGTTTGGTGGCGGTCTTGCGGGCGCGGCTTGCTGGTTTATCACCCGGCTTGGCCTCTGCCTCGGCGAGCTTGCGAGCCATTTCCCAATGGCGTTCGTCCTCGCCGTGCGGGCGGCCTTCCGATACCCAAATGTCGTAAGCGAGTTCGCGGATGCGCTGCTCGTTCTTGTTCATCGTTCTGATTCTCCTGTTGAACTGATCGTTACCTGTAGAACCGCCACCGGCAGTTGTTGCAAAGCTTGTGTGACACTCAAAACCGCTTGTTTGGGTGTGACTGTCATTCCGTCAAAAAGTCGCTCCAGCCCGTGACCGCTCAGCGCATCGGGCAATCGCACCCGCGTATCGCCCCAGCGTTCAGCGGGGACATGTGGTGTTGGGCTGTCCGCAAGCAGGCCGCTGGCGAGCCGCGCCGCTACCACGATGAGCCAGCTGCCGTCGAGCTCGCGGGCGAAGGCGATCAGCCGGTCGGCATGCTCGCCCTCGACCGTCAACGGTAGGTAGTTACCCTCGGTGAACAGCCGTGGCTGCGAACGCCGTAAGCCGAGGATGCGCCCGATCAGCCATTGCTTGATGCGACCGTCCTGCCAGTTCGCCAGCAGCTCAGCCGGTTGCGCCTGCAGGTCGAAAGTGGCGCGCCGCTGGTCGAAGTCGACGGGGCGACGGTTGTCCGGATCCACCAGGCTGAAATCCCAGTAATCGGCACCTTGATAAAGGTCCGGCACGCCGGGCGTGGTCATGCGCAGCAGTGTCTGGGTCAGGCTGTTCAAGGCGCCGGCCGGCGCCAGTTCGAGTGCAGCCTCGGCGATTTCATTGCGTAGCGTCCGGCACTCATCGCCGAGCAGCAGGGCACGCAGGTATTGCTGGCAGGCGCTTTCGTATTCGCTGTGGGGATCGGTCCAGGTGCTGCGCAACTTGGCTTCGCGCACGGCCTTTTCCTGCCACTTGACGATCCGCTCGCAAAACGCCTCCATCGCGGGTTTGTCATCAGGGTTCAGGTCCAGCGGCCAGCACCCGAGCAATATCTGGAATACCAGCATCTCGTCGCCCGCTGAAGGTGCCGGCCCGTCGGTCAGTTCCTGGCGCTGGCTATAAGCGAGCTGCCGCCAGTGACGTACCTTGGCGGCGAACCATTCGGCGCGTTCGCTAATCACCGTCATGCGGGCGCGGGTGTCTTCGCCGCGCTTGTGGTCGTGGGTCGCGGTGGTCAGCAGATTGCGCGGGAAATGCTCGGCGCGCTCCAGACAGGCAGTATGAAAGTTCTGTACCGGTGCGCTGAAGGTTTGCGGATCGAAGCCCACGTCGTTGCGCGACAGCAATGCACCGGAGCGATAGCAGGCGGTGTCTTCCACGGCCTTGGCGGCGGCGGGCGAGGTGAGTTGTTGAAAGCGCGTGCAGGCGTAGCGACGGATTCGCCGGGCCGGGCCGGGCGGCAACGCTCGCAGGCTTTCGCCGCCGAGCCAGCGATCGAGCAGATCCAGCAAGGGCCAGTCCGCCTCACCAAGCGTGGTGCGCGCGCCGGCCAGTGCCTGCTGGAAGAACGGCTCATCGGCTTCGCGCCGGCCGCGGGCACCGACATAGGTGCGATACACCGGGAAGTGCACGATCAGCTCCAGCAGCGCGCGGCGGATAGCACCGAAGGTGATGTCCCGCGTCATCACGTCGTAGCGCGCCACTTGCAGCAGCGCCTGGGCGACGGCTTCGAAGTCGCCCGCCAGCGGCCCGGTCAGCACCAATTGCCGCGCCTGCCGTACCTCTTCCATAAAGTCCGCCGGGCGTTCGGCGGTCTCGCTCCACAGCCCGCAGAGCACCGCTTTACCAGCCGGATCGTGCTGCAGCAGCGAAACCTGATTCATGAACTCATAACCGGTGGTGCCATCCACGCCCCAGTCGTCGTGCAGGCGCTCGCCCTCGGCGAGGATCTTTTCAACGTAGATCGGCACATGATCCTGCGCAGCTTCCGCAGGCCGGGCGGCATTGAGGCGATCGACCCGGCGCCGCAGCCGGCGGCAATAACCGCGCGGGTTGGCCAGGCCGTCGATGTGGTCGATGCGCAGCCCGTCGACCAGCCCTTCGGCGAGTAGCTCGAAAATCTTCGCGTGGGTTTCCTCGAATACGACTGGCCGCTCGACGCGCAGGCCGCCCAGTTCGTTGATATCGAAGAAGCGTCGCCAGTTGATGTCATCGCCGGCGGTACGCCAGCTGGCGAGGCGGTAGTTCTGCCGTTCGAGCAGGCCATGCAGACGCTTGAAACCTTCGTCTGTGGTCGAATCGTAGTGCGTGAGGGCATCTTCGAGTGTTTGCCGGAGCGCGCTGTCCTTCAGCAGTTGCGCAAGATCGGCACGCAGCTGGCGTGCGGTCTGGTAAGGCGCCGGCTCGGTCTTCAGGGCATCGAAATGTTGCGCCAGGGCGCGCAGCTCCGGGTTATCGGTTAGCCGCAGGATCTCGCCGTAGCTGGGGGGCGTAATAGGGAATCGGTGCTCGTAGTGCTCGGCATGGAAGGCACCATTTTCCGCATCCAGCCGCAGCGGAATCTTGCCGTCCTGCAGGGCCTCACCATAGTCGCAGCCCAGGAAGGGGACCAGCAATTGGCCTTCGAGCAAGGGATCGGGCGAATTCCATTGAATATCGAAGAACTGTGCATAAGGGCTGCGGCGACCCCATTCGAGCACGTCCAGCCACCAGGGGTTTCCCGCGCCGCCAACGGCCATATGGTTGGAGACGATATCGAGGATCAGTCCCATGCCTTTGGCGCGCAGCGCTTCAACCAGGCGGCGCAAAGCCGGCTCGCCGCCAAGTTCAGGATTGATGCGGGTCGGGTCGATGACATCGTAGCCGTGCATCGAGCCGGGCCGCGCCGTCAGCAGGGGTGACGCATAGATGTGGCTGATACCCAGCTCGGCGAAGTAGTCGACCAGAGCCGTCGCATCGTCAAGGGTGAAGTCCCGATGGAATTGCAATCGCAGGGTGGCGCTCAGGTCTTTCATTAACGGTTGCTTCCAATGGTCTGCTTACGGGCTTCGGCAAGGGTGTGCAGGCGGCGTGCGCAGGACGGCTCGTCGAGTAGCGTGGCGCTGTCGCCGGGGTAGCGACGCCGCCAGTTGGGGTGGTTGTCGATGGTGCCGGGCATGTTCGGCTGTTCCAGCAGACACAGCGCATCCTCGACCGGGAACAGCACCAGCGGCGCCGGCGTTCGTCCAAGAAATGATGCACAGGCCTCGGCCAGCACCTGCGGATCGCTGAGGTCGCCCTGAACGTCCGGCGCGTATTCGCGCAACAGACGAAGCAGGCCGGCACGTTCACGCTCACGTTCTTCCAGCTGCGCCGGGCGCTCGTGCTGCTGGTGTTGGCCGACCTTGATGCGCCAGTCGATGTCATGGCCTTGCCACCAGCCATTTATCGTCGGCAGATCGTGAGTGGTGGAGGTGGCCAGGGCGCTGCGCGGCCATTGGGTCGGCGGTTTGAAGTTGCCGTTATGGTCGCGCTCGAAGAACAGCACACGCATCGCAAGGAGGTTGCGCGCCGCCAGTTTCTCGCGCAGCCCTTCCGGCACGGTGCCCAAGTCTTCGCCAAGGATCACCGCATTGCGCCGCCAGGCTTCCAGCGACAGCAGCCGCAGCAGGTCGTCGAACGGATAGTTCAGATAAGCGCCTTCTGCGGGGCCTGCGCCGGAGGGCATTACCCACAGGCGCATCAGGCCCATCACATGATCGATGCGCATGCCGCCCGCGTGCGCCAGGTTGGCGCGCACCATTTCGATGAAGGCGCGATAACCGTGTGCTTTGAGGCCCCACGGCGAAAACGCCGAAATGCCCCAGCTCTGGCCCTGACGATTGATGATGTCCGGCGGCGCGCCGACGCTCAGTGCGGCCAGCACTTCATCCTGCCGGCTCCACGCCTGACTGCCACCGCCATCGGCGCCGACAGCCAGATCACTGATCAGGCCGATCTTCATCCCGGCGCTTTGCGCGGCGGTTTGTGCACGCTCCAGCCCACGCGCGATCAGCCATTGGCAGAACGCGTAATAACTCACCTCGTCGGCATGCTTCTGGGCGAATCGTTCGACGCCCGGGCTTTGCGGGGTGCGATAGTCCTTCGGCCAGTTGCGCCAGTGTTGCGGATGGCCGTCGGGGCTGAGCAGCGCGGCGTGCAGGGCCTCGAAGCGGCAGTGATTTTCCAGCGCCTCGCCGCCTGCTTCGCGGAAGCTGTCGAAGTCGGCCTGCTGGGCATTGCCGCCGGTGCGGAAGTCATCGTAAAGCGCGCGAAGCAGGCACTGACGAGTCCTGGATACCGCATCCCAGTCGATCAGTTCCAATTGTTCCAGACGCTGTAGCTCTTCGGTTAGGCCGCAGGATTCGATGGCGATCCGCACGGGCTTCTCGCCGAGGATCGCTTCCGGCGCGCTGTGCAGAATGTTGTAGAACAGCCGGCTGGAGGGCGAGTAGGGGCTGTACTGACCGCTGTTGCCGGTGAACATGGCGTGGATCGGGCTGATGCCCAGCGCCGCGGCACCATGCGTGGCAGCGTTGCGCACCAGGGTTTCGAGCGCCAGGGTATCGCCCAGGCCACCGTCGCCGGGGCGACGCAGGCTGTAGAGTTGCGCCGTCAGGCCCCAGGCATTGGGGCCTGCGACGTCTTCGACGCTGGGACCGGCATGTGGCGCTACTGCGACGGTCAGCCGTTGATCGCCTATCTCCAGCTGGTGATAGCCCGGCGCGTCGATCGCGGCCAGGCGCGCTTGCTCGTCCAGCGTTCCTTCATGAAGGCTGCCGTCTTCCAGTTCCAGGCGATAGCGGGTGGACGGCTCGCAGTATCGGCCCAGTTCCAGCGCGGTCCCCTGATCCACGGTAAGCAGCGGCGGCAGGTTCGCACCGCCATTGATGGCATCGAGTTTTTCCAGGCTGCTGTCGATTTCTTCATCGCTGCCGGCCGCGAGTCCAAGGCCGTCGAGCACCGCACGCAGCACATCGGGAGTCACGCGCTGGTTGCGGCCGTCGGCGTCTACCCAATCGATGGACAGGCCGGCTGCCTCGGCCAGGCGGTTCAGTCGTTCATCGCTCATTTGCAGTCTCCAAATACATCCTGGCGGAGCGCGCAGGCAGCGTGCCGGGATTGGACGCATCGATGCTACGGCTGGCATGCAGCAGTCGCGCATTGGCGGCTGGCAGCGCCAACTCAAGGTCGCGGTCGCTGAGATTCAGTTCCAGACGCAATTCGCTACCGTCACCCAGACGCCAGCGGGCGAGGGCGGCAGCGTCTCCCAGCGTCTGCGCGCCGAGGAACCGCGAGCCTTCGAGGCGCGGCACGATTTGCCGATGGCGGATCTGCAAAAGTTGGCGATACAACGCCAGCCACTCGGCATGCTCCGGCTGGTCCCGCTTGCTGAAGTCGGGCCTGGACGCCTCGAAGGTTTCCACTGCGTTCGGGTCCGGAATGCGCGCGCGGGTCTGCTCGTCGGCGAATTCGGAAAACTCGGCGAACTCGCCACGACGTCCTTCACGAACGGCATCGGCCAACTCGCCGTGATGGCTGGTGAAGAACAGGAAGGGTTCGCGCGAGCCCCATTCCTCGCCCATGAACAGCAGCGGAATCATTGGTGAAAGCAGCAGAACGGTAGTCGCCGCCTTCAGGGAATCGGGATCGGTGAGGCTGATCAGGCGGTCGCCGAAAGCGCGGTTGCCGGTTTGATCATGGTTCTGCAGGAACAGCACGAACGAGGTCGGCGAGAGATGACCGCTGGGTTCGCCTCGCGATTCGCCGCGGCGGTTCTGCTGACCCTGATAGATGAAGCCTTCGCCGAGGAAACGCACCAGCTTGTCGGTCGCGTCCGTGTGGTACTCGGCGTAATAACCCTGGCTTTCCCCGGTCAGCAATGTGTGCAGGACGTTGTGGCCGTCGTCATTCCACTGCGCGGTGAACCCTTGGGAGAGCAGGCTGGCGCGATTGTCTTCGTTCTCCAGCACCAGGTGCACATGGCGACCCGGCTCCGTTTCGGCGCGTACCCGTTCGGCCAGTTCGGTCAGGAAGGTGCGATCGGGAATGGCATGGACGGCATCCATGCGCAGGCCATCGAAGCGGTACTCCATCAGCCACATCAGCGCACTGTCGATGAAGAAATCGCGCACTTCACGGCGGCGGAAATCGATGGCATCGCCCCAGGGCGTCTGCTGATCGTGGCGGAAGAAATGCTTGGCGTAGCGGTGCAGATAATTGCCATCCGGCCCGAAGTGGTTGTAGACCACATCGATAAAGACCATCAGACCCAGCCCGTGGGCCGTGTCGATCAGCTGCTTGAGCTGCTCGGGCGTGCCGTAGGACGCCTCGGGCGCGTAGAGCAGGACGCCGTCGTAACCCCAGTTGCGGTCCCCGGGAAATTCGGCGAGCGGCATCAGCTCGATCGCCGTGACGCCCATTTCGGCCAACGCGGGCAGGCGCTGCTCGATCTGCGCATAGCCGCCGTATGCGGCCACGTGCAGTTCATAAAGCACGGTTTCATGCCACGGCCGGCCCTGCCAGTCGCGGTTGCGCCACTGATAGGCATCGGGATCGACCACGACGCTGGGGTCGTGAATATCAGCTGACTGCGCGCGCGACGCGGGGTCGGGCACCGTTAGCTCGTCATCGATCAGAAAGCTGTAGTGCGAGCCGGCGGGCGCATTCGTCTCGATGCTATACCAACCGTCTTCGCCTTCCTGCATGGGCAGCGTATCGCCGCCGACCATCACCAGACTGACGCGTTGCGCGTCGGGTGCCCAGAGCCTGAACCGGGTACGCGAAGCGTCGAGTAGCGCCGGTCCGTGTCGCCCTTCATGGGCTGGCCTGTTTTGCATTGATTGACCTCGTTAAAAGATGGCCTGGGTCTCGCGTCGTTCGCCCAGCAGCTGCTGATACAGCCGGTCATAAGGTTCGATCGCGTGGCTCCAGAAGAATCCACTACTCATGGCGCGGCAACGCATCGCGTTGAGCAGTTGAGGGTTCTCATGGACCGCCAATGCCCGTTCGACGGCCTGGCGGTAGCTATCCGTGGTGGCCTCGCTGAATAGAAAACCGGTGACGCCGTCGTCGATGCTGTCCGCCAAGCCACCCGTGCGGTGGGCGATGGGCAGCGATGCAAAGCGCTGGGCGTACATCTGGCTCAGGCCGCAAGGCTCGTAGCGCGAGGGCATGAGCAGGAAATCGCTGCCGGCGAACAGCCGTCGGGCGTCCGTCTCATTGAAGCCGATGTGCGCGCCGACCCGGCCGGGAAAGCGCTCCGTGAGTCGGCGCACCTGATCTTCGATATGCGGCTCACCACGGCCGAGAATGGCCAGCTGGCCGCCGTGCTGCACGATGGTTTCAGCCACCTCGATGGTCAGGTCGATGCCTTTCTGGTGCACCAGCCGGGACACCACGGCGAACAACGGGCCTTCACCCGGCTCCAGGCCGAACAAGTCGCGTACATGAGCCGCATTGGCCTGCTTGCCGGCCCATTCGTGCGGGCCGAACGGGCTGACCAGATACGAGCAACTCTGCGGTTCCCAGCTCTCGTCGATGCCGTTCAGCAGACCGCTCAACAGACCTTGGCGCGCTTTCATGGCGAGAAAGCCCTCCATGCCGCAACCGAACTCGGGCGTGGTGATTTCCTGCGCGTAAGTCGCGCTGACCGTGGTGACCCGGTTGGCATAGGCAATGCCGGCCTTGAGTAGCGACAGCGCGCCGTAGAACTCCATCCGCTCCGGGCTGCAGGCTTCCTGCGGGATGCCCAGTTTGCGTCGCAGGCTCATGTCGATGTTGCCCTGGTACGCCAGGTTGTGAATGGTGAACACGCTCGGCGTGCTCAAACCACGCCACTTCATGTACGCCGGCGTCAGCCCGGTCGGCCAGTCATGGGCATGCACCAGGTCAGGCGCCCAGCGGATGCAGGCAGTGCCGGCGGCGATATCCGCTGCGGCCAGGCACAGGCGGGCGAAGCGCACCGGATTGTCCGGCCAGTCGTTGCCCTGTTCATCGCCGTAGGGCAGGCCGTCGCGCTCGTACAGTTCAGGGCAGATCAGCACATAGATGATCAGGCCGTCCGGCATGTCGAGGCGGCCGATCTTGCACGGGGGCAGATCGCTGTAGGCATGCACGCTGCCCACGATGCGGATCGGTTCGCCGCATTGCATTACCTGCGTGTAACCGGGGATCAGTACACGAACATCGTACTGATCGCTCAACGCGCGGGGCAGGGCGGCAGACACGTCGGCAAGCCCGCCCGTCTTGACCAGATCGGTGAGTTCAGAGGTTACGAAAAGGATTCTTTTCTTATCGTTCTGCGTGCTGCGAAGCTGCAGCACCGGGCGTTCGATGAGCACGCCTTGAGGTTGGATGTTTTTTAGCCGGGCAGATTGGCTGTTTACCGCAGCAATACTCATAAGCACTTCCCCAGGTGACCGGTGTTGGCGTGAGGCCGATCACAAGCACGTTTGTTTTCCAAGCAGCATCCCTCGGGAGCTGCAAATCATGAGCACGGCAAGAGTGATGTCTTTATTTTTGGAGTCACTTGTTATGCGGCGTAGAGGCGTGATGGCCCTACCTTGAAAAAGACTGCTGCGCTATGAATTCGTTCTCATTTTCCGACCAAAACCATGGCGTGGAACTTTGCTCTTGAAGGCTGGCTCGGAAAGCTGACGCAACACCGTTGTTTCACCGCTGCCAGTCGGAGCCAGGACCATGCAAGAACTTGCTGAAATCGTGCGGTTTTTTAGCGACAAAAAGATGAAAGTGACCACGGCGGAATCTTGCACCTGCGGCTTGATGGCCTCACTGCTGGGCGATATTCCCGGCTGCGGCAAAATGCTCGACAGCGGCTTCGTCGTGTATTCGCCGAAGGCGAAGAACCGTCTGCTCCACGTCAGCTTCGAAACCATCGAAAACTTCGGCCTGACCAGTGAGGAAGTCGCCACCGAGATGGCGATCGGTGCATTGAACGCGAGCGTCGCCGACATCGCGGTCGCCAATACCGGAGTCGCCGACGACAGTGAAGAGGATGCCGCCGGCACGCAGTGCTACGCCTTTGCGCTGATGCAGGGCGAGCGTCAGGTCAGCATCAGTGAGACCGTGCGCTTCGCCGGCGACCGTGTGGAAATCCGCGAACAGGCCGCCCGTTACGGCCTGGAGCAGCTGCCAATCAAGTACGAACAGCTGTTGGCCAAACTCCGCAAGCAGGACTGAAACGACGCGAGCCGGTGCCGGGTTGCATTCAGTCGGACGTGTGGAACTCCCGGAGTCGCCTCCTTTCACACTTATCAAGCAGGGTGAAAACCCAATCGGTATCAAACCCATGGGAGAAGCGACATGCAAAGTACACAGACTGGAAACGATGTCCGCGTCGAACGTTTGATCGAATGGCTGCGCGATGCGCATGCGATGGAGGCTCAGGCCGAATCCATGCTCAGCAAACAGGCTAGCCGCATCGAGCATTATCCCGAGCTGAAAGCGCGCATCGAGCAGCACATCACCGAAACCCAGAACCAGGCCAAGCTGATCGAGAGCTGCCTGCAGCGCTACGACAAATCCTACTCGGGCCTCAAGGACCTGGGCGGCAAGATGATGGCCATGGGGCAGGCCATGGGCGGCATGATGGTCAATGACGAAATCGTCAAAGGCGCCCAGATGGGCTACGTCTTCGAGAACCTTGAAATCGCGTCCTACGAGATTCTGATTGCGGCGGCGGAAGCCATTGGCGATACCCAGACGGCCGAAGTCTGCCGACGCATTCTGGTCGAAGAGGAGGCGATGGCCGAGTGGATGCGCAGCCATCTGGCCGAGTTGACCCAGGCTTATCTCACCCGCGCGCAGACGCCGAATGTCGAAGCGAAACGCTGAGCCGGAGCCAAGCGGCTATTGCTCGGCGATCTTGTCGGGAAGCGAGGCGGTTAGCAGTCCGCCTCGTGTGGCGTATAGCTCGAAACGCAGTTCCTGAGCCAGCCGTACCAGATTCGCAGCGTCGCGGCACTGCTCATCGGTGATACCGAAAACGGTGAGTTCTTCGCCGCCCAGGTGCTCTTCGTAAAGCCGCACGGTGACCCGACTGTCTTCCTGCGCATGGCAGTCACAGCGGAAGGGATACAGGTAGTTGCGGAGGATGTTTTCTATCGTCAGCAGAGGTAGACGTGAAGTCATGATCCTTCCTCCTTTCGTGTATCCAGAGTCGGCGCGCATGGTCGCAGTTGGATGCGGCGGTTTCGTAATCGCAGCATCTATCAACGCTAGCAGGCCCTGTTCCGTTGTAAACAGCGTGTCGCAACCGCTCGGCAGAGAGCGCCGCTTCGTCACGTTTCTAAAGCCGTTACTTGAGGATTCGCCATGAAGTCCATATTCGCTTTGGTATTCACCAGCCTAATGGCGTCATCCGCCTTCGCTCAGTGGCCCGCCGGCACGCCTGAAGACGACCGTGGCGCCAGCCCCAGCCCGATGGGTAACCCGACGCCTCAAGAAACACTTGATACACATAAGGACAGTCAGGGCCGCACCGTTACCGAGGACGGTGATCTTGTGAGCGAGCCGCCCAAGACCGAACGCGAGGGTGAGACCGCCTCTGATGTGGATGATGCGTCAGTCAATCCGGGGCAGCATTCAGGCCACGGCGGCCCGACCGACCCGTCTACCGATCCCGGCGCGCTCGAATAACTCGCCGACTCGGAGCCAGCGCTCATGGCCCTCGACGAATACAACCGTAAGCGGGACTTCGCCGCCACGCCCGAGCCGGGCGGCGAAACCCGCGCGCGCCGCGAAGGTGGCAAAAACGGGGCGCTTCAGTACTGCATCCAAAAGCACGACGCGTCCCGACTGCACTACGACTTCCGCCTCGAACTGGATGGCACGCTAAAAAGCTGGGCTGTGCCGAAAGGGCCGTCTCTGGACCCGAAATCGCGTCGGCTGGCGGTGCACGTCGAGGACCACCCGCTGGAATACGCGACCTTCGAGGGCAGCATTCCGGCTGGCCATTATGGGGCGGGCGATGTGATCGTCTGGGACCGTGGCATCTGGATTCCCGAGGGCGATCCGCAGGAGGGTTATCGCAAAGGCAAACTCAAGTTCACGCTCGAAGGGGAAAAGCTTGGCGGCGTCTGGAATCTGGTGCGAACGCGCGTGGACGGCGGCAAGGAACAGTGGTTTCTGATCAAGTCGAACGACGACGCGGCGCGACCCGAGCAGGAATACGACATCGTCAAGGAGCAGCCTGACAGCGTGCTCAGCGACCGCACGTTGATCCCGCGCAAACGCGGCAAGGCGAAGCTCGAAATAGCCGCCAAGCCGGTCAAGACGCCTGCGGCACGTACTCGCAAAAAAGCCGCAGGCGCCACGCTGTCCGGCGCCAAGTCCGCGCCGCTCCCGGATAGCTTCAAGCCGCAGCTGGCGACGCTGGTCGAATCCGTGCCCGACGGCGACTGGCGCTACGAAATCAAGTTCGATGGCTACCGGATCATGGCGCGCATCGAGTCCGGCAAGGTCCAGCTGTTCACCCGCAACGGTCACGACTGGACGGCCAAGATGCCGCAACAGGCCGAAGCGCTTGCGGCGCTCGGGCTGGAATCGGCTTGGCTCGACGGTGAAGTGGTGGTGCCGAACGAGGAGGGCACTCCGGACTTCCAGGCGCTGCAGAACGCCTTCGAAGTCGGGCGCAGCGGCACCATCATCTATTACCTGTTCGATTTGCCTTATCTGAACGGAATGGACCTGCGCGAAGTCCCGCTGGAAGAGCGTCGCGCGGCCTTGAGTCAGTTATTGGATGCCAATGACAACGAGCTGCTGCGGTTCTCCACCGACTTCACCGAACAGCCCGAAAGCGTGCTGGACAGCGCCTGCCAGATGAAGCTCGAAGGGCTGATCGGCAAGCGTGCCGGTAGCACCTACACATCCAAACGCAGCAATAGCTGGGTGAAGATCAAATGCAAGAATCGCCAGGAATTCATCATCGTCGGCTTCACCGAGCCAAAGGGCACACGTACCGGTTTCGGCGCTTTGTTGCTGGGCTTGCATGACGATGAAGGCCAATTGCGCTACGCGGGCAAGGTCGGTACCGGCTTCAACCAAACCACACTCAAAAGCCTGCACGCCACGCTGAAAAAGCTGAAAGTCGAGAAGAGCCCGTTAGCCAAGGCGCCTCCGGCTGCGGATGTGCGCGGCGCACATTGGCTCAAACCTGAATTGATGTGCGAGGTCGCTTTCGCAGAGATAACCCGGCAGGGCGTGATTCGTCACTCGGTGTTCCATGGGCTGCGTTCGGACAAGCCCGCTCAGGCCATTACCCATGAGCGCCCAGCGAAAGCGCCCAAGGCCCCGCGCCAGTCAGCCGAAAAGACAGCCCAGAGCGCGGGCGGCAAGATCAAGATCAGCAACCCCGAGCGCATCATCGACCAATCCATTGGCGCGACGAAGATGGAATTGGCGCGTTTTTACGCCGAGGTAGCGCCCTGGGCATTGCCGCATTTGCGTCAAAGACCGCTGGCACTGGTACGCGCTCCGGAAGGCATCGAAGGTGAGCTGTTTTTCCAGAAACACACCGAGAAGCTGAGCATTCCGCATATCACGCAGCTGGACACGGCATTGTTTCCCGAACACGCCGCGCTGATGACCATCGACAGCGTGGAAGCCCTGGTCAGCGCCGCACAGATGGGCACCATCGAGCTGCATACCTGGAACGCCGTCGCTCCGGTACTCGATCATCCGGATCGCTTTGTGCTGGACCTCGACCCGGACCCGGCACTGCCATGGAAACGCATGATCGAGGCGACCCAGCTGACCCAGACCTTGCTGGATGAGATTGGCCTGCAGTCATTTCTCAAGACCAGCGGAGGCAAGGGGCTGCATATTCTGGTGCCCCTGAAACCGACGCAAAGCTGGAAGGAGGTCAAGGCCTTTAGCCAGGCCATCGCGCAATACATGGCGAAGTTGTTGCCGCAGCATTTCTCGGCGGTCAGCGGGCCGAAGAATCGCGTTGGGCGGATCTTCATCGACTACCTGCGCAACAGCCAGGGCGCCAGCACCGTCGCCGCCTATTCGGTGCGCGCGCGCGAAGGGCTTGGTGTATCAGTGCCGATTCATCGCGACGAACTGGCCGAGCTCAAGGGCGCCAATCTCTGGACCATTCGCAACCTCATGCCACGGCTGGAAGAGCAGGGCGACGACGACCCCTGGAGCGGGATCAACGAGACGGAACAAACGATCACAGCGGATATGCGCGAGCGGCTGGGGATGAAATGACCGTTGGTGGAAGACGGACGAACGATCAGTGATCGTTGCAATCAGCGCCCTGACGCAGATAGCTCATCACCTGGGTTTCGCCCTTGGAGTCGAGATAGGTCATCTTGGCTTCGACCACTTCACAGCCGCCGTTCGGCACTTCCATGGAGATGATCTCGGCGATGTCCAGCTTGTCGCCGTATTGATAAGCAGCGGGCTGCGGAGCAGCGATAGCCAGTTGAGCGAACACGGACAAGCCGGCAATCCAAAGCAGATTTTTCATAACGACCTCTTTGCGTTTTTACGCCCGCCGGATGCGGCGAGCGCTAGGGAATTAAAACTGGCTGCCTAACGAGTAACGGCAGCCAAAGATGACAGGGCATCGGGCGGCCGAAAGGAGCGATCGTGCAACCGATGCAGTGCGGGATTGAAATCAACCGCGTACTGCCACGAAGCAAAGGATAAAGAATGCCGAACAGCTGAAAAATGGCGTTTCCGGAGAGAGATAGTTACCGCTGCGGTAACAATCTTCAGGCCCAGTATTTTGGGTTCTGGATGAGCTGGTGATACCCGGCGAAGGCTTGCGGTAATTCCGCTTTAAGGAACTCGACCCAGGTTTTGACCTTGGCGTCGAGGAAGCGCCGCGAGGGATAGAGCGCATAGATGGTTTTTTGCTGTAGACGGAACTGCGGCAGCAGCCGCACCAACGTGCCGCGCTGCAGCGCCGGGACCGCCACATAGTCGGGCAACAAGCACACACCCATTCCCGCTTCGGCGGCCGAACTCATCGCTTCGGCCACGTTCACCTTGAAGGTTTCGCTGGGTTGAATCGTCTGCTCGATGCCGTCGCCAATGAAGCTCCAGCTGTCAGCGAACACCGGATCGGCAAGCCTCAAGCAGCGATGCTGTTGGAGATCGGCCGGCACCTTCGGTGCACCGTGCTGTTCGACGTAGCTCGGCGAGGCGCAGACGATGTGAAATACCGTGCCCAGTTGCTGAGCAATCAGCTCGGAGTCAGGCAGCTCGCGGGACAGGGTGATGATCACGTCGAGGTTGTCTTCCAGCAAATCGGGTTGGCGCTGGGAGAGAATCAGGTCCAGGTAAACATCCGGATAGATCTCGTCGTAGCGGCCTGCCAGCGTCGCTAACAGCTGGATGCCCAAGCCAATGGTGGAATGCACCCGTAATCGCCCTCGAGGCACCAGGTGCGCGCCGCTGGCTTCAACCCGCGCCAACTCGATCTGATCGAGAATCGCGCGGCTTTGTTCGAGAAAACGCTGACCTGCCTCGGTCAACGACAGACGTCGCGTCGTGCGCTGCAGCAGGCGTGCTTGCAGATGGTTCTCCAGTTCCGACACCAGCCGGGAAACTTGAGCAGTCGACGTATCGGACTGCAGCGCCGCCGCTGTGAAGCTGCCAGCGTCGGCAACCCGTACAAACACTCGCATCGCATGGAGCATGTCCATTGGCCTAGTTACCTCCATACCACATGGTCAGGTCCCGCTTGCTGTTAAGCATGCCGGACGAATGTGTTCTGTCTGTCATGTCACTCTGAGTCTGGAAATCGTCGTTTATCGCCAGTACCTGTGTTTGCCGCTCAGTGCGCGGGCCGTGTCGACGCCGCACGCTCAGCGCTTTCCCATCCGCCACCCAGCGCCAGGAACAGGTCTACCTGATCCAGCGAAAGCTGCGCTTCCGATTGCGCCAGCGCGGCTTCGGCAAAGGCTAGGGTGCGCTCGGTGTCGAGGCTATCGAGGTAGGCCAAACGGCCTTCCTGATAGAGCCGTCGGGTGTGGTCGGCCGCACGGCTGGCGGCGTCGCGGGAACCGCGTAGAGCACGGTTGCGCTGCAGATCCTGCGCATACCGCGTCAACAGGGTCTGGGTTTCGCGCAGTGCGTTGAGTACTACTCCATCGAAACGGGCAAGAGCCGCATCAGCGCCGGCCTCCATGGCACGGACGCGGGCGTGGTCTACCTTCGTCGGAATGTGCCAGGAGATAGACGGCCCGAATTCCCAACGTCGGGTCATTGGGTCAGCGATATGTTCCAGCATGCCGGTAAAGCCGGCCGAGGCGCCGAGGCTGATTTCCGGGTACATCATTGCTGTGGCGACACCGATATCTGCGGTGGCTGCGGCCAGGCTGCGTTCCGCCGCGCGGATATCCGGACGACGCTTGAGCAGCGCCGTGCCATCGCCAACCGGAATCGGTTGGCTCAGCTGCGGCGAGTGATTGCAGGCGACCACAGGCTCGGGCAAATCGCCCGGCGTGCGGCCGAGGAGGGCGGCGATCTGATACAGCGCCGCAGACTTTTTCGTCTCGAACGGGGGAGCCTCGGCACGCAGGGCCTCGACCTGAGCGCGCGCGCGGGCCACGTCCACTTCGTTGCCGCGCCCGCCGCTGAACAGTCGCGTGGCCACGTCCAGCTGCCGCTGTTGAATAGCCAGTGAATGTTCGGCGATGTTCAGTTCTTCGCTCGCGTGGCAGGCCTCGGCGTAGTTGCGCACCACCTGTGCCACGACGGTGATACGGGCGGCATCGAGGGCCGCAGCGCTGGCATCGGCACTGGCTCCGGCTGATTCGGCGGCGCGCTTGAGCTTGCCGAACAGATCGAGCTGATAGCCAACTGAAAGCCCGGCATCGGCAAGGTTCATCACCGGAATTTTTTCCTGCAGTGCCAGTGACTCACTGGATAGCTGGCCACGGGCGAGCGAGCCGGCGCCGCCGATCTCGACCTCCTGCGCGTGATGCGCCATCTGGAAACTTTCATAGGCGCGCCGCAGGTTGTGATAGGCCAGGCGCACGTCGGTATTGCTTTCCAGCGCCTCGCTTACCAGCCGATCGAGGAGGGGGTCGTCATAAAGTTTCCACCAGTCAGCCGGCAATTTGGTTTGCTCCACCTTCGCATTGCCAGCCAGATCGAAAGGGGCCTGAGCTTCGGCACGCTGAATCGCGGCCTCGTCTGGCAACCGGTAATCGGGGCCTACCAAAGTGCAGGCGCTGAGAGTGCTGATCAGAGCCAGCAGGGCGGTCAGGTTATGGCGGTTCATGGCGTTGCAGGCTCTACTTTGCCGGCTTGCGGCCAGGGCAGGACCGAGAGGGTCGCGGTTCGACCGATGACCAGTCGGATGTCGGTTTCCTGGCCGTCCTCCAGCACCACGCGCACCGGTATCCGCTGGGCCAACCGCACCCAGTTGAAGCTCGGATTGATGTTGGGCAGCAGCGAGTTACCGCGCGCACGGTCGCGGTCTTCGATGCCGGCGGCAATGCTCTGGACATGGCCGCGCAGATGCTGCGACTCGCCCATCAGGCGAATATCCACTGGCTGTCCGATCTCGATGGCGTGCAGTTTGGTCTCCTCGAAATAGCCTTCGACGCGCAGCGACCGGGTATCGACGATCGACAGCACTGGTTTGCCGGTGTGGACATAATCACCGACGCGCATGGTTTGGTCGCTGAGGTAGCCATCGACCGGGCTGATGACGCGGGTGCGCTCCCTGTCGAGCCGGGCCACGCCGAGGGCGGCTTCGGCGGTCTTCAGCGCGGCTTCGGCACGCTTGACCTGCGTATCGCCGATTTCAATGGTTTCGGCGGCGATCAGGTCCTTCAAGACGCGGTTGCGCTTGGCTTCTCGGCGCGCCTGGGCGAGCAGAGCGCGGTGCTCTAGCACGGTAGCTTCGGCTTCATCGACGGCAAGTTCGAAGCGTGCCTGATCGATGACGAACAGCAACTGCCCCCGGCTGACCTTCTGGTTATCCCGCACGCGCAGTTCGGTGACCAGGCCAGAAACGTCAGGCGCCACCTGAATGATGTCGGCGTGCACATGGCCGTCGCGGGTCCAGGGCGCTTCCATGTAGTAGTCCCACAGATGCAGGCTCACCACGGCGGCGATGGCGACGGCCAGCAGGGTCAGCACCACGGAGCCGGTGGCAGGTATCCATTTCTTCATGATTCGAGTCCCGGTATGAGGGTGGACAGGGCGCCCAGCACCATGACGTAGAGGGCGAGGTTGAACAGCGGCGGATGCCAGACCCAGCGGTACAGACCCAGCCGGGCCAGCGCTATGCCCAGCAGGCTTTTGAGTAGATAGGCGGCAAGCATCAAAACCAGCAGTACCGGCACGTAGACGCCATAGATGTTCAGATGTCCGATCATGCGGAGGCTCCGAGAGGGTCGTGCCCGGTTGTGGTTGGTAGCGGCGCGATGGCAGGCGAAACCGCAGGGAACAGCGCGAGACGCAGGCCGTGCAGCGCCAGACAGGCGTCGTGTGCGGCCTGGCCGTCACGGCTCCAGAGGTATTGCACAGCGTCGTTCAGCTGCCGGTGCAGGTCATCAGACTCGGGCTCGGGATGGCGGGCTCGCGCGCAGGCCTGGAAGTAATCGTGCAGCGCTGAGAGGACCGGTTGCAGCCGTTGCGCGGCGTCTACCGGCAGCGGCACTCGCTTGAGTTCCAGCAAGCGGAAGCACAGTCTCAAACTACGGGTCGCGTCGTGGAGCGCCATCCCCTGATCCGCCAGATGGGCGAGGCGCGGCAGCAATTGAGCGGTACGGTCGATAATCTTGGAGGCGACGTCGTCGTGATCCTGTTTCGGCTTGACCAGCGCCAACCGTGAAAGACTGATCCAGCCGCTGCGAGCAAGGCGCCGCGCCGCCCACTGCATACCGAATGGTCGGCTCAGGCGGGCCCAGATCAAGGCGAATGTCACGCCCAGTGCCGAGGACAGGGCGACATCGGCAAACCGCGAGAAATCGGCGGTGTAGCGATCCTGAATGGTGAGGGTGGAAATGGTCTGGACTGCCAGCAAAATCGCCGTCCCGGCATACTGAGGGCGCCCGGAAAAAGTGCCCAGCAGCAACAATGGCGCGGCAAGAAGAAGCGCCAGGCTGCCGAAGTCGTGCACATTGGGCATCAGCGCAAAGAGGTAGATGGCTGCGGCTAAGGTAGAGATCAGCGTCGCCACCAGCATCGATTTGATGAACGGTGCCGGGTTGTCCTGGCTGGCAAAAAAACAACTGGCGACGGCTGCCATGAACACACCGGTGTAGCCGTGCGCCCAGCCTGACCAGTACCACAGCAGGCTGACCAGCAGTACCAGAATACCGGCTGACAAGGCGCTGAACCCCAGCAGCGGATAGTCGTAATGACGCGGCGCGCCGATCAACTGGCGCACCCGATAACGCAGCACCGGCGCCTGTTCGGGATGGCCCAGGGCAAAGCATCGGCGCAGCTCCAGGGCGTCCTGCCAGAGATCCATCAGAGCGCGGAGCTGCCCGAGCGCGCCGGCAAGCGATAGTTGCTGCTCCGGATAGCTGTCGCTCAGCCATGTTTGCAGCTGCCAGCTGCGTTCGACGAGGCGATCAGCATCGAGGTGCGCATCCTCGTCCTGCAGCCATTGGCCGACGCGCTGCAAATACTCTTCGAACTCCGGGAGCGGCTCCGGTAGTTCCTGGCGTAGCTGACGCAGCGCGTCGCCCATGGAGATCAACTGCGGTGCAAGCATCGCCATGCGGGCGCGGAATTCGCGCGCATGTCTGGCTGGGAGATGACTGCCGCTGTCGTACTCGAGGTGCACGATCATGCCGTCGAGTCCCATCACATCAATCATCAGCTGGTGCAGCGAACGCTGATCGATGGCGCTAGCCCCCGTTGCGCCGAGCGCCTGAAGGGCTCCCGCACGGGCATCGGCAAGGAGCATCGCCATACGCGCATTCAGTACCGGTGCAATACGGCTGGGAAACAACAGTGCATTGACCAGGCTGGCGCAGACGATACCTAGCAGGATTTCCTCTGAACGAGCCAGTGCGACATCGAAGATGGTCTGCGGATTGTTGACTTCGGTGAGGCTGATCAGCGGCACGGTATAGGCAGCCAGCATGAAGATGTAACTGCGGGGTGAGCGGTCGATTAACGACAGATAGAGCAGGGCGGTGATCCACAGCGACAGGACCAGGCTCAGCATCACTGGTTGCTGGCCGAATAGCGGCAATATCGCAACCGATGCCGCTGCTCCGAGTACTGTTCCCAACGCTCGGTAGATCGCTTTCGAACGCGTGGCGCCCGACAGCGGATGCGAAACGACGTACACCGAGGCCATTGCCCAGTAGGGGTTGTCCAGCGGAATGGCGAGCGCGATATAAAGCGACAGCAACGCAGCGGTCAGCGCTTTGGCTGAAAACAGCCATTCGCGCCAGGTAGGCGTATTCATGATTTTAGTTTTTTCACGAGGCCGCATCGCGGGGAGCAGAGCGCTACGGCAGGTTGCACAATTTGTTACATTTAACGGCGTTTCGATGTGACAAATCGAACAACCAACAGGACAATTTAGATTTTAAAAAACCATGTGCCCGTGATCGTTGAGCATCGCGGGCGCGTAAAGCAGGCGGTCCGCCTGTCGAGTCACGATGAAGCGAATTCCAAATTACGGCTTGTATGGCGAGACCGCCCAGCCCGCCTGGCGCGACATGCTGCACTGCGAATGGATCAACGAACGCAGCGAGCAATTTCAGTGGGAAATCAAACCGCATCAGCACGATGCGCTGCTGCAGTTGTTCTACATCCGCAGCGGTGGCGGCGAGGTTTCACTGGAAAACCAGCGCCTGCCGTTCACCGGCCCCAGCATCCTGGTGCTGCCGAACCGCACCGTGCACGCGTTCAGCTATCAACGCGACACTGATGGCCCGGTCATCACCGCGGCGCAACGGCCACTAGAATCGATGGCGCGCATCGTGGCGCCGGGGCTGTTGGGCTTCCTGCAGCGCCCAAGCGTCGTGCCGTTACCCTGGCAGGCGGATGGCAGCGAACCCATCTGGCCACTGATCGAACTGATCCAGGCGGAAGCGGAAAGTAAAGAGCGCGGGAGCATCGCGGCGGGTCATTCACTGCTGCTGACGCTTCTGATCCACGCCGCCCGACTGGACGCTTCTGTAAACACCTGGCCGCGCCCCGGCAAGAGCCGCCGCGCCGCGGTGCTGAGACGGTTCCGCGAATTGGTCGATCAGCATTTTCGCAGTCATTGGTCGTTGGGGCGTTATAGCGAAACCTTAGGAATGACGACTACCACCCTCGGTCGCGTTTGCCGGGAGGAGGCCGGGGTCGCGCCCAGCGCGATCATCAATGAACGCATCGTCCGTGAGGCGCAGCGCCAGCTGGCTTACACAAGTCTTCATATTCAGCAGATCGCACTTGACCTGGGCTTCGCTGACACTGCCTATTTCAGCCGCTTCTTCCGCAAGCAAGCCGGGCTCAAGCCCAGCGAGTTTCGCGGCGCCTTCAAACGAGAGTGACTGACTGGCATGTTGTGCCTCTGCGGCTGATGAACTGTTGCGTTTGAGGTAACAGTGCTTCTTGCGGAGCTGCCTATTTCCACCTGAACGCCCGTTTTAAGCTGGACCTCAGTTCACCCCCCTGAGGTATTTATATGAATCGCAACATGATCATCGCCGCTGTGCTTGCTGCGTCCGCTTCGGTACTTTCACCACTGTCATTTGCCGAAGAGTCGTCGGCCTTCGCAGCTCATTTCGCTGCGCTGCAGGAGCGTGCTCAAGACAATGCATCGGGACAGGTTGTAGCAAGTCAGACCAGCACCGAAACGCAGCCTGCACACGCCAAGGCGACAACCGAGCCGCAGACTCAAAAAGACAGCTGAACCTGATTCCTCGATCCGCCGCTGCGGCGGTCGATGCGCAACGCTCCGTTGGAATTCTCTTCGCCGCTTGACCAAAGCGGCGTTTTTTTGCGTTGCGCAAGTCTCTAGGCGGCCTAAAGCACCAACACATGCCCGCCAAGCATGCCGGCATCGTTCTGAAGATTGAAAAGGAAACATCCGTGAATAAGCTTTTGCTGCTCACGCCGCTTGCCGTCGCCCTATGTACGAGCCACGCCCAAGCGGCGAACATCGATGAATCCCTCGGGTTTGTCGAGGGTTCGCACTTACGTGTCGATACCCGCAACTATTACTTCAACCGTAATCGCCGGGCCAACGATGCACAGGACAGCAAGGAGTGGGGGCAAGGGCTCATCGGTATTTTCGAGTCGGGCTATACGCCAGGTCTGATTGGTGTCGGCATTGATGCCTACGGAATGCTAGGGCTCAAACTGGACGGCGGCGGTACCGGTGGCTCTTCGATTCTGCCGGTCACCTCGGGTATCAAACCGGGACTCGACTATGGTCAGGCTCCGAACGATTTCTCCAGCGCTGGCGCTGCCCTGAAGCTACGTGGCTTCGACTCGGAGCTGAAGTTGGGCGATCAATTCATCACCAATCCCGTCATTGCCGGGGGCACGACCCGCATGCTGCCGCAGGCGTTTCGCGGCGTGACGCTGGTCAACCGCAGCTTCGACAGTCTGCTGCTCGAAGGCGGGCAGGTGAGCCACACTAAACTCTACAATCAGAGCGGCCACAGTTATCGCATCGAGACGTCCTACGCGAGCCTGCCAAACGATGGGAAAAGCCACCATCTAAGTTGGGTTGGCGGCAGTTGGAGCGGCATCGAGGGTCTGACCACCAGCCTTTACGCATCCGAGTTGCAAGATATCTGGCAGCAGTATTACGCCGATTTTGACTATATCTGGGCACTTGGGGACAGCGTTCATCTCAACCCAGGGATGCATTACTACAAGACCAAAGACAGCGGCGACAGTCTGCTCGGCGATATCGACAACAATACCTACAGCGCACATCTGACGCTCTCCGTTGGTGATCATTCGCTGACTGCGGTGTATCAAAGGGTCAACGGCAACACACCGTTCGATTACATCAGCCAGGGCGACAGCATCTACCTCGACAACTCGCAGCAGTATTCCGACTTTAACGGGCCAAACGAAACGTCTTGGAAGCTGCACTATGGTTACAGCTTCGCCGAGCTTGGCTTACCGGGCCTGACGGCTTCGGTTGCTTATTCAAGGGGCGAGTTGGACCTCACCAAAGTCGATCCCAACAGCGCAGGCTATGGGAGTTACTACAGTGCCGATGGCAAACATGCCAAGCACTGGGAGCGCGACCTGGATGTGAAATACGTTGTACAAAACGGTCAGGCGAAAAATCTGGCAGTACGTGCACGCTGGGCCAATCATCGTGGCGGAAATAATTACAACGCGATGGACCAGGACATCGACGAGCTTCGCTTGATCATCGATTACCCGTTAGAGATTTTCTGACCACGGGCCGGCGAAACTGACGGAGCGGTGATCGCTGCGGTGCATCTATCTCCGATGAACATCAGCCGGCCCTTGAGAGTGCGCAAATTGGGCACGGGCTCAGCCTAGCGCGTGTGGGTGACTCTTAAATATTGTAATTATCCTATCTTATTGATTTTTTTATTAAAAAACCATATATGTCTTTTATAGACTGTAAAAAACAACCTAGAATTTATTTTTTTACATTTTTCAAAGGCCAGCTACGCTCATAACGAACTGTGATCTATCGAAGGATTCAGGGAGGGCGCATGGGGCAAATATTGCTGCGGGAGGGCTTGGTTGTCGTCGCGAGGGGGCATGTTGCAACAGTTAATAAATGTCTTCCCAACTTGACGGTCGAGGTTGTCCTAAAAAAAAGCAGTGAAAAGTTAGTTGTCGACATTGACGAAATTGAGCATTTGCCTTCAAGGGATGAGGATAATATTAATCTGCTTCAAGTTGAGTCGCTATCAAGCGAGTCGGTAGTGCCCCTGGAGGAGTTGCAGGCCGCTCAGTCACAGTTCGACTTAATAAAGAGATACTTGGCAAAAGAACTCAACTTGGCTCAGGCGCTAGAGCAAGCAGGCGTCTCAAATGGTACCTTTTATAGAAACATTAAGTTTTATGATGAGGAAATTGGTCCAGCGTCTCTGCTAAGGATGAAGAGTGAATCGCCCCGGGTTTCGTGGAGGCTGTTTCGTTTAAGTCAGGCCGCTATGGCC
>DALZYJ010000006.1:0-221495 GCA_031988485.1 Pseudomonas sp.
CTATCAGCCCAAATGGCCTGGTAGTCGAGATACAAGGGTGGGCTTCAGCCCACCGCTTGGTCGCACAAGCAGGTTCAACGCCGCCCGGCCTGTTGCAGCTGACTCAGATTGCTGGTGGGCTGAAGCGGAACGCCGCCCGGCCCACCCTTACCACCAGCCAGCCGAACTCCCGCCGCCCCGACAGGCTCCAACCCTACAAGCCCTTAAAGTGCCTGTATTCATGGACCTAGTCGTCGCCCGCCCTGAAGGCCTCTACTGCCCGCCCGGTGATTTCTACATCGATCCCTGGCGCCCGGTCGATCGCGCCGTCATCACCCACGCACATGGGGACCATGCACGCTGGGGCATGGGCCACTACCTGGCATCCAGCGACAGCGAAGGCATCCTGCGCTCGCGCATCGCCGCCGACATGCCGCTGCAGACGCTGGCCTATGGCGAATCCATCGACCATCACGGCGTCAGGCTTAGCTTCCACCCCGCCGGCCACGTGCTCGGCTCGGCCCAGGTGCGCCTGGAATACAAGGGCGAAGTCTGGGTCGCCTCGGGCGATTACAAGGTCGAGCCGGATGGCACCTGCGCACCCTTCGAGCCGGTGCGCTGCCACACCTTCATCACCGAGTCGACCTTCGGCCTGCCGATCTACCGATGGCCTGCGCAAAGCGAAGTATTCCGCGAAATCAACGACTGGTGGCGCGCTAATGCCGCGATTGGCAAGCCCAGCGTGCTGTTCTGCTACGCCTTCGGCAAGGCTCAGCGAATTCTCCATGGCCTCGACGAAAGTATTGGCAGCGTGGTGGTGCATGGCGCGGTCGAGCCGCTGAACCGAGTCTATCGTGAGGCCGGTGTGTATTTGCCGCCCACGGTCTATGCCGGCGACCTGAAGAAGGGTGACCCGCGACTGAAACAGGCAATCATCCTCGCGCCGCCTTCAGCTGGCGGCAGTACCTGGATGCGCCGTTTCGGCGATTACGCCGACGCCTTTGCCAGCGGCTGGATGATGCTGCGCGGCACCCGTCGCCGGCGCGGTGTGGATCGCGGCTTCGTGCTCTCCGATCACGCCGACTGGCCGGGCCTGCTCTGGGCCATCGAGCAGACCGGCGCCGAGCGGGTGATGGTCACCCATGGCTCGGTACCGGTGCTGGTGCGCTACCTGCGCGAGGCACGCGGCCTCGACGCCCAGGCATTCGAGACCGAATACGGTGAAGAGGATGACGTGGCGGCACCTGACGAGGCCGGTGAAAAAACATCTTCGGGTGAAGGGCGATAGGCACTTGGTCCACAATGGCCGCCTTGTTCCAAGGGAAACCTCCCGATGCTCCACGATCCCTTCGACGATCCTTTCGCCAGCCCGGTTTGCGCCATCGCCCAGGACTACGTCCATGGCGAGCGTGTTCCGGCACACCGGCACTCCCGCGCCCAACTGGTCCATGCGTTGAGTGGCGTGGTCACGGTCAATACCGCGCTGGGCAGCTGGGTGGTGCCGCCCGGTCGCGGCGTCTGGTTGCCGGCGCAGGTGGAGCACGATCTCAGGTTCGCCGGACGGGTGCGCATGCGGACCCTGTTCGTCGACAGCCTGGCCAGGGCTGATCTTCCGTCCGCCTGCCGCGTGGTGGATATCACGCCATTGCTGCGCCAATTGATCATCGCCGCCATGCGGGTCGCGCACGATTACCCGCCCGGCGGTCGAGGGGAGCGGGTCATGGAGCTGATCCTCGATGAGCTGCGCGTGCTGCCCATCCTCGCCCTCCACGTCCCGTTGCCAATCGATCCGCTCCTGGCCGAGCTGTGCCGGGACATACGTCGCCGGCCGGCAGATGACTGGAGCCTGCAGCGAAGCGCCGAGCGGCTGGGGATCAGCGGGCGCACCCTGACCCGGCAGTTCCAGCGCGAAACCGGGCTGAGCTTCAGCCAGTGGCTGCAGCGGGCCCGACTGCTCGCCGGTCTCGATGCGCTGGCCGCCGGGCACCCGATCATCGAGGTGGCGCTGGACCTCGGCTACGACAGCCCCAGCGCCTTCAGCGCCATGTTCCGACGCACCCTCGGCGTGCCACCCAGCCAATACTTCGGCGATACTCCGGCGCATGGCGCCGAGGGTGAATAGGGTCTGTTGCCATTTCGTCCGCGGACGCGCCGGAACTGGAACAGACCCTAGGGCAACAACCGCGCGGTGGCGCTGATCAGCGCACGAATCGCAGACGCCGTGGCGTCGCTATCGATGCCCACGCCGAACAGGCTCCGGCCCTCCGCCCCCCGACATTCGACATAGCTCACCGCCCGGCTGGCGGTCTCGCGACCGAGGCTGTGCTCCTGATAGTCGAGGATTTCCAGCGGCAGGTCGAAGGCGCCGCGCAAGGCATCGACCGCGGCGCTCAGCGCACCGTTACCCTGCCCCTGCAACGAGATGACCTCGTCGCGGTGGCGCACCTGGCCGGAAAAGCCATGCAGCCGGTCGGCATCCCCGGAGCCGCTGATCCGATAATCCAGCAGGCTCAGCTCGGCCTGCCCATGCAAGCCATAGGTCTGGCGGAACAGCTGCCAGAGCTGCGCCGAGGACTGTTCCCGGCCGGTCTCGTCGGCCCGCTGCTGGACGATGCGGCTGAATTCCATCTGCAACCGGCGCGGCAGCCGCAGGCCGTGATCCTGCTCCAGCAGCCAGGCGATGCCGCCCTTGCCCGACTGGCTGTTGACCCGGATGACGGCCTCATAGCTGCAGCCGACATCGGCCGGGTCCAGCGGCAGATAGGGCACGCACCAGCGCCCGTCGCTGCGCTCGGCCTGCGCCGCGAAGCCCTTCTTGATCGCGTCCTGGTGCGAGCCGGAAAAGGCGGTGAATACCAGCTCGCCCGCGTAAGGATGACGAGGATGCACCGGCAATTGGTTGCAGGCCTCCACCAGCCGCACCACTTCGCGCATATCGGAAAAATCCAGTCCCGGATCGATCCCCTGGGTATAGAGATTCATCGCCAGCGTCACCAGATCGACGTTGCCGGTGCGTTCGCCATTGCCGAACAGGCAGCCTTCCACCCGCTGCGCCCCGGCCAGCTGGGCCTGCTCGGCACAGGCCACCCCCGTGCCCCGGTCGTTGTGCGGATGCACGCTGATGGTCACCGCCTCGCGGGCTCCGACCCGCCGGCAGAACCATTCGATCTGGTCGGCATAGACATTGGGCATCGACACCTCCACGGTGGCCGGCAGGTTGAGGATCAGCGGCCGGCACGCATCGGGCTGCCAGGCTTCGGCCACCGCCTCGCAAATCTCCAGGGCGAACTCCAGTTCGGTGAAGCAGAAGGTTTCCGGCGAATACTCGTAGGTCCAGCGGGTCTGCGGTTGCGCCTCGCACAATTGGCGGATCAACCGCGTGCCGTTGACTGCCAGTTCGATGGTCGCGGCCTTGTCCTGGCGGAAGACCACTTCGCGGAACAGCGGCGCCGTGGCGTTGTAGAGATGGACGATGGCCTGCGGTGCCCCACGCAAGGACTCGAAGGTCCGCCGGATCAGGTCCTCCCGGGCCTGGGTGATGACCTGGATGCTGACGTCCTCAGGGATACGCCGCTGCTCGATGAGCTGGCGAACGAAATCGAAATCCGTCTGCGAGGCCGAAGGGAACGCCACCTCGATCTCCTTGAAGCCGAGCGCGACCAGCAGGTCGAAGAATCGCGCCTTGCGCTCGGCGTTCATGGGTTCGATCAAGGCCTGGTTGCCATCGCGCAGATCGGTGGAACACCAGCGCGGGGCGCGCGTCAGCGTGCGAGCAGGCCACTGGCGGTCCGGCAGGGATACAGCGGGAAAGGGACGGTATTTGTTTTGCGGTCGTTTCAGCATGACAGTGCTCCAAGTGGCTGGCAGCACAGCATCGCCGCGTATGGCGCCTCGCTGCGCAGGCGCAACGGACGATCGCCATCGCGAAACGGACAGCCACACGAACCCCTGCCAGGCCCGGACGTCTGAATAGCAACGCTGCATCGTCAGAGAATCCGATGAAAGCCTTCGCTACCCTCTACAGCCGCCTCGACGCCACCACCTCGAGCAATGCCAAGCTGGCCGCCATGCGCGACTATTTCCGCGAGGCTGAGCCTGCCGATGCGGCCTGGGCCGTGTACTTCCTCTCAGGCGGCCGGCCGCGGCAATTGGTGCCCACTCGCGTGTTGCGCGAGACCGCCATGCAGTCGTCGGGATTACCTGAATGGCTGTTCGAGGAGAGTTATCAGGCCGTTGGCGATATGGCCGAAACCATCTCGCTGCTGATGCCCGAAACCGCGCACAGCGACAATGACGGGCTGGCCGTCTGGCTGCAGGACAAACTGCTGCCCCTGCGCGGCCTGCCGCCCGAAGAACTGTCGATACGCCTTCCCGAACTATGGGCGCAGCTGGACCGGCTCAGCCTGATGGTCTGCATCAAGCTGATCACCGGCGCCTTCCGCGTCGGCGTCTCGAAGCTGCTGGTCACACGAGCCCTCGCCTCGCTGGTGGATCTCGATCCCAAACGGGTGGCGCAGCGGCTCGTCGGTTACACCGACCTGTCACATCGGCCTAGCGCCGAAGGCTACCTGGCGCTGATCGCCAACGAATCGGAGCACGAACATGCCCAGCGCGGCGGCCAGCCCTATCCTTTCTTCCTCGCCCACTCGTTGCAGGCACCGGTGGAGGAGTTCGAGACGCTGCTCGGTGCGCCAGAGCACTGGCTGGTCGAATGGAAGTGGGACGGCATCCGCGCGCAACTGGTCAAACGCGACGGGCAGATCTGGATCTGGTCGCGCGGTGAAGAGCTGGTCAGCGAGCGCTTTCCCGAGCTGTGCGAACTGGCCGGCCGCCTGGCGGACGGCACGGTGATCGACGGCGAGATTCTGGTCTGGAAACACCCGACCGAGCAGCCGCCCGCCGCGCTGCCCGGCATCGATGCCGCGGCGCCCGCTCTTGAACATTTCGGCGTGCAGCCCTTCGCCCTGCTGCAACAGCGCATCGGCCGCAAGAACCTCACCGCCAAGGTGCTGGAAGAGGCGCCCGTCTCCGTACTCGCCTACGACCTGCTGGAATGGCAGGGCGAGGATTGGCGGCAACGTCCGCACCACGCGCGCCGCCAACAGCTCGAAACGGTGGTCGCGCAATGCCCCAACCCGCGCCTGATGGTTTCGCCCCTGGTCACGGGAAGCGACTGGCAGGACCTGGCCCGCCAGCGCGAGTCCTCCCGCGCCCTGGGCGTCGAAGGCATGATGATCAAGGCCCGCGCCGCCCAGTATGGCGTCGGTCGCACCAAGGACGTGGGCCTCTGGTGGAAATGGAAGATCGACCCTTATTCGGTGGATGCCGTGCTGATCTACGCCCAGCGCGGCCACGGCCGGCGCGCCAGCCTGTATACCGATTTCACCTTTGCCGTCTGGGACGGCGAGCCGGGCGACCCCGAGCGCAAGCTGGTGCCCTTCGCCAAGGCCTATTCGGGTCTCACCGACGAGGAAATGCGCAAGGTCGATGCCATCATCCGCAAGACCACCGTGGAGAAGTTCGGCCCGGTACGCAGCGTGACGCCAACGCTGGTGTTCGAGCTGGGCTTCGAAGGCATCGCCGCGAGTAGTCGTCACAAAAGCGGTATCGCCGTGCGCTTCCCGCGCATGTTGCGCTGGCGTCTGGACAAGCCAGTAGATGAGGCCGATACGCTGGAAACGCTTAAGGAATTGCTGGGATGACCCGGTGCCGGCGCTCGGAGTCAGCGGGCCGTGGTTCGATGGGTTTCACCCATCCTACGAGGCCGGCGCAATCCGGAAGATGGGCGCCAACCCATTCCAAAAATCGTGCAATGCAATCCGCAGGTCGGCCGCCACACCACCCCAAAACCCCCTCGGTGCAACCCGTAGGATGGGTGCCAACCCATCACAAAAGCCGTGCAATGCAATCCGCAGGACGGCCGCCAATCCACCCCAGGAGCCCCTCGGTGCAACCCGTAGGATGGGTGCCAACCCATCACAAAAGCCATGCAATGCAATCCGCAGGACGGCCACCGCCCCACCCCAAAACCCCCTCGGTGCAACTCGTAGGATGGGTGACAACCCATCACAGCGCGCCAACTGACTGCCGCTACGCACCGGCACCGGCACGCTCACCGGCACTCTTTCGAGCGCGGCGCAGCCCATGCCGTTAACCGCTCGAAGCCTGCCCGAACGCTGGTTTTCCAGCCGTGGCTGGCAACCCTTTCCCTTCCAACAGGACGTCTGGCAAGCCGTGCAGGCAGGCGAATCCGGTCTGCTCCACGCCACCACCGGTTCGGGCAAAACCTATGCTGTCTGGCTGGGTGCGCTGAACCGCTTCGCTTCCTTACAAGCGGAGTCGTCCACGAAACACGTACAACCGGCGCCCGAAACCTCGAACAAAGCCGCCCCGCTCACCGTGCTCTGGATCACCCCCATGCGTGCCCTGGCCGCCGACACCGCTCGCGCACTACAGGCCCCGCTGGATGAGCTGGGCATCAACTGGAGCGTCGGCCTGCGCACCGGCGATACTGCCAGCGCCGAACGTGCCCGCCAGAGCCGACGGCTGCCCAGTGCGCTGGTCACTACCCCGGAAAGCCTGACGCTTCTACTGACCCGCGCCGATGCCCGTCAGGCCTTTGCCGGCTTGCGCATGCTGGTGGTGGACGAGTGGCACGAACTGTTGGGAAACAAACGCGGTGTCCAGCTGCAACTGGCGCTGGCCCGGCTGCGCAGCTGGATGCCGGAGCTGATCGTCTGGGGCCTTTCGGCGACGCTGGGCAATCAGCCGCATGCGTTGGAGGTCCTGCTGCATCCGGGCCAGGGCCGGTTGGTGCAGGGCAAGGTCGACAAGCAGCTGCGCGTCGACACCTTGCTGCCGCCGAGCATCGAGCGCTTCCCCTGGGCCGGCCATCTGGGCTTGCGCATGCTGCCGCAAGTGGTCGAGGAGATCGACTCGGCCGCCACCTCACTGGTCTTCACCAACACCCGCTCGCAGTCGGAACTCTGGTACCAGGCGATTCTCGATGCGCGCCCGGACTGGGCCGGGTTGATCGCCCTGCACCACGGCTCGCTGGCGCGCGAAGTACGCGACTGGGTCGAGCTGGGCCTCAAGCAGGGCGCGTTGAAGGCGGTGGTCTGCACGTCCAGCCTGGATCTGGGGGTTGATTTCCTGCCGGTCGAGCGGGTGCTGCAGATCGGCTCGCCCAAGGGCGTGGCGCGGCTGATGCAGCGTGCCGGGCGTTCCGGCCACGCACCGGGACGTGCCTCGCGGGTCACCCTGGTGCCGACCCACAGCTTTGAAGTGGTGGAGGCCGCTGCGGCCAAGATCGCGGTTGCCGAACGACGGATCGAGGCGCGCAGCGCGCCGCATCGGCCGCTGGACGTGCTGGTGCAACATTTGGTGAGCATGGCGCTGGGCGGCGGCTTTCGACCCGACGAACTGTTCGCCGAGGTCCGGCAGGCCTGGTCCTATCGCGAGCTGGACGATCAACAATGGCAATGGGCGCTGGCCTTCGTCCGCCACGGTGGGCTTTCGCTGACGGCCTACCCGGACTATCAACGGGTCGAGCCGGATGAAACGGGCCTGTGGAAAGTGCCGAGTCGGCGCGTGGCGCTGCGCCATCGGATGAGCATCGGCACCATCGTCAGCGATGCCAGCCTGACGGTGAAATTCTGGGCCAAGGGTGGCAGCGGTCGATCCTTGGGGACCATCGAAGAAGGTTTCATTGCCCGCCTGCGCCCCGGTGACAATTTCCTCTTTGCCGGTCGCCTGTTGGAGTTGGTGCGGGTCGAGAACATGACCGCCTATGTCAGCCGCGCCACAGGCAGGAAGGCCGCAGTGCCGCGCTGGAATGGCGGGCGCATGCCGCTGTCCAGCGAACTCGCCGACGCGGTGGTCGAGCAATTGGGCGCCGCCTCGCGTGGCCAGTTCGCCAGCCCGGAGATGCGCCTGGTCGAGCCTTTGTTGCGCGTTCAGATGGACTGGTCGGCACTGCCGACCGAAACCACGTTGCTGGCCGAGGTGATGAAGTCCCGCGAAGGCTGGCACCTGTTCCTCTACCCCTTCGCCGGCCGCCACGTGCACCTGGGGCTGGCCAGTCTGCTGGCCTGGCGCATGGGTCAACGACAGCCCGTGACTTTTTCCATCGCCGTGAACGACTACGGCTTCGAGCTGCTGTCTGCTACCGAAGTGGATTGGCTGCACTGGCTGACGCCGGCCCTGTTCAGTCAACAGAATCTGCTGCATGACGTGCTCGCCAGCCTCAACGCCGGTGAACTGGCGCGCCGGCGTTTCCGTGAAATCGCCCGTATTGCCGGGCTGGTGTTCTCCGGTTATCCCGGCGCGCAAAAAAGCGCCCGCCAGTTGCAGGCCTCCAGCGGGTTGTTCTTCGATGTCTTTCGCCAATACGACCCGGCTAACCTGCTGTTGACCCAGGCCGAGGAAGAGGTGTTGCGCCAAGAGCTGGAAGTCGAACGGCTGGAGCAGACATTGGCGCGGCTGCAACAGCGCCAGCTGGACATCCACCCGGTCAGGCGCACCACGCCTCTGGCGTTCCCGCTGATGGTCGAACGCTTCCGCGAAAGCATGAGCTCGGAAAAGCTGGCCGATCGCATTCGTCGGATGGTCGCCGAGCTGGACAAGGCCGCGGGACCCGGTGGCTATCAGCCGGAAGCGGATGCAAGCATCGCGGTGGAACGTGAAACCAGTCCGAAGCGCAAACCGCGGGCGACGAAGGACGGCACGCCGCGTGTGAAAAAGCCGAAAGCGTAGAGGCGATGGGCTTCGTGCAAGCTCCGCCACATCATGGGTGGGCGGATCGAACCTGCCAGCGCCAAAGCGAAAGTCCGAAGCTTCGCCCCGAGGGCGGGCCTCCCCAAAAAAAGCGAAGACCGGCACGAGCCCCTACGGAGGCTCGCTGCCATCTCAGCAAGCAAAAACATCGTGCCAAGGCCAGGCCCCCTCATGGCGCATGGGAACCATCACACGCCCGCGATACACTGCCGCGCATGACCTCACACTTACCCATCGAACTGGAACAGACCGAACTCTGGCTGCTCGCCGACAAAGCCATCTACTGGCCAGAACAGCGTGCACTGTTGATCGCCGATATCCACTTCGGCAAGGCCGCCGCCTATCGACGCCTCGGCCAGCCGGTGCCACACGGCACGACCCAAACCAATCTTCAGCGACTGGATGCACTACTGACCCGCTATCGGTGCGAGCAACTGATTTTCCTGGGCGACTTTCTCCACGCACCCGAATCGCAGGCGCCCGCCACCCTCGCGCAACTGCACGCATGGCGTAGCACCCATCCAGAGCTCGCCATCACCCTGATCCGTGGCAACCACGACCGGCGCGCCGGCGACCCGCCTTCCACGCTTGGCATGACGGTGGTGCCCGAACCCCTGCTGCTCGGCCCGTTCGCCCTGCAACACGAACCCGATCCGCATCCCACGCACCATGTGCTGGCCGGCCATCTGCACCCCGCATTTCGCCTCCACGGCCGCGGGCGCCAGTCGTTGCGCCTGCCCTGTTTCTGCATCGGCGCGCGGCTCACCCTGCTACCGGCGTTCGGCAGCTTCACGGGCATGATGGAGGTCGACGCCGACCCGGGCCGGCGTCTGTTCGTGGTTGGAGATGATGGCGTGTGGCAGGTGGCTTAAGCGCGGTCAGGCCTCGGAAATACCGGTCACGGTAATACCGAAGCGGTCGGCAAGGCGCGTGGCGGGCGTCTCCTCGATATCCGGATCACGCTCATAAGCGTCTTCCTCACCGGCATAGTCCTGCTCCGCCTTGCGGGTGACTAACTCTACGGCCTCGTCAATGTCCGGTTGGTGCTCGGATTCGGTCCTAAGGATGGAGGTATTGCCGTCTTTGCTGTAAGCGATGATCCAGGTCGTCATGAGTGCCCCCTTTTATTCGTAGCGCCTTCGGCATTTCGCCGGAATGGGCGTTGCTCTGTTTAGAGCCTAGCCGCTCGCATTCGGTTCTGCCGCTTGTGCTTGTTCGGACGACCTGCCGAACGGTCTGAACAGGGCCATCGAGCGCCGGTCATCGATAGATGACCGAGCCGGAGACGCAACCATGATTCGATCACGCTCACGCGCTAACGAGACGACCGAAGAGCAGCTTGTCGAACTGCTACGCCAACACGCAATACCGCTACCGGCAATCGACGATCCTGCCTTCACCGACCATTTCGATCAGTTCGCCAATGCCCGCGTGGTGTTGATTGGCGAGGCCAGCCACGGCACCTCGGAGTTCTACCGTGCCCGGGCAGCCATCACCCGACGGCTGGTCGAGCGCCACGGTTTCACCATCATCGCGGCCGAAGCGGACTGGCCGGATGCGGCAAAAATCGACCGTTACGTGCGCCATCAGCAGCCGCCGACCTGGGTCGAGGAAGGCTTCAAACGCTTCCCCACATGGATGTGGCGCAACCAGGAAGTCGCCGATTTCACCCATTGGCTGCGTGGCCACAACAAGGCGCTGGCGCCGGAGGAACGAGTAGAGTTTCGTGGGCTGGACGTTTACAGCCTCGGCTCTTCGATCCGAGAGGTGCTCGATTATCTCGATCATGTCGACCCGCAGGCCGCCCGCGCTGCACGCACCCGCTACGGTTGCCTCAGCCCTTGGCACGAGGAGCCGGCGATCTACGGCCACAACGTGATGCTCGGCCAGCCCTCCTGCGAAGACGCGGTGGTCGAACAACTGCGCGCGCTGCTCGATCAACGTCTGGAGTACCTGGCCAAAGACGGCGGCAGCTTCTTCAATGCCGAGCAGAACGCCCGCGTGGTGCTCGCGGCGGAGCAGTACTACCGGGCCATGTATCAAGGTTCGGTGAATTCCTGGAATCTGCGTGACCGGCACATGTTCGACACCTTGCGCGCGCTGTTGGATCACCGAGGCGATGATGCCAAGGCCATCGTCTGGGCGCACAACTCGCATATCGGCAACGCAGCGGCGACCTCGATGGGCTGGGGTGGCGAGTTCAATATCGGCGAGCTGTGTCGCACTGCGTTCGGTAGCGATGCAGTACTGATCGGCATGGCCACGGACCGTGGCGAGGTGGCGGCCGCGGACAACTGGGACGAGCCGATGCAGATCAAGCAGGTTCGTCCGTCGCGGCCGGACAGCTGGGAGCAGTTGTTCTTGCAGACCGGCATCGCTGCGTCACTGACCAGCTGGCGCGACAACGCGCAACTGCGCCAGGCATTGGCCACGCCGCGTCTGGAGCGGGCCATCGGCGTGATCTACCGTCCGGCTACTGAACGGCAGAGTCATTATTTCCAGGCCATACTGTCCGAACAGTTCGACGCCTTGATCTGGCTGGAACAGACCCGTGCCGTGACGCCGATAGGCCCGCAGCAGATCGACGACGAAATCGTTCCGGATACCTACCCATTCGGAGAGTGAGTCATGCGTGCATTCATTCCTGATTCCTATCTGTTTCGCGACCGCGTCCATGCCGGCCAGGAACTGGCCGAAGCCCTGCAGCATCTGGCCGGTTCGAGCCCGGTAGTGCTCGCGTTACCGCGTGGCGGCGTGCCCGTGGCTTTCGAGGTGGCGCGCAGCCTGAAGGCGCGTCTCGACCTGGTGCTGGTGCGCAAGATCGGCGCGCCGGGCAATGAAGAGTTGGCGCTGGGTGCGGTGATCGATGGTGCCGAACCGAAATGGGTGATCAATCAGGAACTGCTTAACCAGATCGCACCGCCACCGAACTGGTTCGAGGAAGAAATGGGACGTCAGCTGACCGAGCTGGAACGGCGCCGCCAACGCTATTGTGGCGAGCGGCCTGCACCGCTATTGGGTGGCCACTGCGTCATCGTGATCGACGATGGCGTCGCAACGGGCGCGACTGTCAGAGCCGCACTGAAGGGCCTGAAACAGGTCAACCCAAGCAAGATCGTACTCGCCGTGCCCGTAGGCCCGCGCGAAGAAATGGAGATGCTGAGAACGGAGGTCGACGAGCTGGTGTGCCTGGCCATGCCCGAGCCGTTCATCGGCGTGGGCCGTCACTATGGCGATTTCACCCAGACCCGCGACGAGCAGGTCATCGACCTGCTCGCGCAAGCTCAGGCTTTTGCGGGTGGTTAGGCCACCGGCGCGGGTGGCGGCTGGTCCGGAATGGTCGGCTCGCCGGGTTCGCTCGGCAGATCCGGCACGCCGGGCTCTTCTGGATCGCCCGGTACGCCATTGGCCTGCACATTGAGTCTGTCGTTCAATTCGAAAATATTCGCCATGTCGCTGTCCTCCTCCTGCTGCGGCCGGAAGGTCCGGCGTCTATAGCAGTAGAGGCTCTGCGGCCGGCATAAATCCGTCCTTCCGTCGGTTGAATACCGGCCGCAGCTGATCGCGCCTTACCACATCAAATCGTCAGGGATCTGGTAGGCGGCGTATGGATCGTCCGCATCCGGCGCTTCGGTCTGGGTGTTGAGCTGGACGATGCGGCGCGGATCGCGCTCCTGAATCTTCAGCGCCGCCTCGCGCGGGATCACCTCGTAACCGCCGCCATGCCGAACGATGGCCAGCGAGCCGCTGGACAGCTTGTCGCGCATCAGCTTGTTCACCGACAGGCGCTTAACCTTCTTGTCGTCGACGAAGTTGTAGTAATCCTCGGTGGTCAGCTTCGGCAGGCGGCTGGTTTCGATCAGCTGCTTGATCTGCGCGGTACGCGCCTTCTGCTCGACTTTTTGCTGCTGCTGACGGTTGAGCTCCTGATCGCGCGCGAGTTTTTCGGCCTGCGCCTTGAGCGCTGCTTCACGCTGGGAATTGTCCTGCTCGGCCTGGCCTTTCTTAACCAGGCGCTGCTGTTTCTGCTGCTGCTTGCCGGCCTGTTTGGCCTGTTTCTCATTGACCAGCCCGGCTTTGAGCAGCTGGTCGCGAAGGGAAAGACTCATGTGTCGGCTCGTTTAGTCGTGAAGTTCAAATTAGACGTAAAGGTGGATTTACTGGATCCACCGAGCGGAGGTTCGTGGTGTAGACAACATCCGTGATTACGCTCCGGCTATCAACCGCAGCTTGATGCCTGCTCGGCTTTTTTGGCCTCGCCCCAAAGCGCATCCAGCTCTTGCAGGTCGCAATTCTCGATGGGCCGACCGGTATCCCGCAAGGCTTGCTCGATGAACCGAAAGCGCCGTTCGAATTTGCGATTGGCGGCGCGCAAGGCGTTTTCCGGATCTACCTTCAGATGACGCGCCAGATTGACCGTGACGAACAGCAGGTCGCCAATTTCCTCGGCGATGGCTTCTGGATCGTTCTCGCTCATGGCCATGAGCACTTCGTCCAATTCCTCACGCACCTTGTCCACCACCGGCAGGGCATCGGGCCAGTCGAAACCGACCTGAGCAGTGCGTTTCTGCAGCTTGGCGGCCCGGCTCAGCGCCGGCAGCGCGCTGGGTACGTCGTCGAGCAATGACAGCTGCTCCGGTGCGGTCGCTTTCTCGGCGCGCTCCTCGGCCTTGATCTCTTCCCAGCGCTGCTTGATCGCCGCTTCATCGAGGCGCGGCAACTCGGGCGAGCCATACAGATCGCCGTCGGGAAACACATGGGGATGGCGGCGGATCAGCTTGCGAGTGATGGAGTCAACTACCGTGGCGAACTCGAACCGCCCCTCTTCCTGCGCCAACTGGCTGTAATAGACGACCTGAAACAGCAGATCACCCAGCTCGCCGGGCAGATGATCGAAGTCGCCGCTCTCGATGGCATCGGCCACTTCGTACGCCTCTTCCAACGTATGCGGGACGATGCTGGCGTAATCCTGCTGCAGGTCCCAGGGGCAACCGTGCTGCGGATCACGCAGGCGGGCCATCAGGTGCAGCAGATCGGGGAGTTGATACATGCTTAGCTCCAAGCTACAAGCTTCAAGTCACAAGTAGTGGATGCGCTGGGACCGACTGGCCTCGCTTGCCACTTGCAGCTTGCGGCTTGCAGCTGCGTCAAGAGGCTCTTTGCCGTTTGGCCTCGATAATATTCGGCAGCTGCGATACCCGCCCCAGCAACCGTCCCAGCGCGCCCAGGCCGGGGATTTCGATGGTCAGCGTCATCAGCGCCGTGCTGTCTTCCTTGTTCGAACGGGTGTTGACCGCCAGCACGTTGATCCGCTCGTTCAGCAGCACCTGCGAGACATCGCGCAGCAGGCCGGCGCGGTCGTAGGCACGAATGATAATGTCCACCGGATAGGTCTTCTCCGGGATCGGGCCCCAGCTGACCTGGATGATCCGCTCCGGCTCGCGTCCGGACAGTTGCAGCACCGAGGCGCAATCCTGACGGTGGATGCTGACCCCGCGGCCCACCGTGATGTAGCCGACGATGGGGTCGCCCGGCAGTGGCTGGCAGCAGCCGGCCATCTGCGTCAGCAAATTCCCGACACCCTGAATCTGCACGTCGCCACGTTTGCCAGGCTTGGTGCTGGCGGGACGGCGCGGGATCAGTTCGAGCTGATCGGCAGCATGACCATCGGGCTCCACCAGTTGCTGCGCGTGGTTGACCAGCTGTGCCAGGCGCAGGTCGCCGGCGCCGAGCGCGGCGAACATGTCTTCGGCGCACTTCAGATTGGCCTTTTCAGCCACCTTGTCGAAATCCACCGGCGGCAGGTCGAGGCGACCCAGTTCGCGTTCCAGCAGTGCCTTGCCGGCAGCGACGTTCTGATCGCGAGCCTGCAGCTTGAACCAGTGGACGATCTTCGCCCGCGAGCGCGAGGTGGTGATGTAGCCCAGGTTCGGGTTCAGCCAGTCGCGGCTCGGCGAACCCTGCTTGCTGGTGATGATCTCCACCTGCTCGCCAGTCTGCAGGCTGTAGTTGAGCGGCACGATGCGCCCGTTGATCTTGGCGCCACGGCAGTTGTGGCCGATCTCGGTGTGCACACGATAGGCGAAGTCCAGCGGTGTGGCGCCCTTGGGCAGGTCGATGGCGTGGCCGTCCGGCGTGAACACGTAGACACGATCCGGCTCGATATCCACGCGCAGCTGATCGGCCAGCCCGCCGATATCGCCCAGCTCCTCATGCCATTCGAGCACCTGACGCAACCAGGCGATCTTTTCTTCGTAGTGGTTGGAGCCGGAATTGACGTCGGTGCCCTTGTAGCGCCAATGGGCACAAACCCCCAACTCCGCCTCCTCGTGCATGGCCACGGTGCGGATCTGCACTTCCAGCACCTTGCCCTCAGGACCGAGCACCGCGGTATGCAGCGAGCGGTAGCCGTTTTCCTTGGGATTGGCGATGTAGTCGTCGAATTCCTTGGGAATGTGTCGCCACAGGGTATGCACGATACCGAGCGCGGTGTAGCAGTCGCGAATTTCCGGCACCAGCACCCGAACGGCGCGAACGTCGTAGATCTGGCTGAATTGCAGGCCCTTCTTCTGCATCTTCCGCCAGATGGAATAGATGTGCTTGGCGCGGCCGTCGATTTCCGGATTGATGCCGGCGGCGGTCAGTTCGTCCTGCAACTGCTGGACCACGTTATCGATGTACTGCTCGCGGTCCAGCCGGCGCTCGTGCAGCAGCTGGGCGATCTGCTTGTATTGCTCGGGCTCGAGATAGCGGAAGGAAAGGTCCTCCAGCTCCCATTTGATATGGCCAATGCCCAGGCGATGCGCCAGCGGCGCGTAGATGTCGAACACCTCGCGGGCGACGCGGTGGCGTTTGTCATCGTCGGCGTTCTTCACCGCGCGAATGGCACAGGTCCGCTCGGCCAGTTTGATCAGCGCGACGCGAACGTCGTCGACCATGGCCACCAGCATCTTGCGCAGGTTTTCCACCTGGGTCTGGGTGCCCAGCACCAGCGACTCACGCGAGTTGAGGCTGGCGCTGATGGCGGCCATGCGCAGCACGCCCTCGATCAGCTTGGCCACCACCGGGCCGAACTGCCGATGCACCTCCGCCAGCTGGATCTTGCCTTCGCGCACGCCGCGGTAGATCACTGCCGCCACCAGGCTGTCCTGGTCGAGCTTGAGATCGGCGAGTATCTCGGCGATTTCCAGGCCCGTCAGGAAACTGGAGGTGCCTTCGCTCCACAGATTCTGTGCCGCATTAGCCTGTTGCTCAGCCGCTCGAGCGAACTCGCAAGCCTGCCTGAGTGCGTCGCGGTCGAGTGCCGGATCCAGCCCGAGCACATGATCGAGCCAGCCTTCGAGATTGATACTGCCATCGGTGTTGATCGGCTGAAGCGCTCTGACCTGGACCATCTAATACCTTCCCTCTACGCAATTTCTGCGTCGAAAACGCCGACTTTTCTGGGAGCCGGTCGGTTGAACCACAGGCCGTTTGCCTGTCAAAAGTTCGTTGCTAAACCGTTCGCTCGAAAAGCGCCATGGCTTCGACATGCGCCGTTTGCGGGAACATGTCCAGCACGCCGGCTTGCTTGAGCCGATACCCCTGGCGAACCAGTTCGGCCGCATCGCGTGCCAACGTCGCAGCGTTGCACGAAACATACACCACGCGCCGTGCGCCTAAAGTCTGCATCTGCCGAACGATCTCGAACGCGCCATCACGCGGCGGGTCCAGCAATACCGCTGCGAACCCTTCGCTGGCCCACTGCGCTTCGGCCAGCGGCTTCGACAGGTCTGCCCGATAAAAGTGCGCATTGACCAGACCGTTACGCGCCGCATTGGTGCGGGCACGTTCGACCATCTCTTCGACGCCTTCCACCGCCACCACCTGCGCGCCCTTGCGAGCCAAGGGCAAGGCGAAGTTGCCCAGCCCGCAGAACAGATCCAGCACCCGCTCGCCCGCTTCCGGCGCCAGCCATTCCAGCGCCTGCGCCACCATCGCCTCGTTCACCGGCGCGTTGACCTGGACAAAATCGCCCGGTCGCCAAGCCAGTTCAAGATCCCAGGCCGGCAATCGGTAACCCAACGCGTAAGTGTGTTCCAGCGGCTGCGGCTGACCTTCGCCCTGCAACCAGAGCTGCACGCCCTGCTCCAAAGCGAAGGTTTTGAAACGCTGCAGATCCGCCTCGGCCAACGCCAGGATATGGCGCACCAGCACCGCTTCGGCGGTACCGCTGAACAACTCCACGTGGCCGATCGCCTGCGGCTTGTCCAGCGCATGCAACACAGCCAGCAACCCCGGCAGAATCAGCTGCAAAGGCTGTACCAGCACGTGGCATTCACGAATGGAAACGATGTCCTGGCTGGCGCTGGCACGAAAGCCGACGTCCAGCCGTCTGGCCTTGTTGTCCCAGCGCACCGCCAGCCGGGCGCGGCGACGGTAGCCGAACTCCGGCCCGCTCAAGGGTGCCGCCCAGGTCTGCGGTTCGATATTCGCCAGCCGCGAAAGCTGCTCGGCGAGACTGCGTTGTTTGAGTTCGAGCTGATCGGCAGCGCTCAGGTGTTGCAGGTTGCAACCGCCGCAAACCCGCGCATGAGGGCACGGCTCCACACGACGAAGGGCGCTGGCGCTCAACACCCGCTCGCTGCGGGCTTCGACTATCTGGCTGCGTGCCGCCAGCACACGCGCTTCGACCTCTTCGCCGGGCAAGGCGCCTTCGATGAACCAGGTGCGGCCGTCAACGAAGCCAATGCCCCGACCATCATTGGCCAGGCGCTGAATGTTCAGCCGTTGCTTTTTCCCGACCGGAACCTGCGGCTTTTTCTCACCACCGCTGGGCTGGAAGCGCAAGCCGCCGCTGCGTCTGGCCATCAGCGGCTACCGCCGCGCGCATGCACGGTCCGATCAATTGGGCTGGTCATAGACGCCCGTCGACAGATAGCGATCGCCACGGTCGCAGATGATCGCCACGATCACCGCGTTCTCGACTTCCTGCGACAGACGCAGCGCAGCTGCCACTGCGCCACCGGAAGACACGCCGCAAAAGATGCCCTCTTCGCGCGCCAGACGGCGCATGACGTCTTCGGCTTCAGCCTGGGACATATCGACGACACGGTCCACGCGCTCGGCCTGGTAGATCTTCGGCAGGTATTCCTGCGGCCAGCGGCGGATGCCCGGAATCGCCGCGCCTTCCATAGGTTGCAGGCCGATGATCTGGACGGCTGGGTTCTGCTCCTTGAGGTAGCGCGACACGCCCATGATGGTGCCGGTGGTGCCCATGGAACTGACGAAATGCGTGATGCCGCCGCCGGTCTGCTGCCAGAGCTCCGGGCCGGTGCTGCTGTAGTGCGCTTCGGGGTTATCGCCATTGCCGAACTGATCGAGCACCTTGCCACGGCCTTCGGCGGCCATCCTGATCGCCAGATCGCGGGCGCCCTCCATGCCCTCCTCCTTGGTCACCAGGATCAGCTCGGCGCCGTAAGCCGTCATCGCCGCCTTGCGCTCGGCGCTGGAGTTGTCCGGCATGATCAGGATGAACTTGTAACCCTTGATCGCTGCCGCCATGGCCAGGGCGATGCCGGTATTGCCGGAAGTGGCCTCGATCAGCGTATCGCCGGGCTTGATGTCGCCGCGCGCCTCGGCACGCGCAATCATCGACAATGCCGGACGGTCTTTCACCGAGCCCGCCGGATTGTTGCCTTCGAGCTTGACCAGAATGGTGTTGGTGGTATCACCAGGCAGCCGCTGCAGGCGAACCAGGGGCGTATTGCCGACGCAATCGGCAATGGTCGGGTACTGAATTGTCATGGCGTCGATGGACCGAGCGGCATTTGGAAGGCGCACATGATACCGACAACCACCGGGCACGGGCAGACCGCCCGGCTTGGCGCCGCACGCGGTTAGCCAAACGCTACGATCAAAGCTTGGCAGACAGTTGTCAGTGGTCTACGTCTATAACAGTACTTCTGTCACAAGGAACGCCCTCATGCCCGTCGGACCTGCCGCACTGGTCTTTACGTTTTTCCTAGCCAGCCTGACCGCCTGTTCCACCCCGGATGGCTCCTCCAGCCAGACGCCACCCGCACCCGAAGGCGCCAGCGGCTACACCGCCAAACCCGGCTGGGCCACCGAACGTTTTGCCGTGGCCGCCGCCAATCCGCTGGCCACCGAAGCGGGCTATCGGATTCTCAAGGCGGGAGGCAGCGCGATGGATGCCGCGGTCACCGTGCAGATGGTGCTGACGCTGGTCGAACCGCAATCCAGCGGTATCGGTGGCGGTGCCTTTTTGCTGCATTGGGATGGCGAAAACGTGATCGCGCTGGACGGCCGCGAGACCGCGCCGGCAGCCGTGGATGAAAAGCTGTTCCTCAAACCCGACGGCACACCCATGGAATTCCAACAGGCCGTGGTCGGTGGCCGCTCGGTGGGCGTGCCGGGCATCGTGAAGATGCTCGAACAGGCACATCAGCAATACGGCAAGTTGCCTTGGCGGGAGCTGCTGCAACCGGCCATCCAGCTTGCCGAGAGCGGCTTCGAAATCAGCCCGCGCTTGCACGGCCTGCTACAGCGCGACCCGGCACTTCGCGACAATCCGCCCGCCGCCGCTTTCTACTACCAGCCGGACGGCTCGCCCTGGCCCGTGGGCCATCGCCTGCGCAACCCGGCCCTCGCCGAACTGCTGCGCAACATCGCCGAGAACGGCAGCGATGCCTTCTATCGCGGCGCTAACGCCCAGGCGCTGGTGCGCCAGGTGAACGAGCACCAGAACGCCGGAGCGATGACCCTGAGCGATCTAGAAGTCTACAAACCGCGCCAGCGCGATCCGCTGTGCAACCTCTGGCAGCAGCGCTATCAGGTGTGCGGCTTTCCACCGCCGTCATCCGGGCATATCACCCAGATGCAGATTCTCGGCATCCTGGAGCAGCTGTCGCCGCTGCCGGCGCTGGACCAGGGCGTGCCGTCGACAGAGTTCCTGCACCAGTACACCGAAGCCGCGCGCCTGGCCTACGCCGATCGCGCCCAATACATCGCCGACCCGGATTTCGCACCGGTACCGGGGCGGACGTGGAACAGCATGCTCGCGCCCAAGTATCTCAAGCAGCGCGCCGAGCTGATCGGCACACGCAGCATGGGCACCGCAAAAGCAGGCGAACCGGGCGCGATGCCGGCCTCGTTCGCGCCTCAGCCCGCGCAGCCGGAATACGGCACCAGCCACATCAGCATCGTTGACGACCAGGGCAACGCACTGGCGATGACCACCAGCATCGAACAGGCCTTCGGTTCACGCTTGCTCAACGATGGCGGCACCGGCCTGCCCGGCGGCTACCTGCTGAACAACGAACTCACCGACTTCGCCTTCGAGCCACGCGACGCCCAAGGCAAGCCGGTCGCCAACCGGGTCGAGCCGAACAAGCGCCCCCGTTCGAGCATGAGTCCGACGCTGGTGTTCGATGCCGCAGGCGACCGCGTGCTCGCCAGCGTCGGTTCGCCTGGCGGTGCCGCCATCATCCACTTCACAGCGAAAACCCTGCTGGGCATGTACGGCTGGGGGCTGGATGCGCAACGGGCCATCGACCTGCCGAACTTCGGCAGCTTCAACGGGCCGACCGTACTCGAAGCCGGGCGCTTCCCGGCCAGCACGGTGAAGTCATTGGAATCGCGCGGCCATGAAGTCAATGAGACCGAAATGACCAGCGGCCTGCAGGCCATCCAGCGCACCGACAGCGGCTGGTTCGGCGGGGCCGATCCGAGGCGCGAAGGTGTAGTGATGGGGGAATAAGGCAAAGACGATAAAAGAGCTCGATTGCTGGACGCAAAAGCGGGCTGCTCGGGCCCGCTTTTATGAGCTCGAAGCCTTCAGTTAAAAGACTTGCGCCTCGCGCGCCAGTCTTTCGATGGCGCTGTCCAGCTCATCCAGCGCATGTGCGGCGCTCGGGTGGTTCTGTTTCAGCAGCGTCTCGCTGCGCTCGCAGGCCGCACGTAACTGGGGCACTCCGCAGTAACGCGTGGCACCGTGCAATCGATGCACGCGATCGATCATCGACTGTCGGTCGTTTACCTCACGCGCCGCCCTGATCGCTCGGCGATCGTCTTCCAGCGATGCCAGCAGCATGCTCATCATGTCCGCCGCCAGATCGATCTTGCCGGCCGCCAGACGCAGCCCTTCCTCGGCATCCAGCACCTTCAGGTTGTTATCGATGGCCGCCGTATCGGCTGGCGCGGCGAGAAAGCTGCGCGACAGCGGCAAGCCGGTCCACTTCAATATCACCTGGGCCAGCTGGCGCTCGCTGATCGGTTTGGTCAGGTAATCGTCCAGTCCGCTTTGCAGCAGCGAGCGTTTCTCGTTGGATAGCGCATGAGCGGTTAGCGCGATGACCGGGATCGGCGGCTGACCGCTGTCCTCCTCCCACCGGCGAATCGCCTCGGTGGTCTGGCGCCCGTCCATGCCGGGCATCTGCACATCCATGAACACCAGGTCGAACGGCTGACGCTTGACCACTTCGAGCGCTTCTCGACCACTGCTGACCGCCACGGCATCGCCACCCATGTCGGTCAGCAGCGTTTCGAGCAGCAGCAGGTTGGCCGGGTTGTCATCGACACAGAGCACGCGTGGTGGGCGCGTTTCGGGCATCGTCAGGCTTTCGACCAGTGGCTGTTGCGGGCGCAGCAGATCGAGCAGGACCCGCTGTATTTTGCGCGTGCAAGCCGGTTTGCTCTGCAATTGAGTGTGCGTGTGCGATTCAGGCAGGGCTTCGTGATACTGCGCCTGTTCACTGGTCGGGCAGAGCACGATGCATTTGCAGCCCAACCCTTCGAATTCCCACAGCCGCTGACAGAGCTGCTGCGGCGCGATCTCGCGATGGGTCACGCCGAGCACGGCAATTTCGATCGGCGTTTCACTCGTTTGTGCCGCAGCCACCGCCGCTTGCAACTGATCCAGCGAATCGAACGGCAACACGTCCAGGCCGCAGCTTTCCAGTTGATGCTGCAAGGCCTGGCGCGCCAACGGATGCTGCTCCAGCACGCCGACCTTGCGGCCCAGCAACGCTGCGCGCGGCAGGTCTTCGATGTCGTCGCGGGCCTTGGGCAGGCTCAGGCTAATCCAGAATTCGGAACCCTCTTCCGGAATGCTGTCGACCCCAATCTCTCCGCCCATCTGCTCGATCAGACGCTTGGAGATCACCAACCCGAGACCGGTACCGCCGGGTTGGCGCGAGAGCGAGTTGTCCGCCTGGCTGAACGCCTGGAACAAGGCGCGCAGGTCCTGATCGGTCAGGCCGATGCCGGTGTCCTGCACGCTGATGCGCAGCTGCGCGCGATCGGAGCGTTCGTCCTCGACCATGGCGCGGACGACGACGGTGCCTTCGTTGGTGAACTTGATGGCGTTGCTGACCAGATTGGTCATCACCTGCTTGAGCCGCAGCGGATCGCCCACCAGCGACAGCGGCGTATCGCGATAGACCAGGCTGACCAACTCCAGCTGCTTGGCATGCGCTGCCGGGCCGAGAATGGTCAGGGTATCTTCGATCAGGTCGCGCAGGTTGAACGGAACACTGTCGAGCACCAGCTTACCGGCCTCGATCTTCGAGAAATCGAGGATCTCGTTGATGATGCCCAGCAGGCTGTCGGCGGACTTCTCGATGGTCGACAGATAGTCCTGCTGACGCGGAGTGAGATCGCTTTTCTGCAGCAGATGGGTGAAGCCGAGGATGCCGTTGAGCGGGGTGCGGATTTCATGGCTCATGTTGGCCAGGAATTCGGACTTGATCCGGCTGGCTTCGAGCGCTTCTTTGCGCGCCAGGTCCAGTTCGATGTTTTGGATCTCGATGGTTTCGAGGTTCTGCTGCACGTCCTCGGTGGCCTGGTCGATGCTCTGCTGCAACTCCTCGCGGGCGCTGAGCAGCGCCTCGGCCATGCGATTGATGCCCGCCGCCAGTTCATCCATTTCGTGGCTGCCGAGCGCTGGCAACCGAGTTTCCAGATAACCGTCCTTGAGCTGCGCCACGGCGACCTTGACCTTGTGCAATGGCTTGCTGATCGCGGTGCTCATGCGCAGTGCCAGCAGCGCGGTGATGATCAGCCCGACGCCAATCAGCAGCAGACTGGTGAACAGGCTGCGATAGCCACGCAGCAAGGTGCCCTGGTGCGACAGTTCGAGCTCCAGCCAGCCGATCTGACGAAGGTCGTTGTCGGCATTGTCCCCGGCGAGATTCAGATGCTTGCCGAGCACCGGCAGCAGGATGCGCGTGGTGTCGATGCCGCTGACCTGCGTCAGCGCCTCCGGATCGGTCGGCGGCGAAGGGGTGACCATGTTCGGCCCGGCGTGAGCCAGCAGGTTGCGCTCGGTATCCAGGATGGCCACTGCGCGTACATCGGGCTGATCCAGCACCTGATTGAGAATCCGCTCCAGCCGCTTGCCGTATCCCTGGGCCATGGCCGGCGCCGCCAGTGGCGCCAGCTGCGTGGCGATGAGCTGGCCGCGCTCATCGAGCTGGTGACGCATTTCCGACAGCTGCATCAACGTGAAATAGACGCCAAGCGCCGCGGCCAGCACCGTGCTGGGCAGCAATATCAGCACTAACAAACGACTCTTGAGTCCCAGGTCTCTCAGCACGGATCCATTCCCTCTATCGCGAGGCCGCTAGTGTAGCGGCTCACTGCCAGGGAATCTGCTTACCAGAGCCGTCCGGCGACGGAGCGTGACGTGTTCGCCGGATCAGAAAACATCAACAGACACGACAGCTGATCAGTCCAGCCCGCGGATGTCGCGGCTCTGAAAGTCGGGAAGCTTCCACTCGAAGGTCATCGCCAGGACCCGAAACAGGAAACCGGAACAAATCGCTGCAAGGGAGGCGATGGCATTGCCGACGCCCAGCCACAACAGGCCGACATAAAGCACACCGGTGAACAACGCCACCGTGGCGTACAGCTCGCGCTGCAATACCATCGGCACTTCGTTGCACAGAATGTCGCGCAAGAGGCCGCCGAATACGCCGGTGATCACGCCGGCCAGCACGACGATCGATACGTGTACGTCCATTTCCATCGCCACGCCGCAACCAATCACCGTAAAGGCCACCAGACCCAGGCCGTCGACCAGCAGGAATATCTGCCGCAGGTGATGCATGTGCCGCGCGACCATCGCCGTGACGATGGCCGCACCGACGGTGAAGCCGAGATATTCAGGGTTGGCGATCCAGCCGACCGGATAGTGGCCAAGCAGCACGTCGCGCGCGGTACCTCCGCCCAGCGCGGTAACCGTGCCCAGCACGCAGATGCCGAACAGGTCCATGCCACGACGCATGCCCATGATCGCGCCGGACATGGCTTCAGCGGTGATGGCGACCAGATAAATGATGTGCAACAGCGTCACGGGCAACTCCGATAAGGCAGGACAAGCGAAAGATGCGTAATTATGGGCCAGACGCGAACTTAATCGGCATGGCTAAGTAAATTTAGGCTATACAAATATTTACTTAATCTGAGAATCAAACCTTGAATCTCGATCCGAAGCAGACCGAAGCATTCCGTGCCGTCATCAAGACCGGCAGTTTCGAGCAGGCGGCGCTGCGCCTGCACTTGACGCCACCGGCGATTTCTCAACGCGTTCGCGCCCTGGAGAGCGCGCTGGGCAATGCGCTGGTGGTGCGCAGCCGGCCGTGTCGCCCCACCGAGACTGGCCAGCGATTGCTGCAATACCTCAAGCGCGCCAGCATGCTCGAAGCCGACCTGCTGGCGGACCTGGACGAGCGCAGCGACGCGCCGCTGATGGTGGTCGCCGCGCTCAATTCCGACAGCCTCGGAACCTGGTTCTTCCCGGCGCTGGCCGAAGTGCTGATCCGCGAGCGCGTACTGTTGGACCTGACCATCGAAGATCAGGACCACACCTACAATCTTCTGGAAACCGGCCTGGCGATCGGCTGCATCAGCACCGAACCCAAACCGATGCGCGGCTGCACCGCAAGCCCGCTGGGCAGCATGCGCTATCGCCTGGTGGCGTCCCGCGAGTTTTGCCGGCGGTACTTTCCCAACGGACTGAATCGCAACGCTGCGCGCAAGGCACCCGTGGTCGCCTATACGCGCAAGGATCGGCTCTCCTCATCTTTCCTGTTGCGCCAACTGGGCCTGCCTGAACGCGCCTACCCTTGCCATTACGTGCCCGGCGCCGAGCCCCATTTCGGCGCGATCCGCTATGGCCTGGGCTACGGTATGGTCCCGGAACTGCTGCTGCACGATGCGTTGGAGCAAGGCGAGGTGGTCGATCTGGCCGCCGAGGCGCCGCTGGATATTCCGCTGTACTGGCACACCTGGAAAGTGCAGTCGCCACGGATGGAAAACCTGTCGCGGCAGATCATCGAGGCGGCGCCGAAGATCCTCGCGCGGCCGGAGAACATGCGGTGACTCGCCGCGATCAGGGTTGCCTGTTTCCCGGCATCAGCTGCGCCTGGCATGCGCTCGTGTCGAACGTTGAGGCACACTAGCGCCATGAACTGCCCGCCCCGACATCCTGCCTGTTGCTCCCCGCTGAGCGAGCATTGGCCACTCCCGCGCGCCCTCCCCGGCGTGCATTTGCTCAGCACCCGCTTCGATCCCGAGCTACTTGACCCCGAAGACTTTGACCGTTGGGGCCTGCCGGCGATGGCCGCGGTGAGCAAACGCCAGACCGAATTTCTCGCCGGACGCATCTGCGCCTACGAGGCCTTACGCCGGGTCACGGGCGTGCCGGGCATTCCCGCCGTCGGCGAGGATCGATCGCCCTGCTGGCCGCCTGGCGTGGTCGGCTCCATCACCCATGGCGCCGGCTGGGCGGCCGTGGTTGCGGCCCGAAGCGATCATTGGCGAGGGCTCGGTCTGGATGTGGAAAAGCTTTTGCCGGTCAGCCGCGCCGACCGCCTGGCCGCCGAAATCCTCACGCCGCGAGAACTCGAAGGCTACGCCGCGCTTACCGATGCACAGCGCGCTTTACGCGTGACGCTGACCTTTTCAATCAAAGAGAGCCTGTTCAAAGCGCTCTATCCGCTGGTGAAAATTCGTTTTTACTTTCAGGAAGCCGAACTGATCCATCACGACGCCGACGGTCACGCCCGCCTGCGCCTGCTCACCGATCTCTCGAACGAATGGCAAACCGGTGCCGAGCTGGACGGTCAGTTTGTGCAGTTCGACGAATATTTGCTGAGCCTGGTCAGTATTCCGGCCTGATGGCGCGCTTTAGAAAGCCGGACCCATCGCATCCGCCTTGATGGGTTTCACCCATCCTACGGGGCGATTTGGGCTTTAGCGGTTCGATAAGTTTGGTCCAAGTAGGATGGGTGCAACCCATCGCTGCAAACGCAAGACCACCGCCGGGGCCAATCACTGCGCAGCGACTCGCGAACTCGACTGCCTGCGTGGCCAGACCAGGCTGAAGCGCGCGCCACCCAAATCGCTATGGCCTATCTGCGAGCGGCCGCCATGCCAGTAAGAGATTCGCCGGACGATGGACAATCCCAATCCATGCCCGCCGGAGGCGCGTGTGCGGCTGTCGTCCAGACGCATGAAAGGCGCGAATATCTTCTCCCAGGCCTCTTCCGGCACGCCTGGACCGTCGTCGTCGACCACCAGATGCGCGCGCTGGGCGTCGATGGTGAAGCTCACCTGAACGCGCGTTGTTGCGTGGCGCATGGCGTTGGTGATCAGGTTGCTCAAGGCACGCCGCAGATAATGCGGCTCGGCCTCGGCGACACTGCTGCCATCCTCGGCCGTCACGCACAGCCCGCGCTCGACCAGAACGTCGGACCGCAGCGGCGCCAGCTCACCGATTACCTGATCGACCAGCGCACTGAGGTCCACCGTCTGGAAAGTCAGATCAGGCGACCCGCGTTCGAGGCGCGTATAGACCAGCATTTCGTCCACCAGACGATCCAGGTCGTCGATATCGCCATCCATGTCAGTGAGATAGCGCGTTCGGGCCTCCGCCGTCGGCGCTGATTCGGCCATCTCCAGGCCGAAGCGCAGCCGCGCGACCGGCGTGCGCAGTTCGTGGGCCACTGCGCTGACCATTTCCCGCTGCACGGCCAGGAGGCGCTGCAGATGGCTGGCCATGCCGTTGAACGCCTTCGCCAGTCGCCCAACCGAATCCGTCCCGGCATCCGGCACCCGCGCCTCCAGATTGCCGCCGGCGATGCGCGAGGCGGCGCTTTCCACTTCACGCATTCGCCGTTCCAGTTGGCGCACCAGCAAATAGACCGTCACCCCGATCAGCGACAGCCCCAGTACGCCGATCAGCACCAGCAGTTGCGGCGGGTACGGATTCATCGGATGCAACGGCCCCAGCGCCATGATCCAAGGCGTTCCGGAAATGGCAGCGAACACCCGAACGGCCTCGCCGCCACGGTCCAGCGCCATCACGGTATCGCCTTCGTCCAGCCGGCGGCGTTGATCGTCATCGAGGCTGGCACTGTCACGGGTCAGCAACTGCAACTCGTAGCCGAAGCCGCGCGCTTCCTTCAGCTCGGCAAGATGCTGAGGCTGTTCATCCTCGGGATAGCGGATCAGCTCGTCGATCAGCAGATAAATGGTTGCGCGCGCCAGCTGCTCGCTGAGCTGTTCCACCTCGCCGGTCAGCACCAGGCGATCTTCTGCGCTGACCAGCGAATACACCGTCACGCCGCGGGGGCGCGCCTGCTCCACGAGGACCTGACCGCGCAAGAGCCGGGCTTCCAGGCGGCCCTCCAAGCTGACGTCTTCCAGCGTACGGACCCGCAGCGGAATGCCCAGCAAGCGTCCCCAGAGATTGGCTGCCTGGCGCCGCTCGATGGGCGTCATGCCGCTCATGTTGTACGCCATCAGGCGGAAGGTGCCGCTGGCGAGCATCTCGCGATGCCGGTCGGCTCGCGCCTCGTTGAGCAGGTTTACGCCACCGACACCCAGCAGCCCGACGATGACCAGCACGGCGAGCACGCCGCCATAGATGCGCAGGAAAATCGAATTCACTGCAGCGCTTCAGCCGCTTCGGATACGAATAGATAGCCTTTGCCGCGAACCGTCTTGATCAGGCGAGGGTGTTCGGGATCGTCGCCGATTTTCGGGCGAATCCGCGAGATACGGACATCGATGGAGCGATCCTGTCCGTCGTATTCGATACCGCGCAGCTCGGCGAAGATCTGCTCGCGGGACATGATCCGCCCCGGATTGGACGTCAGCAGCCAGAGCAGATCGAATTCGGCACCGGTCAGCTCGATCCCTTCTCCGCGCAAGCAGGCCTCGCGCAACGCGCTGTCCACGACCAAGGGGCCATACTGCAGCCGTTTGTTGCCCGTTGTCGCCGGCGTCTCGACGCCCTCGCGCCGGCGCAGCAATGCACGAATCCGCGCCAACAGCACCCGCGGGCGTACGGGCTTGCAGACGTAATCATCCGCACCGGTTTCCAGCCCAAGCACTTGGTCGAGATCATCGGCGCGGGCGGTCAGCATCAGGATCGGGCCGTCATAGCGATCGCGCACCTTACGGCAGATGGACAGGCCGTCTTCGCCGGGCAACATCAGGTCGAGCACCACCAGATCGGGGCGTTCGTTGACGATCCGTTCGGCGGCCTGCGCGCCGTCCGCTTCGATCGACACCTGCAGACCATTACTCACCAGGTAGTCACGCGTCAGCTCGGCCAAACGCTGGTCGTCTTCGACGATGAGAACTCGCCAAGGTTCTTGATCCATTCACGCCTCCGCACTGCACCGCGACGCCCATCGAGGGGCGCGCCATTGTACTCAACGAGGGGCGCCAGACGAGCCTTCCGAAAGAACTTGCATCAAACACAACATATAGTGCTGGCCAGCACCGGAGAGAGCGCGCGTCAAGTGCAAAAAAGCCGGGTTATTCGTCGCCTTTCGATGTAACGCCGAGCTGTCGCGGGTTGGCTCGCCGCGCTCTGCTTTAGCCCACATATCGCCCACATGTTATCCACAGGTTGTTCATTGCCGGTGCCTTGCTTTACCTCAAGACCGCCACTATCGTGTCGTCCCCGGGCTTCCTGACCCTATATATAGCGTCATAACTGGCAAACAGACACAAATGCCAGAAAAAGCAAGCAGAAAAGTTACTTGCCTTGCCTGTGCCGCTTTCGCCCGAAAAGCAACACGGCAATGGCTTCCAGACCGCAAGCCTATCGAGGTACAGCCTTGATTTCGCTCAAGCCCAGTGATAGGGCAGAGCCTGATGAACCAGCACTACATATAGTGTTTTTGAGTTGTGATCTGCACAGCTCGTGGCTATCCTTCGTGCCATTCGGTTCGCGCGCGCGAGTCACGTTCGTTATTTGAAACATCCATGTGCTCGCTTGCGAGGCATGGCTCAAGCACTACCAGAGCAGGGCCGCCAATGAAGCCGCCCGAATCCCAACGAGATACCGAGACAGAGAGAATCCGGAGACCCCATGCAGAACGAGTCCATTCGCGAGAACCCACACGCCGACAACAGCTCGCTGGACCTGGCCGCTACCGCGCCGGGCCAGCTGCGCGTGATCAAGCGCAACGGTACAGTCGTCCCCTACACCGATGACAAGATCACCGTCGCCATCACCAAGGCGTTTCTCGCAGTGGAAGGCAACAACGCCTCCGCCTCGTCGCGCATCCATGACACCGTGGCCCGTCTGACCGAACAGGTCACCGCCACCTTCAAGCGCCGCATGCCCTCCGGCGGCACCATCCATATCGAAGAAATCCAGGACCAGGTCGAGCTGGCCCTAATGCGTTCCGGCGAGCAGAAAGTCGCCCGCGACTACGTGATCTACCGTGAATCCCGCAGCCAGGAGCGCAAGCGCGGCGTCGCCGACGCGCCAGTCGACGCCCACCCGAGCATCCGCATCAAACGTGCCGACGGCAGCATGGCGCCGCTGGACCTGGGCCGCCTGAACACCATCATCAGCGAAGCCTGCGAAGGCCTCGAAGAAGTCGATGGCGCGCTGATCCAGAAAGAAACCCTGAAGAACCTGTACGACGGCGTCGAGCAGACCGACGTCAACACCGCCCTGGTGATGACCGCCCGTACCCTGGTCGAGCGTGAGCCGAACTACTCCTACGTCACCGCTCGCCTGCTGATGGATACTCTGCGCGCCGAAGCCCTGAGCTTCCTGGAAGTCGCCGAAGCCGCCACGCATCACGAGATGGCCGACCTCTACGCCAAGGCGCTGCCGGCCTACGTGGAAAAGGGCGTGCAGTTCGAACTGCTCGACCCGCGCCTGAAGGAATACGACCTGGCCAAGCTGGGCGCCGCGATCAACCACGAGCAGGACCAGCAGTTCACCTACCTCGGCCTGCAGACCCTCTACGACCGCTACTTCATCCACAAGGACAACGTCCGCTTCGAGCTGCCGCAGATCTTCTTCATGCGCGTCGCCATGGGCCTGGCCATCGAGGAAGAACAGCGCGAAGCCCGTGCCATCGAGTTCTACAACCTGTTGTCGTCCTTCGACTACATGGCCTCCACGCCGACCCTGTTCAACGCCGGCACCCTGCGTCCGCAGCTGTCTTCGTGCTACCTGACCACCGTGCCGGACGACCTGGGCGGCATCTACGACGCCATCCGCGATAACGCCCTGCTCTCCAAGTTCGCCGGCGGCCTGGGTAACGACTGGACCCCGGTGCGTGCACTGGGCGCCTACATCAAGGGCACCAACGGCAAATCCCAGGGCGTCGTGCCCTTCCTGAAAGTGGTCAACGACACCGCTGTTGCGGTCAACCAGGGCGGCAAGCGCAAGGGCGCGGTCTGCGCCTACCTGGAAACCTGGCACCTGGACATCGAGGAATTCCTCGAGCTGCGCAAGAACACTGGTGACGACCGTCGCCGTACCCACGACATGAACACCGCCAACTGGATTCCGGACCTGTTCATGAAGCGCGTCTTCGACGACGGCAAGTGGACCCTGTTCTCGCCAAGCGAAACACCCGATCTGCACGACCTCACCGGCAAGGCCTTCGAGGAGCGCTACGAGTACTACGAAGCCCTGATCGAATACGGCAAGATCAAGAACTACAAGACCCTGCAGGCCAAAGACCTGTGGCGCAAGATGCTCTCGATGCTGTTCGAGACCGGCCACCCATGGCTGACCTTCAAGGACCCGTGCAACCTGCGCAGCCCGCAACAGCACGTCGGCGTGGTGCACAGCTCCAACCTCTGCACCGAGATCACGCTCAACACCAACAAGGACGAGATCGCCGTCTGCAACTTGGGCTCGATCAACCTGCCGCGCCACATCGTCGACGGCAAGCTGGACACCGCCAAGCTCGAGCGCACCGTGCGCACCGCCGTGCGGATGCTCGATAACGTCATCGACATCAACTACTACTCGGTTCCGCAGGCGAAGAACTCCAATCTCAAGCACCGCCCGGTGGGTCTGGGCATCATGGGCTTCCAGGACGCGCTGTACCTGCAGCACATCCCGTACGGTTCCGATGCCGCCATCGACTTCGCCGACAAGTCCATGGAAGCGGTCAGCTACTTCGCCATCCAGGCCTCCTGTGACCTGGCCGATGAGCGCGGCGCCTACGAAACCTTCCAGGGTTCATTGTGGAGCCAGGGCGTCCTGCCGCTGGATTCGCAGCAGATCCTTATCGAAGCGCGTGGCCAGAAGTACATCGACGTCGACCTGACCGAGTCCCTGGACTGGGCGCCGGTACGTGCCCGCGTCAAGAACGGCATCCGTAACTCGAACATCATGGCCATCGCGCCGACCGCGACCATCGCCAACATCACCGGCGTATCGCAGTCCATCGAGCCGACCTACCAGAACCTGTACGTGAAATCGAACCTCTCCGGCGAATTCACCGTGATCAACCCCTACCTGGTTCGCGACCTCAAGGCGCGCGGCCTGTGGGACGCGGTCATGATCAACGACCTCAAGTACTACGACGGTTCGGTGCAGCAGATCGAGCGCATCCCGCAGGAGTTGAAAGACCTCTACGCGACCGCCTTCGAAGTCGAAACCAAGTGGATCGTCGACGCCGCCAGCCGCCGCCAGAAGTGGATCGACCAGGCGCAGTCGCTGAACCTCTACATCGCCGGCGCCAGCGGTAAGAAGCTGGACGTGACCTATCGCATGGCCTGGTACCGTGGCCTGAAAACCACCTACTACCTCCGTGCTCTGGCCGCGACCAGCACCGAGAAGTCCACCGTCAACACCGGCAAGCTCAACGCCGTGTCCAGCGGTGGCAATAGCGGCGCCAGCGCTGCTCCGGCGAAAGCTGCGCCAGCGCCAGAAATGGCAGCCGGCCCGGCACCGGTGCCGAAAGCCTGTGCGATTGATGAACCCGATTGCGAAGCCTGCCAATAAGGAGTTTGGCTGACGCACGAACCTGAGCGGACCGCGCGTTGTTGCCCGCCAAGCCGGCCCCCATCACGTACAGCTGTACGCTCAGGGGCTCCGCCTTGGCAGACGCCTAGCGCTGCCTCGCTCAGCTTCGCGCTCACACCGAGCTGAAGAAGCAAAGGCGAAATTGCAAATGCGAGGGAACGCTGCGTTCTCATTCGCGAAGTGGAATCACATTGTAGGAGCGAGCTTGCTCGCGAAGCGCTATCCGCCAACTCGCCACCCGAGTTAACGCAGAGCCCGAGGCCACCGCCAATCCAGTCCCCTCGCCCCTCTGGGGAGAGGGCTAGGGTGAGGGGTCGACCTACCAGACAACACAAAGGCCGGGACCAAACTCCCGACCATCCCCTCGCCCCTCCGGGGAGAGGGCTAGGGTGAGGGGCAGCCCCACCAAACAACACAAAGGCCGGGACCAAACCCCCGACCTAACAAAACACCCGCTTTTGCGTGCACACACAAAAGCCCAAACATTCCCGACCGGCCACACCGGCCCCCAATCAGGAGAAACCGCCATGCTGAGCTGGGACGAATTCGACGAAGAAGAAACCACCACCACGGCCGCACCCGCAGCCCCGCAAGCCGCTGCTACAAGCAACGAAGCCCCCGCCAAGCTCGACCAAGACGCCGCCGGCTCCGTCGAAGAAGCCCGCGCCGTTGCCGCTGACGACTCCGCTGCCATCGCCCGCGCCAAGAAGGCCCTGGACGACCTCGACATCCAGGAAGGCCTGGACGACCTCGAAGGCGCCTCCGCCCGCGTTCACGTCGGCGACAAGCAGATGATCAACGCCCGCGCCGACCTCAACCAGCTCGTACCCTTCAAGTACGACTGGGCCTGGCAGAAGTATCTGGATGGTTGCGCCAACCACTGGATGCCGCAGGAAGTAAACATGAACGCCGACATTGCTCTGTGGAAGAGCAAGGACGGCCTCAGCGAAGACGAACGCCGCATCGTCATGCGCAACCTCGGCTTCTTCTCCACCGCCGACAGCCTGGTCGCCAACAACCTCGTGCTGGCCGTGTACCGCCTGATCACCAACCCCGAGTGCCGCCAGTACATCCTGCGCCAGGCCTTCGAAGAGGCGATCCACACCCACGCCTACCAGTACTGCATCGAATCGCTGGGCATGGATGAAGGCGAGATCTTCAACATGTACCACGAGATCCCGAGCGTCGCGAAGAAAGCCTCCTGGGGCCTCAAGTACACCCGCTCGATCTCCAACCCCGAGTTCAACACCGGCACCGTCGAGACCGACAAAGAGTTCCTGCGCAACCTCATCGCCTACTACTGCGTACTCGAAGGCATCTTCTTCTACTGCGGCTTCACCCAGATCCTCTCCATGGGCCGCCGCAACAAGATGACCGGCACCGCCGAGCAGTTCCAATACATCCTGCGCGACGAGTCCATGCACCTGAACTTCGGCATCGACGTGATCAACCAGATCAAGATCGAAAACCCACACCTGTGGGACGCCGCCATGAAGGACGAAGCGACCCAGATGATTCTCCAGGGCACCCAACTGGAAATCGAATACGCCCGCGACACCATGCCCCGCGGCGTGCTCGGCATGAACGCCGCGATGATGGAGGATTACCTCAAGTTCATCGCCAACCGCCGGTTGACGCAGATTGGCTTGAAGGAAGAGTACCCGGGCACCACCAACCCGTTCCCGTGGATGAGCGAGATCATGGACTTGAAGAAGGAGAAGAACTTCTTTGAGACGCGGGTTATTGAGTATCAGACCGGTGGGGCTTTGAGTTGGGATTGATTTTTTCTACCCAACCACACCGCCAATAACACGTAGCTCATACGGCTTATCTTCGGGTTAAAGGCCTTGCGCAGTCGCAAGGCCTCAAAAACTACTTGAGCTTGACAGCTCAAGCTCAGACCTGACAAACATCAATATTATTACTCAAACTGTATCAACGGGACTGATTTATTTACAGGTCCGCAAACGGTCCAACGAATTCTCGGCCGTACAATATCTAATGCTTTTATAATATTCGCCAAAGTACTTAATCATGAGCTGGAAAGAAAATAGCCATGTTATCACCGCTTCAATAAGCGCAGCAGCAGCGATTGCCTTTGCTATTGGGGTATATGAACAAGCTTTAATCCCAACAAGGATAGCGAGCACTACAAACGAGCTCACCGAAACGAAGAGAAGGCTAGAGAAGATAACGGCAACGAACTTAGAAGAAAAATCTCAACTTGCATTGCTTTCATCTGAACTCAAAAGAACAAAAAAACAGCTAACAGACGCAATCAACTCGGCATTATTTCAGCATAACAATCCTTATCCCAAGGGGGCAGGAAAAGTTCGCATTGGTGACAACGCAAATTCAATTGTCGAAATCTACGAAAAAGAACGAGTTGATACAAAGACACCAAGCTATTACAGCGTAACATTGGAAGGCCTAATTTCAGGCGCGACATATTATTTTAATGAAGACGACAACGAAAAGATAATAACGCACATCTTATTTACATTGAATTACATCCCGCAAGATGACGAAAGCGACCTTTTTTTACAACCATTACTGGAAGAGGCGCTCGGGCAGCCATCTGAACTGTCTCGAGAAAGTTATTTTTTTTGGAAAACCCAAAATACTAACGTTTTCAAAAATTCTGAAAGATCCTACTTAGTAATGGCGCCAGGCTATGTACCGGGAAGCTGGCCGGCTAAGCTGCAAGATGAAGTGATCAATATACTCCAGACATCGGCTAGGTAGACGGAATATCCGCGCGACGTGTCAAGGCTGCGCTGCTTCCTATGTAGTGGTCAACTCATGCCGGACACGGTTTTAAGTTTTCTTCCTTTTTTGCTGGAGCCAACCCATCGTTAAATTGATGAGGGCGGATCCAGTTGTAGCGAGGTAGCCTGGGAGTGACGTGTGGAAAAGGCTTTGCCGTTTTCCACCCTACGCAACGTCGAGGCGCCGGCGGTGCGTGAGGTCGAAATGGCGTAGCGAGGTAGCCTGGAAGTGAGGCGTGGAAAAGGCTTCGCCGTTTTCCACCCTACATGCCGATGCGTCAGGCGAATTGCGTGGGTGCGGTGGCGTAGGGTGGATAACGCTTTGTTTATCCACCGATACGGACTTTCTACCAGCCACACGCTCAAGGATGAGCCGCCATGTCTCGATACCGCCGCGCCCAGGTGCCGGGCGCCACGTATTTCTTTACGGTCAATCTGCTTAACCGCCGCAGCGACCTGCTAGTTCGCCATGTCGACCTGCTACGCGAGACGGTCCGTGCCACGCGCTCGCGTCACCCATTCCATATCAATGCCTGGGTCGTTCTGCCGGACCATATGCATTGCGTCTGGACGTTACCGGAGGGCGACGCGGATTTTTCGCTGCGCTGGAAGGTCATCAAGTTCGCGTTTGCCAGGCGACTACCAAAAACCGAAGTGCTGACGACAACGCAGCGCTCTCGCGGTGAGCGCGGTATCTGGCAACGGCGATATTGGGAGCATCTGGTTCAGGATGAACGTGATTATCGGCATCACGTCGACTATGTGCATTTGAATCCGTTAAAGCACGGTTTGGTGGAGCGCGTCGTCGACTGGCCCTATTCGAGTTTTCATCGGGCGGTCGGGGCCGGTGTTTATACAGTTGATTGGTGCGGTGATGAGGCGCAGGGGTTCGCAGGTGATGCGGGCTGACGCGTGGAAAAGGCTTTGCCGTTTTCCACCCTACGTGCCGATGGGTCGGCGGAGTAAGTGGGTGCGGTGGCGTAGGGTGGATAACGCTTTGCTTATCCACCCAATCGACTTTCCCGCCTGCTCCACGCCAAGGAGCGACCGTTAAAGGCTGGGCGCCGCTTCGCCAGTTGCAGAAAAGAGCGGCGTGGAAAGCCTCGGCCGTTTCCACGCAACGATCATCTTCGTATGGCTAGGTTGACTCAGGCGCAGCGTCTAGCTGCTGCCTGATGCGGGTCAAGGTATCGCCTAGTCGCACTTCGGCGGCTTCAAGGCGTTGCTCCTGCTGGATCAGCGGCACGCACAGGTTGAGCGCGGCCATGACCAGCACTTCCTGGGAGCTGGCCTGGGAGAAACGCAGCTGGCTTTCCTTGACCCGCGCCTGCAGCAGCTTCGCGGCACGGGCCAGGGTTTCCTCCTCCCCGTCCGTGACGCGAATCGAATAGTTGCGACCGAGAATATTCAGTACGCGAACGTCACTCATGCAACCTCACCAGCCCCGGTGCGCTGGAGCAACGCCTGCAGGCGGGCCAGCGTGGCGCCCTGCTGTTCTTCCTGTTCAAGGGCTGCCAGTTGCAGCGTGTCGTTTTCCTCGTGAACCTGTTGCACCTGCAGTTCCAGCGCCGCGCAGCGGCTCAGCAGGCTTTGGTTCTGCTCCAGCAGTTGAGTGACGGCTTGTTCAAGCTGGGAGAGGGTAGTTTCAAACATGTGGGGTATTCCGGCTTTCGATAAAAGCCGGCAAGGATAAGGAATGCCGCGCGCGCGGGCCAATTGATTAGCAAGCGAAGCGCTCTAGAACGACGTATGGCAAGGCCATCGCTACTCCTAGCCAGTCGGCGGCAGCGCCTCAGTCCTGCGCCTCGCACAACCCACCCGGCACTCCCATCACCCAATCCCTCACCGCCAGCACCGTCGGATCATCCCGCCGCCCCTCCGGATAAACGAGGTGAAATGGCTTCCCCTCCATCATCGGCCCAAACGGCTGCACCAACCGCCCTTCCCTCAGCTCATCCCCGATCAACTGCCGGCTCATCAACGCCACGCCCTGCCCGCCGATAGCGGCTGAAATGGCGTGGGTTTCGTCGGAGAAGACCAGCCCGGCGCTGACGTCCAGTCCTGACACATTGGCCAGTTTCTGCCACGACGCCCATGTATCGGAGCGGACGTTGCGCCCTAGGCGCGGAAGTGGATGAGTGAGTGCTTGGGCAGCTGCCACATCATGCAAGCCAAGCAGCGGGCTATAGGTCGGGACGAAGGTGCTGTCGAACAGCTTCTCCGCCACCAGTCCCGGCCAGCGGCCGTCGCCATAGCGGATGGCAATACCCGCCGTCACGCCATCCAGCGCCACCGGATCGTGGAAGGTATGGAAGCGCTGGTCAATCTCCAGATGGAGGTGGCGTAGCGATGAGGCTGAAGTCGAGCAAGTCGTCGCCCTGCTCAGCTGTCCTAGTCGGAATAATCGTGAATCAGTACGTATTGCTGCTGGTGGAAGAAGAAGTGCGCAAGACATTGCACATAGGTGGCGAGGTAGGATCACGTCGTTCAAATAGGGAGCTACATTCATGAGCGGAAAACCGGCGGCTCGCCAATCTGACCCCACCTCCTGTCCATTGCCTGGCCATGGCACCAATCCTGTCGCAACAGGTTCTCCTAACGTAATCTTCGACGGCCTTCCAGCAGCCAGGATGTCCGATACCACAGCATGTGGTGGCTCAATTGTTGGCGCTGTTTCCAGCACGGTATTCATCAATGGCATGCCGGCCACGACGATAGGAAGCACCACTGATCATGGAGGCGTTATCGTCGGCGGCTCCGGAACGGTAATCATCGGAGATGCAGTGGTTCAATCCGCATTTACCGCACCAACCAATCTCTCTTCCGCTACGATGCAGACACCTCTGGCGGCCAGTCGAAGCGCCCACGCCAGCCAATTTTTCGCACCCGTTCAGACGCCACCGCTTGTAACACCTTCCACTGATCCAGTGAGCGCCGCGACAGTCATCCTCGATAGTTTCCAGAATCAACAGACTACGGCACGCGTCTTCAACGACCCAGCCAATCCAATTGGGACTGCGTCTGATCCGTTCGAGAAAAGCAAAATCGCCGATCAACTGCGAGCACGGGTGGCCAAGGCTCATGGTCAGCAGCCGACATCCCAAAGCAGGATTGCCGCCTATCCCAACCAGCAGGACACGAGCCTGTGTGGACCCGCTGCTTTTTTCTATGCCTTGTTGATGGACAGGCCCGACCTCTACACCCAGGCCATTACCGAGCTGTGGGAAACGGGGGAAACCAGAATTGGGGGGCTGCATATCAAGCCTAGCTATGACTGTCGTAATCCTTCCAACTTCAGCGATAGCACCGAAGGCGACCGAATTTCCGCTATTGACTGGATATCGCTAGCCAGCCTGCGGGATAGTGAAAATGCCTTTATGGATTACGACTCGCCGGGCGACCAAGTCGCAGGTATCACACTTCCGAGCAAACTCAAATCTTGGTTCGTCCTGGCCGGTGCGACGATCCTTTTCGACAATATCCAATATCGCTGGCACATCAACCAAGCACAGTTCTTGGAACTCCTGAGCCACTTGGAGCCGCATAGACATGTCACATCCCTCGTGTGTGCCACCATGGTCGAAGGCGGTATGGGTGTGGGCAAGAATCATTGGATCACATGGGAGCAAGCGCCACAGACACAGAGCGGAACTATCACCAGCGGAACGAACCCAAGCGAGCTAATCAGCAACTCGAGTTTGTTTTCCTGGGGTTACGTCGGACACCAAGTGCGCCGCGGCTATGCGCTTTCTCAACTGCTGACCGATGTTTTCGGGGGTTTGGTATTTAGCCGAATTCCCTGAGTCAAACTGAAAGGACTCATAATGTTGCGAAGATCATTGCTGGCCGCATTTCTCACCCTCTCGCTTGCGGGCTGCGAGACGACCATGCTTGGGAGCGTGGCCGCGAGCTGCGCCCTGAGAACAGAACCGACGTTGCTACCGGAAACGCTGCCGACAGCCCAGGTGGGCAAGCAGTATCGCGTCGCCCTCGAAGTCACCGATGCGCCGGCACCGGTTCATGGCATCTACGCGAGCGACACGCAGCCACTGCCCGAAGGCCTGCGAATCGAACATCAGGACAGAAACAGCTACGGCTTCATCGTCGGAACACCAAACCGGGCCGGCATCTATGAGGTTCAACTGTCCGCAGGTACCTATGGCACGCAGTGCGCCGGACTACGCGCCCGTCGGATCTACACACTGCATATCATCGAGTAGAAACTGCGACAGGAACGCCTGCCTCTTCCCCCAAGATCCTACGCTCTCGCAGGTATCAGCCCGTAACCTCGCACAACCCACCCGGCACCGCTACCACCCAGTCCCGAACAGCTTTAATCGTCGGGTCATCCCGCCTTCCCTCTGGATAAACCAGATGAAACGGCTTCCCCTCCATCACCGGCCCAAACGGCTGCACCAACCTCCCCTCCCTCAATTCATCCTCGATCAACTGACGACTCATCAACGCCACGCCCTGCCCGCCAACGGCGGCTGAAATGGCGTGGGTCTCGTCGGAGAAGACCAGCCCGGCGCTGACGTCCAGCCCCGGCACGTTGGCCATTTTCTGCCATGACGCCCAGTGAATCGGGGCGAATAAGGCGCGCTGGGCTTGGAAGTGGATCAACGAGTGTTTGGGCAGCTCGGCCACATCATGCAAGCCAAGCAGCGGGCTGCAGGCCGGAACGAACGTGTTATCGAACAGCTTCTCCGCCACCAGCCCGGGCCAGCAGCCGTCACCGTAGCGGATGGCGATATCGGCAGTAACGCCATCCAGCGCCACCGGCTCGTGGGAGGTGTGGAAGCGCAGGTCGATATCGGGATGGGAATCGCGCAGCATGCAGACCCAGGGCACCAGCCAGCGCACGGCTATGGCCGGCGTGGTGCTGAGGGTGATCGCCTGACGACAGGGCCCCGCGCTGAGGCGTTCGACCGTTGTGCTGATGCTGTCGAACGCCGTTTCCAGCGTCTGTTGCAGCTCCCGGCCCTCGGCGGTGAGCGCCAACTGCCTGGGTTTGCGCAGAAACAGCGCAACGCCGAGCGATTCCTCCAGCGAGCGAATCTGGTGGCTGATGGCCGTCGCGGTCACGTTCAACTCTTCTGCGGCCTGCTTGGCGCTCTCATGGCGGGCGGCCGCTTCGAAGGCCCTCAGGGCGGAAAGCGAAGGCAATCTTCGGTGCGCCATGGCTGAGTTTTCCTCATCTGTAGCCTAAAGAAATGGTCGTTTGTCGCCCGTAGAGCCTAAACCTAGTCTGGGTCTACCGCGAATGACAGATGAATTCAGTCACAGAGGAGACCCACCATGACGTACCTTCTGCATCTTGATGCCAGCGCCCGCCCCGGCCTTGCCGGTAAAGACAACCACGGTTCCCACAGCCGCAACCTCACTCACCGCTTTGTCAGCCAGTGGCAGTCCCGCCGCGCGCAGGACAGCATCAACTATCGGGATATAGGCCAGAACCCACCCTCTTTCATCGACCATGACTGGATCGCTTCAGCCTTCACGCCAGAAGATCGTCAGGAGGCTTGGATGAAAGACGCACTGGCAGAAAGCGACCTACTGGTCGATGAGCTGATCGCCGCCGATGTGCTGGTCATCGGGACACCGCTTTATAACTTCGGTATGCCCGCAGCGCTCAAGGCATGGATCGATCAGGTGGTGCGCCTGGGCCGAACGGTTGGGATCGACGAAACCAAACACCCCGACCCTTACGTCCCATTGCTGGGAGACCGGCCACGGCATGCGGTCATTCTCACCGCCAGGGGCGGCATAGGCTTCGGTCCCGGCGGGGAAATGGCTCACATGAATCACTTGGAGCCGAACCTGGTAACCGCGCTTAACTTTATCGGGATTACCCACATTCATCAGATCGCGATTGAAGGTCAGGAAACGGGTGGCGATGTGCTGGCGGCCTCGGTGGCTCAGGCGCTACGTCAGGTTGATGTCTTGGTGGCTGAGCTTCAGGCAGCGCTTGATGCCAATCCCAAGCCCCTCGTCATCGAACACGTCCCTCGTGCTGCTCCGGCACAAGCTTCGTGAACAAGCGCTGATCGGCCGCCGCCATGAACAGATAGACTGCGGCCCGATTCAGCAATACAAGGAGATTTGCATGGGAACGGACACCCTTAAAGACGCGGCCTACCCGCTCGATCAGGGCTGGGACTTGGACACCGGCTGGAAGGCGGACAGCACCGGCAGCCGCGACTTCAGTTGGATGCCTGATCGTGGCTGGGGCCGCCAGGCCGAGTTGCCGAAGACCAAGCCAGGTAATGGCGGCGCCTCATTTGCTGCCTGGGAAGAGAATGTCGAAAGCACTCCTGAGCTGTCGGATTGGCCGCCGCCCGACATGCTCAGGCTCCCCGAGCCCCAGCCGCCTGGCTTCTACATCGTGCCGCGCAGCATGTCCGGCGAGCAGGTGCTCGCCAAGTTGTTTGCCGATGCGCCCCATAGTCACTTGGTCAGCCGCATCAAGGCGCTAAACCCCACCTTCGCGAAAGGCTTCAAGGCCGGCGAAATGTTCGTCTTGGGTAACCTGATCAACCCGACCGCTTGCCTGCGCGAAGAAGCCGACCTGATGGCGGCCGCCGCCAAGGTTCGTACGGCTTTAGAGCCGCTGAGCGAGAGCGAGGCGGATTTCATGGCGAAGCATCAGGCCGAAATCGCCTTGATGGTCGGTGGTGCCAGCCAGTCGCTAGGGCTTGGCACCGACATGCTAAGCATGGGTTTGAAGCAGATCGATGGCACCCTGCGCGATATCGAATTCCTGCACCAGCGCGAGTTCGCCACGCATGGCCGCCTGCAAAGTCCGCAGTTCTTCGCTTCGCGCCAACAGCTGTACCGCCAACTCGACAACCAGTTGAAAGCAACCTTCCTCGGCAAGCAGTTGGGCCTGGGCAGCTATCCTACGCTGCGCCAAGACCTCGGCATTTCCACCCGCAGTTTGGTGCATCACTGGAGCAAAGGCGGCGCACCGGGCCAGATTCCCGGCTACGCGACGCATATGGATAAAATCGCGAAGGCGGCGAAGTACCTTAAGAACGGCACCTATGTTGGTATTGCCTTGGGCGGTACGGCCTCCGCTTTGAAAGTCCAAGAGGTGTGCAAAGCAGGCGAAACCCAGGCGTGTCAGAAGATCCGATTTACCGAGACGGGGAGTTTTGCTGGGGCGCTGGGTGGTGGATCGGCAGGCATGGGCATCGGAATAGCTATGGCTCCTTATGTCTGCGGCGCTATAGGTCTGGCCTCTGGCGGCCTCGGCGGCATTGTCTGCGGCTTGGTTGTAGTCGGTGGGGCTTCGGCTGCAGGTGGCGGTGGTGGTGGATGGGCCGGTGAACTGGTCGGGGACATAATGTATGAAAGGAGCCTGCAATGAATTTCAGTGCTTGGTTTGAAACTTGGCCGTTGGATTTGCAGATAATCTTTTTGATAGCGCCGTTTGTGATAGCGCTTTCCGGTCTAGCCGTTCAGGCATACATCACGCATCGCCACTACGACCGAATAATCGCAGCCTTTCCCAATAGCTTGGGGGTAAGGAACTATCAGCGTCTTTGGGCAGGATTCGATTTCGTATCACGTTGTATGCAAGTCGGGAGCACTGGAGGATTCGTAATCTGGCCAAAAATACATATTCGACAAGGCACTCTTGACCCTGAGGAGGTTCGTAATTTCCCATCCGATATCAAACGGCTAATGAGAGTTTCGGTCGGTCTTTTATTTTTTGGCTTTGCCTGGCTGCTAATCGCAGTAGCCCTGCTCAAACTCAGCGGTGTTGAGTGAGGCCAGATGGATTAAGTTGCTGTGGCGCACTGGGTCAGATCCTAGATACGCCACCCCTATGGACGAGATTGCCAAGACGACAAGTACCTTAAAATATGGAGCTATCGGCATTGCCCTGGGCGGTACGGCCTAACACCGAAAATCCAAAAAGGTTTGCAGGGCAGGGAAACTCATGCATGTCAGAAGATTCGTTTTACCGAGACGGGAAGTTTCCTTGGTGCGGTAGGCGGTGGAAGTGCCGCTATGTCAATTACTAGCCGTTTGGCAGCAGGGCCTATTTGCGCTGCCATTGGTTTGGGGTCAGGCGGTATAGGCGGCGTTGTATGCGTCTTGGTAGTCGTCGGCGGCGCTTCTGTGGCGGGTGGAGCAGGCGGCCAGGCAGGCGGAGAGTGGATGGGCGAATTCTTGTACGAACAAACAGACCATGACTGCTTTCTGGAACTCCTGGTGGGCATTCGCTTTTATGCTGGCCCCATTCGTGATCGGGGCGATAGGGCAAGTCGTTACCATCTACATGGTTTATCACGACTTAGATGAAATGAAAGCGGCGTTTCCTCATAGCAGCTATATTCGCAACCAGTTAAATATGTGGTCTGGCTCAGGATTCGTTGCGCGCTATATGCAGGTGAACGCCATTACTGGCGCGGTGCTCCTTGCTAACTTCCATCTACGCCGTGGAGAACTTGAGCCAGATGAGGTGGAGAACTTTCCAAAGCATCTCAAACCACGAATGCTATGGTCGACGTGGCTCTCGGGGATAAGTCTTGCGTGGTTATTTCTGGCAGTTGGCCTACTCAAACTCAGCAAAAATTAAGGATGCCGCTCGTGCTGACATTAGCCGTGGCTGACGCGAATGCAGGTAGGTGCGCTGGTGAAGGTAACTCTTTGCCCAACACTGCTTACCTTGGCATGCGAGGTTCGCCAACGCGCACAAATCGGTAGACCCACACTACAAAGCTACGCTTTTGATCACTTCTTTTTTTACCAATGCAATACAAGGACGTTCTCATGACAACAAACAATGATGTATCGATTATTAAATATGTAGGTCTGTTTGCATTGCTTTATGCAATATTGATGGCCTTTTTCAATTTGCTTGCGCACGGTCTCGACATTGATTTCGGCACCGGTGCAAATATAGCAATGCTAATGGGCGCAGCCATGGCTACGTACAATCAATTTGTAATAAACAATAAGCGGGCACCAAAACAATCAGAGAAGAATAAAATAGCACTAGGCTGTCTATTATCAACCTTCGCCATATCAGCTGTTGGAATTTTGATATTAATCTCAGTTGCTCTAGGCGCCCCAGGGCTTTCTGAAATAACGGGGATTCTCCCCAAGCTCCCTGCACTGACATGGATAGTCATCATGACAGTGGTAACTTTGTTCCATTATTTAATGCTGAACCTGTCATTTGGATGGCATGCGAATAAATACGCCAAGAAGATTCAACTAAAAGCGTAGCGTTCGCTGTGATGGGTTACGTTCCCACGCTCCGCGTGGGAACACCATCTTCGCGCTCAGCGTCGATTAGCCGCAAACTGAGCACCTACCAGGTCCGCGAAGCAGAGCGTCAGGTGGGGCACCTCCATACAAGGTGAAGCCCGGGGGCGAACAGTCGAACTTGCTTTCACCTCGTTCATGGCCTTTCGCCCGGTACAATCGGCCTTTCCCCGCCCCCGGAGCCCGCTCATGTTCACCCTCGCCCACCTGGACACCCCGCCACCGGAATCGATGAAAAGCCAGGTGCTGCAGATGGTGGTGGACTACCTCGGCGACATCAGTCCGGTGTCGCTGACGCCCAGCAACCCGCTGTATCAGCTGTATCAGTACGTGGTGGGTTTCGAGGTGCATCGCTATCTGGACAGCATGGATAGCGCGCAGGCAGGCAAGCCCGAACTGATCATGGCGCTGGATGCCGACGACCCGGCTCGCCTGCTCGGCTTCGCTCTGTATCTGCCGTATGTGGATGATCCCGATGCCTGCGCGCTGGTTTATCTGGCGGTGCAGGCCAGCCATCGCCGGCAGGGCATCGGCCGTGCCATGGTCGAAGAGATGGTGGCGCGTTATTCCCATGCGGAAGTCGCGTGCGTAGACGGGAAGGTACCGTACTTCGAAAAACTGGGCTTTCTCCCCTTGGCGGCTCGCGGTCCGCAGGTGGTGATGAATACTCGGAGCCTACCTTCGAACGGTCTGGTGGCAGTGCAGGACCTGCAGCCGATCTTCCAGTCCAAGGAAGTCCGGCAGATTCATAGCTATCTCGTTAAGCAACACGGTGAAAAAGCCATGAGCGAAGCGGAGAAGGAGCGCGATGACCTGCTCGACCAATTGACCCAACAAGCACTTCACTTGATCGAGACATACTCATCAGCCAAGCGTTTGCATTGATCGTTTGGTGATGCACCGTCTGAAAACGAGCCGTCGTCTTTCAGGACTGTGGTCGGATGAGTTTGTTCAAACTCATCTACGAGCGAATGGTCTTGCTAGACGATCTACGGATCGCTTATCCCAGCGGAGCACTTACGGGCGCCGTCTATCCGGCGCAGCGTGAAAAACGTGATCCATACCTCCAAACCGTACGCAGAGCCTTGTTCGCTAGGCACCTGGGTTTAACGTGCGCGTGCTGGCAAATTAATACCTCACCAGCATCTGCCTAACACTCAGGAACGAGTAATTATGTTCAAGCACTTCATGATGAGCGCCGCGGCGCTGAGCTTCGCCGTGTTGTCCGGCTGCGCGTCGGTACCAATGGAATCACCCGAAAAAGACCAAGCGTTCAAGGCCTTCCCCGCCCCTCCGCAGGATCAGGCTGGCCTGTATATCTTCCGCGACTCCATGCTTGGGGCTGCGCTGAAGAAGTCAGTGAAGATAGACGACGAAGTCATCGGCGAAACTGCGGCCAACACCTACTTCTACCGTCTTGTCACGCCAGGCCCGCACACGCTGGCCACCGAGTCGGAGTTCAGCGATAACCTCCTTGAGTTGAATGCGCAAGGCGGGAAGAACCACTACGTACGTCAGTCGATCAAGATGGGGCTGTTCGTCGGTGGTGCCAAGCTGACCGAAGTGTCGGAAAGCGAAGGCCAGAAGGCTGTGGCGAACACCGAGCTCGCGCGCTAGCGCTCGTGGCGTTCGGGCGGAACGCCGGCCGATTGATGCTCATCAACCCCATCGCCTGACCGTCACCGCCGTAACCGCAGTTCCCGCCGTCACCGCAAAGTAGCCCCGCAACTGCGGGGCTTTTTCATCAGTGCATGCCAGCCCCGACGCCCACCGTCAAACCTTTACGCACGCAAATATCGCGTTCCCGGACATCCCGTTCCAGGGAACAATCCTTTCGTAATCGTGCTCAAGCACATGCACTTCGAAGTCCGGCTTCAACAGCTCGATCAACTCGATAAAACTCACCGCCACCATGCGGTGCTCATCGCGCCATACCTGGCTTTCTTCGGCGACCGTTTTTTCAATGCGTAGTTTTAGTGATTGCTGCTCGCCAGCCCCGGAGTAGTACCAACCGGAACTGAAGTTGAACACGCCGTCTGGGTGACTAGCGGTGTGCGATACGAATGAATCGTTGTCGATGGTGTGCTTGTCGACGGCGTTGAAGCAGAAGAGTCCATCGTCGGCCAGTGCGGCATGCACGCTGGCTATACAGGCTTTCAACCGCTTGATTCCTGCGCTGTAGTGGATGGAATACAGAAAACAGGTGATCAGGTCGACCGGCCTTCCCACCGTGAAACCACACATATCTTGTAAGGAGAACTGTGCTTCCGGGCAGCGGATGGCCGCTCTGTCCAGCATGGGCTGGTTGATGTCGAGCCCGCTGCTTTCATAGCCCGCATCGATGAAATGCCGCACATGCGGTCCGGTTCCGCAGGCCAAGTCCAGGTGCATCTTTCCTGCATTGCCGAACAACTGCTGTAGCCGGTGAACACTGTGACTTTGCGCGCGATAGTCGATATCGGCACACATCAGATCGTAGTAAGCCGACAGGTCGGTATAAATGGCGAGCATGGTGGCCTGAGTTTGAATCGCAGCGTCGAGGGGCGCGCATCATATCCGGGCCGTAAAAAAATCGCGCGTCATCGCGGGAGTAAAAGCAGCGCGAATTCCGACGATCGGTTAATACGCGCATAAACAACCAGCCGTTCAGCCTATTTCCTTCTCTGGTCAATCCTCAAGAATCCGACTTCCACGACTCAAGGATTCTGAAAATGCTCATGCGCTCCCTTCTCGCTGCCGCCGTGTCCCTTGTCTTGGCCGGGCAGGCTCAGGCTGTTGATCAAATGGCTTCCATTGAGCAAAACGGAAACAACAACACCGCAGAGGTCACTCAATTAGGCGGCACCTTTCTCTGGACGGAACGGACTCAGAACGGCGATTCAAACGAAGCAACCGTCACTCAAGCCGGCACCAACGTGTCGGTCGAAGCGACACAGCAAGGCGTTGCGAACCAGTTGACGGCCACCCAGGAAGGATTTGGGACATGGGTTCGGTCTCACCAGGAAGGCGAAGGCAATCTGCAAAGCATCTCGCAGCGATCCGAAGGCGGGGTAACGGCGTACGTCTACCAATACGGGGCCGATAACGAGGCATATGTTGTACAGAACGACGGCGATTACAACGATGGCAGAATCAACCAGCATGGCCAGCAAAACGTGCTCCGGCTGGAGCAGACCTACATTCTGAACAGTCTCGACGCCACACAGGAAGGGACTCGCAACCTGGCTAATGTTCGCCAGACCGGCCATGTAACGGCCCAGATCAATCAAACCGGCCTGGCAAACGAAGTAGATCTTCAACAAGGCGCGTATTCGCGGGCGAATGCCCTCATCAGTCAGACTGGGGAGTACAACGAGGCGAGCGTTAGCCAATCGGAGAGAAGTTATGACTCAAGTAGCGATCTGTATCTGACTCAGACTGGAGCAAGTAACAAGGCTGACGTCTATACAGGCACGGCTGAGGGTCTATTGGATTTCACCCAAATTGGTACGGGTAACGAGCTAATCGCGCGTCAAGGCGTCCGCAACGGCAGCGTTACCGGTATTTCCAGGGGAGACTACAACGAAGTCTTCTTCGTCCAGACGGGTGACGGCAACTCACTTGACCTGGCTCAAAGTGGCTCGGATAACGTGATTGAAGCGTTTCAGATGAAAGATGGGACTTCAGGAGACGTAGGCATCATCGATCAGACCGGCACCGGCAATTACGCGCGCTTGACCCAAGGAATAGACAGCCTTGGCAGCGGTATGGACACTGCGACAATCATGCAGAACGGGATGAACAACAGCGCGACTGTCACCCAGCGACAATGAGTCTAGTCAGTCTGCGCTGCCTGTCACCTGAAGCGCCCGCTGCTTTGTATCGGGCGTTTTCGTTGCCGCGACGGAGCCAACCTTGCAGCTCGGTCATGGATAATCGCCCGCCGTGCCCCCCTCCCCTCAGGTGAATAAATGACCATTGCCGAAGCCTGCATCCTGGCTGCCTGCCTTCTTCCCATCGCCTGCGCATGGATCGCCAAGTCGAAAGGCCTTGGTAAGCCACGCCGCGACGGTGGTTTCGACAACTACAATCCACGCCAATGGCTGGCCAGCCTGGAGGGATGGCAGGCGCGGGCAAACGCCGCGCAGCAGAACAGCTTCGAAACGCTGCCGATCTTCATCGCTGGCGTTCTGGTGGCTGAGCACCAGCAAGCCTCGCAATCGCTGATCGATGGTTTAGCTATTGCCGTCATCGCTGCCAGAGCCGGCTATATCGGTGCATATCTCGCCGGTTGGGCCAACTTGAGGTCGGTGCTCTGGGCGCTGGGCCTCGCCTGCTGCATCGCCCTGTTCTTTATCGGCTAGTCCATTGGTCTGTTGCAGCGCGCCGTGGTCGCGCTACGGCTGAATCCCTGCCAACCGACGCACCTGAACATGCCTGGCAGACGACTACGCTCTCGAATACCTTGACCAACACCGCTTCGGGCTGTGGCCAGGCCCGCTACCGAAACAGTACGCTTGCGTTCCCTCTCGATAACTGCCCGCAATGAACACGCCACAATCGTTCCTGCTTCGCTACCCATCCGCCAGCCTGCTGCTCATCCAGCTACTGGGCATCGTGCTGTATCCCTTTCTCGACGAGTTGCCGCGCGGACGAGCCATTATCGGGGCGTTTGGCATCGTGGTGTTGGTGGCAGCCCTGCGCATGGTGCGGCGCAGCCCGCTGACTCAGTGGGTGGCGCTTACGCTAGCGGCGTGCATTCTGGTGCTGACCGTCGTCGGTGAGGTACGCGGTGGACCTGTGCTGAGGCTGTGGCTGGCGGCGCTGGAAGCGGCCTTCTACTTCTATGCGGCGGCCAGCCTGATCGCCTACATGATGGAGGATCAGCGCGCCACCACCGATGAACTGTTCGCGGTCGGGGCCACCTTCACGTTGCTGGCGTGGGCCTTCGCCTACAGTTTCATGGTCTGCCAACTGTTGCTGCCGGGCAGCTTTACCGCGTTGCTCGATCCCGAAGCGCCGCGCAGCTGGCTGGAGTTGCTGTTTCTGAGCTTCTCCGTCCTCTCGGGCGTGGGCATTGGTGACATTCTGCCGATCACCCCAATGGCGCGCGCATTGGTGATGCTCGAGCAGTTCGCAGGGGTGATGTACATCGCACTGGTGGTTTCGCGTCTGATTGGGTTGACCATCCGGCGCTAGTGGTTTGCAGTGCTGGTCTAGGGGCGGATCAAGGGCGCCGGCAAGGGGTCGATGCCCTGAAAACGAGCAGCCCGGCGTTCCAAATCCTGCGCGCTGACGAAAGCAGGCCTCTCCCGCAGGCGCTGCCAAAAGGCTTCTGTGAGCGGCTGAAACTGCGGCCTTAGCCCAAGGAAGTCAGCCAGCATCAGCGCGTAGCCGACAGCGATGTCGGCGTTACTGAATCTGTTCTGACAGAGGTATTGATTACCTGCCTGCAGGGCGTTCTCAACTCCACGCAGGCGGCCCAGAAACCAGCGCGTGTAGTCTTCGACAACCTGGGGCTGCCGTCGCTCTGATGGTTCGAAGTAGGCATAACGGAGGATCAGCGTTTGCGGAAACGTCAGAGTCGCGTCCGCCGCGCTTAGCCAGTTCAGGTACTGGCCATAATTGGCTTCGTCCCTATTCACCGACAACGCCCCGTTACCGTAAACCTGGCTGAGGTACTCGCAGATCGCCGCCGACTCGGTTAGCACGCCGTTGTCGTCGACCAGCGCAGGGACCGTGCCCAGCGGGTTGATCTGAAAAAACGTTTTGTCATGCAGGCGAGGCGGAAACGCCATCGTCACCAGCCGGTAATCCAGGTCGAGCTCTTCCAGCGCCCACAACACACGAAACGAACGGGCGCTGACGCAGTGGTACAGGGTGAGTTCAGTCATCGTCGCCTCGACCCATGGGGTGCGTGGAAATTGGCCAGAACGACCACGTCGCTCTACGTCACCCTGCGCAGCGCGCCGCTCAGGGTGAACTATCTTTTCAGGTGGGATTATTGGCGAGCCGCGAACGCCGGCCAATGTCGAAAGTCTTCAACCGTTGCGAGCGTTTCGGACAACTGTTGATCAGCTTCGGCAACAGCGCTGCTGCGTTGTGCAGCATCAGCCGTTGAGTTGATTGATGGCAATGTGGCTCTCCGATACAGTCGCCAACAGTACCTGTTCCGGGACGGACCGATGCTTAACAGAAGCCTCGCCGGGGCGCAGGGCTCGGAAGGAGATCGAACATGACCACCGGACTTGGGCGCGTGCCGAACGATAAAGTCGCTATCCAGGCGGATGCCGAACGCACCGAAACCATCGCGCGAGCAGAGCCGGTTATTGCCCAGGTATGGAGCACCTTTCTGATATGCGCCCATCATGTGCCGCTGCGCATAAAGGCACTGTTCTTATTGGCTATCGTCATCATCATTGTCGGCGAGGCACTGAAGGTTGAGGAGCCCCCAACGCTTTCAGCGCACGCCAAGCCGTTGCCCTTGCTGTTAATGATGACCGAGAAGCCAGCACGCCAAAACAGCCCATGACATTGGCGCCGCGCTGAACAAACGAATGCCATTAGCAATGGTCGATAGTCTTTGCAACTGGCCTACGCGCCCTGCGTTTTTCAGCAAGCTGTTTAAACGATGGCTACGGCCAGCGGCGCAAAACCATGCTTAGTGGTCACACTTGTTTGACCATCAACAGTACAAACCCCACCACGATGCCAGCTAGCGCAATTGCCCAGCCAATCCGGTGCGCACGGTTCTTTTCTGCCTGCCGGACGGGGTCTACTGGCTTTTTCTTTTTCACGATCCACCTGCCTTCATCAACCACATGCATGCCGAACGCGCGCACCGTACGGCGCAGCGCGCGCCTTTGTAGGCCGTGGAGATCGAATTGTCCAGCAGCTCGCCCGGGGGTAAACCGTCAACGGATCAGCCGAGCGGGCTTTCTCCGGGGTTCGGCTCATTCTTCGGGTCAGCGCCCGCTTCCGGCTTGGCGTTTTCTCCCGACTCGGGCACGTCATCGTATTCATCAAAGTCCGGCGGGGTCAGGCCTTCCTTGAGCAGATCGTTTGGATCGGTCATGTCTGGGTCCTCTAACGTTATCGAGCCTTGGTGGCCCATACGTTTGAACCATGGATGGCGCCGTCGTTCGCCAGCGCAATGTCCCGAGTCCGGCACGATCGCAACCAACCGGCGCTGCTGGTCCGAGTACGCCGTACGCTGGCGAGTAAGAGAAAGAAGTGCCGCGGGAGGGTTTGCGAATAAGACCGAGCCCGCTACTGCTACGGCAATAGCGGGCTCGGTGGTTGGTTATTGCTGCGTAATAGTGGCCGCGTTTTGGGAGCCTGACTGCATAACGATGTAGTTGTTCATGTAGCCGGTCTGAGAGGCGGTCACCAGGTTGTTCATGCCGTCCTGCATGACAGTGCCTGTCAGGCCCGCTCCCGCCTGGGTCGCCTCGATGACGTTGCCGTCTCCGTACTGCTCGAAGTTGGCCGCGAGATCCGTACCCTCCTGATCGAGGGTGATCCGGTTCATATCACCCTCGGTGTGAGCGATAAGACTGTTGTTCAGGCCATCCTGTGTCGAACGCAAGATGTTCCGCATGCCAATCTGTATGGCATCGACGCTATTTTCCTGCCCGCCCTGTAACAGCTCGGCCTCATTCGCCTCGCCATTCTGCGCAACCTCGGCGTACTGGCCACCGCCGGTTTGAAGGGTGGCGATGGCGTTGTCGTCACCCATCTGCTTGAGGAGCACAGCGCTACCTTGATCCATTTGCACAACATCAACCGTGTTCGAATCACCCGCCTGAGTGGCGAGCACGGAATGCCCGACGCCAATCTGAGAAACCGTTTGAACGTTGAAATCACCGAGGGATTCGGTCGTCGCCTGTAAGCTCTGGCCTTCCTGGCGGATGACACCCAGGTTCTCGGTGCCTTCCTGCTGAACGGTGGCAGACGAATCCGCCGAGGACGCCTGCTCCACTTCCGCAACGTTGCGCTCGCCCACCTGATCGATGACAGCCGTATTGGCGAGACCATCGTATTGAAGAGTCGAGGCTATGTTGGCATGGCCGCTCTGTGAAACAGTCGATGTGGAGCCGTCTTCGTTGAACTGGTCCGAATAAACAAGGTTACCCACGCCGTTCTGACGCTGGATGATCTCGGTATCGCTGGACTGTTCTTGATAAGCCTCGGCAGCATTGCGGTGGTAGACCTGATACTGGTTTACGTAGACATCGGTGCTGCCTGTCTGGACGACCTGTGCATCGTTATCAAGCCCGGCCTGAGCCTGTCGGACAAGAGCACCATCGCTGTCAAGCTGAGAGATGTTAGAGGTCTGACGCAGGCCATGCTGGGATGTGGCCGCCCGGGACGCGCTGACGTTGATTTGCTCGATGAACGCGTTGTGATTGCTGCCGGTCTGGCCCTGAATCGCTTGGCTGCGAGCAGCGTTGGACTGATTGACCTCAGCCAGGTTGTCCTGGCCATTTTGAGTCTGGGTGGAGCGGCTGCCATCGGCCATGGCAGTTGTGCTCAGAACGGCCATGATGGCAAGAGCGAGGGGCTTGATGGTGCGCATAGTGACTCTCCGTGATGGCACTGTTGCTGTGAACCGCTCTGTTAGAGACGCGATACTGCCAGCCCGCTGCAGAACCTTAATCAGCCATTCGATGCATCTCCCCGTCATAACATCGGCATAGATGCGTGCGGCCCCTTCGATGGATGTCAGCTTTTGCTCATTCACTATCTCAGCGCGTTTATCTGCTCCGGCGCACCACATCGAGCCGCGTGGCAACGCCAAAACCGGGCAAACCCACTTGCCGTTACAGCACACACGCAATCTATAATCGTTCCTATTTGCACCGGACTCTCGTATGCATCCTTCCGCAGCCCGACAAATTCTGGCGATCGAGGACGATCCAATACTGGGCTCTCATCTGAAAACGTCCCTGGAAAGGCGCGGCTTTCAGGTCACGCTCGCCGACGACGGCTTGACCGGTCTGACACTGGCCTGCGAGTCAGTGTTCGATCTGATTCTTCTCGACGTGATGCTGCCGGCCCTCAGCGGCATGGAATTACTGACCCGGCTGCGGACACAGCGCCGCACGCCCGTGCTGATGATGTCCGCGCTGGGCAACGAAGAGCATCGTATTCAGGGCTTCGATAGCGGTGCCGACGACTACCTGCCCAAGCCGTTCAGCATCGAGGAATTGCAGGTGCGCATCGCTGCCATCCTGCGCCGTGTGGCCTACGAACGCAGCGTGCAACCGACGGCGGACGATGAGTCGATGCGCTTCGACGATCAGCGCGGCGACCTGCGTTGCGAGGGTCGCTGGCTCGGCCTGACCGGCACCGAGTACCGGCTGCTGAAAGTGCTCCACGACGCCGCTGGCGAAGTCCTGAGCAAGCCCTTCCTCTATCAACAGACGCTGCGCCGTGGCTACTCGCAGCATGATCGCAGCCTGGACATGCACATCAGCAACATCCGCCGAAAGCTGGCGCGTGAGCAGGTCACGGCATTGCGTCTGGAGTCGGTGTGGGGCAAGGGCTACGTGCTGGAACTGCAGGCCGACTGATGCCCAACCGTCATTCGCTGTTCTGGCGCCTGGTGATCCTGGTCGCCGGATTCTGCCTGTCGATGATCTGGGTCAGCGGCTATGTCGGCCGGCAAATCGACCGGAACAATTCTTATCTGTCAGAAGAGGCGCGCGACGTTCTCTCCGGCTACGCCGAGGACGCCTACGCCGCACTGCAAACAGGGCCGGAAGCGCTGAGCCGTTGGCTCGGGACCATGCGCCAGCGCGAGCCGAGCTGGATGGTAGTGGTCGACCAGCACCTGCAACCGCTCGGCGGCCAGACGTTGAGTGTCGAGGAACGGCAGATGCTTACCTTCGTAAGGGATTACGAGTGGCCGATGAGCCGTCGCAACGCGGGCCTGCCGCTCGTCTCGATCCCGCTGAGTGATGCGGGCGAAAAGCTGATCTTGCGCCTGCCCGAGCGCTTTCGACCTTGGCGCAACCATACGCTGCTCACAGCCGGCGGGGTGTATCTGCCTCCGGTGCTACTATCGATATTCTTCTGCTGGTTGCTCTATCGCCTGCTGGTTTCTCCTTTGGACAGCCTGCGTCGGCAGGCCAACGCGCTACGCGGCAACCGTCTCGATTCGCTATTGTCCCCTTCCCTGGTCGGACGCAACGATGAACTCGGCGAACTGGGTCGCTCACTGGAATACCTCACCCAACGCCTGCGCGATGCCATTGCGCAACAACAGCAATTGCTGCGCGACCTCTCCCACGAACTGCGCACGCCGCTTAGCCGGCTGCGAGTGGCCTGCGAAAGCGGGCTGAACGCCGAAGACATGCGCAGCCGCACCGACAGTGAGATCACCCGCATGCAGCAGTTGGTCGACAGCACCCTGGAGTTCGCCTGGCTGGACAGCGAACAGCCGCGCTTCGAGTGCGAGCTAGTGGACGTCGAGGCGCTGTGGGACGTGCTCTGCGAAAACGCCTGCTTCGAAGCGGGCTGGCCACGCGAGCGCATTCGCACCCAGGTGCCGGGCAGCTGCCGGGTGTTCGGCAACCTCAACGCACTGGCGCAGGCGATGGAAAACATCCTGCGCAACGCTATCCGCTATTCCCCAGCGCATGGGACGGTTTGCCTGTCCGCTGAACGCGTCGGCGACTTCTGGCACCTGCGCATCGAGGATCAGGGGCCGGGCGTACCTCGGGAACAGCTCTCAGTGATCTTCCGGCCTTTCGCTCGACTCAGCGCGGCGCGGCCCGGTGGCGATGGCTTCGGCCTCGGATTGGCGATCGCCCGCGGCATGGTGTTGAGACAGGGCGGCGATATCTGGGCCGAAAACGCTGAGCCGGGCCTGCGAATGAACATCCGCTTACAAAGTGTATAGATTGTAAATGCGCTTTACTCTCAAATGAGAATACTTAGCATTACTGCCGGCGCAGCGACCCCATCGCTGTCGCGCCTGGCATGCGGCCATCCGGGACCGCACGACGTAACGCTTCTCAGGGAGACTGCTTTAAATGGTGATTTTCAATCGACACCGGCTGGCTTGCGCGATCGCCGTGGCAACTTCGATGAGCGCACCGGCCTACGCCGAAGAGCCCCTCGAGCTGCAACCCACGACAGTGGTAACGGCCGCCGGTTATGAGCAGAACATCGCCAAGGCGCCGGCGAGCATTTCGGTGATCACCCGCGAGCAGCTGGAAAAGCAGTCCTACACCAACGTCGTCGATGCCATGAAGAACATACCCGGCGTCTACGTTACGGGCGGCGGCAACATGCAGGACATCAGCATTCGCGGCATGAGTTCGTCCTACACCCTGTATCTCGTCGATGGCCGCCCCGTTTCCGCCGGCCGTTCGGTGAATACCAACGGCAGCGACGGCGGCAAGCAGATCGGCCTGCCGCCGCTGGCCATGATCGAGCGCATCGAAGTGATCCGCGGGCCGATGTCTTCGCTGTATGGCTCCGAGGCCATGGGCGGCGTGATCAACATCATCACCCGTAAAGGCGGCGATGCCTGGGCCGGGACAATTTCCGCCGAGTACGGCCACTCGCTGAACGACATCAACGAAGACGAAGCCACCACCAACTTCTACCTGGGCGGTGCGCTGGTGCCGGGTTTGCTTGGCGCCCGGCTCAACGGCAGCTACACCCGGGCAGACGAAAGTGACTACATCGGCGGGGGCGATGGTGCCGCCAGCATGCCGGACAGCCAGCGCAAGCAAGGCGGCGTCGAACTTTATCTGACACCCGACGAGCGCAACCGCTTCTCGCTCAGTTACCAAGCCGCGCGGTTGAACGAAACCCATCACCCGGGCCAGAGCGTTGACATCACCGCGACGAAAAGCACCACTGATTACGAAAAAGACATCTACGTGCTGGCCCATGACGGCCACTATGCCGATTGGCAGATCAGCAGCTACTTGCAGCACGACAAATCGGAGCGCGTGCAAGACCTGACCAAGCGCGAGGAAGTCACCACGCTGAACACCCAGGCGAGCTATTTCTGGGGTTCGCATGTCTTCACCGTAGGCGGCCAGTACAAATATGAAGACTTCACCGACAAATCCAACGGCCTGCTGACATCCAACGTGCCAGGCGCCGTTGCCAGTGTCGATCGCTGGCTGGCAGCCGTCTTCGCCGAAGCGGAATGGGGCGTGACCGAGGATCTGGCAGTCACCACCGGCCTGCGCTACAACGATGACGAACTCTTCGGTGGCTACCTGTCGCCGCGCCTCTACGGCGTTTACCAATCCACGCCGAACCTGACCCTCAAGGGCGGCATCTCAACTGGCTACAAGCAACCCGGTCTCGCCGATGCCACCGAAGGCTTCGGGCGTGGTACCGGCGGTGGCGGCTCGCCGGCACCCTACCCGCGCGGTTTGATCATCGGCAACCCGGAACTGGACCCGGAAACCAGCACCAACTACGAGCTGGGTTTCAACTACGACAACCCCGAATTGGGCTTCGCCACCAGCGTCATGGCGTTCTACACCCAGTACAAGGACAAGATCACCGAAGACCGCATTTGCGAAACCGATACCGACGGCAACGCCAATCGGAACAACGTGGCGGCCTGGTCCTGCGGCTTCGGCGGCAACAACTTCTACTTCCTCAGCACGCGGACGAACGTCGACGAAGCGATCATGCAAGGCGTCGAATGGACCCTGGATTACAGCTTCCTGCCGAACCTGCGCCTGAGCACCAGCTACACCTTCACCGACTCCGAGCAGAAGACCGGCGAGTTCAAGGGCGACCCGCTGAACAAGCAGCCCAAGCACATGGCCAACGCGCTGCTGGACTGGCAGGCGACGTCCCGCCTCAACGCCTGGCTGCAAGGTAACTACCGCAGCGAAACCAGCACCTACCTCAGCCGCACCAGCATGTCCGACGGCACGCCGGGCTACGGTTTCTTCGACGCTGGCGTGGTCTACGAATTGACTCCCAACGTCGATGTGAAGGCCGGGCTGTACAACATCGCCAACAAGGAAGTCACCAACGAAGACTACGAAGTGGTGCTGGACGGTCGCCGGCTGGTCGTCGGCATGACGGTCGATTTTTAAAACACGATGCGCGGCGGTGCCTTCACGGCCCGCCATGCCGCTTCGACAAACTGCCCGCTGGCTTGCCTGGCGGGCTTTTTCGTATGACTTCAGCTGTTTCCCACCGGGAGCCTGTCGTGACTCGTTCCGTATCGCAATCGCGAACCGCATGGCCTGACATCGCCGCGCGTACCGCCCTCGCCATCCTTGGCGGCTATGCCTTCACCTACGCCGCCACGGCTGCTTTGGCGCGGCTGCTACCGCTCGATCGCGTCGATGCCCTGACCATCGCCTCGCTGCTGTCGTTCGTGGTTTATCTGACATTCATGCTCTGGGCATTCGCCGCGGCCTCATTGCGTCGTGTGCTGGCCGGTTTAAGCGGCGCCCTGCCGCTGGCCCTCATCGGCTTCTGGCCACAACTGCTGGAGCGCCTCGGATGAAACACAAGACCGTCACGCAATCCATGTCCTGGCTGCACACCTGGTGCGGGCTGCTGCTCGGCTGGGTGCTGTTCGCCATCTTTCTCACCGGCACTCTGGCGGTGTTCGACAAGGAGCTCAACTGGTGGATGCAGCCGGAGCTGACCGATCAAGGCCAGTCGCCCGCTACAGCCGCCAACGTCGCGCAGCGCTGGTTGGCCGAGCATCACGCTAACGAATCGAACTGGAACATCAGCCTGCCGACCGAGCGCTCGCCGGACCTCGGCGTGTCGGTCGGGGAGCGGCGGCGCGGTGCCGGTATTACACAGCTCGACCCGCTGACGGGCGAGACCGTCGAGGCACGGGAGACCATTGGCGGCAACTTCTTCTTCCATTTCCACTACACGCTGCATATGCCGCGGCTGCTCGGCATCTGGGTGGTCGGGTTCGCGGCGATGGCAATGCTGGTGGCGCTGATCAGCGGGATCGTCATTCACAAGAAGATCTTCAAGGAGTTCTTCACCTTTCGCCCGGCCAAGGGGCAGCGGTCCTGGCTCGACGGGCATAATGCCAGCGCCGTTCTGTTGCTGCCGTTCCACCTGATGATCACCTACACCGGACTGGTGATCTTTTTCCTCATCTATATGCCAGCAGCTGTCGATGCTCTGTATGACGGCGATCGCCAGGCCTACTTCCGCGAGGCGCAACCGGCACGAGCTGCCGAACAGGCACCGCGCGGCGAGGGCCGCGGCAACAAACCCGTCCAGGCACCGGCAGCACCTATGCTGGCGCTGGGCGAGATCGTCAGCCGTGCCGAGGCGCACTACGGTGCAGGCATGATCGGTGGCCTGGCCGTGAGCAACCCTGGCCGAGCCAATGCTCAGGTCACCGCGCGGCCGGTGCTGGGCAATCGCATGGAGCTGACCAAGGGCGAAGGCATAGTCTTCAACGGCGTTACCGGCGAGCTGATCCAGGCGCCGGAACCGTCGCGCACCAGCCAACTGACCCAGCGCGTGATGGCGGGCCTGCATTTCGCCCAGTTCGGTGGCTACCCGATGCGTTGGTTGTATTTCATCTGCGGCCTGGTCAGCTGCGCCATGATCGCAACGGGGCTGGTGCTCTATGCGGTCAAGCAGCGCAAGCAGGCCAAGGCCAACGCGCAGTTCCTGCGGATGGTGGAAAGCCTCAACGTGGCGGTGGTGGCCGGACTGTCGCTGGCCTGCGTCGCGCTCTTGTGGAGCAATCGCCTGCTGCCGGCGGAACTGGCCAGTCGGCAGGAGTGGGAGCTGCGGCTGTTCTTCGGCATCTGGGCCTTAAGCTGGCTGCATGCCTGGGTACGCAAGCCGTTACTGGCATGGCGCGAACAGCTGTCCGGCGCAGCGGTGCTGGCGTTCACGCTGCCGGTGCTGGATCTGATGACAACCGACGCGTCCCCGGACGGCATCCGTCTGGCCGTCCTCGCATCGGTCTTCGTGCTGGGCCTGCTGACCGGCTGGACCGCCTGGAAAATCCCTACTGTCATCGCCGCGAGAAAAGCCCGCCACACCCAGCTCGATCGCCCCGTTCCGGGAGTCTCGTCATGAACGGTTCAGCCCTGCTCGCCAGCCTCCTGCTGGCCTACGCCGGCATGCTCGGCTTCTGCCTCGGTAAGGAGCGCCACTGGAAACAGCTGGTCAACCCACGCGTCCCCGTTCTGCTGCGTCGTCTCTGCGTACCGGTAGGCGCACTTCTGCTCGGCCTCGCCGTGTATACCGCCACCCGTGTCTGGCCCGGCGGCATGGCGCTGGTTGGCTGGTTCGGCCTGATCTCGCTCGCCGGCTTCGCCCTGCTTCTGCTGATTCCCTACGCGCCGCGAATTGCGACGGGATTGCCCGTTGTGGGTGGGATATTTTGGGCGGTTCTGACGTTGGTTTGAGTCCTTGATCATGCCGGAGTCGAAGTCGGCATGATCGTGCCCACGCTGTTGTTAACTGACCGGCCGAACCGCAGTGGCCGCCGGATAGCGCTTCATCATGAAGCCACACAGCATTAGCCCCGCCAGCGCCAATGCCCCACCGACGAAGCCGATGCTTTCCAGCCCCACTTGCTGGCTGACGACACTGCCGAGCAAAGCGCCCGCGCCGATGCCGATGTTGAATATTCCTGAGAACAGCGACATGGCGACATCGGTGGCGTCTGAGGCGAACTGCAGCACCCTGGATTGCAGCGCCAGAACAAAACACAGGACGACCACGCCCCACACCAAGCTCATCGCACAAAAGCCAACTACAGAGCTGGACAATGGCCGCAACAGCAGCAGACACAACGCCAAGGTCAGAATGGTGCAAAACAGAAACGGCCGTGGATAACGGGGGCTGTAGCGGCTGAACAGCAGCGATCCGAAGATGCCGGCACCACCGAACAGCAGCAGGACGATGGTCGTCATGTTGCCGCTCATTTGCCCCACCTGCCGGGTGAACGGCTCGATGTAGCTGTAGGCCGTGAACTGGGCGGTGACAACCAGCACCGTCAGCACGTAGACCGTGACCAACAGGGGCCGCTTGAACAGCACGGGAAGGCTTCGCAACGATCCCGAATTCTGGCTGGGCAGCAGCGGCAAGGTGCGCGCCAGGCACAGCAAGCTCAGACCGGCCAGCACCGCGATGACCAGAAAGGTCGTGCGCCAGCCAAGCGCCCCGCCGATCACGCGGCCAAGGGGAACGCCCAGCACCATCGCCATAGTCGTGCCCGTAGCCAGCAAACCCAGCGCCTGCGCGGCCTTGCCTGCCGGCGCCACACGTACCGCCAGCGAAGCCGTGATCGACCAGAACACCGCATGGGAGAATGCGATACCGGTGCGGCTCACCAATAGCACCTCGAAACTCCAGGCAATACCGGAGAGCAGATGGCTGCCGATGAACAGCAGGAAGAGGCCGATCAGCAACTTGCGCCGCTCGATATTGCGCGTCAACAGCATTAGGGGCAGCGAAGCCAGCGCGACGATCCAGGCATAGACCGTCAGCATCAGCCCCACATGCGCGATGGGCATGTCGAAATCTCGACTGATGTCGCTGAGCAGTCCGACGGGCACGAATTCGGTGGTATTGAAAATGAACGCAGCCAGCGCTAGCGCGACGACGCTGAGCCAGCGACCGCTCGCAGCGGCCGTTTCCATATTGGTCATGAGGGTGATCGAGCCCGGGGGGATGCAAGGAGGCGAACCAGCCCCCGCGAAGCCAACAGCATAGCCGCGAAAAGATTGCCGATTCGCGAACAACGCCAGGTAGAAGGCTGGAAAACGCGAATTCTATGCCTCGCGGCGCAGCGCGACAACGTCATTGCGACCAGTGATCGCTCCTACGCTTGTGCCTGCCAGCTTGTCTAGCAGCCGAACAGTTGAGTCACCTCTGGAAATGCACAAGCGTGGACTAGCCAAAGTGCTCTCGTCCCGAGCATTGAGAATCTGGCCATGTCCTCATGGGCAGGCATCGATGTTCCAAGAACACATTCGCGGTCTGGGCAACGCCATCGAGCATCAGCTTTATCATCTGCAACTCAATCGAAGGTCATCAGACCTTCTGCTGAGTCTTGCCAGGCTGAAAGAGTGACCCTGTTTATCAGCTTTGGTACGAGGACAAACACTCAGCGGCCTGGGACGCTACCAATGGGCACAGCGGCTAACATCTATCGCTAACCAAAGGTCTACCACTTTCAGCGCACTCGCGCATTTGAAAAAATTGCTTGCAGTACGCGCGGCAAGTCCCAAAACCGCATGCAGCAAAAAGTTAAAATAGTTTTCTGGCAGCTCCAACCAAGCCTTCCTATAGCAAATAGAGGTATACAAGGATGTACATTAAAAAAGCATTAGGGATCGGTCTGCTCATGGCAGTTCCGCTACTTTCAATGGCCGAAGCCGAAATTTCTTCCATCGAAGCTTCCGGCAATGGGTACGAGTATTCATTCCCCATTGTAAAAAACGTTCCTGCCAGTAACGCAATAAATGCTTACCTCCAATTGAAAGAGCTACGTCTAAGCTCAACTTACAAGGAATCACCATTTGAAAATGTATGGCCAAAAGAAGGAGAACCAACATTCATTTCGCGCCTTAACTATTCGATAGACTATAACTCCTCACATCTACTCGGCCTCAATATCGACTCGGTATTCACCGGTGCATGGTCAGTTCAGGGCACGCGTCGATATTACCTAGACGCGCAGTCTGGCCAGCAAGTTTATCTTAACGACATCTTTACAACGAAAGGATTAAAGGAGCTGGAAGCTCTTTCTAGGGCAGATCAAAGAAGGCAGGTTGCGGCAATCGCCGAGACACTTGATGCGATGATCGCTGCAATTCCTATTGAACCAGAACATGAACATAAGCGTGCAGGTACGTTAACACTAATTAAAGATCAGTACACCGCTTGCCTCAGTCGACGGATACCAGCCGCGCCTCTTCAGGTTGATAATTTTCAACTAAACAGCGACAGCCTTATAATACCGTTCGGACGCTGCAGTTACGGCCCCGGCGCAACCCTCGACAGCTCCGAGCCAATATATACCAAATTACAGATCGCAAATCTCACCCCATACATGAGCACTTATGGGCATTGCTTACTGTTAGAAGAAAGCAAGAACTGTGCACCCTCTAAAAAATTTGCTACAGGTGTACTTTACGGAACTCTTATAAACAAAGAAGTCACCCTACTAGTAAGTTCCCAGAGTGAATACTCCCAAACATCACTGATCAGTGACGACGCGGTGATCGCCGAATTTACAGTACGAAACTCGCTGCCTGATAACGAGACAGAGCTATTTATAGGAAATACTTTTACCCCTAGGGGCAAGGTGAAACTCACCCTCACACCAACCAATAATCATAATTATCTAGGAACTTTGGAAAAAGATGGGGATGAGTACAAAATCTCTTTCCATCCGTAACGATATCGGTCTGAGACTGGATACTGCAGGGGAAAAGCGCACTATAATTGCTAGCTTTCCCCGCGGTAGCATCTGACATGTCCCTTCCCAAGCACCACCTCGAACTGCTCAGCCCCGCGCGGGATGTATCCATCGCCAAGGAGGCCATCCTGCATGGCGCCGATGCCGTGTACATCGGCGGGCCGAGTTTCGGCGCGCGCCACAATGCCGAGAACAGCGTCGAGGATATCGCCGGGCTGGTGGAATTCGCCCATCTGTTTCATGCGCGGGTGTTCGTCACGCTCAACACCATCCTTCACGACGACGAGCTGGAAGCCGCGCGCACGCTGATCCACCAGTTGCACGAGATCGGCGTCGACGCGCTGATCATCCAGGACATGGGCATCATGGAAATGGACCTGCCGCCCATCGAGATCCACGCCAGCACCCAGACCGACATCCGCACCCTGGAGCGGGCGAAGTTCCTCGATCGTGCCGGTTTCTCCCAGTTGGTCCTGGCACGCGAGCTGAACCTGGCGGAAATCCGCGCCATCCATGAACAGGTGAATTCGACCCTGGAGTTCTTCATCCACGGCGCCTTGTGCGTGGCGTTCTCGGGGCAGTGCAACATTTCACACGCGCAGACCGGGCGCAGCGCCAACCGCGGCGACTGCTCGCAAGCCTGCCGCCTGCCCTACACCCTCAAGGACGACCAGGGCCGCGTGGTGGCATTCGACAAGCACCTGCTGTCGATGAAGGACAACAACCAGAGCGCCAACCTGCGCGCGCTGGTCGATGCCGGCGTGCGCTCGTTCAAGATCGAGGGCCGCTATAAGGATGTGAGCTACGTGAAGAACATCACCGCTTACTATCGCCAGCGCCTCGACGAAATTCTCGAGGACCGCACCGACCTGGCCCGCGCTTCCAGCGGTCGCACCGATCACTTCTTCGTGCCGGACCCGGACAAGACCTTCCACCGCGGCAGCACCGACTATTTCGTCACAGACCGCAAGATCGACATCGGTGCCTTCGATTCGCCGACTTTCACCGGCTTGGCCGTCGGCGAAGTGCTCAAGGTCGGCAAGCACGACCTCACCGTTCAGACGCGCGAGCCGCTGTCCAACGGCGACGGCCTGAACGTGCTGATCAAGCGTGAAGTGGTGGGCTTTCGCGCCAGCGTGGTCGAGCCGCTGGGGCAGCTTGAAGAGGACGGCCAATCGTTCTGGCAATACCGCGTCGAACCCAACGAAATGCCCGCTGCGCTGCGCCAGTTGCGCCCGCACCATCCGCTGAACCGCAACCTTGACCACAACTGGCAAAATGCGCTGCTGAAAACTTCCGCCGAACGCCGCATCGGCGTGCGCTGGTTGGCCCGGCTGCGGGCGGACGCGCTTGAGCTGCACGTCACCAGTGAAGAAGGCGCCTATGCCACCGTTTCGCTGGCCGGCCCCTTCGGCGAAGCGAAGAAGCCCGAGCAGGTGCCCGGCCAGATTGCCGACCTGCTGAGCCAGCTGGGCACCACGATCTACCACGCCGAAGAAGCGAAAATCGATGCGCCACAGGCCTTCTTCATCCCGAATTCGCAGCTCAAGGCCCTGCGCCGTGAAGCCATCGAAGCCTTGACCGAAGCGCGCGAAACCATACGGCCGCACGGTGCTCGCAAGCCGGTCAGCGTGCCGCCGCCGGTCTATCCGGAGTCGCACCTGTCGTTTCTCGCCAACGTCTACAACGAGAAGGCCCGCGCTTTCTATCACCGTTACGGCGTGCAACTGATCGACGCCGCCTACGAGGCACACGAGGAGACCGGCGAAGTGCCGGTGATGATCACCAAGCACTGCCTGCGTTTCTCCTTCAACCTGTGCCCGAAACAGGCCAAGGGCGTGACAGGCGTGCGCACCAAGGTCGCGCCCATGCAACTGGTGCATGGCGATGAAGTGCTGACGCTGAAGTTCGACTGCAAGCCCTGCGAAATGCACGTGATCGGCAAGATCAAGGGCAACATCCTCAACCTGCCGCAGCCGGGCAGCGCCGCTAGTGTCGTCGGGCACATCACACCGGATGACCTGATGAAGACCATCCGCAGCAAGCCGCGTGCCTGAGCGCGGCCAACGCGCCCGATGGCGTGCTGAATAGGCCGAACAAGTCGGCCCTACAGCGCCGCGGCGATCGCACCCAGGCCAGCCGATAGCTCGGGTTGCTGGCGGACCTGGGATGCCGGTGCGAGTCGAACAAGCGCAGCGATGATCTGAACTTCCGGCAATACGATTGTCTGCTGTTTGGCCTCCGCAGGGAGTCGCGACAACGGATTCGAACGCCGTTCATGTCCAGACAAGGATCGAACATGCTTCAAAGGTCAGCTCGCTGGATCATCGCCGCGTCACTCATCGCCGCACTTGCCGGCTGCTCGATGTCTCCATTCAAAGGACCCACGAGCACTTCGCCATCCGCCACAGGCCAATACATCGGCTCGGGAAAGGCCTCGTACTACGGCGACAAACACCACAACAAGCTGACCGCCAGTGGCGAGCGCTTCAATCAGGCGGCCCTCACCGCCGCCCATCGCAGCCTGCCCTTCGGCACCAACGTGCGGGTCATCAACACTCGTAACGGCAAGAGCGTGGTGGTGCGCATCAACGACCGTGGCCCCTTCGTACGCGGGCGGATCATCGATCTGTCGAAAGCGGCCTTCGAGCGCATCGGCAGCACGCAGTCCGGCATTCTTCGCGTCCGTCTCGAACAGGTCGATTGAGCCGGTCGGACTCGCGCTCAGCGTGAGCGGCACGATGTTGCCGTACCTCAAGAAGGCCAGCGCCATGCCGATAACTGTGCATGCCAAACCCACCCATGGTGCACAGATGTTCAATCGCCGCCTTAAAGAACAACTCCAAGCCCAAGATGCTGAGCTTTCCTCTCTGCGCCAATTGCACGAGCAGATGACCTCCATGCTGATGGCGATCACTCTCAACGCTGAGTTCCGGATCGCCTCGGTCAACCGGAAATTTGCCGAAACGCTTGGCTACCGGGCCGAGCAACTGCTGAGCCGGCCTTTGGCCGAGATCGTTCCGCCTTACGTGAAAACACTGCCGTGCTTTCACAACTTCCGCGCGGCAGTATCCAAGCGCCAGCCGATCAGCGACGACTACCGTTACCTGCACGTCGATGGCCATCTGAGGTGGCTGCGCGTCAATTGGTATCCCATCAGCGACGCGCACGGAGGGTTAGTGGAAATCCGTGGTTTCGCTCGCGACGTAACCCAGCTCTTCCAGCAGGCCAAGGAAAACGAAGCCTTCATCGAGGCGTTGCTGCGCTCTACCGCCGTGATCCAATTCAGCCTCGATGGCAAGGTGATCACCGCCAACGAGCAATTCCTACAGGCGACGGGCTACTCGCTGAAGCAGATCATCGGCAAGCATCACAGCATGTTTTGCACCCCAGCCGACGCAGCCTCCCATCAATACCAACAGTTCTGGCAGACGCTCAATCGCGGCGAGTATGTCGCCGAACGCTTCAAGCGCATCGACAGCCAAGGCCGCGACCTATGGTTGGAAGCCTCCTATAACCCGGTCTACGACACCGAGGGCAAGCTGTGCAAAGTGGTCAAGTTCGCCAGCGTGGTAACCGAGCAGGTTGCACGCGAGGCGGAGGTTCGCGACGCCGCCAGCATTGCTTATGAAGTGTCTCAGCAGACCGATGTCAGCGCCGAACGAGGTGCGGTAGTGGTCAAAGATACGGTCGAAACCATGCAGCACATCGCCAAGGAGGTCGAATTGGCCACCCAGGGTATCGAAGCGCTGGGCCAGCAATCGCTGCTAATCAGCTCCATCGTGCAGACCATCGGCGGTATCGCGGCCCAGACGAACCTGCTGGCGCTTAACGCGGCCATTGAAGCCGCACGTGCCGGCGACCAGGGGCGCGGTTTCGCCGTCGTCGCCGACGAAGTGCGGCAACTGGCGGGGCGCACCAGCACGGCCACCGAAGAAATCGTCAGCGTCGTGCAGAAAAACCAGACACTGGTAGATGCGGCCGTGCGGGAAATGGCCAAAAGTCGCGAGCAAGCGGCCCATGGGCTTTCGCTGGCCAATCAGGCCGGAGCGGTCATCGTTGAAATCCAGGACGGTGCAAAACAGGTCGTCAATGCCGTCGGCAGGTTCGCCAGCGAACTCAAATAGCGCTCTGGTTCAGCCCATTAACGCAGTCAGCGTGGGCTATTCGGACATAGCCTTTCAAAAGGCACATCGCCGCAGAAGATAATCAGGATGACGATCGTGCTCGTCGTCACACCGCACTCGACCCGCGAACTTCGAAGTAGCGCGGGCGGCAGCGGGAACGACGGGAGCACGAAACAGGACAGTCGGAGCGGCGCGGATTTAGGCCTCACCACGCCAATGCCGTTCAGGAAACAGATCCGCGACAAGCGGTTGCTAGCAAGGTGGCGTCGACAGGGCTGCCGGCGCCAGTCATGAGCGCGAGTCGATGTATCTGTTACTTGGCAAAATACGCCTGTGCACGCTCAGCTTCCGCGGCAGTGGGCTTGTAGCTGGTCCACGCATCGCTCTCTTTCTTCTTGTAGCGCACTACGCCCTGCGCCACATCGAATTCGTAAAAGGGATAAACCTCGCGCAGGTTATAGAACGCAGCCGGGGCGAAGAAAAGGATGTCCGCAACCAGATAGCCGCCGTTGAACTTGAGCGGGATCAGCCCGTACATGGGCTCCATGCCTTCCTGTGTGGCGCGGAAGCGGTACTGGCCGAAGCTGGTAGCCTTGTAGGTCTTGCTGACCGGGTTCTTCAGCACCAGTGGCGCATCGTCGTTGATCTTGACGGCGAGGCCTTGGTCGCTGGAGCGCAGCGACGTGGTGGCGGTACAGGCGGACAGCAGCGCAGCGATCAGCGGCAGCGCCAGGAGTTGTTTGGCTTTCATGTTCGTTCCTTGCAGATGGTGGGCGTGGACGACCTGGACCGGCCCTACGCTGGGGTCCGGCGGCCATCCTTGGCGGGCGGCACTATAGGCCAACGCCAATATATGGCCAAGCGCCATCAATCTGGGTAAAAGCATTTCCGATCACCGGTCAGCCCTCCTCGTCCACCCGGCATCCGGCCGAAACTTTTCTGCCCGCTATCAGCCGTACGTACAGAGCCCGCTTACACCGGGTCGATATGCCTTACCCAAAAACCGCCGCACCCGTACTCAGCCAGGCCAGCACACCGAGGTGAAATCATGACTCACATTCTCATTGCCGCCTTCGACCACTACACCGAAGCCGAGCAGGTCAAGGCCGAGCTCCTGAGCAAGGGCGTGCCCAGCGAAGCCATGCAGATATCCGCATCCTTCAACCCTGCCACCGTCGACAGCAGCCGGGTGGAGGTTGTCGGGGAAGAGCCGGATGAGGACGCCACGGTCGCCGAAAAGATCGGCAGCTTCTTCCAGAAAGTCTTCGGCGATAATTCGAGCAAGCACGCCGGCCGCTATCCAGAAGCGGCCCGTAGAGGTTCGACCATTGTCACTGTCACGCTGGAAGACGAAGGCCAAGTGGCTATGGTCGAGCAACTGATGGAGCGAAACGGAGCCATCGATATCGACGAGCGCAGCGCTCGCTGGGGTGACGATGACGCGACGCCCGTCACTGCCAGCACCGAAACCCTGACCACCGGCTATCCGGACGCTACTTCGATCAGCGTCGACGAACGCGAGTTGAATGGAATGGCCACGCCGGACCGCGGTGCGGACGACGGCTCGATTCCCGGCCGTGCCGAAAACGAAAAGGCCGCGCGCCGTGACAATACGGCTGGACGCGTGCGGATTGTTCCACGATAACCGCGCCGAAGCCCGCGCTCGCCGCCGCAAGTACGCCAGCGCTCACTGCGCTGCGCAGACCTTATCTAGCAGGGTAAATCGTCAGCGTTTGATGCTGCGGCATGCTTTTAGCTGGCCGGACGCAGCGCATCGATAAGCGAGTCCAGCGAATAACCCAGGCGCGCCGCAAGTGCGGCGGCACGCTCGCGCAGGGCAGCTGCGTCGAGTGTCTGCTCCAGATCAGCAGGGACGAACAGGACGACATTGCCCTCCTTCACCGGGCATTCCCAATAGTGACGATGGAACAGACCACGCAACAGCGCCGCACCGAGCGGTTTGTCTTCATCCGTGCCCCACTGATTGATGATCAGCCAGCCGTCCGGGTTCAGCTTCTGCTGACAGCGCTCGAGAAAGCGCCATGCCAGATGCGCGGCGGCCGGACCCACATCGGTGTAGAGATCAACGAAGATCAGATCGGCGGTCTCGGCCGAATCGAGCAGCTCCACCGCATCACCGATGCGTATATAAAGGCGCGAGTCGTTCTGTAGCCCCAGATAGCGCATCGCCAGTTCCGGCACGTCCGGGCGCAGCTCGATGGCCTCGACGTCTTCCAGCGGCAGGAATTCGAGGCACGCTTGAGTCAGCGTCCCCGCGCCCAGACCGAGAAACAGCGCGGTCTCCGGATTGGCGTGCATCAGGCCGCCCATCAGCATGGCGCGCGTGTAGTCGTACTCCAGCCAGCTAGGATCACGAGTGAACACACAGCTTTGCTCGACCGCTGCGCCGAACTCCAGAAAGCGGTAATCGCCTACCTCCAGCACGCGGATCAGGCCAAACGTATCGTTCACTTCGGCCAGCAACACTTCCTGCTTGTCCATTGCTCACTCCAAACCGGTCGGCGCATCTTAGCAGTCCGATTGGCAAGGGCTATCAGCGACAGGGCAGCGCATCAGGTAAAATCCGCGCACTTTTCGCGCAGAGAATCCATTCGATGAGCCATACCTGGAGCCCGACCAGCTGGAGAAGCAAACCCATCCAGCAGCAGCCCGACTATCCTGACGCCGAGCATCTCCAGCGTGTCGAGGCGACCCTGGCGAGCCTGCCTCCGCTGGTGTTCGCCGGCGAGGCGCGAGAGCTGCGCCGACAGTTTGCCGAGGTGACACAAGGCCGCGCTTTCCTTCTGCAAGGTGGGGATTGCGCTGAAAGCTTCGCCGAGTTTTCTGCGCCGAAGATCCGCGACACCTTCAAGGTGCTGCTACAAATGGCGGTCGTCATGACCTTCGCTGCGGGCTGCCCGGTGATCAAGGTCGGACGCATGGCCGGGCAATTCGCCAAGCCACGCTCTTCCGGCAGCGAGACCATCGACGGCATCACCCTGCCCGCCTACCGCGGCGATAACGTCAACGGCATCGGCTTCGATGAAAAAAGCCGCGTGCCGGATCCTGAGCGGTTGCTACAGGCCTATCACCAGTCCACGTCCAGCCTTAATCTGCTGCGCGCCTTCGCCCAAGGTGGTTTCGCCGATTTGCATCAGGTGCATCAGTGGAATCTCGATTTCATCGCCAACTCGCAGATGGCCGAGAAGTACCACCGGCTGGGCGCGCGGATCGATCAGGCGTTGAGGTTCATGCGCGCCTGCGGCATGGACAACGCACCGCAGCTACGTGAAACCAGCTTTTTCACCGCTCATGAGGCGCTATTGTTGAACTATGAGCAGGCGTTCGTTCGGCAGGATAGCCTGACCGGCGGCTGGTACGACTGCTCGGCGCATATGCTTTGGATCGGCGATCGCACGCGGCAGCTGGATGGTGCCCATGTGGAGTTTCTGCGCGGCGTGGGCAACCCGATCGGGGTGAAAGTCGGCCCAAGTATGGATAGCGAGGAGCTGATCCGCCTGATCGACATTCTCAACCCGGACAACGATCCGGGCCGCCTGAACCTGATCGTAAGGATGGGCGCCGACAAGGTCGAGGCAGGCCTGCCACGCCTGATCCAGACGGTGCAGGCCGAAGGCCGGCAGGTGCTGTGGAGCTCCGACCCGATGCACGGCAACACCATGAAGGCATCCAGCGGTTATAAAACGCGGGATTTCGCGCGGGTTCTCGCCGAGGTGCGGCAGTTCTTCGACGTGCACCGCGCCGAGGGCAGCTACCCGGGCGGTATTCATATCGAAATGACCGGACAGAACGTTACCGAGTGCATCGGAGGTTCGCGACCGATCACCGAGGACGGCCTCTCTGATCGTTATCACACGCACTGCGATCCGCGACTCAACGCCGATCAATCGCTGGAAATGGCCTTCATGATTGCCGAGACGCTGAAGCAGGTGCGGCCAAGCTGACCGAGTACGAGCCGAGCAGCGCTCGGTTTCAGCCCACCATAGACCTGACGGCACCAGTGGGCTGAAGTACACGTTGGGATGGCCCGGCAGCGCTCCGCTTCAGCTTGCACAGGCCTGCCAGCGGAAATCCCGTCCATCATCACTGCCAGCTGCGCTTCGCGTTTCGAAAAGCACAAAAAAGCCCGGCGTCTGCCGGGCTTCTTGCGTCCTGCGAAGGTCAGGCCTTGACGCGGGACTTGTACTCACCGGTGCGGGTATCGATCTCGATCGAGTCGCCGATTTCGCAGAAAGCGGAAACCTGCAGCTCGGCACCGTTCTTCAGGCGGGCAGTCTTCATGACCTTGCCAGACGTGTCGCCGCGAACGGAGGGCTCGGTGTAGACGATTTCGCGAACGATTGAAGTCGGCAATTCAACGGAAATTACTTTGTCGTTGTAGAACACGGCTTCGCAGACGTCGGTCATGCCGTCTTCGATAAAAGTCATGACGCCTTCAAGGTCGTCTTTCTCGATTTCGTACTGGTTGAACTCTTCGTCCATGAATACGTAGAGCGGATCAGCGAAGTAGGAATAGGTCACTTCCTTGCGCTCGAGAATGACCGGCTCCAACTTGTCGTCGGCCTTGTAGACAGTCTCGGTAGCGGAACCATTGAGCAGGTTCTTCAGCTTCATCTTGACCACGGCACTGTTGCGGCCGGACTTGTTGAATTCGGCTTTCTGGATAATCCAGGGTGCGCCGTTGATAACGGCCACTTGGCCGGCACGGAACTCTTGTGCGGTTTTCATACGAATATCCGATGGGATTAGAGACAAAACAGGCCGCGTATCATAGCCAATCTGTGTAAAAAAACGCCAGCTTTCCGGCCAGATCGCCGTTAGCGACCTGCTTGTGCGTCCAGCGTTCGGCATGTGCGGTCAGCTCCGCTTCATGACGAAGCAAGGCAGCCCAGGCCGCCCCACTCCCCTCACCGCTATTCCAAGCATGCCAGAAGGTTTTGAGTGCAGCGGCGGGCGCTGGCGACAGCTCGCATAGATAGAGGTCGAGGAAGGCGTTGAGCTTGATCCAATGTGCATCTTCTTCCTGCGGGTAGATGTGCCAGACCAAAGGGCGTCCGGCCCATTGCGCGCGGATGAACGATTCTTCGCCGCGCACGGCATTGAAATCGCAGCACCACAACAGCATGTCGTACTCGTTCTGAGTCATGAATGGCAGTACCGCGATTTGCAGCGCCCCACGCTTATGGCGATCACCGGCTCGTAGCTGGTCGATCCCTAGCCAGCATGCGACATCGCCGATGACCCGGCCTTCAGGAACCAACAGTTGCGTGGGGCGTGTGTCCGCCGCCAGCGCATCGAGCCATCCGGCAACGGCCTGGTTTTCGTAGGCGAACAGCGAAAGCAATCGCGCACCGGGTTCGACCGTCAAATCGAGGTTCTGCAGAAAAGCGTCGCGCAACGTCGGGTCGCGCTGGAAAGCTTCCCTTCGCGCCATCAGGTCGCCCTCGCGAATCAGGCCACCGGTGCCCTGCTCGAAGCCTGGAAAGAAGAAATATTTCTGCAGACCATCGGGCTGCATCGAAGGCAGCGCATGGCAGCCGACCACCCAATCTTCGGCGCTCAGGTATTCCAGATTGAGCCACAGGATGCGGCGCTCGCTGCTGGCCATCGCCTCGACATAAGCGGCGGGCAGCTGACAGGCGAAAGCTTCGATCACCACGTCTGCCGGCTCGGCACCGGGCCATTCGGGGAGCCAGTGCCGCACGTCGACACCTTCATGCCGTTGCTGGCTAGCCGTGGCGCTGCTACCCGGACAGAGTCGCGCGAAGGTATCGAGGTCATCGACCCACAAACGCACCCGCTGGCCGTGCTCGGCAACCAGCTGCCGCGCCAGACGCCAGGTCACGCCGATGTCGCCGTAGTTATCGACGACCACGCAGAAGATGTCCCAGCTCGCTTTGACCGACAAACCAATACTCCTTGAACCAGAGATGTCAGGTTTTCCGCACTTACTAAAAGGCTCGACAGAATACCGATTACGGCAGACCTGTGGTCTGCATTCGCCACGAGGGCGCGCCTCCTACGATGGTTCGGCTTCTGTAGGAGGCCTGACCTCGGGGCGAAGCTTTAGGCTTTCCACCGCCGTCCGCCATCGATCACGCGAACGAGCGAGCACGCGGATTCGCCGAATCTCACAAAGAGGTCGGTGTAATCGAATGACAGAAATAAGGGGAGAAGATCGTCGTTATGGAGGTGAACCCTACCAGCCACACCCCGGCACACAATGTCACCGCTGCGGCTGCTCCCTTCCGGGCCTGACCGGGTTCACGGCTGATCGTTGCGAGGGGACCAGCAGGGCCCACCATAACGAAACCCGCCTTGCGGCGAGCGGCGCCATTGTACCGGCTTATTCCCAACTTACAACCAATCCCTGCGTGCTAACGCATTGACTCGTCGAGCTTTAACGAGCCCCTGGAAAACGATGTTGCGGCACTGATGATCGATTTGCCGATGGATGCACCGCCGATGGCCGACAAGACGTCGAGCGGAATCGGTTCAACGTGCCCTCTTCACCGCCAGGCTTACTTCCCATCCCGCCGCTCGTCAGTCCGCATAAAAATATGTGCACCGAGCGCCTCTCATCGAACCGAACCCCTATGCAAAACCTGAAGTCTGTTTGAGGATAGGACGGCAGCAGCATCGCCGTTGCTCTACAAACGGCACCAGGACCGAACGAACCAGCGCAGATGTCGCGCAGCGGAGACTGGCGGCGCTATCGAAAGAGGTAAGCATGAGCAAAGCTCCCATTGCCATCGTCGGCACCGGCATCGCAGGACTTTCCGCAGCGCAGGCACTAAGTGCCGCAGGGCAGTCCGTCCAGATATTCGACAAGAGCCGCGGACTCGGTGGACGCATGACCAGCAAGCGCAGCGATGCCGGCCATCTTGACCTTGGCACCCAGTATTTCACCGCTCGTGATCGTCGTTTCACCGAGACCGTCCATCAGTGGCAAGCCGAGGGCTGGGTTGCCGAGTGGTCACCCAACCTTTACCAGTCACGTAATGGCCTGCTGTCGCCTTCCGCCGACGAGCAATTGCGCTGGGTCGGCACCCCACGCATGGATTCGATTGCCACCGGATTGCTTGGAGAGCTGCCGGTGAAGCTTTCATGCCGCGTGACGGAAGTCTTCCGGGGTGAGGAGCACTGGACGTTGGTGGATGCCGATGGAAACAACCATGGCCCCTTCAACCAGGTAATCATCGCCATTCCCGCGCCTCAGGCCAGCACCCTGCTGGCTGCAGCACCGAAGCTGGCTGCCGTCGCCGCCAGCGTTGCCATGGACCCGACCTGGTCCGTGGCCCTGGGCTTCGCCAAACCGCTCGAAACCAGTGTCGATGCCTGTTTCGTGCAGGACGATGCCCTTGACTGGCTGGCCCGGCACCACAGCAAACCCGGACGCGACGATAACTTAGATACCTGGGTACTGCATGCCAGCAGCGCCTGGAGTAGACAACACGTTGATATGCCCAAGGAACTGGTAATCGAGCACCTGCACGGCGCGTTCGCCGAGCTGATCGACTGCGTCGTGCCTGCGCCGGAAGTGACTCTCGCCCATCGCTGGCTCTATGCACGGCCCAGCCAATCCCATGAATGGGGCGCGCTGGCCGACACCCATCTTGGCTTGTATGCGTGCGGTGACTGGTGCCTGTCGGGTCGTGTCGAAGGCGCCTGGCTCAGCGGCCAAGAGGCCGCACGACGTCTGCTCGAGCAGCTTTGAGCGGATCTGCGTCGTCATCAGTGCCGGCGCAGCGATATCGCCCCTCGGCGGCTCGATATTTTTTTTCCAGGGTCTGTTCCTGTTTCGTGCGCGGCCGCGCCGGAGCGTTGCGCGGCAAATCTCGCCATGCGACGTTGCGGGACTTGGCAAGGAACAGCCATTACCCTGCCTCCCGCGCGATCCACATGGATGTGGTGAATGCAGCAAGCCCGCCGGGAGCGGGCGCTGCGTTGCCTGGCGAGATTTGGCGCAGCAACGCGGCTTGCGACGAAACGGGAACAGACCCTAGCCCAACGCGGTATCTAGAAACATCATCACCGCGAAACCGCCCATCAGACCGACCGTAGCCGGCGTCTGGTGACCATTGCGGTGAGTCTCGGGGATCACCTCATGCGACACCACGAAGATCATTGCACCAGCGGCCAAACCGAGACTGACCGGATAGGCAACGGCCAGACCGCTAGAAATCCCCAAGCCCACCACAGCACCAAAAGGCTCCATCAGGCCCGAGGCCGCGGCAATCAGTATCGCCCGCCAAGCGGACAGGCCGGTGGTGCGTAAGGCCAACGCAACGGCAAGCCCTTCGGGAATGTCCTGGATGGCGATCGCTGTGGTCAGCGGCAAACCGACGTCCAGATCGCCCTTGGCGAAACTCACGCCTATCGCCATTCCCTCCGGAATGTTGTGCAGGATGATCGCAAAGACGAACAGCCAGACCCGACTCATGCGCTGGTGATGCGGCCCGAAGGCACCGGCCGTCTCGTGTTCGTGCGGCGTGAAATAGTCCAGCCCGAGCATCAACAGCACGCCAAGACCGAGCCCCACCACCACGGTCAATGCAGCGGCAGGCCCGCTGTCGAACAGATCCCGGGCAGCCGCGAGGCCGGGCAGGATCAATGAGAATGAACTGGCCGCAAGCATCATGCCGGCAGCGAAGCCAAGCATGCTGTCCTGAATGCGTGTGGAGATATTGCCTAGTGCGATCGCCATCAGCGCGCCCAGCGCCGTCGCCGCAAAGCCCGCCGTGCCGCCTAGTAGCGCATAGCGGATGTTGCTTTCATCGCCGTTCTGAAATGCGCTATAGGCGCTCGCGCCCAACAATACCAAGACGATGAGAACCGTACCGATGAGCCCCAGCGCGATGATGGGGTTTGCTTGTGCATGAGCCATCCATGCCGAGCGCAGCGTTGCTGCGGCGCTTTGAGTGCTTGCCATGATGAAGGCCCCGATAGCGAAATCTTCACGCCGGCCATGACTGGCGAAGGGGCGACCGAGCGTTTGTTACTGCAAGCGGCCCCTACTGCGTGCGAAGCACGACGAGCGTCTACGGGATAGGACCGTAACCGGCTCGGTGAGTTTGCCTAGCGGTTCGAACGATGCGGGACATGGGCCAAGATTGACCGACCGCAGCAGATGAATTAAGCGCTCACACGTGACGATGACAGGAATTTCAGACACAAAAAAAGCGACTCTAGGTCGCTTTCTTTGTGCTTGCGATTGGCATGGGCCGTTCGCAACTTGTTTGGAGCGGGAAACGAGACTCGAACTCGCGACCCCGACCTTGGCAAGGTCGTGCTCTACCAACTGAGCTATTCCCGCGCTACATCTACAACTAAAATGGCGTCCCCTAGGGGACTCGAACCCCTGTTACCGCCGTGAAAGGGCGGTGTCCTAGGCCACTAGACGAAGGGGACGCAGCCCGGAACTTCATGTTTCTTCCCGGCTTCCAGCGTCTGCGTTGTGCTTCACGCTGCAAGTGGCGCGCATTCTATGGAGCCCGAATAAGGCCGTCAAGCGCCTTACTAAAATTTTTTCTGGATCAATTAATGGAAGCTGGGTTTGAGCTATCAGCTTGCCATCTAACGCTCTACACTCGGCAGAAACCGCCCGGTTAGAGAGGTGCACCCGTGTCCCCGGTTCTGATTGCAGGATTGGTCGTTGCTGGCCTGTTCATATTGATAGCGATAGGCGTGATTAATCAGATCGTCGAAAAGAGCAATCTGGAGAAAGCGCGCACGCGAGCCGAACTCAGCGACCGCATACGGCGCTGCGCCAATTTATCCGACAGCCTGCCATCCCAGATGATGACGCCAGCGCTCAAGTTGACGTTGGCGCGACTGGAGCTGCATCTAGGCGAACGGCTGCTACAGCTGGACAAGAAGAACAGCGCCGTCAATGCCCGGGTTGAAACCCTGCGCAACGCTGTCGCCAAGGGCGACGAGATCGAGGTTGCAAACCCGCCCGTCAAAGTCCTCACCGAAGCGCTGGCGAAGGAGATCCGCATACAGCTGGAAGATCTTTATGCGCTGATCGTCTGGGCTAACAAGCAGAACCAGCTCGATACGGCTGCCGCTAAACGCTGGATCAAGCACATTCAGAACATGACGGTAATACTGCACTTCGAATATTTCACCAATATCGGCCAGCAGGCCCTGAGACAAGGCAGCGCGCATAAGGCGCGGCTCGCATTCGAGCGTGGCATTCAGCACATCCGTAAACAAGCCAACCCGGCAGAGTTCCAATCGCAACTGGCGCAGCTCGAGGCAAGCTACGCACATGCCAATAAACTCGAGCAGACCCAGCAACAACCGAAGCTTGACGAACCCAATGAGCTGACCGAAGGTTTGAAGAATCTCGAAAGCGAAGATGACTGGAAGAAGAACAACATCTACTAGGCATCGATCAGTAGTAACTTGAGCGACGAATCCATTTCGCGTTCAGCATTCGTTCCGCTTACCGACCCACCGGCCCTTTCCTGTTGCGGAGAAAATCATGTCCCTGACCTTGTTCGGCGCTCCACTGTCACCTTTCGTGCGCAAGGCACGCCTCTGCCTGCTGGAAAAGGGCCTGGATTACCAGTTGGAAATGGTCATGCCTTTCACGCCGCCGGAATGGTATCTACAGCTCAACCCACTTGGTCGCATCCCAGCCTTTAAAGATGGCGAGCTCTGCCTCGCTGACTCCAGCGTAATTTGCCAGTACCTCGAAGAGGCCTACGAACAGACGACGCGGCTGTACGGTAACAGCGCAGTGGAGCGTGCACAGATCCGCTGGCTGGAAAAGTACGCCGACTACGAGCTAGCGCCTCTGACGACCTTTGGGGTTTTTCGCAATCGTGTTCTGAAGCCGAGTTCCGGTCAGGCCTGTAATAAAGAAAGCGTGCAGGCCGCGTTGAACGAAAAACTACCGCCACACTTCGACTATCTCGAGCGTCAGCTCGGTGACAAACCATACTTTGTCGGCAACCAGCTTTCGATGGCGGACCTTGCCTTCGCCTGTCAGTTGATCAACATGGAGCATGGCGGCGAATTGATCGACGCCAAGCGCTGGCCAGCCCTGGCCGCCCATTTTGGGCGAGTAAAAGGCCTTGCTTCGGTGGAAAGTGTATTACCGGGCGAGCAACGCATGACGGCGAAGCTCATCGAGATGGGTAAGGCGAAGCAGGCGGGTTGAGCATCACGTATTAACGTCAAACGCTTCGCGCCGAGGGCGGCCTCCCACAAAGACCAGGGCGCGCCGTAGTGCGTGCGCCTTGAATGCAGACGATAGCCTGCTGGCAAAGTCAAACGCCTCGCGCAGAGTTCGGCGACGCGAGGCAGTCGGTCGCGCCGGCCCCGGTGGGAGGCGCGCCCTCGCGGCGAATCAACGGTTCAACATCGACAAAGCCAACCACACCCGTTTGCAACGCTAACCAACACCTTCCCCAAGCTTCAGAGCAGACGAATCCCCACCCACTGCCGCGCAAACTGATAAGCACAACGGCCGTTGCGGTTACCGCGTGCCGTGGCCCAGCGAATCGCGTCCTTTTCCAGCGCCTCGTCCCAGCTCCAGCTGAGCCCGGCCTGCTCGGACAGTGATCCGATCCAGTGCCGCACCACGTTCAGATAGTGTTCCTGGCTGAAGGGATAGAACGAAAGCCAAAGGCCAAAGCGGTCCGATAGGGCGATCTTGTCTTCTACCGCTTCGTTGGGATGCAGTTCGCCGTCGATCATCTGCCAGTTCTCGTTATCGCTCTGGCGCTCAGGCACCAGATGCCGGCGATTCGACGTGGCGTACAGCAAAACGTTTTCCGGCGCTCGCTCCAGGGAGCCGTCCAGCACGCTTTTCAACACGCGGTAATCGCCCTCGCCCGCCTCGAATGACAGATCGTCACAGAACACCACGAAATGCTGCGGCTGGCCGATCAATTGATCGACCACTTTAGGTAAGTCAGCCAGGTGATCCCGCTCTATTTCGATGAGGCGCAGGCCTGCCGATGCATGCTCGGCCAGCAGCGCCCTGATTAATGACGACTTGCCGGTCCCACGCGCGCCCCACAGCAGTACGTGATTTGCCGGCAGGCCCGACACGAACTGGCGGGTATTGTTCGACAGCAGCTCGCGCTGGCGGTCGATACCAATCAGATCAGCCAGATTCAGATCCAGCGAGACCTTAAGCGGCTGCAAATAACCGCCCTGCCCTTCTCGATGCCAGCGTGCCGCCAGGCTGCTGTTCCAATCGATTGGCGCACGCGGCGCCGGCAGCAAGGGTTCCAGGCGCGTCATCAGCGCATCGGCGCGCTGCAGAAAGGCTTTCAACTCGGCATCCATTCGACGACTCCAACGATTCATACGGGTAGCAGCGGAAAACGCTAAAGGTGGGCTTCGATGCGCGCTGCGAGCGCCTCCGGAGCCGTACGCGACGAGAACCGTTCTATCGAGCGACCCTCATCGACGATGAGAAACTTGGTGAAATTCCACTTGATCGCCTTGCTCCCGAGCAAACCGGGGGCGCGCTTCTTCAGTTGCACGAACAGCGGATGGGCATCGCCGCCGTTGACCTGCACCTTGGCGAACAGCGGGAAGCTGACACCGAAATTACGCTCGCAGAAGGTGGCGATCTGCGCCTCGTCGCCCGGTTCCTGATGACCGAACTGATCACAGGGAAACCCGAGCACCACCAACCCCCGCTGACGATATCGATTCCAGAGTGCTTCCAATCCCTTGTACTGGGGTGTGAAGCCGCACTGACTGGCCGTGTTGACGACCAACAGAACGGCGCCGCCGATATCGGCCAGGGTAGTTTCCTGGCCGTCGATGGTGAGACATGGAATTTCGAACAGCGGATCGCGCATGCGGGTGCCCCGGTAGGTATTGCGCGCCTGACCTTCAGGCGTCGCGCGGCTTGTGCTCGAGAGAGGCGGAATTGATGCAGTAGCGCATACCGGTAGGCGCCGGTCCATCCGGGAAAACGTGCCCAAGGTGAGCATCGCAGCGCGCGCATTTGACCTCGATGCGATGCATGCCATGACTGAAATCGTCGAGGCTAGCGATGGCCGTATCGCTGACCGGCTGAAAATAGCTCGGCCAACCGCAGCCGGACGAAAACTTGGCATCCGAGTCGAACAACGGCGCGTCGCAGCACACGCAATGATAGATGCCGGCGGTTTTAGTGTCGTTGTACTTGCCAGTGAAGGGGCGCTCGGTGGCACCCAGACGACAGACCTGGAACTGCTCGTCGGTGAGCGTCTCACGCCAGGCTTCAAGCGGCTTTTCAAGCTTGTCCATCGGTACACCTCGTGAATTCAAAAAAGGCGGATCTGTACCTTTTCCGGTGATCGGGCCGCACGTATGATGCGTTGCTCTTAGACGCCTAGTCTGGCAGCGAGGTTTCAGGCTGCCAAGGCGCCCGGGTTCATGCCAAACGTCGCCAGCCATCGAGAGCCGGGCGCGTCTTCACTTCGGGACACTCAGGATCATGCAGGTCAGTAAATCGAACAAGCTCGCCAATGTCTGCTACGACATCCGCGGGCCGGTGCTCAAGCACGCCAAACGCCTGGAAGAGGAAGGCCATCGCATCCTCAAGCTGAACATCGGCAATCCGGCGCCGTTCGGTTTCGAAGCCCCCGAGGAAATCCTTCAGGACGTGATCCGCAACCTGCCCACCGCGCAGGGTTACAGCGATTCGAAAGGTCTGTTCAGCGCGCGCAAGGCCATCATGCAGTACTACCAGCAGAAGCAGGTAGAAGGCGTGACCATCGAAGACATCTACCTCGGCAACGGCGTGTCCGAGTTGATCGTAATGTCCATGCAGGCATTGCTCAACAACGGAGACGAGGTGCTGATCCCGGCTCCGGATTATCCGCTGTGGACCGCCGCCGTGAGCCTGGCGGGCGGCAAGCCGGTGCATTACCTGTGCGACGAGCAGGCCAACTGGTGGCCGGACCTGGCGGATATCAAAGCCAAGATCACGCCGAATACCAAGGCGCTGGTGCTGATCAATCCGAACAACCCGACCGGCGCGGTCTACCCGCGCGAAGTGCTCGAAGGCATGGTCGAACTGGCGCGTCAGCACAAGCTGGTGCTGTTCGCCGATGAAATCTACGACAAGATTCTCTATGACGACGCCGTGCATATCTGCACCGCCTCGCTTGCGCCGGACGTGCTCTGCCTGACCTTCAACGGCCTGTCCAAGTCTTACCGAATCGCCGGCTTCCGCTCTGGCTGGGTGGTCATTTCCGGTCCCAAGCACAAGGCGCAGAGCTACATCGAAGGCCTCGATATCCTGGCCAACATGCGCCTGTGCGCCAACGTCCCGTCGCAGCATGCGATTCAGACGGCGCTGGGCGGGTATCAGAGCATCAATGACCTGGTACTACCGCCGGGTCGACTGCTCGAACAGCGCAACCGCACCTGGGAACTGCTCAATGACATTCCTGGCGTCAGCTGCGTCAAGCCGATGGGTGCGCTCTATGCCTTCCCCCGCATCGATCCGAAGGTCTGCCCGATCCACAATGACGAAAAGTTCGTACTCGACCTGCTGTTGTCCGAGAAGCTGCTGATCGTCCAGGGCACCGCCTTCAACTGGCCTTGGCCGGATCATTTCCGCGTGGTTACGCTGCCGCGGGTCGATGACCTGGAACAGGCGATTGGTCGCATCGGTAGTTTCCTCAAGACCTACAGCCAGTAGTTGCATGGATCTGCAGATCGACGACTTCCAGCGGGATGCCGCGGCCGGGCTGTTGATGCTTTACCAAGCCTTTCCGCGGAAGATCACGCTGTATGTGGAAGACCTGATCGGCCACGAAGAACCCGACGAGTTCGGCCTGCCCAGCAAGCGGCACCAAAGCTGCCTTGCAGCACTGCTGTGGTTGGCCGAGGAAGGTTATCTACGCTTCGAAAGCACCATTCAGTTCCTGGCCATCGACCAGGCGGTGCTTACCGAAAAGGCCTTCCTGCGTTTGACCAGTGCCGCTCCCAACGTCGCGCAGGCTGACGAAACATTACCTCCCAGCGTGCACCGGGTACGCTCGAGCCTGGCACACCAAATGCGCCAGGCGCTACGCGACGGCCATGGCGAACGGCTGGCGCACCTGACCTGTGAGCTTTTCACTAGCTCGCTCTCCAGCTGACCCTGAGCGCACCCGCACCATAGGCGACATAGCTTGAAATAGTCGCTCGGTTGAATAGCGCCGACCGGCACCTTATATAGCCTATCGTTCCTTATTGTTCCCCTTGGAGTCTGCCGCGACATGATGCGCATTTTCTTGTTTCTGGCCACCAACCTGGCTGTACTGGTCGTTGCCAGCGTTACCCTGAAGCTGCTCGGGGTGGATCGCTATACCGGTCAGAACTACGGCAGCCTGTTGGCTTTCTGTGCGGTATTCGGCTTCGCAGGGGCGCTGATCTCGCTGTTCATTTCCAAATGGATGGCAAAGATGAGTACTCGTACCGAGATCATTAGCCAGCCCCGCACACGCCATGAACAGTGGTTGCTGCAAACCGTCGAGCAGCTTTCCCGCGACGCCGGTATCAAGATGCCGGAAGTGGGTATTTTCCCTGCGTACGAAGCCAACGCCTTCGCCACCGGCTGGAACAAGAACGACGCGCTGGTAGCAGTCAGCCAGGGTTTGCTGGAACGCTTCTCACCCGACGAGGTGAAGGCGGTACTGGCCCATGAAATCGGGCACGTAGCCAACGGCGATATGGTTACGCTCGCGCTGATTCAGGGCGTGGTGAACACCTTCGTCATGTTCTTTGCGCGGATCTTCGGCAACTTCGTCGACAAGGCGATTCTCAAGAACGAAGACGGCCACGGGATCGGCTACTTCGTCGCCACCATCTTCGCCGAACTGGTATTGGGTATCCTCGCCAGCATCATCGTCATGTGGTTCTCGCGCAAACGTGAGTTCCGCGCCGACGAGGCAGGCGCGCAGCTGGCCGGCACCTCCGCCATGATCGGCGCCCTCCAGCGCCTGCGTGCGGAACAGGGCGTGCCGGTGGACATGCCAGACAGCCTCAAGGCGTTCAGCATCAACGGCGCCCTGCGCAACGGCCTGGCCGGACTGCTGACGACGCACCCATCGCTGGAAGACCGTATCGAAGCCCTGCGTCGGCGCGGCTAACCGAGACAAGGGCGGCATTGGCCGCCCTCGTACCGCGAAACGGCAAAAGCTTCGCCCCGAGGGCGGGCCTCCCACAAAAGCGCACCGCCTGCTTCGCTTCGTATCAATGGGTATCGGAGACGCGCCCCGAAGCGAATGTAGCCCTTCTGCCCGCTTGGAAGCTTCGCCCTGCGGCACTGGCGGCCTTTTTTATCCCGGCTTTGCACCTAGCGGCCTTACGCCTGTCGAAGCAAGCGCATCAATCGAACAAGGACTTGATCATGCGCCGCCTCATGTTACTCAGCTTCACTCTGTTCGCCCTGGCTGGCTGCCAGAGCGCCTACTACTCAGCCATGGAAAAGGTCGGGCTACACAAGCGCGACATTCTCGTGGATCGCGTTGAAGACGCGCGCGACTCCCAGCAACAGGCCAAGGAACAGTTCAAGGACGCCCTGGAGCGTTATCGCAGCGTGGTACAGGTTCAAGGGGGCGAACTGGAAGAGCGCTACGAGGCGCTCAATAGCGAATTCGAGGCCAGCGAGCAGAGCGCTCGCGATGTACGCAACAGGATCGAAGCGGTAGAAGACGTCGCCAATGCGCTGTTCAAGGAGTGGAAACAGGAACTCGGCGAGTACAGCAACGCGAAGCTGAAGGCCGCCAGCGCCAAGGACCTCGAGCACACCCAAAAGGATTATCGTGTGCTGCTGCAACGCATGAAGGCCGCCGAGAAGCGTATCGACCCCGTGCTCGACGTGCTGCGCGACCAGGTGCTGTTCCTCAAGCACAACCTCAACGCTCGTGCCATCGGTGCACTGCAGGGGGAATACCGAACACTGGAAGGAAACGTCGATCAGTTACTGGCCGACATGCAGCGGGCAATAGACGAAGCCGACGTGTTCATCCGCCAGCTGCAAAGCAATCGTTGATGCAGAAATTCATGGGCTGATCGCGAGCCTGCAACGTGGCATCGCCGCTGCAGGCCTCGCGGGCCTCTATTACCGCACGCCGAGCCGATAACAGCTCTCCTCCAGACGCGACAGGCCGCGCTGCAAAAACTTCCAATTGCCATCCAGTACGTTTGCTCGCTCCAGCAACTCGACATCCCAATGCGAACCCAGGGACTGGCGGACCTCGACATCACTCACCGCAAACGGCGGACCAGGCATCTGCTCCTGCTCGTAATCCAGGGTGACCAGCAGACCCTGGCAGCTCGGTGTAAGAATGCTCGTCAGGTGTTCGACATAGCGCTGGCGCATGGCTGCCGGCAATGCGATGAGCGCAGCGCGATCGTAAAGCCCCTCGCAATCAGCCACATCGCTACGGCTCAGGGTGAAAAAATCACCGCAGCGGATTTCCAGCGCGCCGGCACGATACACCTTGAATTCGCCACGGGTACTTACTTCAGCGTCCAGACCTTGTTCGGCAAAAAAATCTTCCACCGCGCGCTCGCTCAGTTCGACGCCGAGCACTGCGAAACCCTGCTCGACCAGCCAGGGCATATCGAGACTCTTGCCGCACAGTGGCACGAGCACTCGAGCCCCTTTGGGCAACCGCAAATCCGGCCAGTGACGGCGCAGATTGGGATTGACCTCATTCAGGTGAAAACCGATCTCGTTGCGCGACCAGCGCCTTTGCCAGAACCCTTCGTCCATATCCAGACCTCTCATGAGCATTGACGGTCGGAGCTTATCAGAGCCAACCGCAACGCACGTCCACGAGCATTCAGCTGGTATGCAGGGCGGCGTCCACATCCATGCCGGCGTCACGCATCTGGGCCAGTTTGTAGCGCAACGTCCGCGCGCTGATGCCCAGACGGTCGGCCGTCTCCTTGCGGCGGCCACGCTCGGCACGCAGGGTGTCGAGGATCAGTGCGAACTCGCGACGGCGCAAATCCTCGCCCAGCGCGCCGGCTGTATCGGTCGGCACTGGTGCTATAGGCTCTGGTGTCGACGACATGGCGTCAGCTGCCGCACTTCGCGCCAGCGGGGCAAACCCGACCGCGGGGGTCAGACAGAGATCATCCGGTCGGATCAGACCGCCCTGTTGCAGAATCAGGGCACGTTGAATGGCATTGTCCAGCTCGCGGACGTTGCCGGGCCAGGGATAACTAAACAGGTATTGACGGGCTTCGGCCGAAAGCTGGGCGTTCGGTTGTCGCATCTTTACCGCATGTTGGGCCAGCAGATGCTCGGCAAGCGGCACGATATCCGCAGGACGGTCGCGCAACGCCGGCCAGGCGAGCGGAAAAACGGAAAGGCGATAGAACAGATCCTCACGGAAACGCCCGCCGCGTACCTCGTCAGCCAGGTCACGGTTGGTCGTGGCGACGATGCGAATATCCAGCGCAATGGGCTTGCGACCGCCGACGCGCTCGACCTCGCGCTCCTGTAAAACGCGCAGCAACTTGGCCTGGAGCGCCAGTGGCATTTCGGAAATCTCGTCGAGCAGCAGCGTCCCGCCTTCGGCTTGTTCGAACTTACCCGGCTGAGAGGCGATGGCGCCGGTGAAGGCACCCTTCTCATGGCCGAACAAAGTAGCCTCAAGCATGTTGTCCGGTATCGCCGCGCAGTTGATCGCGATGAAGGGCTTGGCCGCACGTGTCGACTGCTGATGGATGTAGCGGGCCAACACCTCTTTGCCGGTTCCCGACTCGCCGGAAACCAACACCGTCGAATCGCTCTGCGCGACACGGGCGGCCAGTGTCAGCAGTTGTCGACTCGCCGGCTCGACCGCAACGGGCCCGTGCTGCTCTGTCGCACCCAGCTGACCACAGGCGTGTCGAGCAACCAGCCCGAGCAACAGGTTCGGCTCGAATGGTTTAACCAGATAATCCACTGCCCCCTGACGCATCGCCTCGACTGCGCGCTCGACGGCTCCGTATGCTGTCATCAGCAGCACCGGCACCTGAGGATACCGCTGACGGATCTGCATCTGTAGCGCATGACCGTCCATGCCGGGCATGTTCACGTCGCTGACCACCAAACCAAAACCTTCCTGCTCCAGCGCTTGCAGCGCGGCTTCGGCGCTACCGACCGCGCGGTAGGCATAGCCACCGAGTTCGAGAGTGTCGCCCAGGGCCTCGCGCAACGCGCGGTCGTCTTCGACCAAGAGAATTTTCGCAGCCATGGTTTTACTCCGAAATTGTCGGCGATAACGCTGGAAGCAGCGGCAACTGCAAGGTAGCGCAGGTCCCGCGGCCTGGCCGCGAGCGCAGCTCGAGCGAACCGGAATGCGCACGCGCCACCGATTTGACTACCGCCAACCCCAGCCCGGTTCCGGTCGCCTTGGTCGTGAAGAAGGGTTCGCCGAGGCGCACCAGGGTCGCGGCGTCGATGCCCGAACCGTTGTCGCTGACGGTAATGCGCAGCGCAGAGGCCCGAGCGTAAAGATGCACCTTCATTCGGCGATCATTGCCAGCCGCCTGAAGCGCGTTCTCGATCAGGTTGAGCAGCGCGCCCACCAGCGTGTCGCGGTTGCACAGCAGCGCACCGGACTGCACATCGCATTGCCAACGTATGGCGATATCGCCGACTCGTGCATCGGCCGCCGCACGCAGCGCTGTCAGCAGCTCGGCTGGAGTCTGGCGGTCTTCCAGCGGCAAATCGCCCCGGGCGAAAACCAGCATGTCGCGAACTTGGTGTTCCAGCTCATTCAGCCGGTCTTTCAGGCGTCCGGCGAAGCGATGCTGATGCTCGACAGACAACCCGCCCTGCTCTAGATGGCTCGCGTACAGCAGTGCCGTGGAAAGCGGTGTGCGAATCTGATGAGCCAGCGAAGCCACCATCCGCCCCAGTGCGGACAAGCGCTCGTGACGCGCCAGTTGTTCCTGCAGCCGCCGCGTCTCGGTCAGATCGGTCAGCAATACCAGCTGGCCAGGCTCGCCGTTCAACGAGCGCGTGGCGATGGATACACGGCGCCCGTCCTTCAAGGAAATTTCATGGCCATCGTCTCTGCGCGGCGCAAAGCTGCGGGCAATCACTTCGCGCCAGAGCACACCTTCCAGCGGTCCGCCGAGAAGCTCCAGGGCCACGGGATTGGCTTCGCGAACCACACCCTGCGCGTCTATGACAATGACGCCACCGGGCAGCAGATCCAGCAGACTCTGCAGCCGGTTGGCCAGACGCTCTTTCTCATCGAATTCGCGCAGGCGCTGCGCAGTGGTTTCGGCCAGTTGATCCTTCAACTCGGCGACACGCCTCTGCAGCATGTGCTGGGATTCGCCCAATCGGTCGGACATACGGGTAAACAGTTCGAGCGATTGCTCAAGCTCTTCGCTCGTAGTCGTTTCGGCCGGGCGTCGGGGCGCCGATAAAGAGAACGCTGAAGTCACTGGCACACGTATCCGTCAAAAAGATGGTCGGTGACAGGACTGGCAGCAAGGATCATGCCCAGAACGTAGGACAGGCGTTACGCCGCCAGGACAGCGGCGTGGACAGAACTATTCCTCGAGATCGTCTTCGCGTCGATTCATGCCGTACTTGCGCATCTTCTCGACCAGCGTCGTGCGTCTGATACGCAAGCGCTCAGCGGCACGTGCCACGACGCCGCCGGCGTCCTCGAGGGCCTGATTGATAAGACCTTGTTCGAGATTGCCCAGATACTCTTTCAGATCGAGGCCCTCGATGGGCAGCATGGCCTGGGTCCCGGCTGCGACGATGGGGGTGTTGATGGTGGCGCGCGCCTCTATTTCCTCGTGCATGTCCACTGCGTATTGCTCGTCGTCATCATCGACATGACGGAATTTCTTTGGCAGCTCCATGACACCGATCACGCCGTACGGATGCATGATCGCCATGCGTTCTACGAGGTTCGCCAGCTCACGCACATTGCCCGGCCAGTCGTGGCGACACAACGACATGATGGCCGCCGAGTTGAAACGGATCGAGCCGCGCTTCTCGTGTTCCATACGCGAGATGAGCTCGTTCATCAGTAGCGGAATGTCCTCGATACGCTCGCGCAGAGGTGCCATTTCGATGGGGAAAACGTTGAGGCGGTAGTACAGATCCTCACGGAAACTGCCGTCCACGATCATCTTCTCCAGATCCTTATGAGTCGCCGCGATGATGCGCACGTCGGCATTCTGGGTACGGTTGCTACCCACGCGCTCGAAGGTGCGCTCCTGCAGAACCCGCAACAGCTTGACCTGCATGGGCAGCGGCATATCGCCGATTTCGTCGAGAAACAGCGTCCCGCCTTCAGCGAGTTCGAAACGGCCGGCACGGGAGCTGATTGCTCCGGTGAACGCGCCCTTCTCATGACCGAACAGTTCGCTTTCCAGCAGTTCGGCTGGAATCGCACCACAATTGACGGGCACGAAAGGCCCGCCGCGGCGCTTGGAGTGATAATGCAGGTTGCGTGCAACCACTTCTTTACCGGTCCCCGACTCACCGAGGATCAAGACGCTCGCTTCGGTATCGGCGACCTGCTGCATCATCTGCCGGACATGCTGCACCGCCCGGCTGGTGCCCACCAGGCTGCGAAACAGGTTGGGCTCGCGCTGTCGTCCACGCGCCTTCGCCTGGTCGTACATTTCCCGGTAAACCTGAGCGCGATGAAGCGAGTCGAGCAGTTTGTTGTAGCTCGGCGGCATTTCGAGGCTGGTCAGCACTCGACGACGAATCTCATCAGGCCAATCCGCCGGAGCGGGCTCGCCGATCAGCATCAGCGGGAGGTTCTCATCCCACTTGCTGATCTGCTTGAGCAGTTCGACCGCACCGCCTCTGGCAGAGACCTCGCCCAGCATGACGCCCTGTACGGAGCGGCTCGATTCCAGCGCATCGACGGAAGCCCGCCATTCGCTGCTGGCGCAGGCGATATGGTCTTCACTCAAAAAGCTGAGAATGACCGTCAAATCCCGGCGACGATCCTTGTCGTCGTCTATCAACAAAATCTTGGTTTCACGCCACATCTTGTTTATAGCTCTAGAGGCTGAGGAGAGGTCTGCGCTCGTCTCCGGCAGAAACGACTACGTCTCGGCAGATGTGGGGTAGTTAATTAAAAAAAACGCGTTGAGTCAAATTTATGACGTAGCTCAACGACAATGAACAGAAATAAGCGTCGATTTTCGCGAGCATAGGGGAGGAAGGAAACGCATCAGGGAGTTGGCTAGACGCCTACGCTTCCAGGCGTCAGGCGAGCCTTCGCCGCTCAACAGGCGGGAATCAGAGTGTTTAGCCAAACAGTTTGTAGACATTCGCGCCGTGCTGGGATTGATTGATCTGAATGAGTTCATCAGCAACACGACGCTGCTCGGCTTGGCAGGTCGTGACCAGTTCACGGTAGAGGCTCACCAACTCTTCCAGGCGCTGACGGATCGCAGGCTCATCCTCACGGACTTCGCTCATCGCCGCTTCGACAACCTGCCGGCATTGCAGATCCAGGACGCTGATGGCGGTCCAGTCCTGCTGCACCATCGCATCGCGCAATGCGTTGCCGGTTTCCTCAAGACGTTTGACTGCTGCACTCATGGATCCGCTCCGGATGAATTGGTTACAAGGGCGCGCCTGCTGGGCTGCTCTGGAGTCTACTTCGACTGAAGCCTGTATCGACCATTTTCGATCGGCCTTTAGGGCAACCGATCAAAATCATGATCAATGCAGACTGCGCAGTCCGGTAGGGACGCTGGGAGGCGCGACAGACTCCCAGGGGCCATCGGGACGACCAGCGCAATACCAGTCGCCATCCCAGCGGTAGTAAAGCCGCTCGCGATAGAACATGTTCCGCCCCTCGACGACATAGACACCCAGACGATTGTCCCAATGCGCAGGGGCATGAGGCGGTGGCGCATAACGTGGATGGCTTTTTTGCGTGGCGGGCGGGCGCGGTGCAGGTGGCGTACGCACGGGCGGCGGGCTAATGACCGGCTCGCGAGGCTCGGAGGGTGGCACAGGCGGCGTACGTACCGGCTCCGAATCCTGATACGGATTGCCGGCACAAGCGCCCAACAACAGCGCCAGCACCGTTACCGCTCCCATTCGAGGCAATGAAGAAATACCTGTCGAAAACGAAACCCTCACCATTAACCCTGCCCTTTAGAGCGCCTCTGCGTCAGGGCGCTTCCGGTTGATCGATAGTCAGCTCAATCGCGCCGTCGTTGTCCAAGGTCAGCGGTTCGCTGCTGCCTTGCCATTCACCGCGAGTCGCGTCTCCGTCCCGCGAAACACGGGCGAACAACCTGACCTGCTCGAAGTTGGACAAGCGAAGCTGCGGAGTCATTGCATCGGCGTCGGACAAACTGACGGTGGCGGGCAGGTCGGCCACGGTCAGGCGCTTCACCGCCAGCGGCATCGGCGGCCCGGAAACCGCACGGGCAAAGACGAACACCGTATCAGTGGGCTGAACCTTGTCGGCGAGTTCAGCGCCCAGCCGAACATCGACCGTCAGGGCTGCTTCGGCCGCCGCAACCGGCTCGCCAGCGGGTTTCGCTACGCCACCCGACGCTGCTTCGCCCAGTTGCTCCCGCGCTCGGGCGATGCCGCCCTGGATGGCCTCGCGCGAGGGGTCTTCCGCGGGCAAGGTCGCTACCAGTCGCTCCCAGAAGCCAATCGCCTCGTCGAACCGCTCGTCTTCGTATGCGGCGATGCCAAGCAGACCTAGGCTGGTGACCTCATGGGGGTCGCCCTTCAAGGCTTCGTCAGTCAGTTGCTGCATGCGCGGTGTCCAGCTCCGATCTTCGGCGAAATAGAGCGCCTGTGCCCACTGCCCCAGCAGTTCTGGCTGGCGTCCGGCCAGATCGATTAGTTGCTCGTAAGCCGCCGCCGCGTCGGCTGGACGCTCCTGGCTCATGTAGGTTCGGGCCAGGAAATACCATGCCTCGGCGGACTCGGGCTGTGCCTTGACCGCGCGCTCCAGCCGCGCAGTCATCTCCTCGATGCTTCCGGGCTGCACCGCGAGCTCCCGCGTCAGCTGCAACTTGTCGCTCGCGCCCCAATGCATGTACAGGCCATATCCAAACAGGGGCACGAGGATCGCCACGATCAGCGGTACGGCCCGCCCCAGGTTGCTGGTGCGATGCGCATCATTACCCTCGGTGTCGTCGAGCAACTCCCGCGCGGCATCGGCGCGACCCATCTCGTACTGCTCCAGCGTAAGGGTGCCGGCCGCTTGCTGTGCGGTCAGCTCACCGAGCCGTTCCTCATAAAGCGCGACGTTGAGTGCCGTTCGGTCCTCTTCCGCCTGTAAGCGACGCCCCCGCAACACCGGGAGCAGCAGGAACGCCAGGCCGGCCACTAACAGCAGGCCCGCACCTATCCAGAAATCGATCATGGTTCTTTTTTATCCAGCAACGTGGCGAGGCGCGCGCGTTCAGCCTCGGAAAGTGAGTTCGATGCCTGACCGGCGGCGCCTCGGCGGCGGCGTATCAGGATGATCGCCAGCACGACGAACCCCAGCACCAGCAAAGCGATGGGGCCGTACCAGAGCACGACCGTTTTGGCATTGACGGGCGGCTTGTAGCGCACGAAGTCGCCATAACGGGCAACGAGGTAATCGACGATCTGCTCGTTGCTCTGCCCTTCGTCCAGCATGCGGTAGATTTCGCGGCGAAGATCCATGGCGATGGGCGCGTTGGAATCGGCAATGTTCTGGTTCTGGCACTTGGGACAACGCAGCTCCTCGACCAGCGTGCGGTAGCGCTCCCGATCGGCCTCGCTCTTGAATTCGTAGGTGTCAATTGCGCCATGGGCCGCGAGGCTGAGTAAAAGGCCCAGCAGCGCGGTAACGAAGAAACGGATCATTGCTCGTCCACCAGCGACTGATAAAGCGGCCCGAGCCGTTCGGCCCAGACGCGCTCGTCGATGGCGCCGACGAGCTTGTCGCGAATGATGCCCCGCTTGTCGACGACGAAGGTTTCCGGCGCGCCATAGACGCCCAGATCGAAGCCCAGGCTGCCGTCTGGATCTTCGACGTTGAAACCGTACGGATTGCCGAACATCTGCAGCCAGTCGCGCGCCGCATCGCCGTTGTCCTTGTAGTTGATCCCATACACCAGGACGCCTTGGGCGGCCAGTTTGTTGAGCATCTCGTGCTCGGCCTTGCAGGTCGGACACCAGGTCGCCCAGACGTTGACCAGCGCCGGCTTGCCCTTGATATCTTCAGCGCCGACCAGCCGCTGCGGATCCTCTACCGACGGCAGGGAAAACGACGGCATCGGTTTTCCGATCATCGTCGAGCCGATATCCGTAGGGTCCAGGTACAACCCCTTGTAGAGGAATCCCGCCACCAGCAGGAAAATTACCAACGGCAGCAACATCAACAATCTTTTCATCTCAGGCTCCTTGCTGGGCCATACCGAGCGCCTCACGGACACGGGTTCTGACTTTCACCCGGTAACGCTTGTCACTGACCGAAAGCACACCGCCCAAAGACATCATCAACGCACCCAGCCAGATCCAGCGAACGAACGGCTTGATGTGTACCCGCACAGCCCAGGCACCGTTTTCCAGCGGCTCGCCGAGCGCCACGTAGAGATCACGGGTGAAACCGGCATCGATGCCGGCCTCGGTCATCGGCATCTGCTGCACGGTGTAGAGGCGCTTCTCGGGGTGCAGGGTCGCGATCTGCTTGTCGCCATCGAAGACGCGGATAGTGCCCTTGTCGGACGTGTAATTGGGCCCTTCGAAATGCGTGGCACCTTCGAAGACAAAGCTGTAACCGCCCAACTCCAGTGATTCGCCGGGCGCGAGGCGCAGGTCACGCTCGTCGCTCTGCTGGCTCGTCAGCACCACACCGATGGCACAGACGGCCAGCCCGAAATGCGCCAACTGCATGCCCCAATAGCTCGGCGCCAGGCTGCGCACGCCCTTCAGCAGACCTTTATGACGGGTCTTGTCGAGAAGGTCGCGTACCCCGGCGGTAACCACCCAGGCGGCCAGCAGACAGACTGCGAGCACCGCCCAGTGGAAGTCGCCGAACAGCATCGAGCCCAGGCCGCCAAGCACGGCGCTGGTAATCAGTACCGGCGTCAGCATGCTCATCAGCCACTTCACTGGCGTGTCCTTCCAGCGCACCAGCACACCTACGCCAAGGGCAAGCATCAACGCGCCGATCAGCGGCAGGAACATCGCATTGAAATACGGCGGCCCGACCGAGAGTTTGGTGTCAGACAGCGCGTCGAGCAGTAACGGATACAGCGTTCCCAGCAGAATCATCGCCGTGGCGACCACCAGTAGCAGGTTGTTGACCAGCAGCAGCGTCTCACGCGACCACAAGCCGAAACCCACCTGGCTCTTCACGACCGGCGCGCGCAGGGCGAACAGGGTCAGCGAGCCGCCTACCACCAACAGCAGAAACGCCAGAATGAAGACGCCCCGCTCCGGATCGGTGGCGAAAGCATGAACCGAAGTCAGGACACCGGAGCGGACCAGGAAGGTACCCAGCAGGCTGAGCGAGAAGGCCGCGATCGCGAGCAGGACCGTCCAGCTCTTGAACACGCCGCGCTTTTCCGTCACTGCCAGCGAGTGGATCAGCGCGGTGCCCACCAGCCAGGGCATGAAGGATGCGTTTTCCACCGGGTCCCAGAACCACCAGCCGCCCCAGCCCAGCTCGTAATAGGCCCACCAGGAACCCAAGGCGATACCTGTGCCCAAAAAGGCCCATGCAATCAATGTCCAGGGACGCGACCAGCGCGCCCAGGCCGCATCGAGGCGGCCACCCAGCAGCGCGGCAATGGCGAACGCAAAGGCCACCGAGAAACCGACATAGCCCATGTAGAGCATCGGTGGATGCACCACCAGACCGAAGTCCTGCAGCAACGGATTGAGATCGCGGCCGTCCATCGGCGCTTGTGGCAGCAGACGCTCGAACGGGTTGGACGTGACGATCAGGAACAGCAGGAAGCCGATACTGATCAACCCCATCACGCCCAGCACCCGGGCGAGCATGTCCTCCGGTAGTTGCCGCGAAAAGATCGACACGGCAAAGGTCCAGCCCGACAGGATGAAGGCCCACAGCAGCAGTGACCCCTCATGCGCGCCCCAAACGGCGCTGAACTTGTAGTACCAGGGCAAGGCGCTGTTGGAGTTCTGCGCGACATAGGCGACGGAGAAGTCGTCGGCCACGAAGGCGTAGGTGAGGCAAGCAAAGGAAAAAGCCAGAAAACTGAACTGCCCCCAGGCCGCCGGTTGTGCCAGCCCCATCCACTGCCGATCGCCTCGCCAAGCGCCGATCAGCGGAAGCGTGCCCTGCACGACGGCCAGGCACAGCGCCAGAATCATTGCCAGATGGCCGAGCTCGGGAATCATTTCGCATACTCCTGCTTGTCGCCTTCGTAATGCTTCATCATCCCGCTCTTCTCCAGCGCCTGGCTGACTTCCGGCGGCATGTAGTTTTCGTCGTGCTTGGCCAGTACTTCGTCGGCGACCAGCACGCCATCGGCATTGACCCGTCCAAGGGCGACGATGCCCTGCCCTTCGCGGAACAGATCCGGGAGGATGCCTTGATACTGGATGGTGACCGTTTCGTTGTTGTCAGTGACTCGGAAGGAGACGGTGAGCGAATCGCTGCTGCGCGTCACCGAGCCGGCTTCGACCAGGCCGCCGGCGCGGATTCGTGTGCCTTCCGGGGCTTCGCCTGCGGCGATCTGCGTCGGCGTATAGAAGAGGTTGATGTTCTCTTGCAAAGCGGTCAGCGCCAGCGCCACCGCAATGCCTACACCGGCCAGAATGGCCAGCACGATGAACAGACGCTTTTTGCGCACCGGATTCACTTCATTTCCTCCCGGCGCAAACGGCGCGCCTCGTCTTGCAGATAACGTCGGCGCGCCATCATTGGCAGCGCCACGTTCAGGATCAGGACAGCCAGGCTGATGCCGTACGACGTCCAGACATACAGGCCATGATTCCCCATGGCGATGAATTCGGAAAAAGACGAAAAGTTCATGGCTTGCCCACCAGCGCGTTCACTTCAGCCTTGACCCAGCTGCTTCGCGACTCGCGGCGCAGCACCTCCAGGCGCATGCGCATCAACAGCACCAGCGTGAAGAAACAGTAGAAACCCAGCACCATGACCAACAGCGGCAACCACATTTCAACCGGCATGGCTGGCTTCTCCGTCACGGTGAAGGTGGCCGGCTGATGCAGCGTGTTCCACCACTCCACCGAGTATTTGATGATCGGGATATTGACCACCCCGACGATGGCCAGCACTGCACAGGCCTTCGCCGCGCTGTCGCGGTTGGTGATCGCCTGGCCCAGCGCAATGATGCCGAAGTACAGGAACAGCAGAATCAGCATCGATGTCAGCCGCGCGTCCCACACCCACCAGGCGCCCCAGGTCGGCTTGCCCCATACCGCACCGGTGAGCAGCGCGATGAAGGTCATCCAGGCACCGATGGGCGCGGCCTGTTGCAGCGCGACGTCGGCCAGCTTCATCTTCCATATCAGCCCGACAGCCCCGGCCACCGCCATCATCACGTAGATCGACTGGGCCAAAAATGCCGCCGGCACGTGGATGTAGATGATCCGGAAGCTGTTGCCCTGCTGGTAATCCTGTGGTGCGAACGCCAGCCCCCAGACCACGCCCACGCCGATCAGAATCAAGGCCGCCCAGGCCAGCCACGGCATCCAGCGGCTGCTGATCTCGTAGAACCATTTGGGCGAACCCAGCTTGTGGAACCATGTCCAGTTCATAGAACGTGCCTCATTTCCACGGTGCCCTCCGATACTGCCTCGAAAGAGAACAGCCGCACTTTGTTCGCAATCAGTAAATTCATCGAAGCCGCTCGTCTGGCATCGGCGCTTCGCGTTTCAGTAGTGGAAAAGCACATCGCGTAATCCGTCATTCACCGACACTGATTTTCAGGCCGGCGGCTATTGCAAAGGGAGTCAGGGTGACTGCCAACGCAGTCAGGCTGGAAAGCCATAATAGGTGACCGAGCGCAGGTAACCCCTGCAACGCGGCCTGCAGAGCCCCGCTGCCCAGAATCAGCACAGGGATGTAAAGCGGAAGAATGAGTAGCGCCAACAGCAAGCCCCCACGCTTGAGTCCGACCGTCAATGCCGCTCCGACTGCGCCCAACAGACTGAGCACTGGCGTGCCTAACAGCAACGAGACCAGCAGCACCGGCAGCGCGCTGGCCGGCATGCCCAGCATCAGGCCCAGCAAGGGCGCCAGCAGAACCAGTGCCAGGCCGGAAAACAGCCAGTGTGCCAGCACCTTGGCGAGCACCAGAAGGGCCAGGGGGTGCGGCGAAACGACCCACTGTTCGAGCGAACCGTCTTCGAAATCGCTACGAAACAGACCGTCCAGCGAGAGCAGCACCGCCAACAGCGCCGCCACCCAGATCAGTCCTGGAGAAATGGTTTGCAGCAATTGCGACTCGGGGCCGACCGCCAGGGGAAACAACGCGATGACGATGGCGAAGAACACCAGCGGGTTGGCCAGCTCCGCCGGTCGACGGAACAGCAGGCGGGATTCGCGAGCCAGCAGCAGCGTGAAGACGTTGCTCATGCGGCGCGCTGCCCCAGATCGATTTCCCGGAAGCTTGCCGGTTTTTCGCTGAGCGAATGATGGGTGGTCAGCACCACCATGCCGCCCTGCTCGCAGTGGGCCGCCAGGTGCCGTTCGAGCTGCGCCACACCATGCTTGTCGAGCGCGGTGAAGGGTTCATCGAGGATCCACAAGGGCGGCGGCGAAAGATACAGCCGGGCAAGACCAACACGGCGCTGCTGGCCGGCGGAAAGCGTATGACAGGGCACATCTTCGAAACCGCGCAGCCCTACAGCATCAAGCGCTTGCCAGATCGCATCGCGGGTTGTGGGCTGGTGCAGCGCGCATAGCCAGGTCAGGTTTTCCTCGGCGCTGAGCAGGCCTTTGATGCCCGCCGCGTGGCCGATCCATAACAGGTTGCGGGCCAGTTCGCCGCGCTGGCTTTCAAGGTCGCACCCGTTGAGCAGTACCTTTCCAGCGGTGGGTTGCATCAGCCCGGACAGCAGCCGCAGCAGACTGGTCTTGCCACTGCCGTTGGGGCCGGCGATCTGCAACATTTCCCCTTTGGCGATCCGCAGGTCTAACCTCTCGAACAACAGACGCCAGTCCCGCTCGCAGGAAAGCGCCACAGTTTCTAGAAAGGGACTGGACACGCTAGGGCTACCCTCAAGATGGAAGAAGTCCGGCCGCTACAGCGAGATCAGGTCGGGCGGCCGGATTATACATGCCGAGCCTCGGCACCGAAGGCCACGATGGCGAAAGGTTGTAAGAGCATTTAAGTAAAAATGACCGAGATCAAAAGCACCCCTGCAATCCCCGCCTCCGGCCCGTCTCGCCCGCAGACATCGCCGACCGATATGGCGTTAAAACTGCTGCAACCGATGCAGGGACTGCTCGTTGCCGGGGAAAGTGCCGAAGCCGAGGTCGTCCGTATCAAGGAAGCGCTTCAGAGCTTTCAACTGACACTGCGCCTGACGCTCGATAACGGCCGGCAGGCAACCGTCGAAACCAGCAGCGCCAGATCCGCCGCACCTGGCGCGGCCATGCTCGTTACGGCGCTATCCGACACCCGCCTGATTGCCGCGCTGCAACCCGGCAACCGCCAGCCGCAAAGCAGCATCGACCTCGACCTGCTTCCGCTGGGCACGGTCGTGCAGGGAAAGGTGACGGCCAGCCAGCAGATACAACAGGACGGCAAAACCCTGTTCAAGGTTGTGATCAGCCTGCTCAACTCTCCTCTTGCCGGGCAGAAGCTGAACATCGAATCGACCATGCCGCTCGCACCGGGCAGCCTGATAACGGCCCGCGTCCAGGGCGATCAGTCCTTGTCGTTCATGCCACTGAGCGGTCGGCTCGATCAGCTGGTGCTGGGTCAACAACTAACCGCTCAACATAGTCGCCAGGGCTCGGTCGAGGGTCTGTTGGGCGCGCTTGGGTCCGGCTCCGGCTTGCCCGAACAATTGCGTGGTGCGGCTGAACGTCTGCTCGGCCTGGTTCCCGACATGCAACAGCTCGGCGACGCCAAGACCCTGGCGCAGGCACTGGCGCGCAGCGGCGTGTTTCTCGAAGCCAGCCTATTGAGCGGCCAGGCCGACGATCTGCCCACCGACATGAAAGCCGCCCTGCTCCGCCTAATCGCCCAACTGCCCGGACTTCCGGGCGGTACCCCGCAGGCCGCCTTACAGGCCGGCGGAGCGCTTGGACAGGCGTTGCCGGCATTTGCCCGCAACGCCCTAGGTGCACTTGGACAACCCAACGTACGCCACCAGGCGCAGAGTTTCCCCCTGCCAAGCCGACTGCTGCCAAATGCCGAGGACGATGGCGATCTGGAATTGCTGCTGAAACTCGCCGCAGCCGCCGTATCGCGATTACAGACCCATCAGCTGTCCAGCCTGGCGCAGACCCAGACCAATCCGGACGGCACTCAGGTCACCACCTGGCAGGTCGAAATTCCGATGCGCGATCAGCACGACCTCGTGCCGCTGCAAGTGAAGTTTCAACGTGAAGACGAACCCACGCAGAACCGCAAGGAGAAGCCGGAAACGCTCTGGAAAGTCGAGCTGGCCTTCGATGTGGCACCCCTGGGCCTGATACAGGTGCAGGCACAACTGCTGCAGGGAAGCCTGTCGAGTCAGATATGGGCCGAACGCAGCGGCACTGCCGCGCTGATCACGGCGGAACTCGACCACCTGCGTCAGCGACTCGTCACGGCAGGACTGGCCGTCAGTGAACTGGCCTGCCGCCAGGGAACGCCGCCACAAGGCCCGCGCACTTCCCTCGATCAACGCTTCGTGGACGAAACCGCATGACTGCTCACACACCGCGACAGGCCATCGCGCTCACCTATGATGGCGCCAACACGCCCACGCTTTCAGCCAAGGGCGACGATGAACTGGCCGAAGCGATATTGGCAATCGCCCGCGAGCACGAAGTGCCGATCTACGAAAACGCCGAGTTGGTGAGATTACTGGCGCGCCTGGAACTGGGCGACGCTATCCCGGAGGCGCTTTATCGCACCATCGCCGAAATCATCGCGTTCGCCTGGTATCTGAAGGGCAAGTGCCCGCCCGGCTTCACCGAGCAACAGCAACGGCAATCGCCGGATGTGCCGCTACTCAATGGGCCTGAGCGTTAAGTGTCGTGATGGCATTCAGGCCGCCCTTTTCCTGTGGGAAGTCCGCCAGCACCCAGGCGAAGTAACCCTCCCGGAAATAAAACACCTGCTCGTAGCCCCAGGCGACCGCGAGGCGAACCGCTTCGGCGCTGGCCGGACAGACTTCGCTGTCGCAATAGACCACCAGCGGTACGGTTCTTGGCCAAGAAGTATGCGCCAGGCCGAGAAAGTCGCGCGCCAGATCCATATGCACCGCGCCTTCGACATGCCCCCAGCTCCATTCACGGCTCGGGCGCACATCGACGAACACCGCTCCCAGCTCATGCAGCTGGCGGGCTTGGTACACATTTATAGTCATCGCCCCGTCGACATCCACCGGGGCTTCGGCCGCCCAGAGCGATGTCGGTGCGACCAGTAGACACAGCATCAGAATGCGCAGCATCACATCCTCCTCGCCCTGTCGGGCATGGGCCTGCAACGGACATGGCAGAGCCCTGTCCTGTTTTGGAGGAAGCAATGGTCGGATCGTTCACTGCCGCGGACAGTCGTCACGCAACGATGGAAAGAAGTGGGGCCTAGCTCGGCTTGCGTCGTGCCTGATACAGCTTGCGCATCAGCTCGGCTTCGGACTGCGACAACCCGCAGGATTGCGTCAAATCGTCGTCGCTGGCGCCCATGCCGATCAGCTTGGCGGCCTGGGAATAGGTAAAATTGTTCGGGTCGCGTTGTTCAAGCTGCGTGAGCCTTTCGGGCAGCGGCGCAACAACCCGTGACAGCTCGTGCAGAGTCTTGCCCATGCGCACACTGCCATCCAGATAAGTATCCAGCCGTGCGGCAAGATCCTTAATGCGTTTGTCGCGGGCGGCATCTTCACGCGCTTGCAACTGGACCTGCTGCCGCTGGCGTCGGAACAGCCAAATGCCGCCGCCCAGCAGCGCCAGGCAGCACAGAGCAAGCACGACGACTGCGGCGACCAGCGACGCGATCATCGGTCAGATGCTCTCAAGGTCCGCCCATTCCTCTTCGCTCATCATCTTGTCCAGCTCGACCAGAATCAGCAGCTCGTTGTTCTTGTTGCAGACGCCCTGAATGAATTTCGCCGACTCGTCGTTACCGACGTTGGGTGCGGTTTCGATTTCCGACTGGCGCAGGTAAACCACCTCGGCCACGCTGTCGACCAGAATGCCAACCACCTGGCGATCAGCCTCGATGATGACGATACGGGTGTTGTCCGAAACAGGCGCCGTGTCGAGACCGAAGCGCTGACGCGTGTCGATCACCGTGACCACATTGCCCCGCAGGTTGATGATGCCGAGCACGTAGCTAGGCGCGCCCGGCACCGGTGCGATCTCGGTGTAACGCAACACTTCCTGAACCTGCATGACGTTGATGCCATAGGTCTCGTTGTCCAAGCGGAAGGTTACCCACTGCAGAACCGGATCATCGGAACCCTGTGCGGAAGTCATCTTCATAGCCCCACCTCTTCATATGCCGCTGTGGCGGTCGATTCTATCGGTTACTCAGGGTGCACGCGCGCCCCTGGTTGTTCAATCCGTCTAGGACGGTACGCCCTTGAGATGACGGGTCGCGCCGCTGGCGATCAGCTCGGCCAGCGCGGCCACATCCACCAGCGCGCACATGTGGTCGATCACCGTCCCGGCCAGCCAGGGCCGCTGAGTGCGTTGCGAGCGCCATTTGACTTCCTTCGGGTTCAGGCGAATCGAGCGGCTGACCTGATGCACCGCCAGCCCCCATTCGTATCCCTGCACCGAAATCACATACTGAAGCCCCTCGCGAAAATCATCGCGATAACGGTCGGCCATGACCCAGCGCGCCGTATCCAGGACTTTCAGGTTGCCGGCCTGGCTCGGCAATATGCCGAGAAACCACGCGGGCTGGCCAAACAGCGGCGTCAGATCATGCCCGGCGAGCGGATAGATCGAGCCGAGGCTGACCAACGGCACCGCCAACGTCAGGCCGGCCACGTCGAACAGCAGGCACTCGAAGGGTTCTTCGCCCCACTCCGGCTGACCGCCGTTTTGCGCCGGTGGGCCACCGGGCAGTTGTGCGCCCTTGAAATCCGCAATCGGCTCGATCAGCACCGGCGCTTTTTCCACCGGCGTTTCGGGCAGCAACTCGAGCAGGGCTTCCGGCTCGGCCATAAGCGCCGCTGGCACGGGAATCGGCTCGGGTTCCGGCAGGACTTGCCGCAGCGTAACCACCCGCTGAACGTCGCGTTGCTGCTCTTCGAGCACGGCCGCCTGGAACTCGTCAGGGCTGACCGACTCGGTCAGCTCCATGACGGCATCCTGCAACAGCGCATCGAGATACGACTGCAGCGTCTGTTGCGATCGGCTTTCTTTAAGAAGGGTACGGCTCATGAAACCAACTCGTGCGAACCAACTGGATAGGCTATCGGCCACGACCGCGGCGAACTTGAACCGTGATCGGGCCGTACGTCGTCTTCAATCAAGCAACCTGAGGAGAAGCCTGCGCCGCCAGCAGCGTCTTGAGCAACGCGCGGTAGGCAATGACTCCTCGACTGTTGGGGTCATGCTGCGAAGGCGTCACACCGGCACGACTAGCATCGCGCAAGCGCGTGTCGATCGGGATGTACGCCTGCCAGAGATTAGCCTGGTAGTTGTTGCGCAGCACTTTCAGGGTATTCATCGACGCCTGGGTGCGCCTGTCGAACATGGTCGGCACGATGGTGTAGGGCAACGCCTGACGACGCGAGCGATTAATCATCGCAAGCGTACTGACCATCCGCTCCAGCCCCTTCATGGCCAGGAACTCGGTCTGCACCGGAATGACCAGCTGCTGACTGGCCGCCAGCGCGTTGACCATCAGCACACCGAGTAGCGGCGGGCTGTCGATGATGGCGTAATCGAAATCCTGCCACAGCTGCGAAAGGCTCTTGGCAATGACCAGGCCGAGGCCATTCTGGCCCGGCGACTGGCGCTCCAGCGTCGCCAGCACCGTGCTCGACGGCAATAGCGAGATTCGCTCATGGCTGGTCGGCAGCAGCAGCTGCCACGGCAGCCCTTCAGGCACGGCACCCTGATGCTGGAACAGGTCGAAGACACTGTGCTCGATGTTGTCCGGATCCTGACCGAAATAGCTGGTCATCGAACCGTGGGGGTCGAGATCCAGCGCAACGACCCGCTTGCCGGAATCGGCCAGCAATCCGGCAAGTGCGATGGACGTAGTGGTCTTGCCCACTCCGCCTTTCTGATTGGCTACTGCCCAGACTCTCATAACTCGTTTTCCATCCGGATCGAACCAGACCGGGAAAGGCCGTCACGGTATGACCGACGACGGAGAATTGACGACACCGCGAGCGGCACCTAACGACCATCGCCGGAAGCAGATTGCGTGCCAGAGTGCGGCGCCGCACCCGCTGCATGGGCATTGCCGCTGCCCACGCCACTGATACTGCGCCGTACATCAAGATTGCGCGAGATGACCAGCACCACTCGCCGGTTGCGCGCCCGGCCTTCCGCTGTGGCGTTGTCCGCAACAGGCTGATATTCACCATAGCCCACCGCCGCCAGGCGCGACGGATCGACGCCATCGGCCGCCAGCATCCGCACGACGCTACCGGCACGAGCGGCGGAAAGCTCCCAGTTAGTCGGAAACTTGTTGGTACTGATCGGCAGATTGTCAGTGAAGCCTTCAACATGGATCGGGTTATCGAACGGCGCCAGAATTCCGGCGACTCGCTCTAGCAGCGCGAACGCATGATCGCTCGGCAATGCATCACCGCTTGGGAAAAGCAGGCTGGAGTTCAGTTCTATTTCAACCCACAGCTCATTGCCGCGCACGGTCAGTTGCTTGGCATCGATCAGATCGGCGAAAGCTTCGCGCATGCTTCGCTCGATGCTTTGCAGCGGGTCGACAAGCTCGCGCGACGATTGCGGGTCATCGATTTGCGAGACGTCGGGCTCGGTGGTACGGGGCCGTTCTTCGCCGACCGGGATCGGCTTGACGGCGCGATCGGCCTGATTGAACACCCCCACGAGCGAATCGGAGAGCACCTTGTACTTGCCCTCGTTGAGCGAAGAGATCGAATACATCACCACGAAGAAGGCGAACAGCAGCGTGATGAAATCCGCGTAGGAAACCAGCCAGCGTTCGTGGTTCTCAGGCTCTTCGTGCGCTCTGCGTCGGGCCATGATCAGACCGCCTGCGAAGGATAGGAACGACCACGCATGATCATGCGCGCCATCGGAGCGGCGACAGATTGACGGTGAGTGGCTGGAATCGGAGCACTTGCCATAGTCATTCTCGTGTCTGCGGCGACGAAATTGGCGCCGTAGGCGTTAGGGTCTGTTGATGTTTCGGCGCGGCCGCGACGAAACGTCAACAGACCCTAGTCAGTCCATGAAGCCTTGCAGCTTCATTTCAATCGAGCGAGGGTTCTCCCCTTCGGCGATCGACAGGACGCCTTCGAGCAACATTTCGCGGTAAGTGGTGTGTTTCTGCACCACGCTCTTGAGCTTATTGCCCATCGGCAGTACCAGCAGGTTGGCGAAGGCGACGCCATAGATGGTGGCAACGAATGCAACGGCTATGCCACTGCCCAGCTGACTGGGATCGGCCAGGTTACCCATTACGTGTATCAGCCCCATCACGGCACCGATGATCCCGACCGTGGGCGAGTAACCGCCCATGCTCTCGAATACCTTGGCTGCACGCAGATCGCGCGTTTCCTGGGTGTATAGATCGACCTCGAGGATGCTGCGGATCACTTCCGGCTCGGCACCGTCGACCAGCAACTGCAAGCCCTTGCGGGCATAGGGGTCGGGCTCGGCTTCGGCGACCGGTTCGAGGCCCAGCAGCCCTTCCTTGCGCGCCGTGGCGCTCCAGCCGGTGACCAGACTGATACCGCGCGCCATGTCGACGCGCGGCGGAAAGACAATCCAGCCCACAATCGACATCGCCCGCATGAACACTGCCATGGGCGTCTGCAGCAGCACCGCGCCGAGCGTACCGCCCAGTACGATCAGCGCGGCAGGCCCGTTGAGCAATGCCGAGACGTGCCCACCTTCGAGAAAATTCCCCCCGACGATGGCGACGAACGCGAGCACCAGCCCGATCAGGCTGAGGACATCCATTAAAGGCTCGCCTCCATCAGATACAGGTCTCGCTCAGGTGGCGTCCAATATCATCGAGACCATAGACGGCATCGCTGAGGTTGGCCTTGGCCACCGCCATCGGCATGCCATAAATGACGCAACTGGCCTCGTCCTGCGTCCACACCTGGCTGCCGCTCTGCTTAAGCATGCGTGCGCCTTCGCGGCCGTCGGCGCCCATGCCGGTCAGCACGACCGCGAGCACCTTGTCGTGGAATGCCTTGGCGGCGGAACCGAAGGTCACATCCACACAGGGTCGATAATGCAGGCGCTCATCGCCGGGCAGGATGCGTATCGCACCGCGCCCGTCGACCATCATCTGCTTGCCACCCGGCGCCAGCAGCGCAAGGCCGGGACGCAGCAGGTCGCCGTCTTCGGCTTCCTTGACGCGGATATTGCACAGCTTGTCCAGACGCTCGGCGAACGCCTTGGTAAATGCCGCTGGCATATGCTGGATCAACACGAGGGGCGCCGGAAAACTGGCGGGTAACTGAGTGAGCACCCGTTGGAGCGCTACCGGACCACCTGTCGAAGTGCCGATGGCAACCAATCGATACGCCTTGCGCCGAGGCGCCGCTGACGCCTGCGCAGGGGCTGCGGTGCGAGGCGCTGCCGGAGCCAATCCCGATGGAGCGCTCGCAGGACGAGCCACCGGTGTTGCCACGGCTGCCGCAGCGCTGCTATAGCGACGATTGCTGCGCGAGATCGTATTGACCTTCTCGCAGAGCAGTCGCTTGACCTTTTCCGGGTTGCGGGAAATGTCTTCGAAATTCTTCGGCAGGAAATCCACCGCACCCGCATCCAGCGCGTCGAGGGTTACCCGTGCGCCTTCGTGGGTAAGCGAGGAAAACATCAGAACCGGCGTCGGGCACCGCTGCATGATCTGCCGCACGGCGGTGATGCCGTCCATCATCGGCATCTCGTAATCCATCGTGATGACGTCGGGCTTCAGTTCGATAGCCTTGTCGATGGCTTCACGCCCGTTGGTGGCGGTTCCAATCACCTGAATGTTCGGGTCGGAAGAAAGGATCTCCGAGACACGGCGGCGGAAGAAGCCGGAATCGTCCACCACCAGGACCTTGACTGCCATAAACACTCCTAGCGACGACGGCTCGTTCGAGCCGCTGCCAACAGATCAGATCCGGCGCGCGTAACGCTTGAGCATGCTCGGAACATCGAGGATCAAGGCGATGCGACCATCGCCGGTGATGGTCGCGCCGGACATGCCCGGTGTGCCCTGAAGCATCTTGCCCAACGGCTTGATCACCACTTCCTCCTGGCCCACCAGCTGATCGACGACGAAGCCGATGCTCTGGTTGCCAACGTTCAGAATCACCACATGGCCCTCGCGTTGCTCTTCCTGATCGGCGCCATGCACCAACCAGCGTTTGAGGTAGAACAACGGCAGTGCCTTGTCGCGTACGATCACCACTTCCTGGCCGTCCACCACATTGGTGCGGGACAGGTCGAGGTGGAAAATCTCGTTGACACTGACCAGGGGGAAGGCGAACGCCTGGTTGCCGAGCATAACCATGAGTGTGGGCATGATCGCCAGCGTCAGGGGCACCTTGATGACCACGCGCGAACCCTGGCCCTTGGCGGAAAACACGTTGACCGTGCCGTTGAGCTGGGAAATCTTGGTCTTGACCACGTCCATGCCAACGCCGCGGCCCGACACGTCGGAGATCTCCGATTTGGTGGAGAAGCCCGGCGCGAAGATCAGGTTGTAGCATTCCAGGTCGCTCAGGCGGTCGGCGGCGTCCTTGTCCAGCAAGCCCTTCTCCACCGCTTTGGCCCGCAGAATCTCCGCGTCCATCCCCTTGCCATCATCGGTGATGAGCAGCAGGATGTGGTCGCCTTCCTGCTCGGCTGACAGCACCACCTTGCCGGTGCGCGGCTTGCCGGCGGCTTCGCGTTCTTCGGGCGTCTCGATGCCGTGGTCGACGGCGTTGCGCACCAAGTGCACCAGCGGATCGGCCAGGGCTTCGACGAGATTCTTGTCCAGATCGGTTTCTTCACCGACCAGTTCCAGGTTGATCTCTTTCTTGAGGCTGCGCGCCAGGTCCCGGACCAATCGAGGGAAACGTCCGAAAACTTTCTTGATCGGCTGCATGCGCGTCTTCATCACAGCGCTTTGCAGGTCGGCCGTTACCACATCCAGGTTGGATACGGCTTTGGCCATGGCTTCGTCGCCGCTATTGGAGCCCAGGCGCACCAGACGGTTACGCACCAGCACCAGCTCGCCGACCATGTTCATGATTTCATCGAGCCGCGCCGTATCGACCCGCACGGTGGTCTCGGCTTCGCTCACTGCCTTCTCGGGTGCCGGAGCAGATTTGGCCGCCGTGTCCGCTTTCGTCGGAGCCGCGGCGGCTTTAGCGGGCGCAGCTGCGGGAGCGGGCTTTGCGGGTGTGCTCTTCTTTGCAGCAGCAGGGGCGGCAGGCGTGGGCGCAGCCGGGGCGGCCTCCGCCGCTTCGGGCTCGAACTTGCCCTTGCCGTGCAGTTGGTCCAGCAAGGCTTCGAACTCATCGTCAGTGATTTCATCACCGACGGCTGCAGGTTTGGCTTCGACCTGCACAGACGGCACGGACGCAGCGGCAGCCGGCTCGGAGAATTGCCCCTTGCCGTGCAACTGGTCGAGTAGCGCCTCGAATTCGTCGTCGGTGATCTCGTCACTTACCGGCGCTGCCGCTGATGCCGCTGATGCTGCCGGTGCAACCGGTGCAACCGGTGCCGAAACAGGTTCCGCGGCGAATTGCCCTTTGCCGTGCAACTGATCGAGCAGCGATTCGAACTCTTCATCCGTGATCTCGTTGCTAGCGCTGGCATTCGAGGCGTCGGCGGCGTCGTCGAGCGCACCAAGAAACTGCTCGAATTCGTTGTCCGCCGTCGCGGCTTCTGGCTCGGGTTCAGGTTCGATCGGTGCGGCAGCGACCTCATTTCCGGCCGGCTCGGCCAGACGTGTCAGCGCGGCCAGCAACTCTGGCGTGGCAGGCGTTATCTCGGTGCGTTCCCGTACCTGAGCGAACATTTCGTTGACAGAATCCAGTGCCTGCAGCACGACGTCCATCAATTCCGAGTCGACGCGACGCTCACCCTTGCGCAGGATGTCGAAGACGTTTTCGGCAATGTGACAGCACTCGACCAGCTCATGCAGCTGGAGAAAGCCGGCACCGCCCTTTACCGTATGGAAACCGCGAAAAATCGCATTGAGCAGTGCGGTGTCATCGGGGCTGCTTTCCAGCTCCACCAGCTGCTCTGACAATAGTTCGAGAATCTCGCCGGCTTCTACGAGAAAGTCCTGGAGGATTTCTTCATCGGCGTCGAAGCTCATATTTACCTTCCCCTAAAAGCCCAGGCTCGAAAGCAGATCATCGACATCGTCCTGACCGGATACGACATCCTCACGTATATCGGCATGCATCTGCGGACCTTCACCGTGGGAAAGCACTTTTTCCTGTTTTTTCTTTTCCTGCTCGGCGCGCATGGCTTCGCGGTCGTGCTGGATGCCAGCCACGCGGTCGACCTGCCCGGCCATCAGGACAAGATTGAGCAGATTACTTTCGAGCTCGGTGATCAGCCGGGTTACCCGCTTGATCACCTGGCCGGTCAAATCCTGGAAGTCCTGCGCCAGCATGATTTCGCTGAGATTCTGTGACAGCTGGCTGCTGTCGGCCAGTGAGCGCTGCAGGTACTGGTCGATGCGGCGAACCAGTTCCCGGAACTCTTCGGCGTTCATGTCCTTGCGCATGAAACGCTGCCAGTCGGCGACCAGGCTTTGCGCTTCGTAACTGACGTAATTGACCAGCGGCGCCGATTCCTCGACCAGGTCCATGGTGCGGTTGGCGGCCTTTTCGGTCATTTCCACGACGTAGGAAAGACGATCAGTGGCGTCGGTGATGGGTGACGGATCGCCGCCCGTGGCGCAGGTGTCCATCTCCAGCTTGACGATGGCGTTGTGCAGCTCGCGGGTCAGCTTGCCGACTTCTTGATAGAGCCCGTTATTACGGGCCTGATTGAGCTCATTGAACATCTGCGTCGCTTCTTCGAAGCGACCCTGTTGCAAACTCTCGATCAGTTGGGGTGCGTGAGCCTTCAGAGTCGCTTCGAACTCCGCCAGGCTTTGGTCTGCTTGCGTCATAGTGCCCTCGCGGCGTTACTGCTTCAGCCGTTGACGCGCTCGAAGATCTTTTCGATCTTCTCTTTGAGCACTTGAGCCGTGAATGGCTTGACCACGTATCCGTTTACGCCCGCCTGCGCGGCCTCGATGATCTGGTCGCGCTTCGCCTCGGCGGTGACCATCAATACCGGAAGTTGCTTCAGGCGCTCGTCGGCGCGCACGGCTCGCAACAGGTCGATGCCGCTCATGCCGGGCATGTTCCAGTCAGTCACCAGAAAGTCGAAACCGCCGCTCTTGAGCATCGGCAGCGCGGTGGTGCCGTCATCCGCTTCGGCAGTATTGGTAAAGCCCAGATCGCGCAAGAGGTTCTTGATGATCCGTCTCATGGTCGAAAAATCATCGACGATGAGGATTTTCATATTCTTGTCCAAGTAAACCTCCGTAAATCCCGAATCTCAGAACCTGCTCACGGTCTGTTGCGGGCCTCATGAATGAAGCTCGTAAGCGGCCAATACTGTTTTTTTTGCAACCGATCAGCGCGCGCGCCACTCGCCAAGACGAGCCCGCAGACGCGCCGCGCACTGACTGTGCAACTGGCTCACCCGCGATTCACTGACCCCCAGCACCTGGCCGATTTCCTTCAAATTCAATTCTTCGTCGTAATACAGCGAAAGCACCAGTTTTTCACGCTCGGGCAGGCTGCCGATGGCCTCGGCCAGCGCCTGTTGAAAACGTTCGTCTTCAAGATCGCGGGACGGTTCCGGATGGGCGCTGGCTGCATCTTCGCCAAACTCTCCATGCTCGCCTTCCTGCAGCAAATCATCGAAGCTGAACAGGCGGCTGCCGAGCGTGTCGCCCAGAATGCCGTAGTACTCATCGAGACTCAATTTAAGTTCGGCCGCAACGTCCTGATCTTTAGCATCGCGGCCGGTTCTGGCTTCGATTGCGCGGATCGCTTCGCTGACCATACGTGAGTTGCGGTGCACCGAACGCGGCGCCCAGTCACCCTTGCGGACTTCGTCGAGCATTGCGCCGCGGATGCGGATACCGGCGTAGGTTTCGAAACTCGCGCCCTTCCCGGCGTCGTATTTCTTCGACGCCTCGAGCAAGCCGATCATGCCGGCCTGCATCAGGTCATCGACCTGCACGTTGGCCGGCAAGCGCGCCAACAGGTGGTAGGCGATGCGCTTGACCAGCGGCGCGTATTGATCGATGAGTTGGTATTGCGAGTCTTTTGCCTGAGCTTTGCTGTAATACATAACGAGTCCAGCCGCGGTCAGTCGTTAGGCTCTGTGGCGGGCCTGACGAGGCGCTCCACAAAGAACTCCAAATGGCCCCGCGGCGTTGCCGGCAATGGCCAAGTATCCACCTTCTGCGCAATGGCCTTGATCGCCAGCGAGCATTTGGCTCGCGGGAAGGCCTCATAGACTGCGCGCTGCTTCTGTACCGCCTTGCGCACCGCCTCGTCGTACGGAACCGCTCCTACGTATTGCAGCGCCACATCGAGGAACCGTTCGGTCACTTTGCTCAGTTTGGCAAACAGGTTACGGCCCTCCTGGGGCGCGTGTGCCATGTTCGCCAATACACGGAAACGGCTGATGCCATAGTCGCGATTGAGCAGCTTGATCAACGCGTAAGCGTCGGTGATCGAGGTCGGCTCGTCCGTCACTACCAGCAAAATCTCCTGTGCCGCACGAACGAAACTCACGACACCGTCACCAATGCCGGCAGCGGTGTCGATGATCAGCACGTCGATATCGTTGCCGAGATCGCTGAATGCCTGAATCAGCCCCGCATGTTGCAGACTAGACAACTGCACCATGCTTTGCGTACCGGATGCCGCAGGCACGATGCGGATGCCGCCCGGCCCCTGAATCAACACATCGCGCAGGTCGCACTCGCCTGCAATCACATCGGCCAGCGTTCGCTTGGCGGTCAAACCCAGCAGCACGTCGACGTTGGCCAGGCCGAGGTCGGCATCGAGCAGCACTACCCGACGACCTAGATCGGCCAGGGCCAGCGCCAGATTGACCGACACATTGGTTTTGCCGACGCCACCCTTGCCGCCGGTAACTGCAATAACCTGTACGGGATGCATACCCATTCTCACACGCCTATATCTTGCTTGAGCCCGTGGGCCTTCGATGCGTTCAGCCCGAACGCGTCTTCTTTGTGTGTATCACGCAACAAAGCGTTCACCCGACCTTCCGTGAGGAACCGTTGTACAGGCCCGAGAACATGTCGGCCATGGTTTCCTCGCTGGGATCCTCTTCCGATTGCAGGCTGACCGCGCGGCTGACCAGCTGGTGACTGCGCGGCAGCTGCAGATCGTCGGGGATGCGCGGCCCATCGGTGAGGTACGCGATCGGCAGGTGTTGACTAATGGTGAGGCCGAGCACGTCACCCAGGCTAGCGGCTTCATCAAGTTTAGTCAGGATGCAGCCCGCCAGCCCGCAACGGCGATAGTGGTGCCAGGTCGCCTTGAGCACCTGGCTCTGGCTGGTAGCCGGCAGCACCAGATAGTTTTTCGATTTGATGCCGCGGGCGGCCAGGGCATCGAGCTGTGCGTGCATCATCGGATCACTGGCCGGTAGCCCTGCGGTATCGATCAGGATCAGGCGCTTGCGGGCCAGCGGCTCCAGGGTCTTGCTCAGCGGCTGACTGGGGTCGATCTGAATGACCGGCACGTCGAGGATACGGCCCAGGGTCTTCAGCTGCTCCTGCGCACCGATGCGGAAGTTGTCCATGCTCGCCAGGGCAACGCTCTGGGCGCCGTGCTTGAGCACGTAGCGCGCCGCAAGCTTGGCCAGCGTAGTGGTCTTGCCGGCACCGGCCGGACCGACCAGTGCAATGATGCCGCCCTCTTCCAGAGGCTCGACCTTGGTGACCTTGACCGCCTGTGCCAGGTGCGCCAGCACCATGCGCCATGCCTGACGCGGCTCGGATACGTTGGCAACCTTTTCCAGCAAGGCGCGCGACAGATCGGCGGGCAGGCCGATACGTTGCAGCCGGCGCCAGAGATTGGCCTGCTGCGGACGGCGGTTCTGCTCGTGGCCCCAGGCAATCGAGCCGAGCTGCATTTCGATCAGCTCACGCAGGCCCTGAAGCTCGGACTGCATGGCTTCCATCGCACGGGAATTCACGGCGGCCGGAGCGGCAACCGGCTTCGGCTGAGCGACGGCCGCAGGCTTCTCGTCAAGCAGTTGACGGTCCTGTCCGACTACGCTGCGCGTCGGCGCGCTCAGCTCGGCATGGGCGCTGGCGATACGGGCCTGAGTCTTGCGCAGCTCGGCTTCAAGGGCCGCGTTCGGCTTCTTCGGCGCAGCGGGCTCCAGCGGATAATCGAGCATGGCCGTCAGCTCAACGCCGCCGGCGACACGACGGTTGCCCGTGATCACGGCATCGGCGCCCAGCTCGTCACGAATCATCTTCATGGCGATACGCATGTCGGCTGCGAAGAAACGTTTGACCTGCATGGCCTGTACCCTCGATTAATTCTGACCCACCGTCGAAACGATGGTGACCTGCTTGTTATCCGGTATTTCCTGATAGGCGAGGACCTGGATGTTCGGTACCGCGAGCCGGGCGAAGCGCGACAACATCGCGCGGACCGGACCCGCCACCAGCAGAATCGCCGGCTTACCTAACATTTCCTGACGCTGTGCCGCCTCTACCAGGGAACGCTGCAATTTTTCGGCCATTCCCGGTTCCAGAAGAATGCCATCTTCGGAACCCTGACCAGCCTTCTGCAGACTGTTGAGCAATATCTGTTCCAACCTGGGTTCAAGGGTGATCACAGGCAGCTGCGGCTCAAGCCCCACAACGTTCTGCACGATTGCACGGGACAGCGCGACCCGTACCGCAGCGACCATCGCGGCGGGATCTTGACTCTTGACCGCGACGTTGGCGATGGCCTCGGCAATGGTGCGGATGTCACGCACAGGTACCTGCTCCTGCAACAGCGCCTGCAGCACCTTGAGCAGTGTCGACAGGGAAATCATCCCCGGCACCAGCTCTTCGGCGAGCTTCGGCGAGCTCTTGGCCAGCAGTTGCATGAGCTGCTGGACTTCTTCATGCCCCAGCAACTCGTGGGCGTGCTTGTGCAGAACCTGGTTCAGGTGAGTCGCAACCACAGTGCTGGCATCGACCACGGTGTAGCCGAGCGACTGCGCCTGATCGCGCTGGCTGGGTTCGATCCACACCGCCTCCAGGCCGAACGCCGGGTCCTTGGCGGAGATACCGTTGAGCGGACCGAACACTTGGCCTGGATTGATCGCCAGTTCGCGATCTGGATAAACCTCGGCTTCGGCCAGGCTCACACCCATCAGCGTCAAGCGATAGGCGTTGGGCAGCAGATCGAGGTTGTCACGGATATGAACCGACGGCATCAGAAAACCGAGATCCTGCGAAAGCTTCTTGCGCACGCCCTTGATTCGCGCCAGCAACTGGCCACCCTGGTTGCGGTCGACCAGCGGAATCAGCCGATAACCCACTTCGAGCCCGACCATGTCTACCGGCGTCACGTCGTCCCAGCCCAGCTCCTTGGTTTCCGTCGCGCGCTGTGCCGGCAGCATTTCCTGCTGCTTCTGGACTTCCTGCTCAGCCTCTTGCTTGACCTTCTTCTGGCGATGCCAGATCCAATAGGCACCACCGGCCGCCATGCCGCCAAGGCCGAGGAAGGACATGTGCGGCATCCCCGGCACCAGACCCATGGCGATCATGATGGCGGCCGATACGGCCAGCGCCTTGGGGGACTCGAACATCTGCCGGTTGACCTGCTGACCCATGTCCTCGGAGCTGGTTACGCGAGTCACCATAATGGCGGCGGCAGTCGAGAGCAGCAGCGAAGGAATCTGCGCCACCAGGCCGTCACCGATAGTCAGCAGCGCGTACACCTGACCCGCCTCGCTGAAGCTCAGGCCATGCTGCGCCATACCGATGCCAACGCCACCGATGAGGTTGATGAACAGAATCAGCAGACCGGCGATGGCGTCGCCACGCACGAACTTGCTGGCACCGTCCATGGAGCCGTAGAAATCCGCCTCGGAAGCAACTTCGACGCGACGCTTCTTGGCCTCGGCTTGGTCGATCAGGCCGGCGTTAAGGTCAGCGTCGATAGCCATCTGCTTGCCCGGCATGGCGTCGAGGGTGAAGCGCGCGCTCACCTCGGAAATGCGTCCGGCACCTTTGGTCACTACGACAAAGTTGATGATCATCAGGATCGCGAAGACCACCACACCCACTACATAGTTGCCGCCGATCACGACGTTACCGAAGGCTTCGATTACATGGCCAGCGGCCGAGCCGCCCTCGTGACCATGAATCAGCACCACACGGGTGGACGCCACGTTCAGCGCCAGGCGCATGAGCGTCGCGACCAGCAGGATCGTCGGGAACACCGCAAAGTCCAGCGGGCGCAACGCGTAGACGCTGACCAGCAGCACGACGATGGACAAGGCGATGTTGAAGGTGAACAGCAGATCCAGCAGGAACGGCGGCACCGACAGCATCATCATGCCCATCATCACGAGCAGCAGAAGCGGCACGCCTAGGTTGCCGCGACCCGCGCCCGCCAGGCCGTTGCGAATGTTGATGAGTTGCGCTCGATCCACGAAGCCCCCGACAGAACCGATCAAAGAATTGACGCAAAAACGCGTCCTGCCGGAGTCATAGCAAGAAGGGGTCCAACTTGTGCAAAGAAGAGTCGCGCGCCCCGCCATAAGTACGCATTGCCACGAGGTCGTCGCCCTGGCGAAGCCGCTTTCGAACCGACCGCGGCCTGGGCAGTCTCACGCTAGCAACGCCGCCTGATGCAGACGGGACGGCGTTATCTGCAGCATTCCGCCCTCTTACATCAAAGGAGTTCCTCCATGAAACAGTGGATCATCGCAGCAATCGCCGGACTTACGGCCGTTGGCCTACACGCCGAAACGCTCAGCGTACCGGTAAAGGCTGTGACAGCCGAAGGCGTCGGCGCCTCAGTCGGCACCGTCAAAATCGAAAGTAGCCAGTACGGGCTGGTATTCCGCCCCGAGCTGTCTGGCCTGGAGTCGGGCGCCCATGGCTTCCATATTCACGCCAAGGGCAGCTGCAATCCGGCGGACAAGGACGGCGAAACCATTGCAGCTGGCGCCGCGGGCGGCCATTGGGACCCGCAGAACTCCGGCAAGCATGGCGAGCCCTGGGGAGAAGGCCATATGGGCGACCTGCCTGCGCTGATGGTCGACGGTGACGGCAAGGCCAACCAGCCGGTTCTCGCGCCCCGCCTGAAAAGCCTCGGCGACATCAAAGGCCTAGCACTGATGGTCCACAAGGGCGGCGACAACCATTCCGACCACCCGCAGCCGCTTGGCGGCGGCGGCGCTCGGGTTGCCTGTGGGGTGATCGAATAAAGCCGAAAAGATCCGCTTGAGGCTGGAAAGCTGAACGATAGGTACAGAGCCGCGCATCGTCCAGCCTCCAGCGCCTTTGTCGGCTCTTCGCCTATTCATCCTTACGCAAATTCGGTGGGATCGGCAGGTTGCCCAGCGGATCCGGCCGCTTGCCCTTGCCGGAGCGGTATTGACGTAGCTGATAGACGTACGCCAGTACCTGCGCTACGGCCAGGTAAAGTCCTGCCGGAATTTCCTGGTCGAGTTCGGTGGAGTAGTACACCGCCCGCGCCAGCGCCGGGGATTCGAGCACCGTCACCTGGTGCTCGTTGGCGATTTCGCGAATCTTCAGCGCAACGAAGTCACCACCCTTGGCTACCAGCATCGGCGCCCCGCCCTTGTCGCCGTCATATTTCAACGCCACGGCGAAGTGGGTCGGGTTGGTGATGACCACATCGGCTTCCGGTACGGATTGCATCATCCGGCGCTGAGCGGCATCGCGCTGCATCTGTCGAATTCGCGCCTTGACCTCGGGTTTGCCTTCGCTGTCCTTGTATTCGTCGCGCACTTCCTGCTTGGTCATCATCAGCTTCTGCTTGTTGTCCCAGAGCTGAAACGGCACATCCACCGCCGCGATCAGAATCAGCCCGCAGGCCATCCACAGTGCGCACCAGCCCACCACCTCGGCGCTGTGCATGATGGCCAGATCCAGGGGCTGCTTGGCGATGGACAGCAGGTCGTCCTCATAGGCGTTGAGCACCGCCAGCGCCACCATCAGCACTACGAGAAACTTGCCCAGCGCCTTCAGCAGTTCGACCAGCGCCTTGGTCGAGAACATCCGCTTCAAGCCAGGCCCGGGGTTCATACGGCTGAACTTGGGCGACATCGCCTTACCCGAGAACAGCCAGCCGCCCAGCGAGATCGGGCCGACGATGGAGACGATCAGTAGCACTACCAGCAGCGGCATGACGGCTTCGAGCGCGATCATCCCGCTGCTCATCAAAAGCCGCACCATAGCGTTCTCGTCCAGCAGCGTTTCGCGACTGAGCTCGAAGTTGCCCTGCATCATGGCCATCAGGCTACCAGCCAGACCTCCGCCAGTTGCCAGCAAACCACCAATGCCACCCAGCGTAACCGCCACCGTGTTCAGCTCGCGGGAACGGGCAAGCTGACCCTTTTCACGGGACTCACGGAGGCGTTTCTCCGTGGGTTCCTCGCTTTTGTCGGCACCGCTTTCGCTTTCAGCCATATCAGGCCTCCGACAATGCCAATGAAGGTATCCGCATCAGCGTAACCCGATCAGTTCACGCAGCATGCCCAGCGCTTCGCTGACGAAGGTCTGGTACTGCGCCAGGATATCGGCCATGCCGATCCAGACGATGATCAGCCCCAGCACCAGCGTCAGCGGGAAACCGATCGAGAAGATGTTCAGCTGCGGCGCCGCGCGGGTCATAAGGCCGAAGGCCAGGTTCACCACCAGCAGCGCGGTGATTGCCGGCAACACCAGCAGCAATCCGGCGCCGAGCACCCAGCCCAGTTTGCCCGCCACTTCCCAGAGATGATTGGTGCCGACCAACCAGCCGCCGATCGGCAGGGTCGTGAAGCTTTCAGTGAGGATTTCCAGCACCACCAAATGGCCGTTCATAGCCAGAAACAACAGGATCACCAGCATGTTGAAGAACTGGCCGATCACCGGCACCGATACGCCATTGGCCGGATCGACCATCGACGCAAAACCCAGACCCATCTGCATGGCAAGCAGCTGGCCGGAAACGATGAATACCTGGAAGAACAGCTGCAACACGAAGCCAAGCATCACCCCGACCAGGATCTGCTCGGCGATCAGCACGAAGGCCTGCGCACTCAACCCCTCCACCACAGGCACCGGTGGCAATCCCGGCACCAGCACGACCGAAATGGCGAGCGCCAGGTAAAGCCGTACCCGCATCGGCACCAACTGGGTCCCGATGATCGGCATGCTCATCAACAGCGCCGCGATGCGGAACAGCGGCAGCAGGAACTGCCCGACCCAGGCGCCAATTTGCGCGTCGCTGAGTTCAAGCACCGGGGCGCACCATGCTGGGGAAGATCATGTCGGCTAACCGATGATCAACGGGATGTTCTGGATCAGGCCCTGGGTGTACTCCATCAACTCACGGACTAGCCAGGGCCCCGCCCAGATCAATGTCATCAGCATGACCAGCAGGCGCGGCAGAAAGCTCAGGGTTTGCTCGTTGATCTGCGTAGCCGCCTGGAACATCGCCACCACCAGACCCACCAGCAAACTCGGGACCACCAGCACACCGACGAGCATGGCAGTCATCCACAGTGCTTCACGAAACAGGTCAACCGCGACTTCGGGCGTCATGACAAAACTCCGAGGGGCTTATAACGTGCCGAAACTGCCGGCGAGCGTGCCGATGATCAGGCCCCAGCCATCGACCAGCACGAACAGCATGATCTTGAACGGCAACGAGATGATCAGCGGCGACAGCATCATCATGCCCATCGCCATCAGCACGCTGGCCACCACCATGTCGATGATCAGGAACGGGATGAAGATCATGAAGCCGATCTGGAAGGCAGTTTTCAGCTCCGAGGTCACGAATGCCGGCACCAGAATGGTCAACGGAGCGGCATCCGGCGACTGGATGTCAGTCCGCCGCGACAGCCGCACGAACAGATCCAGATCGCTCTCGCGGGTTTGCGCGAGCATGAAGTTCTTCAACGGCACCTCAGCCCGAGCGATCGCATCCTGCGCGGATAACTGCTCGGCCAAATAGGGCTGCACCGCCTCGTTGTTAATCCGCTCGAACACCGGCGCCATGATGAACAGCGTCAGGAAGATCGTCAGGCCCACGAGGATCTGGTTCGAAGGCGTCTGCTGCAGGCCCAGCGCCTGACGCAGGATGGAAAAGACGATGATGATCCGCGTGAAGCTGGTCATCAGCATGACGAACGCCGGAATGAAGCTCAGCGCCGTCATGATCAGCAGGATCTGCAGGCTGACCGAATACTCCTGCTGGCCTTCGGCATCGGTGCTCAGCGTAATGGCCGGGATCGACAGCGGGTTATCGCCCTGGGTGATCAGGCCGCCGGCATCCTGCCCCACAGCAAACGGAGCGGCCAGGACCAGCAGCACCGCCAGCAACAATCGAAGCATCAGGGTTTGTCCTTCTGGTCCCGGCCAAGCAATTCCATCAGGCGCTGGGCGAATTCGGGGTTGGCTGGCTCGGCATCCGGCAGGTGCACCGGCTCTTCAAGCACATGCAACGGCGTGATACGGCCGGCGCTCAGGCCGAGCAGCACCTGCTCGCGGCCGACCTGCACTAGCACCAGGCGCTCGCGTGGCCCAAGGGCATGGCTGGAGATCAGCTTGATGGCCTGGTTGCTACGCGGATTGATCTGCTGCATCCGCCGCAACAGCCAGGCGAGCAGAAAGATCAGCCCGATCACCAGCAACAGGCCGAGCAGCAGTTTGGTCATCTGCGCGCCCATGCCCGAACTGCTCATGCTTGCCGCAGGTTCGGCGGCCATGGCCGGCAATGCCAGCGCGAGCGAAAGGAAAGCCAGGGCTTTCATCTCAGCGCAACTTCTTGATGCGTTCGCTCGGGCTGATGACATCAGTCAGCCGAATGCCGAATTTCTCATTCACCACCACGACTTCGCCGTGGGCGATCAGCGTGCCGTTGACCAGCACGTCCAGCGGCTCGCCGGCCAGCCGGTCGAGCTCCACCACCGAGCCTTGGTTAAGCTGCAGCAGGTTGCGAATGCTGATTTCGGTGCTGCCGACCTCCATGGAGATGGAGACCGGAATATCGAGAATCACATCCAGATTCGGGCCGTCGAGGCCTGCCGTTGCGGCCGACTTCGGACCGCTACCGAACTCCTCCAGTGGCGCGCGTGGCGGTGCCGGCGCGGCGGCCGGCCCCTGATTCAGCAGCGCATCGATGTCGTCCTGGTTGGCATCGCCCGCCTCGGCCAGCGCCGATGCCCATTCATCGGCCAGCGCCTGTTCTTCGGCGGAAGTGTTTTCGTGTTCGTCTGCCATCGATAGTCCTCGACCGGCTGGTAAATGTTTAGCAGGCTGTTGAAAAACTACCTGCGTTGGCATTACTTCGTTAAAAACAGGCTCGGATGCGAGCCCAGTCGGAATGCTCATTTAGAACACTAAACTCGTAAGCGAGCCCGGTCCGCTTCCTCGCCTGTTTTGACTCGTTACACTCGCCCTTCGGGCCAGCCTTTGGCTGTTACTCCCCTTGGTCGTTGCGCCTCGTCTTGCCTGCCTCGCCTACGTTTTTCAACGGCTCGCCAGGCTAATCAACGTGGCCGCAATACGGACTCGAGCACCTGCAAAGCCAGGTTGCCCTTGTGCGCGCCGAGCTTGACCTTGAACGCCGGCATGCCATTGGCGCGCATGATCATGTCTTCGGGCATTTCCACCGGGATCACATCGCCCGGCTGCATGTTCAGGATGTCGCGCAGCTTCAGCTGACGCCGCACCACCGTCGCGCTGAGCGGCACGCTCACGTCGAGCACGTCTTCGCGCAAGGCGTTGACCCAGCGCTCGTCCTGGTCGCTGACATCCGACTGGAAACCGGCATCGAGCATTTCGCGGATCGGTTCGATCATCGAGTACGGCATGGTCACATGGAAGTCGCCACCGCCGCTTTCGAGCTCGATATGGAACGTCGACACCACCACCACTTCGCTCGGGCTGACGATATTGGCCAGCGCCGGGTTGACCTCCGAATGTACGTACTCAAAGTTGACGTCGAGCACCGCATGCCAGGCTTCTTTCAGGTCGACGAAGGCCTGATCCAGCACCATGCGCACGACGCGCAGCTCGGTGGGCGTGAATTCGCGCCCCTCGATCTTGGCGTGACGGCCGTCACCGCCGAAGAAATTGTCCACCAGCTTGAACACCAGCTTGGCGTCCAGGATGAACAGAGATGTGCCTCGCAACGGCTTGATCTTCACCAGATTGAGGCTGGTCGGTACATACAGCGAATGCACGTACTCGCCGAATTTCATCACCTGCACGCCACCGACCGACACATCGGCCGAGCGACGCAGCAGATTGAACATGCTGATGCGGGTATAGCGGGCAAAACGCTCGTTGACCATCTCCAGCGTGGGCATGCGCCCGCGGACGATGCGGTCCTGGCTGGTCAGGTCGTAACTCTTGATGCTGCCCGGTTCGGAATCGCTTTCGGTATCGACCAGACCGTCGTCGACTCCGTGTAGGAGCGCATCGATCTCGTCTTGCGAAAGCAGGTCTTGAACAGCCATCTACAACGACCCCTATTGCAATACGAAGTTGGTGAACAGCACTTGCTCGATGGCAAGTTTGCCGATTTCCTTCTGTGCCAGCTCCTGGACGCTGGCCGTGGCCTGCTGCCGAAGCATCTCTTGCCCGACCGGCGTGGCCAGGCTGGCGAACTCCTGACTGGAAAACAGCATGACCAGTTGATTGCGCAACAGCGGCATGTGTTCCTTCAGTGCGTCGAGTGCCGCCTGATCGCGCGACATCAGCGCCACGCTAACCTGCATGTAGCGCTGGCGGCCACCGGCGTTGGGAAAATTGACGATGAATGCCGGTGCCAACACTTCATAGATCGCTGGCTGGCGCACGGGTGCCGTCTGAGTTTGCGAAGCGGCTTCGGGCTGAGCTTCGGTATCGCCCCGGCTCATGAGATAAAAGGTGCCGCCGACCGACAATCCGACCGCCAGCAGCAGGCCGAGCACGATCAGGATGATCAGCTTGAGTTTGCCCTTACCGCCGGGCGCCGCTGCCGGGCTGGGTACGTCTGGGGGTCCCTGTTTCTTAGCCATGCCAAATATCCGTCATCACAGGAGATTTCACTCGCAACGAAGCGCTACGAGCAACTGCTGTGCCAGTATCGACCAGGGACGCGGAGCCGTAAACGACTGAGACAAAGGCCTCGCTGATTTGTAGACGAATAGTTGACGCGAAGCCCGCGTTCGCCATGGGGCGCGCCTCCTACGATCAGCATCGGAGTATGGCTGGGGCTGCGTGCTTTTGTGGGAGGCCCGACCTCGGGGCGAAGCGTTTGCGTGCAGCGTATTGGGGCCGGGCAGCCCTGCCCCAATGCCAGCTAAGTCAGGCGTAGTAATCCACCAGACCGCGATCACGGCCCGCACGGTTGGTGCTGATTTCCATCGTGCCGTGAACGATTTCCTCATCTCCCTCCGTCGATACGCCGGCTACGCCCCTGCCGCGCGATTCGCCGCCATCACCGTGCCAGCCCTTGGACTGGTCGGACACATTGACGTCCATCGTCATGCCCTGTTGCGTGAACATGTCACGCAAGCGATGCATCTGTCCTTCCAGTGCGTCGCGCACGCCCGCGTGAGGACTGAGGAAAGTAACCTGGGTCTGGTCCTTGTTCATGTCGATACGGATTTCCATGCGACCCAGTTCGGCTGGATCGAGCTGAATCTCGGCGGACTTGAGGTTCTGGCTCGACAGCCACATTACCTTGTCGACCACCGCTTCGCTCCAGCCGGACTGCTGCATCTGCACCGGTTGGCCCGGCACCATCGTCAGCCGCTGCGCCTGCTGAGTCTGGGTCTGCTGTGCAATCGCCTGGGTCAGCGGATTGAGCCGGTTGGCGTCCATATCGGCGGCGTTGGTGCGGCTTTCCTTCGGCGCGTCCAGCTTGTCTAGCAGCTCACCAAAACTCTCATCCAGCGCGACTTCGTCAGTCTCTTCCGCCAGCGCCTCACCCACCAACAGGCTGGCCGAGAGTTCTTCGGTTTGCTCTGGGGCTGCATCCGGCATCAATGCATCGGCCAACGGACTCTTTTGCGCTGCGGACTGGATATCCAGGGTGCGCGTGCCTGCCATCGATGTCTCGCCCTCTGCCTCAGCCTCGGCAAACTCCATGCTGGCCTGAGCCAGCCCCAGGCCCGCCAGAAACTCGCTGCCAGTCGGCGGTGCGTCCAGCGATTCGTCACTGGCCGGCGCCTGGCCACCCATGCCGAACAGCAGTAATGGATCGAGTTCGGCCTCGCCGTCTTGCGGGGCGTCATCGGTCGTTTCGTCGTCGGCTGGCAACTCGTTGCCGGCTTCGGCTACGGCCGGCTTTTCGCTGCCGCCAGCCTTGACGGTTTCCTGACTCGGTTTGTCGCCAGCCGGCTTGTCCCGAACAGGCTTCGCCGAGGAATCCTGACGCTCGACCGGCTTGGCCTGGCGCTCCTTGGCATAGACGTTGGCAAAGCTGGAAGGCTCGTCGCGGCTGGGTTCGCGGGCGGATTGGAGCGACGCGTTCGCGGCTTTGACGACGGTCGTAGGAGCCTTGATGTTGAGCAATAGATCGGGGGAAACGGCCATGGGTCTTCCGCTCAGGATGGTGACAGTACGTTCACCCAAGCAAAGTCCAGGCCATAAGCTTAAGCGGCTATTTCTACCAGCACCCAAAGCGCCTCGATCCCGGGCCCCCGATACAGCTCGAATATCAGCCGAGCCCGCCGTAGCGCTGGCGTTCGGCTCGATAAAGAATGCGTACGATGGCGAATTCGCGCTCGATATGCTCGATCAATTGCAGGGCAGCGTCGATCTGCCCGAGCTGCGCCGCCTCTTCCAATTGGCGACAAAGTTCCGCCAGCAGCACTGCGCCCATATTGCTGCAGCTGCCCTTGAAGCTATGGGCAGCCTGCCGCAGGCTTTCCGCCTCACCGCTGCGGCAGGCCTGCTGGAGCAACCGCAGGCGCTCTTCCGAATCGAGCAGAAAGGTGTCCAGCAACACCGGATACTCGGCTTCCATCACATCCTGCAGCGTTGCCAACACGCTACTGTCGAGATGATCGACCATGGGTGCGCTCCAGTTTGAAAAGCAGCGAATCAGGCATGGACGGTCCAGTAGAACTCGACGTTCAGAACTTTGCCGTCCGGCTCCCAGTAGAAGCGCTCGCTCATCTGACGAATCATCCGCAGCCCCCGCCCACCCAGACATTGGGCGCAGTATGGCTTGCTCAGCGCCCGCACCACATCGAATCCCGGCCCGCTGTCGCGGACAGTGATGCGCAGGCACCCCTTGGCCTCGTCGGACTTGACGCTCAGGTCGATGGCGACCCAGCCGTCAGCAAACGTATTCAATCGCCGCTGGCGTTCCTGGTAGTACTTGGCGAAACCCTCGGCATCGCACTTCATGGAGGAATCGAGCAGCAGCACGCCATGCTCCAGGGCATTGGCGTAGAGCTCGGTCAGCACCGTGTAGATCGCACCGGCGCGGTGACGCAGCGGCGCGATCTGCAATAGCAGATGCATGGTCATCGGCAAAGGGCTGTAGGTGCGCAAGCTACTGGGGCGCAGTTCGAAGCTGGCGGACCAGTCACGTGCACGCAGCTCCGGCGAGCCGGGCGGGAAAACCACCGGCGACTGCACCGCAGCGGCCTCTTCCGTCTCGATCACGCTCACTTCGACGAGGCTCAGATCGTCGAGTATCTGACCATGAAAATCGTGCAGCGCGGCCTGGATCTCATCCAGCAAGGCCGTGGGCTCGGTGTTGGCATCCATGACCGCCAGCAGCCGCTGCTCGCCGAACAATTGTTCGTCAGCGTTGGCGCTCTCCAGCACACCGTCGGACAGCAGCAGCAGGCGGTCGCCGATCTCCAGCGGCAAGGTTTCGAAGCTGCTATCGAACTGCGAAGTCTCGAGCACGCCAAGCGGCAGGTGCCTGGAGCGCAACGGCAGGCGCTCGCCCTTCGCAGCCCTGAGCAGAAAGCCGTCAGGCAGCCCACCGTTCCAGACGCGCAAGGTGCCTTGCTTGAAATTGATATCCAACAGGGCGGCGCAACAGAACATTTCCACCGGCAGGATCAACTTCAACTTGGCGTTGAGCTCGCACAGGATTTCTTGGCTGGAATAACCCTTAGCGGTCATTCCGTAGAAGGTTTCGGCCAGCGGCATCGCCCCGACCGCAGCGGGCAGACCGTGACCGGTGAAGTCGCCCAGCAGTACGAACATCCTGCCGGCCGGCGCATGCGCCGCCAGTAGCAGATCGCCATTGAAGAGCGCACGCGGGGATTGCCGATAACGGATGTTGGGTGCGTTCAGGCAACCGGCATGGGCCACCTTGTCGAAGATGGCCTTGGCGGCGCGTTGCTCGTCGAGCAGTTGCTGGTTGCGCCGGGCGATGAGATCACGCTGCTCCAACACTGTCGCCTGCAGCCGGCGCAGGCGGTGCATGGCCTGGATCTTCGCTTCGAGGATGACCGGGTTATAGGGTTTGGCGAGAAAGTCGTCGCCGCCCGCTTCGAGGCAGCGCACCAGCGCTTCGTGCTCGGTAAGGGACGTCAGGAAGATGATCGGCACCAGCTCGTTGCCGGCCAGCTGTTTGATCTGCCGCGCCGCCTCGAAACCGTCCATCACCGGCATCAGCGCGTCCATCAACACCAGTTGCGGCCGCACGCTCTCGAACAGACGGACCGCTTCGGCACCGTTGGCTGCCGTCGTCACACGATGCCCCTGACGACCGACGATGGCGGCCAACAGCATGCGGTCGGCAGCGCCATCCTCGGCGATGAGTATGGAGAGCCGGCGCGGCATCAGGCTATCGCGAACAGCTGTTCGAAATTGGATACCGAAAGGACCTTTCGCACATCGGGGTTGCAGTTGATCAAACGGATATCGGCCTTGTCGCTGCCGGCGTGATCGCGCAGCAACAGCAACATTCCCAGGGCTGAACTGTCGAGGTAGGTCGCGCCGGCGAGGTCGATCACATAACGCTTGGGTGTACAGTCATTACGCTGATAGGCATCGCGGAATGCTTGATGGGCATTGAAATCGAAGCGCCCCTGGATGGTAATCGTCAGCTCCTGTCCATCTGCCGATAGCTGTGAACTGATGGTCATGTAGCACTCCTGATCCAAGCGAAAACGTCGCAGCCTTGTATGCCGGACGCCAAAAAAGCGCATTCGCCAGTGCCTTCGTTGGCTGGCCGTACTGCAGTAAACGAACTGATGAAGATTTAGCACCCAAAACCCGGCACAGCAAGCTTCAATCCTGTCTGGGCCGGCTTGCCAGCCGCTGCGAGAATTCGTCGAGCAGCTTTTGTTCGCGCTTGTCGGCCGCCGTTCTGGCTTCCTGGATGTAGCGATCGACCAGTTTGCGCAGCCCATCGAGCCGCGCGCGCCGCTGCTGCCACTGCACGCGCAGCTTGTCGAGCGTGTTGCGGTGCCAGTCAACACTGCGCTGCTGTTGGGCGATCGCCGACTCGAGCTGTGAAAGGAACCGCTGATAGTTGACCAGCCATTGTCCGGATACGCCCTGGCTGCCCTGGTTCATCCACTGCTGCTGGTAATCGCTGAAATACTGGCGCAGCTCGCCCAGCTTGGCTTCGGCCTGGGCCAGTTGGGTCTGCCCCTGGCCGAACTGCGCCGCGGCGTCGCGCTCGGCCCGTTCGGCCATGTCGATCACGGGCGCCAGGCGCGCGGCACGACTCGTCGCCAAGGTTTAGCCCGCAGCCTTGGGATTGAACACGTTGAGCAGGGCTGCCTCGCTCTGCGCCAGGGGCTCAGCCTCGTCCAGGCCCTGTCGAAGATAGCGGACCATCTCCGCCTGCCGCGCGATGGCCAGGTCGGTTTCCGGATCGCCGCCCGGCACGTATGCGCCGACGCTGATCAGGTCGCGACTCTGCTGGTAGCGCGACCACAGCTGCTTGAACCGCTGCGAACTGCGCACGTGTTCGGGACTGACCACTTGCGGCATGACCCGGCTGATGGAGGCCTCGATGTCGATTGCCGGGTAATGACCTTCTTCGGCCAGCCGCCGCGATAGCACGATGTGACCGTCGAGCACGCCCCGCGCGGAGTCGGCGATGGGGTCCTGCTGGTCATCGCCTTCGGACAGCACGGTATAGAACGCCGTGATCGAACCGCCGCCCGCCTCGGCGTTTCCGGCGCGCTCCACCAGACTCGGCAGCTTGGCGAACACCGAGGGCGGGTAACCCTTGGTCGCCGGTGGCTCGCCGATGGCCAGCGCGATTTCCCGCTGGGCCTGTGCGAAGCGGGTCAGCGAGTCCATCAGCAGCAGGACGTTCTTGCCCTTGTCGCGGAAATATTCGGCGATGCGCGTGCAATACATGGCCGCGCGCAGTCGCATCAACGGCGCGTCGTCCGCTGGCGAAGCGACGACCACGGAGCGCTTGATGCTTTCTTCGGTGAGGATGTTCTCGATGAATTCCTTGACCTCACGGCCACGTTCGCCGATGAGGCCGACAACGATGATGTCGGCCTCGGTGAAGCGGGTCATCATCCCCAGCAACACCGATTTACCTACACCGGTCCCGGCGAACAATCCAAGGCGTTGCCCACGTCCGACCGTCAAAAGGCCATTGATACAGCGGATGCCGACATCCAGTGGCTCGCTGATCGGGTGGCGATTGAGCGGGTTGATCACCGGGCCGTCCATCGGCACCCAGTCTTCGGCCTTCATGCCGCCCTTGCCGTCCAGGGCGCGACCGGCGCCGTCGAGCACGCGTCCCAGCATCGAAGTGCCCATCGGCAAACGCCCGGTATTGGCCAGCGGCACGACGCGCGCGCCGGGCGCAATGCCCGCCAGGCTGCCGACCGGCATCAGATAGAGCTTGCCGGCAGAAAACCCCATGACCTCGGCTTCGACCTGGGTCGGGTGATAGCTGTCGTCGTTGATCACCAGGCAGCGGCTACCGACGGCGGCGCGCAGGCCTTCGGCCTCCAGCGTCAGGCCGACCATACGCAACAGCCGACCTTCGAGGATCGGCTGGCTGGGAAGCTTGATCGCCTCGCTGTAGGTCTCGAAGCGTTTGGCGAAGCTGGTGCGTTCAAGGCGCATCGGGGTTGTCCGAGCCGAGATCCAGGTGCAGATCCGCTTCCGGCGGGCTGGTGGCGTTCTCGCGCTGCTGCTCGAACAGCTGCTTGATCGCCTGACTCAGCCGCGTTTCAACGCTGGCGTCGATGCGGCTCTGTTCGGTTTCGATCCGGCAACCGCCCGGCAGCAGATCGCTGTCTTCGACGATCCGCCAGGTTTCTTCGTGGCGCTCGCGCAGCGCCTTGACCAGCTCGAAGTCCTGCGGATTGATGTGGATGCGCACGTTGCTGGCGCCCATCGGCAGCAGCTTCAGGGCATCGCGAAGCACCTGGCGAATCTGGCTGGAATCGATCAGCAAATCGCGCTGAATCACCTCACGCGACAGCTGACAGACCAGCGTGGCCATCGCGTGTTCGAGGTTGCGGTCCTGATCGGCGATGGGCTCGAGCAATTGCGTCATCAATTGCTCCAGGCTCGCGAGTTTAGGCGCCAGCGCCGCATCGGCTTCTTGCCGGGCCTTGAGTTGTCCGGCATGAAAGCCGTCCTTCTCGCCCGTGCTGAAGCCCTCGTTGTAGGCCTCCTGACGAATCGCTTCGAGTTCGTCGAGCGTCAGCGGTTTGACCTCCTCGACCGGGACGTCTTCGCTGCGCGACAGGTCCTGGTCCGCGCCCGATTCCTCGAGCGTCTCCGGCTCCGCCGGTTCACTGCCTAGCGGATCGAAGCTCGGCAAGGCCCAGCGATCGAAGAGATTGACGTCCTTCGCGCGGATCACATCGCTGGGATTTTCCTTGGACATACGGCTCGCTTAGACCTAAATCATTTCTTCGCCGCCCTTGCCGCCGAGAACGATTTCCCCGGCTTCAGCCATACGGCGGGCAATGGTGAGAATTTCCTTCTGGGCGCCCTCGACTTCGCTGATGCGCACCGGGCCCTTGGCTTCCAGGTCGTCGCGCAGCAGTTCTCCGGCGCGCTTGGACATGTTCTTGAAGATTTTCTCCTTGATCGCTTCGTCCGCGCCCTTGAGCGCCATGACCAGCACATCGGAGGATACTTCACGCATGAGCGCCTGGATGCCCCGGTCATCGACATCCGCCAGGTTGTCGAAGACGAACATCAGGTCTTCGATCTGCGACGACAGATCTTCGTCGACATCGCGGATGGCGTCCATCAGCTGGCCTTCGACCGAGCTGTCGAGGTAGTTCATGATGTCCGCCGCGCGCTTGACGCCGCCCAGCGTCGCACGGGTGGTATTGGCGTTGCCGGAGAACTGCTTCTCCAGGATCAGGTTGAGTTCCTTCAAGGCCGCCGGCTGGACGGTATTGAGCGACGACACGCGCAGCACGATGTCGAGCCGCACCTTGTGATCGAAATGCGACAGCACCTCGCCCGCCTGGTCGGGGTCGAGATAAGCCACCACGATCGCCTGGATCTGCGGGTGTTCGTAGCGGATCACGTCGGCGACCGCGCGCGGCTCCATCCACTTGAGGCTGTCCAGGCCGCTGGTGTTGCCGCCCAGCAGGATGCGATCGATCAAGCCGCCCGCCTTGTCCTCGCCCAGCGCCTGGGTGAGCATCTTGCGGATGTAACCGTCGGAGCCCACGCCGAGACCACTCTGGTCGCCGACGACTTCGACGAACTCGCTCATGACCTTCTCGATCTGCGATTTCTGCACGTTGCGCATCTGCGCCATTGCCGTGCCGACCTTCTGCACTTCTTTCGGGCCGAGATGACGCAAGACCTGCGCAGCATCGGCTTCGCCGAGGGAAAGCAGCAGAATCGCGGCTTTGTCAACCTTGTTCAGCTTGGCTGGAACTCGTGCATCACTCATCTTCGTTGATCCAATCTTTGACGACCTGGGCTACCCGGCCTGGGTCCTCGGCTACCAGATTCTTGATGGCATTCAGTTGCGCATCGTACCCCTCGGTCGGGCTCGGCAGCATGATGCTCTGCGGCCCGCTCAGGCTGACCCGATCATTGCTCAGTGCACCATCCAGACCTTCCATGTCGGCCAGCTCGCCGTCACCGCCGGCAGGCTGAAGCTCCTTGCTCTTGCCAGCATTGGTCAGGTTGTTCAGCACCGGCCGCAGCACGCCGAACACCAGCACCAGGATGAACAGCACGCCGAGCACCTGTTTGACGATGTCCCAGAACCATGGCTGCGAGTAGAACGGGACGTCGACGAAGGTCTCTTCGAGCGAGTCGGCGGCGAACGGCGCGTTGATTACGCTCACGCTGTCACCACGGCTGGCATCGAAACCAACGGCGTCCTGCACCAGGCGAGTGAAGCGCGCCAATTCTTCGGCGGTCCGCGGCACACGAGTGGTCTGCCCATCAGCAGTAACCGTCATCTGATCATCGAGTACCACCGCAACCGACAGGCGGCGCAGGCGGCCTTGCTGCTGCTTGGTGTAGCTGATGGAACGGTCCAGCTCGTAATTACGGGTCGCTTGCTCACGCTTGTCCGCCGGATAAGGCGCCAGCATCGGCTGGCCGGTCGCCGGATCCATAATCTGCTGACCATTGGCATCGAGCAAAGGTTGCCCCGACGCGACCGCACCTGCGGCGGCTTTTCCGGCCATGGCGTTTTCCGGCGCGGTGGCAGGGCCTGGAGGCTGATTGCTCAGCGCACCCGGAACGCCTTGCGGGCCGACGCTGCTCTGACGTTGTTCGCTGACGCTTTGCTCGCTGCGCAGCGCCGGCTGGTCCGGGTTGAAGGTTTCGGACGTCGACTCGACGGCACTGAAATCGACATCGGCGGATACTTCGGCCTTGTAGCGGCCACTGCCCAGCACCGGTTGCAGGATGTTGTGCACGCGCTGGGTGTAGAGGCTCTCCATGCGGCGGCTGTAGTCGAACTGCTTGCCGGCCATGCTCAGCTCGGTCAGCTCCTGCTGATCGGACAGCAGGTTGCCCTTCTGATCCACTACGGTGATTTGCGACTTGGTCAGTTCTGGCACGCTGGTCGCGACCAGATTGATGATCGCCATCACCTGGCTCGGCTCGAGGCTGCGGCCCGGATAGAGTTCGACCAGTACGGAGGCACTCGGCTTGCGCTCGTCACGGACGAATACCGAACTCTTCGGGATTGCCAGGTGCACGCGTGCGGCCTTTACGTTGTTGAGGCTGGACACGGTGCGACCCAGCTCGCCTTCCAGACCGCGACGATAACGGGTGGCTTCCATGAACTGGCTGGTACCGAGGCCCTGCTCTTTGTCGAGAATCTCGAAACCGATGTTGCTGTCGGTCGGCGCAACGCCAGCACTGGCGAGTTTCAGCCGCGCACGAGCGAGGTCGTCGGCCTTGACCAGCAAGGCGCCGGAAGTGGGCTCGACGGTGTAAGTAATGTCGGCAGCGGCGAGGGTTTCCATCACCTGGTTGGCGTCCATCCCGGCGAGGCTACCGAGCAGCGGACGGTAGTCCGGCTGCTGCGACCAAAGGACCACGGCAAAGCCGATAGCGACGCTCGCAGCCAGCCCGACCAACAGGCCGACCTGCCGCAACATCGTCATCTCAGAAAGGTTTTCAAGGAATGACAGGCCAAACAGCGGCTTCTTCGGCGCGTCCGAATCGACCTTTACCGGAACATTGCTAAGCACTTCAGCCATTATTCAAACCCTTCCTTAAACCGGCATCTGCATGATGTCTTGATACGCCTGGACCAGCTTGTTACGCACCTGAGTCACGGCCTGAAAGGAAACACTGGCTTTCTGCGATGCGATCATGACGTCGGTCAGGTCGATCCCGCCCTGCCCCATTTCGAAGGCAGTGGCCAGCTGGCTGGAGGCTTGCTGGGTTTCGTTCACTTTATTGACGGCTTGGCCGAGCATGTCGGAAAAGCTCGGCGCGCCAACCTCAGGGGCCGCGGTCACGGGCTTGGCGCGCGCCATTGCATCGGTCTGCATGGCCCGCATTTCCAGCATCAAGCGATTGAATTCGATACCCTGACTCATCTTTCCTCCAACAGCCGCGTTTTTGACGCTTCGCAGCAAGCACAGAGGTAATAGCAACATCGATGCCAGCTTGGGCTGGAGGCTGAACGTCGTGGACTACGCCAAGCTGTTGCTGCGGCTTGCTGCTTTTTCGTCCAGCTTCCAGCCTCCAGCGCCTTTATCGGCTTTTATCTGTAACGCCAATCGTCCCGCCGGCTGTACGGTGACGCGAGCCATCGGCACCCATAGCCTTGGCAATCCAGGAAACTCAATAGGAACAGCCATGCCGGACGCTATCCGCTCGCTACCGCGCCCGTTCGCCGACAGTTCGGCCTCCACCGTCGTGGCGGGTTTCATCGCCATGCTCACTGGCTATACCAGCTCCCTGGTCCTGATGTTTCAGGCCGGGCAAGCCGCGGGGCTCAGCGGGGCGGAGATTTCCTCGTGGATCTGGGCACTGTCGATCGGCATGGCGGTGTGCAGCGTCGGCCTGTCGCTGCGCTACCGCACGCCGGTGGTGGTTGCCTGGTCGACTCCCGGCGCGGCGCTGCTGATCAGCAGCTTGCCCGGCGTCCCTTATGGTGAGGCGATCGGTGCCTTCATCTTCGCGTCGGTGCTGATTGCGGTATGTGGACTTACCGGCAGCTTCGAACGGCTGATGCGCAAGGTACCCGCCTCGCTGGCGGCGGCGCTGCTGGCCGGTGTGCTGTTCAACATCGGCAGCGAGATCTTCCGCGCCGTGAACGTTCAGCCTGTGTTGGTGCTGAGCATGTTCTTCAGCTACCTGCTGGCCAAGCGCCTGGTGCCACGCTACGCCGTGCTCTCGGCGTTGATCGTCGGCTGCGTGCTGGCCGGCGTGCTCGGGCTGCTGGACTTCAGCGAGCTGAGCCTGAAGGTTGCGGTACCGGTATGGACCACACCGACGCTGTCCTTCGCGGCCGTCTTCAGCATCGGCATACCGCTGTTCGTAATCGCCATGGCATCGCAGAACATGCCGGGGCTGGCCGTGCTGCGCGCTGAAGGTTATCAGGTCCCCGCCTCGCCGCTGATTTCGGTGACGGGTATCGCGTCGGTGCTGCTGGCCCCGTTCGGCTCGCATGGTATCCATCTGGCGGCGATCACTATGGCGATTTGCAGCGGACCGGAAGCGCACCCCGATCCGTCCCGGCGTTACACGGCGGCTATTTGGTGCGGCGTGTTTTACGGCATTGCCGGAATATTCGGCGCAACGCTGGCGGCCCTGTTCGTGGCGTTCCCGGCAGCGCTGGTGTTGTCGATCGCGGCGCTGGCATTGCTCGGTTCGATCGGCAGCGGGCTGACCCAGGCCATGCAGACGCCACACGAGCGCGAGGCGGCGTTGATTACTTTCATGGTCACCGCGTCGGGGTTGACGCTGTTTGGTATTGGCTCGGCGCTGTGGGGGTTGATTGCGGGGGGGCTTACCTTGCTGATTCTTAACAAGCGGGCCTGAGGTGTTGAGGTTGACAAGTTTGTGTTGGGCGAAGGTTTTGGGGGCCATAAGCGTTTATCGAGTTGCTTGATGGCTTGGTTTCGCACTGCTGGGCGACCGACTTTTTCCAAACGCGGAAAAAGTAGGCAAAAACGCTTGCCCCTGCATCCGGCCCTGCGCTGCGCGCAGGGTTCGTTCACTCCATCGCCGCTCCGAGGGTCGCCGTACAAGGGCCATCCATACCGATGGCGGCCCCGACCCATTACGGTTCTCGCCGCATCCATGCGGCTCGCCCCTCTACGCAACGATTCCGCTCACCCTCCTGATGGGGCGTTTTGCGTCGTCTGATAGTTCGCGCAAAAAACAAGAGCTAAAGCGTTGCGCAGAAGCGGGCGGCGAGAGGAAGCCACAACTCAGCCGAGGCGGATGCAGGTTGCCCAAGTCGTCTGCAAGCTCAAAAAAGCAATGGAAGCAAGGCACTTCGCTTTTTCTGCACAATTTATCAGGCGACACGAAACGCCCCATCAGGAGGGTGAGCGCAATTGCCGTGGAAGGGGTTGAGCGGCATGGATGCCGCGAGAGGCGCGATGGGCCATGGATGGCCCTTCGCGCCGTGCCCCTGGAACGGCAATTGTGCGAACGAACCCTGCGCGAAGCGCAGGGCCGGATGCAGGGGCAAGACCTTTTGGTTTCTTTTGGGGCGACTGCCAAAAGAAACTCGCCCACCAGGGCGAAACCAAGCCATCGGACAACTCAATAAACACTTATAAACCCAAACCTTCCAAACACAGGGATTGCCAGAGCCAAAACCCTAAATAGCCGTCGCCCCACCATCCACCGCCAACGCATGGCCAGTAGTGAACGCCGCACCATCGCTACAGAGATAGAGCACCGCCGCAGCGATTTCCTCAACCTTGCCAACCCGCCCAACCGGATGCATGGCCGCCGCGAATTCCGCCTTGCGCGGGTCCGCCTCGTAGGCACGACGGAACATATCGGTATCGATCACCGCCGGGCACACCGCATTCACACGAATGCTCTTCTTGGCATATTCGATCGCCGCAGACTTGGTCAGCCCGATCACCGCATGCTTGGACGCCGCGTAGATGCTCATCTTCGGCGCCGCGCCGAGCCCTGCGACCGATGCGGTGTTGACGATGGCACCGCCGCCCTGCGCCAGCATCACCGGCAGCTGATGCTTCATGCACAACCAGACACCCTTGACGTTGACGCCCATGATGGCGTCGAACTCCGCCTCGCTGCCTTCGGCCAGACGGCCCTTCTCGATCTCGATCCCGGCGTTGTTGAAGGCATAGTCGATGCGCCCGTATGTGGTCACCGCCTGCTCGATCATCGCCTTGACCTGCTCGTCGCGCGTGACATCGCACTGCACGAATATCGCCTCGCCTCCAGTTTCGCGAATGGCTTCGGTGCAGGCCGCACCGCCGACCTCATCCAGATCTGCCACCACCACCTTCAGCCCTTGCTCTGCGAAAGCCAGCGCCGTCGCGCGGCCGATGCCCGCCGCAGCCCCCGTTACCAAAGCGACCTGACCGGAAAAAGACATGCTCATGCTAGATACCCTGATCGATTGAGTTGAAGGTGCCGAGTCCGAAAAATGACTGCAAACCAAACGCGGGTCATGGTTATACCGCCATCCCAACCGCGGATTAAGGACTCAAAAGCGATATCACTCGGGCGGATGCCAGTGCATTCCAACATTCCCGCCTTGCTTGCGCGGCTGGCCTGGGCGGGCTAAACCAAGACTTTTGCACAGACAGAGGTTTGCATGGACACGACCAATCGCCAGTTCCTCTTGGCCAAGCGCCCAATCGGCGCGCCAAGCCGCGACACCTTCGAATTCGTCGAGAACCCCGTGGGTGCGCCCGGGCCCGGCCAGGTATTGGTCAAGGTGGAGTATCTGTCGCTGGACCCGGCCATGCGCGGCTGGATGAACGATGCCAAATCCTATATCCCGCCGGTCGACATCGGCGAAGTGATGCGCGCGCTGGGTGTGGGCAAGGTAATCGCCTCGCAGCACCCCAATTTTGCTGAAGGCGATTACGTCAACGGCGCGCTGGGTGTACAGGACTATTTCCTCGGCGAGCCGAAAGGCTTTTACAAGGTCGATCCGAACCAGGCACCGCTGCCGCGCTACCTGTCGGCGCTGGGCATGACCGGCATGACCGCCTACTTCGGCCTGCTGGCGGTGGGCGAGCCGAAGGCCGGCGAAACCGTGGTGTTGTCCGGCGCGGCCGGTGCGGTGGGCAGCGTTGCCGGACAGATCGCGAAGATCAAGGGCTGTCGTGTGGTCGGCATCGCCGGTGGCGCCGACAAGTGTCGCTTCCTTACCGAGGAGCTCGGTTTCGATGACGCCATCGACTACAAGAGCGAAGACGTCGCCGCTGGTCTGAAACGCACCTGCCCGAAAGGCGTCGACGTATTTTTCGATAACGTCGGCGGCGACATTCTCGATGCGGTGCTGACGCGCATTACCGTCGGTGCCCGCATCGTGATCTGCGGCGCCATCAGCCAGTACAACAACAAGGAAGCGGTCAAGGGCCCAGCCAACTACCTGTCCCTGCTGGTCAACCGCGGGCGCATGCAGGGCATGGTGGTGATGGATTACGTATCGCGCTACCCAGAAGCCATGAAGGACATGGCCGGCTGGATGCAGAGCGGCGAGCTGAAGAGCAAGGAAGACATCGTCGAGGGGCTGGAAACCTTCCCCGACACGCTGATGAAGCTCTTCACCGGCGGCAACTTCGGCAAGCTGGTGTTGAAGGTCTGACCCGCGCTTTCGCGCCTGTAGGGCTGAATTTATTCAGCCACAGACGTTCTGCCGAATAAATTCGGCCCTACGCGTGAATGCTATGACAGCTCGGCCACCACCGCAGCCAGCGCCTGGGCTGGATCGGCTGCCTGCGCGATGGGGCGGCCGATCACCAGATAATCCGAACCCGCCGCCATGGCCTCGGCTGGCGTGAGAATCCGCCGCTGATCGTCCGCCGTGCTGCCAGCCGGACGGATGCCCGGTGTCACCAGCTGTAGCCCGGCGAACTGCGCCTTTAACGGCTGAGCCTCCTGTGCCGAACATACCAGGCCGTCCAACCCGGCCTCCGCCGCCAAGCTTGCCAGACGCAGCACCTGCTGCTGTGGCGCCAGGTCGAGACCGATATCGGCGAGGTCCGTCTGCTCCATGCTGGTCAGCACGGTGACGCCGATCAGCAGTGGCTTCGCCCCGCTCGCCTTGTCCAGGGTTTCGCGGCAGGCCGCCATCATCCGCAGACCACCCGAACAATGCACGTTGACCATCCACACGCCCAGTTCCGCCGCTGCCTTGACCGCCATCGCCGTGGTGTTGGGGATGTCATGGAATTTCAGATCGAGGAACACCTCAAATCCCTGTGCCTGCAGCGCTTCGACCACCTGCGGACCACAGCGGGTGAACAGCTCCTTACCGACCTTGACGCGACAAAGCGCGGGATCGAGCTGGCCGGCCAGTGCCAGCGCAGCATCACGGGACGGAAAATCGAGCGCAACGATGATGGGAGTCTGACAAGTCATGGCGATTCCTCGGCAAATTTTCGGCGCGCATTGTCGCAGAAAAAGATCATCCAGGCGGCACGGGCGAGTGACACTCGCCGGGCAGTCCAATCATGCAATGGCGCAGCTAGGGTTCGTGTCATAAGGTGAAATGAACCGCGTCGTCATCAGGAGTAAAGAACATGCCTTGGTATATCTGGTTATTGCTGGCCCTGGTGCTCGGTACGATCGTTGGCGGGCTGCTGATGCTGCGCGCCGGAGCTCGCAAGATCCCCCTCACCGAAGAACAGAAACAACGAATTGCCCAACGCAACGCCGAAGCGGATGCCGAAGATGCACGCAACAGGTAGCGCCCACTCGACAGCCAACCGGCGGTCGTGCCCACCAGGAAGGCACGCCTGCTGGCCGGTAGTCGACGAAGGCATCAGGCTATCATTCGCGTAACCGTCTGCCTCCTCTGAAGGAAGCATCAATGGCATCAGTTTTCTCTTCGTTGGGAGCCAGCGGCCCGAAGGCGCAGGTCGCCTTCTCGCGCCGCATTCTGCCCGGCATCGCCTGCCTGCTGGCCGCCGCCCTGCTCGCTGCCGCATTCGCGGTGATACACATTGCCCGCACCATCGACCATGACACCCTGGCGCTGGAACATTTTCTCGCCGGCAAAGCATTCGCAGCGCATATGAACGGCATGTCCCGCCAGGTCTCCGACAACGGGTTCTGGGGCGACGCCTACGCCAACCTGAGCAAAGAGGTCAATCTGAACTGGGCCTATGAACAGGCGAACCTCGGCCCTTCGCTGTACGACGATTTCGGCTATGAGGCGGTACTGGTCATCGACGCCAGCGGCGAAACGACCTACTCGGTCATTCGCGGCGAACTGGTGCGGATCGATGCACGCGACTGGCTTGGCAACGGCCTCGACGCCCTGCTCGCCCAGGCGCGAGAAGCACTGGAGCGGGAAGAAACCGCAGTCGGCATGCTTTCAGCCGAAGGCCACCCGGCCATGGTGGCCGCCGCTGTGATGACGTCCGGCGACAGCGACGTCGAAGAAGTAGACGGCCCCGCCTCGATCCTGCTGTTCGCCGATGTGTTGGAGCCAAACAGATTGCTCGCCCTGGGTAAGGCCTATGCCATCAGCGGCCTGCGCCTGAACGACGAAAGCGGCCGGAGCAAGGATGAAGTGCTTGCTCTGCAGACGCTCGACGGATCACCCCTGACGTTTACCTGGACCCTGTCCCGGCCCGGCCGGTATCTGCTGTGGATGACCCTGCCGGTGCTCGGCGCCGTCACCCTGGGCCTCGGCCTGCTGGCCTGGCTACTGCTGCGTCAGGCGCTGAAAACCGTGAAGCTGATGGATGCCAGTTATGAGCATCTGTCCCGAAGCCGTAGCGCGCTGGCTGCCAGCGAAGAGCGCTTTCGCGACGTAGCGGAGGCGGCATCGGACTGGATCTGGGAGACGGACCAGAATGCGCGGCTGACCTACCTCTCCAGCCGCTTCGAAGAGATTACCGGTCACGATCCCTCCGCCTGGGTCGGGCGGCCCCTGATCGATCTTCTGATCACCGATCACGCGGCGCTGCAGGAGTGGTTGGCTGCGCCGCACAGGACACCGCTGCGCTGCAGTTACCATGCGGCGAACGCCTGCGAGCGTCACTGCCGGCTATCCGCCCGTGGGATCTACCGAAACGATGAGCTGTTGGGCTACCGGGGCACCGCCAGTGACATCACCGACGAAACCCGGGCCCAGGCACGTGTGCAGTACCTTTCGCAACACGACGCCCTTACCGGCCTGCCCAATCGAAACCAATTGCGTGACTATCTGGACACCAAGCTCGCCTCGCTCACCAACACATCCTGGCTAACCGTCCTGTACGTCGACCTGGACCGCTTCAAACCGGTGAACGACACCCTGGGCCATGGCGCTGGCGACGAGGTATTGGCCGGCGTCGCCAACCGTCTGCGGCAGTGCGTCAGGGCCGACGACCTGGTGGCGCGATTGGGTGGCGACGAGTTCGTCATGGTCATGAGCCGCCTGCAGCAAAACGAAGACATCGAAACGCTCTGCGCGCGCGTCGTCGATGCGATCAGCGAGCCTTTCTTCTATGAAGGTACGCAGATCCATATCGGCGCCAGCATCGGCATCGCAATAGCGCCAAGCAATGCGACGCAAGCCAACGAATTGCTGCGCTGTGCCGATATCGCGCTGTACCAGGCCAAGGCCGGCGGTCGCGGAACCTGGCGGTTCTATGGCAGCGAGATGGACAGACGCCTGCTGGAGCGACGCCGGCAGGAAGACGAACTGCGTCAGGCGATCGCCGAAGACCAGTTCGAGGTTCATTACCAGCCCCGCTACTTCGGCGAAGGCATGCGTATCAATGGTGCCGAAGCCCTGCTGCGCTGGCGGCATCCCGTTCAGGGTCTGCTGTTGCCCGAGCACTTCATTCCGCTGGCCGAAGAAACCGGGCTGATAGATCCGCTCGGCGAATGGGTGCTGCGCCAGGCCTGCATCGAAGCGGCAAGCTGGACAGGCGACATCATGGTTTCGGTCAACCTGTCGCCCTTGCAGTTACGCAACGATGAGCTCGTTGAAATGGTTCAGGCGGCGCTGGAACAGAGCGGGCTAACGGCCAATCGCCTCGAACTCGAAATAACCGAAACAGCGCTGCTCCAGGAGACCCAACGCACGCTGGTCGTGCTCAGCGAGCTGAAAGCGCTCGGTGTACGGCTGGCCATGGATGATTTCGGCACTGGCTATTCCTCGCTGAGCAACCTGCGCAACTACCCGTTCGACACGATCAAGATCGATGGCGCCTTCGTTTCCGGCATGGAGCACTCCATCGAGGATCATTCCATCGTCAAAGCGCTTATCGAGCTGGGGCATGGCTTGCGCATGCGCGTCACGGCCGAGGGCGTCGAAACCTCAGGGCAATTGCAACGGCTTCTGGCCAATGGGTGTAGTGAAATGCAGGGCTTTTACATGAGCCATCCGCTCAGGACCACGGACTTCCGAGCGCTGCTCGGCGGCGTCGAGCTCGGATCCGTAGGTCGCAACCCTGCATGAGCGCTCGGCCGATCAGCGCTTGAGTTCGAAATTGATCTGAGCACCATCGATCAGCGCATCATCGCGCTCCAGCCCCGGCAACAGACTTCCGCTCATCTGCACCGAGCGCGAGTTCTCGCCTGATTCGAACAACGGCGGCAGCAATTGCAAGGCCGCCGCGTCCTGCTCAGGTTCGAGCTCCTCGGTCCAATCCTCGGGAAGGCTCAGGTCCAGCTCCGGCTCGGGCAATTCGACCTGCTCGACCGCGACCTTCTTCTTCGGCGCGGCCGAAACGGTCTTCGGTTCGGTTGCCGGGACGACGCGCTCGGATGGCAGCTCTTCGGGATCCCCGGCCGTAACCGGCTCGATTTCGACTTCAATTTTCGGAGGAGTTTCAGTGTCACGTTGTGTAGGCGCGGGCGGAATCACGGCCTTTTGATCGACCGGCGACCGGACCTCGGGCGAAGCCGGCGGGCGAGGTTGAGACGGAAGATCGTCTCGATCACATGCGCTCAGCACGAGCAGCGCAAGTAGCAAACTCGACCATTTCATCCGCCCATGCCCTCCTTCCGATGCCGAAACCGCAGCCCTGTATTGCCAGTGCGTTTGCAGTTGCCACGCTAATCGCTCAGTTCAATTGATCTGCCGGCACAGTTGCCCGGCCAGCTCGCCAAGGGTCTTCAGTGCCCGCTCCGCCTCGGTCGTCAGTGGCAATGCGCAATTGAGCCTCACACAGTGATTGAACTGCTCGGTATTACTGAAAATCAGACCCGGCGCGATGCTGATGCCGCGCTTGAGGGCCTGCGCATGCAGCTCCTTGGTATTGACCCGGGCCGGCAGGCTGACCCAGAGAATGAAACCGCCCGTTGGCCGTGTCATCTGCGTGCCCTCGGGGAAATAACGCTGCACTGCCAACTGAACCGCACTGAGATTCTTGCGGTACTCATGACGGATAGTGCGCAAATGGCGATCGTATCCGCCATTTTCCAGGTAGGCCGAAACCGCCATCTGCGTGACGCTGCAGGCCGAATGCGTACTGAATGTCTGTAGCCGCTGTATTTCGTCTCGATAACGTCCGGGCACGATCCAGCCAATGCGAACACCTGGCGAGATCGTTTTAGAGAAGCTCGAACAGTAGATCACTCGTCCGTCCCGATCATTGGACTTCAGCGCCTTGATCGAGCCCACATCGAACAGCAGCTCGCCGTAGATATCGTCCTCAACGATTTGGATGTCGAAACTCGCCGCCAGTTTCAATAATTGCTTCTGCCGCGCGTCAGGCACGCTGCCGCCCAATGGATTGCTCAGGCGCGCCGTCAGTACCAGCGCCTTGATCGGCCATTGGCTGGCGGCCAGTTGCAGCGCCTCCAGGCTGAGTCCGGTATCGGGATCGCAGGGAATTTCGATGACCTTGAGTCCGAGCAGATCGGCTAGCTGCAGCAATCCGTAGTAACTGGGCGATTCCGCAGCGATCAGGTCGCCTGGTTTGGTCAATACACGCAACGACATCTGCAGCGCGTCGACGCAACCGTGGGTAATCACCACTTCGTCCGGCCCGACGACCACGCCCGCGTCGCGCATACGGATCGCCACTTGCCGGCGCAACGGCTCGTAACCGGGGCTGAACATATAGCTGAACGCCCGCTGACTCTGGAACCGCGTGACTTTGGCGAGCTGCTGATGCAGCGCGCGGGCCGGCAGGTAGTCCACATGAGGCACGGCCGCACCCAACGGGATCAGCCCGTCGCGGCGTGATTCGCTGAGTACCTGATTGATGATGCTGCTGCGCGTGACCAAGGTCGGCCGTTCGACTTGCGCGATATCCGGTGTGGGCGCGGTCAGCGCCGGGGTGTGATGAACATAGAAGCCCGACTGCGGACGAGCCCGGATCATTCCCTGATCTTCGAGGTTGGCATAGGCCTGCAGGACCGTCGCATGGCTGACATTCAGTTGCATGCTCATCTTGCGCACCGATGGCACGCGCTCGCCCGGACGGTAGACGCCGCGCCGAATATCTTCGGCAAGCTGGTGTGCGATGCGCTGATAAAGCAACAGATTGGTCATTTCGTCCGGCTCCGGCAACTGAACCATAACAGTAGTACAACACCGTTACACGAAACCAATACAGTTACCGGTTAACTCGCCGACACAGTCAGTTACGTTTGCCTTCAAGCGTGATCAACGAACGCTGCCAAGGCGCCCTTGCTCGTCCGAAAAGAGGATCTCGACCCGCCGATTCTGCGCCCGTCCACGTGCCGACGCGTTTTCAGCGACGCGATATTGTTCGCCGTAGCCGACCGTTTCCATGCGCGCCGCGTCTATGCCCAGGCTTTGCAGAAAAACAGCTACCGAATGAGCGCGCGCGTGGGACAGGGCAAGATTCTCAGCCGCACCGCCCCGGTTGTCGGTGTATCCCTCGATGCGGATTCTGCGCTTGGGATCGAGCTGCAGAAAATGCACGACCTTGAGCAAGGTGCGATTGGCCGACGATCCCAGTTCGGCGCTGTTAGCCCTGAACAGAACATCGCCCAGCGTCACTACCAGACCGCGCTCGGTATCGGCGGCTGCCAGACCGATCATCTGATCTTCGAGCCAGCGACCCTGTTGTTGCAGATCAAGCAGCTTGGCTTCCTGCACAGCCTGGCGCAGGCGCTCCCATTCCATCGCCTGCTGGGTCGTGAGCCGCTGATTCTGCAATTGTTCGCTGTGCTGACGGGCGATTTCGCTGTAGCGCTTGCCGAGATAGGCGTAATGGCCAACGTCCTCCGCACTGCCCCAATAGCCGGCGAAACGCTTGGCTCTTTCCAGCGATTCGGCCGCGCGCATCACATCTTTGGGCGCATCCTGGAGCACCTGCTGGTCCTCACTGACGCTTTGGAACACGGCGGCCGCCTGCTCCAGCTGTTGTTGCGATTCTTGCGTGGCACAACCCTGAAGCCAGACGAGGGACAACCATACAGGCGCGAGGAGAATAGGCTTCACTGCGACGCCCTCAATTGTTCACGTAGCCGTTCGATGCGACGGTTCATTTCCGCCAGCTCTTGCTGGCTTTTATCGTTGAGCACCTTCGCCTCGGCCAGTCGCGCGTCGAGTTCAGCCTTCTCGGCCTGCAGGCGCGCTTCCCGGTAATCTTCATCTTTCATCGCAGCGACGGCGGCCGCGAATGCCTGCTCGGCCAGTACCAGCTCCGGAGTCGCCTGCGAGGCGCCAACTGAACGGGCCTGGATCAACGCCTGCTCGGTCAGGCGCAGCTGTTCGGTGGGTGCCGGATCGCTGGCACAGCCGGCCATCATCGCCAGCACCAAGGTGCACGGAAGAAATCTTGTCAACATAGAAGTCCTAGCGTTGCGAATCGCGCGACGGGGCCGGCTGCTGTTGCTTCCACCGCTCGAGGTTCTCTACCAGCAGTTGCTGCGGCACGCCGGCGGCGCGCAATTCTGTCATTTTTATCGCGAGCTGTCCGCGCAACCACGGGCTGTTGCAGGCCGAATCGTGGGACACGGCGAAATGCACGTCGCGGCTGCCGACCGACGGTTCAAGCCGCTGCATGCCGTCCAGCACACCCTGCGATCCGGCTTGCGCAACGGCACTGTAGCGCTCATGCAGTATGTAATCGACCTGACCCGCGGCCAGCCTTTTCACGGCTTCAGCCAGGCTGGGAGCCGTGTTCAAGCGAAGATTGTTCTTGGCATAGGTCGCTAATTCCCCACCGAGACGCGTCGCTGCGACATAGGTACCTGGCCGGCCCTTCAGGTCGTCGCGACTGGAATAGAAAAAACCCGGCTCGTTGCGTACCCAAGCGGCCGTTTCCAGAACGGTGATGGAGGGATGAATGAAGTCCAGGTGCGCCAGTTCTTTCGAGCTGAGCAGCGCATCGGCCAGCAGGTCTACCCGGCCGCTACGAACCTCTTCGAGCGCCTTGTCGGCATCGCCGGTGTAGAGGACTTCGAGTTTCAGATCGAGCGAGTCGGTGATCTTCTTCAGCAACTCGGCGTTCGCGCCCACCATGCGCTCGGGGTTCTGGGGGTCGCGCCACAGGAATGGAGGATTATCCGCACCACCGGTCGCGATCAGCCGGTCGCATTTCGAAGCTGCCGCGCCGGCTGCAAAAGGCGCTGCCAACAGCAAGGCGATCAAAGCAGACTGAACAGCACAGCGCATGGAAAACCTCGTCATTCGAATTCGGACCGGCACCCATCGGCGCCAGACGGGATGTTACCACCGGCCATCGCAGCCGAGCGCCCATAAAAAAACCCGCTGCGAGAGCGGGTTTTCTGAGGCGGCTCGATTAAACGAGTTGCTCGAGTTCCGGCACGATTTCGAACAGGTCACCCACCAGGCCGTAATCGGCCACCTGGAAGATTGGCGCTTCTTCATCCTTGTTGATCGCGACGATCACCTTGGAATCCTTCATGCCCGCCAGGTGCTGGATGGCACCGGATATACCCACCGCGATGTACAGCTGCGGCGCAACGATCTTGCCGGTCTGGCCAACCTGCATGTCGTTGGGTACGAAGCCAGCATCGACCGCCGCGCGCGAGGCGCCAACGGCTGCACCGAGCTTGTCGGCCAGCGAGTACAGGTGCTTGAAGTTTTCGCCGTTGCCCATGCCGCGGCCGCCGGAAACGACGATCTTGGCGGCAGTCAGTTCGGGACGATCGGACTTGGCCAGCTCTTCACCTACGAAGGAAGAAATGCCCTTGTCGCCAGTACCGGAAACCTGCTCGACGCTAGCCGAGCCGCCTTCGGCGTTGACCGGATCGAAACCGGTGGCACGCACGGTGATCACCTTGATCGGCGCGCTGGATTGCACGGTGGCAATGGCGTTACCGGCATAGATCGGGCGCTTGAAGGTATCGGCGCTCTCGACGGCGATGATCTCGGAAATCTGATCGACGTCCAGTTGAGCGGCCACGCGCGGCAGGAAGTTCTTGCCGTTGGTGGTGGCGGCAGCCAGCACGTGGCTGTAATCCTTGGCCAGACCGGCGATCAGCGGCGCGACGTTTTCCGGCAACTGGTGGGCGTAGGCTGCATCGTCGGCGACCAGTACCTTGGATACGCCTTCGATCTTGGCAGCCGCTTCGCCTATGGCGCCACAGCCTGAGCCCGCGACCAGTACGTGAATGTCGCCACCAATGGCTTGGGCGGCAGCCACAGTGTTGAGGGTCGCGGCCGCGAGAACGGCGTTGTTGTGTTCAGCGATAACCAGGATAGTCATTTAGATTACCTTCGCCTCGTTCTTCAGTTTCTCGACCAGTTCAGCCACGGACTTGACCTTAATGCCCGCGCTGCGAGCAGCCGGCGCTTCGACTTTCAGGGTCTTCACGGTGGAAGTGGTGGTGACACCCAGCGCGTCCGGAGTCAGCACTTCCAGCGGCTTCTTCTTGGCCTTCATGATGTTCGGCAGCGACGCGTAGCGCGGCTCGTTCAGGCGCAGGTCGGTGGTCACGATCGCCGGCAGGTTCAGCGCAACGGTCTGCGCACCGCCGTCGATTTCACGCTCGACTTTGACCTTGTCGCCTTCCACTTCGACTTTCGAAGCGAAGGTGCCCTGGGCGTAGCCCGTCAACGCGCCGAGCATCTGGCCGGTCTGGTTGTTGTCACTGTCGATGGCCTGCTTACCGAGAATGACCAGCTGTGGCTGCTCCTTGTCGACTACAGCCTTTAGCAGCTTGGCCACGGCCAGGGAGTTCAGTTCTTCGGTCGACTCGACCAGTACGGCGCGATCGGCACCCAGTGCCAGCGCGGTACGCAGCTGCTCTTGAGCTGCGGTCGGGCCAATGGAGACCACGACGATTTCGCTCGCCACGCCTTTCCCTTTCAGGCGTACGGCTTCTTCCACTGCGATTTCGCAGAAGGGGTTCATCGACATCTTGACGTTGGCGAGGTCGACGCCGGAGTTGTCCGCCTTGACGCGAACCTTGACGTTGTAATCGACCACTCGTTTGACAGCTACAAGAATCTTCATGGATTCCTCGTTACTCTCCGGTGAATAGAATTTCGCCGAGGCGAACCGAGCCGTGCTCGAAATCCGGGCCATCAATCGGCCATCGGACTGTTCGGCGAGCGCAAACTGCCCGTATCTTGACTGCAGGCAATAGTCGGGGTCAATAACGCATATACCCGGCTATAAACCCCAGTTTCGCCATACTAAACAGGCTCGAGGAAAATTCAAACAAACGTTTGTATTGGACCCTTTACGGCGGCTATATATAATGCGCCAGCTCGGCTTGATCAGGGACACGATCCAGCCCCTCCATCTATAGAACAATCAAGCCTTGAGTAGGAGATAGCCAATGGAACGCGAATACATGGAATTCGACGTAGTCATCGTCGGCGCCGGCCCCGCGGGCCTGTCCGCTGCCTGCCGGCTGAAGCAGCGAGCCGCTGATGCCGGAAAGGAAATCAGCGTTTGCGTCGTCGAGAAGGGTTCCGAAGTAGGCGCCCACATTCTGTCCGGCGCCGTGTTCGAGCCGCGCGCACTGAATGAACTGTTTCCCAACTGGAAAGAACTCGAAGCGCCACTCAACACCCCGGTCAAGCGCGACGACATCTATCTGCTCAAGAACGCCGAAGCCGCTCGCAAGCTGCCCAATGCACTGGTTCCTAAAACCATGCACAATGAGGGCAATTACATCATTTCGCTCGGCAACCTTTGCCGCTGGCTGGCCCAGCAGGCAGAGAACCTGGGTGTCGAAATCTACCCTGGATTTGCTGCCCAGGAAGCACTCATCGATGAACAGGGCGTGGTACGCGGCATTCTCACCGGCGATCTCGGTGTGGACCGTGAAGGCAACCCGAAAGAAGGCATGTACACGCCCGGCATGGAGCTGCGCGCGAAGTACACCCTGTTCGCCGAAGGCTGCCGCGGTCACATCGGCAAGCAGCTGATCAATCGCTTTCAGCTCAATGCCAATGTCGATCCGCAACATTACGGCATCGGTATCAAGGAGCTGTGGGACATCGACCCGGCCAAGCATGAGCAGGGCCTGGTCGTGCATACCGCAGGTTGGCCACTCGACGACGAGAACACTGGCGGCTCTTTCCTTTATCACCTGGAAAACAACCAAGTCGTGGTCGGCCTGATCGTCGATCTGTCGTACAGCAACCCGTTCCTTTCGCCGTTCGATGAGTTCCAGCGCTACAAGCACCATCCGGTCATCAAACAGTATCTCGAAGGCGGCAAACGCGTTTCCTATGGTGCGCGCGCCATCGCCAAGGGCGGCATCAACAGCCTGCCGAAGATGGTCTTCAACGGCGGCGCGTTGATCGGTTGCGACGCCGGCACACTGAACTTCGCCAAGATCAAGGGCAGCCACACCGCGATGAAGTCCGGCATGCTGGCCGCTGAAGCGGTGGCCGATGCCTTGTTTGCCGGCCGCGAAGGCGGTGACGAGCTGACCGGCTACGAAGAAGGCTTCAAGGCCAGCTGGCTCTACCAGGAGCTATACGCCAGCCGCAATTTCGGCGCTGCGATTCACAAATGGGGCGCGGTCAAGGGTGGTGCGTTCAACTTCATCGATCAGAACATCTTCGGTGGCAAGATTCCGTTCACGCTGCATGACACCAAGCCGGACTACGCGTGCCTGAAGACCGCCGCCGAGTCGAAGAAGATCGACTACCCCAAGCCCGACGGCAAGCTCAGCTTCGACAAGCTCAGCTCGGTGTTCCTCTCCAATACCAACCATGAAGAAGAGCAGCCGGTCCATCTCAAGCTGACCGATCCGAGCATTCCGATCGAGAAGAACCTGCCGCTGTACGACGAACCCGCGCAGCGCTACTGCCCGGCCGGCGTCTATGAAGTGGTGGCCAATGACGATGGCAGCAAGCGCTTCCAGATCAACGCGCAGAACTGCGTGCACTGCAAGACCTGCGACATCAAGGATCCTGCCCAGAACATCACCTGGGTAGCGCCGGAAGGGACCGGGGGGCCCAACTACCCCAACATGTAAAACAAGAAAGGCTCCTTCGGGAGCCTTTTTCGTATCTGCTGCTTCGCCGGTCTTCGGCCCTGTTTATTCTTCAGCGCGGCCAATCGGGAAGAACTGACCTCGGCTCCAGACACCCAGCCAACTATCGCCATCAACGTCTCGTGGCACCGCCAGCTCTACCAACTGATAGAAGACGTTGCGATGAATCAGCGCTTCGAGGTTGGTACGCACATGCACATAGGGCGCCGGCTCCTGGGTCGTTGGGTCGAACTCGACGCGTATGGGATGCTCCGGCCCGGCTTCGGCCTCATCGCCGACATTGGTGACGAAGCGAAGCACCTGCGCCTCGCCACTCCCCTCCACGTCCAGACCAACCGCCACGAAAGGCGCATCGTCCACCTTGATGCCAACCTTTTCCACCGGCGTTACCAGAAAGTAATCATCGCCGTCACGCCGGATGACCGTGGAAAACAGCCGTACCATCGCCGGCCTGCCGATCGGCGTGCCCATGTAGAACCAGCTGCCGTCACGGGCGATTCGCATGTCCAGATCGCCACAGAACGGCGGGTTCCACAGGTGTACCGGCGGCAACCCCTTGTTCTCTGTCTTTGGGATCTGGCCCAGCAGATCCGCAGCTTTCCCAGAATTGCTCATAAGCGACTCCTTCAGCGACTGAGGCCGGTCAGGCGCTGGGCATAGTCGCGCAAAGGCGGACCCAGCAGCAGCTGTGGCGTCGCGTCATAAATATTCAAAAGGCCACCACGGCTGCGAATACGCGCCGTATCGACCAGGTATCGAGTGCCGGTTTCGATGAGCATCAGCTGAATTACGCTCGTGTCCACGCCCAGACGATCCAGAGCGCGCTGATCGTTGAGCTCATCGAGGCTGCCGATGCGGTCATCTGCGGCGGCAAAACGCGTGTATAGCAAGTAATGGGCACCTGCGGATGCCGCCTGGTTCAATGCTTCTTCCAACCCGGCAGGCTCCGGTGCGCGACGAACAAGAGGGAAATACTCGACGAAGCCCTTGAAAGCTTCCTCGGCGACCACGTTAGGTCGTGGATAGGCATCGCCCGGCGGGACGAAGTGGCCTTGAGCGATATAGATGAACGAATCGGGCTGCAGACGCCAGGATGCCGATCTTACCGTCTCGCTGTGATCGAGAATGCCCACGTCTCGCAGTTGATAGCGAGCACCTTCGGCCATATCGCTGACCTTCATGCATCCGCTCAATACGAATGTGGCGGCGATAAGGCTCCATATTTTCATCATCGTTGCTGCCTCTGACGGGAAACCGGCGGATAGCGAAGCGATGCAGCAAACGAGCCAGCTCTACGCAAGAGAGCTACGACCACCTCGCCACGCATAGGATTTGCAGTGGCGCTGCGGTCTGCGCCGACGATACCGCCTTGCTCCGGTCGAGAAACAAAGAGAGCTTGCCGACCGCGGTTCTTTACTGGCGAAAGCCGCGTCTCTACCGCTGAAAACTGATAACAAGCGTAGGCGGATATGCCAGCTGGGGTCGAGTCAAAGCCGCGGCTTTCGTCTCGATATCTATCCAATTCTTGACCACCGCAATGGAGTGAAGCCGGAGGCTCGATCAACCGCCCGTGGCTGTTCCGTCGCACGGCTGGTGGAAGATCGAGTCATAAGCCTGACGAAACGGATCTGGAGGCTTAATGACCAACCAAGAACAACTGGCCCTGCTTGAAGAGCTCTTGCTTGCACGTGGCCCTGCGGGCCAGGAGGAAGAAGTCAGGGAAATCTGCCGGCGCGTATTGGAGCAGTGCTGCGATGAGGTCTGGCAGGATGAAGCAGCCAACCTCATCGGCTGTATCAGGGCTGTCGGCGTTCCGCGCGATGAAGCGCAGCGCCTTTCGACGCGTGTAATGGCCCACCAGGATGAAATTGCGATGGTCGTCAAGCGTATAGACGCCGACGGTCGCTTGCGGGTCGTGGCGCTGGGCGGGGCGTTTCCAGTCAACTTCGGCATGTGCCCGGTGGATATTCTTGCAGACTCACAAACGGTTGCCGGCGCGCTGTCCTTCGGCACCATGCACGGGACGAGCGAATCGAGCCAATCGATGCATGTGCTCAAGGGTGACGTGCAATGGACCGACGTGCATGTGATTACCCGTTACAGCAAGGCGGAACTCGGCGAGCTGGGCGTGCGCGCCGGCACGCGGGTGGTACTGAGCCAGCATTGGCGCAAACCATTCCTGATACGAGATTGCGTTGCAGCCCACTTCCTCGATGACCGAGCGCCTGTCGTCGCGGCGCTCGTAGCCGCCAGGCGCCTGGCAGAGCGACGGGATGAGTTGCGCGGTGACGTGCTAATTGTCCTGACGACCAACGAAGAGGAAACCAACTCCGGGGCGCAGTACGCAGCCCGGACCTTGCCGGGCTCAGTGTGCATCGCGCTCGAGGTTGGCCCGATAGCCGCCGAGTACGATACGCGCCTGGCACTCGACCCCATCGTGTTGACCGGTGATGAGAAGGGCTATTACTCCAAGCAGGTGTCGGATGGTCTGCTTAAAGCGGCTGAACGCTGCGGTTACTGTCCACAGCCTGCCTTGATGCCCGGGTTCGCGTCGGATGCCAGCGCCGTGCTCGGCTCGGGATCCTCACCTCGCGCCGCCTGCCTGGCGATTCCGACCGAGAACACGCACGGCTACGAGGTCATCTTGCAGGAGAGCATGGATGCGTGTGCCAGAACGCTGGTCGAGTATCTGGTTTCACTCGAATAGGGCGCCGCGTTTAGATTGGCCCTGGCCGTCGAAATATAAGCTTGTTGCCATTCCGTCACTCGGAGAGCGCACCCCAGCCGGAACGACCGGCTCGATATCGCGGTTGGGGATGCGCTCAACGGGTTACGGCCCTGTTTGCGCGGCCGCCTCTTCTTCTGGCGCGCAATGGCCTAATCACGCTTGCGCTTGTTGCCCATGCGCACGCCTATATCCATCAGGAACTGGAAGAAGCCTTCCTGATCCTCCAGCACATTGCTCCAGAACGGCGAGTGATAAAGCGCCACGGCACCATGCACCAGCGCCCAGGCGGCGCAGTAATGAAAATACGGCGGCACATCTTCCAGCTTGCCTTCGCAGATGCGGCCCTTGATCAGCTGGGTCAGATGCTCGAAGTTGGAGGCGCGAATGCGGTGGAGCTCCTCGACCATATCCGGAACCTGATTGCCCTTGACAACCTTCTCCTCGAGACGGTCGAACAGACGATAGCGCTGCGGGTCCCGCATGCGGAACTCGAAATAAGCGCGCGACAGCGCCTCTTTGTCCTGGTCCAGGTTGGGCGCGTGCAGAAGCTCGTTCAGATCCCGCTCGTAATCGAGCATGAGCCGCAGGTAGATCTCGGCCTTGGATTTGAAATGCTTGTAGATGGTGCCTTTGCCGATACCGACCATGTCGGCGATCATCTCGACGGTAACGCTGTCCTCTCCCTGCTCCAGGAACAACTGGAGTGCAGTATCGAGAATTTCTTGCTCGCGACGGCGGAATTCGCGGACCTTCCGGGGTTCAGTTTGCATAAGACGCTGCGGCTCAGACTAGAAGCAGACGATTATGCCTATCCAGTCAGAAAATGCACGGAACATTCCCATGAGCACATTGAATGACGAATTCCCGCAGATCGAAGGATTGCGGTACCTGAATCATGCAGCGGTCGCACCCTGGCCTCGCCGGGCGGCTGAAGCCATTACTGCGTTCGCGCAGCAGAACATAACGCTCGGCGCGCGCGATTATCCGCAATGGCTGGCAGTCGAAACCAGCCTGCGCGGCCGTCTAGCCAGGTTGCTCAACGCTCCGTCATCAGCTGATATAGCGTTGGTCAAGAACACCTCCGAGGCGCTTTCGTTCGTCGCATTCGGCCTGGACTGGAATGCAGGCGACCAGATCGTCATCAGCGACGAAGAGTTCCCCTCCAACCGCGTGGTCTGGGAGGCCTTAAAGCCTCTGGGCGTCGAGGTAATACAGGTCAGCCTGAAGGGTGACGACCCTGAAGCGGACCTGCTGGCCGCGTGCGGCCCGAAGGTTCGACTGATGGCGATCAGCGCCGTGCAGTACGCCAGCGGCCTGCGGCTCGACCTGCCGCGTCTTGGCGAAGGCTGCGAGCAACGGAGCGTCCTGCTTTGTATCGATGCGATCCAGCAGCTGGGTGCCCTGCCGTTCGACGTTCAGCAATATCGCTGCGCCTTCGCCATGGCCGATGGACACAAATGGATGCTGGGCCCCGAGGGGCTGGGCGTCTTTTACTGCCGTAGCGATCTACGCGCCAAGCTGAAGCTTCACGAATACGGCTGGCACATGCTCGAACATGCTGGCGACTACGAGCGCAGCGATTGGCAGCCCGCTCGCAGCGCGCGTCGCTTCGAATGCGGCAGTCCGAACTTGCTGGGTGCCATGGCGCTGGATGCCAGCTTATCCTTGCTCGAAGAAGTGGGCATGGATGCGGTGCGTCTGGCGCTTGCAGAACGCATCGACCACTTGCAGCAGGCGCTGGGGAGCATGTCTGGCGTCGAGTTGCTGAGCCCTGCCGCCCCGAATCGGCGCGCAGGCATCCTTACATTCAGGATCGACGGTTGGGACAATCAGGCGCTGTTCGAACGCCTCAAGACGGAACAGATCGTCTGCGCGCTTCGTGGCGGAGGGATACGGCTTTCGCCGCACTTCTATACGCGCCCGGAGGTCATCGAGCAGTCGCTGGCGGTGATTCGTGGTCTGCTCACGAAGTGAGCGCAATCAAGGTCCAGCCAGCTATTCCAAATCCGTTTAAGAACGGCATCAAACGCGCCTGCAAAGTTGCCGATCCGGGCCAATACTTCAAGCACTGGCCGCGCACCCCCCCCAATGCTCGGCCAGCTGAGGGAGCGAGGAACGTGACCTCATACTCCTAATGGTCTTGACCCGGCTCTTGTTGAGGCCGGGTTTTTTTTGCCCGCTTCAAGTTGAGCGGCTTAGCGTCAACCTTGCTTGGCGTGCTGGCTGGCAATTCGTACCCGAAAGCAGACCCAGATAAATAGTACCCAGAACGGGATGGCGATGATCGAAGTGCGGAGCCCTGGCATCGAGAGCATGATGACTGCGATCAGAACCACGAACGCCAGGCAAAGATAGTTGCTGAAGGGGTACCAGAACGCCTTGAACGAAGGCCTGACACCCTGCTCCATCATCGCCTTGCGAAATTTCAGGTGGGCAAGGCTGATCATCGCCCAGTTGATCAGCAACGCCGCAACCACCAGAGACATCAGCAATTCGAGCGCATTCTGGGGAAGCAGGTAGTTCACCAATACGCAGAGCATGGTCACAGCCGCCGAGAAGGCTATCGCCACCACCGGCACGCCGCGCCGATTCACCTTCATCAATACCTTTGGTGCATCGCCCTGCTCGGCCAGGCCGTAGAGCATCCGGCTGTTGCAATAGACGCCGCTGTTGTAGACCGAAAGCGCCGCTGTCAGCACCACGAAATTGAGGACATGAGCAGCCGTATCGCTACCTATCAGCGAGAAAATCTGCACGAATGGACTGCCGCTGTAGGGGTCGCCAGCGGCCCCCAGCGTCTCCAGCAGGCTGTCCCAGGGGTACAGCGCGAGCAGCACGCTCAGCGCTCCGATGTAGAAAATCAGGATGCGGTAGACAACCTGGTTGATGGCCTTGGGGATGACGGTTTTCGGGTCCGATGCTTCAGCGGCGGTGATCCCGACCAGCTCGAGTCCACCGAACGAGAACATGATGATCGCCAGCGCCATGACCATCCCACTGATGCCGTTGGGAAAGAACCCCCCATGGCTCCAAAGGTTGCTGAAGCTGGCCTGCTCGCCGCCTTTGCCGCTCAGCAATAGATACAGGCCCAGCGCGATCATGCCAATGATGGCGCCGACCTTGATGATCGCGAACCAGAACTCGGTTTCACCGAAGGTCTTTACGTTTACCAGGTTGATGAGGTTGATCAGGATGAAAAACGCTGCCGCGGTGCCCCAGGTCGGTACTTCCGGCCACCAGAACTGCACGTATTTGCCGACGGCTGTCAGTTCCGCCATCCCCACCAGCACATAGAGCACCCAGTAGTTCCAGCCCGAAAGAAAGCCGGCGTAGGGTGCCCAGTACTTATGCGCAAAGTGGCTGAAGGAGCCGGCAACCGGCTCCTCGACGATCATCTCCCCCAGCTGCCGCATGATTAGAAAGGCGATTAATCCCGCGATGGCATAGCCGAGAATCATCGACGGCCCGGCACTGCGAAGTACGCCGGCCGAACCGAGAAAGAGCCCCGTGCCGATAGCGCCACCAAGCGCGATGAGCTGGATGTGCCGGTTTTTCAGGCCGCGCTGAAGCGGTCCGGTATGCAGCGTATCGCTGGACATGGCGTCACCTTGTCTGGTCTGTGACGAAGAAACGGCGCGGCCCGAGACGAAGAGGAGCCGAGCGAAACCATCGTATCCGCATGCCGGTTGACGGCATGCGCACCGAAGCGGCGCGAATTGTACACGGCATCAGCGATAGAGACTCAGACAAGCATGCCTTTCGATTAACCCTTGACCCGAGCCAAAGGAAACAACCGCTTGAAGTTACTCGTGGTCTGCTCGGCCAGAGCATCGAACTCGACACCCCGCAACTGTGCAAGAAACCCTGCGACCTCATGTACGTACTGCGGAAGGTTCGGTTTACCGCGGTAGGGAATCGGCGCCAGATAGGGCGAATCCGTCTCGACCAGCAAGCGGTCCGCTGGAACGCGGCGCGCGACGTCACGAAGCACATCGGCATTGCGGAAGGTCACGATTCCGGACAACGAGATATAGAACCCAAGGTCCAGCGCAGCCTTCGCCATCTCCCAGTCTTCTGTGAAACAGTGCAGCACACCCGCCTGTGGCAACGCCGCCTCGCCAAGTAACTCCAGCGTGTCGGCACGGGCCGCCCGGGTGTGAACGATCACCGGCTTACCACTCACCTTCGCCGCGTCCAGGTGAAGGCGAAAGGATTGTTGCTGCAACGCAGCAGCTTCCGGCTCGTAGTGATAGTCCAGACCGGTCTCACCGATCGCCACGACGCGTGGGTGTTCCAGCTCGTGCAGCAGCCAATCCAATGCAGGCTCGGCACCCGGCTCGAGATCCAGCGGATGCACACCGACCGAGCAGTCGACGTCCTCATAGCGCTCCGCCAGCGCCTTTACCGCCGCCGTATTGTCGACACTGACGCCGATACAGAGGAAGTGGCCAACGCCACGCGCTCGCGCAGCCGCCAGTGCCGCATCAAGAGAGCCTTGGTGCGCGGTGAGATCGAGACGATCAAGATGACAGTGGGAATCTACCAGCATTGGGCACGCTACTCATCGAGTCATGACGGGGCGTGCATTGTAGAAGGAAAAGAAGCTGGACGCTGAATGCGATCGGAGTGGGCTGAGCCAAGCTTGCTTACATCGTATGCGTCGGCCGATCGGACTTCATCGCGCCGGCCAGATAGGTTTCGATCTTGTTACGAGCGGTTGAATCGCCCTCGTTGAACTGCACGCCGATACCGGCCGCCCGGTTGCCTTGTGCGCCCTTGGGTGTAATCCACACGACCTTGCCGGCGACCGGGATCTTTTCCGGTTCATCCATCAGGCTCAGCAGCATGAATACTTCGTCGCCGAGTTTGTAGCTTTTATTGGTGGGGATGAACAGTCCGCCATGCTTGATGAACGGCATGAACGCGGCATAGAGCACCGACTTGTCCTTGATCGTCAGAGACAAAATGCCGTTACGCGGACCAAGGTTTGCAGGCAGGCTCATGCGGTGTTCCCTAATATTCTTCCAACGGATTCTAGCTTGGCCCGGGCAGGCTTGCCCACTGCACCAGCAGCGCTTCGAGAAGCAAGACACGGTTGAGGTTGGCTTTGCCCAGCACTTTCTGTCGATGAGCAAGCAGCCAATCCTGCAGGGCTAGCAGCTTGGCGGGTGGGGTCTTTTGCGCCAGATACTGGATGACCTTCTGCATATCGGCGGCGCCAAGCGCTTCTTCATCGCCGGTCATCTGATAGCGCAGAATCAGGTGGGCCCATTCACAGAACCAGTCGAACAGGAGAATCAGCGATAACGGGTTCCAGGCTTCGGCCAACTGGCTGGGCGATTGCTGCCGCTTGAGCAGCTTCTTCATCCCGTCGACCACTTGCACACGCATTTCCAGCACGCCCACGGCGTGCTGGCCGAGCGCCGCCAGGGGCGAACCCGCAGCAAGCGTCAACAACTCCTCACGCTGCGCCGCCGACAGATCCGGAAGTTTGGCCGCGAGCCAATCCAGGCTTTGCTGACGAGCCGGCAACGGACAGCTCTGCTGCACGCAGCGGCTTTTGATCGTCGGTAGCAATCGACTGGGCTGATGAGTGATCAGCAGCAACACCGTATTGCCGGCTGGCTCTTCGAGACTCTTCAGCAGCGCATTGGCGGCGTTCAGGTTCATCGCCTCGGCCGGTTCGAGCAGAACCACCTTGCGCCCGCCGAGCTGCGCGGTCTGGCTGACGAATCCAACCAAGTGGCGGACCTGATCGACACGAATCGCCTTGTCGGCTTCCTCCGGCTCCAGAATGTAATGATCGGGATGAGTTTGAGCAGCAAGCAGCATGCAGCTCTTGCATTGCCCACAGGCCCCGCTCGGCGCCGGCTGCTGACAGAGCAAGAGCGCCATAAGGCGTTCGGCCAGTGCACGCTTCCCTATGCCGGCCGGACCGTGCAGAAGGTAGGCGTGGGCATGTTGCTCGCGGCCTGCAAGCAAGCGCCACAGATCGGCCTGCCAGGGAAGAATGCCGTCAGCCACAGGTACGCTCGAATAGCTCGGGCAACAGCGCATCCAGATCCTGCTGCACCGCCGCTAACGACTGCCCCGCATCGATCACGCGATAGCGTTGCGGGGCCTGGCGGGCGCGATCGAGATAAGCGCTACGCACAGCTTCGAAGAACGCCAGCCCTTCCTGCTCGATCCGATCGAGACGCCCACGCGCAGCGGCGCGGCTCAGCCCCACTTCCACAGGTAGATCGAAGATCAGCGTCAGGTCCGGACGCATATCGCCCTGCACGAAACCCTCGAGTTGCTCGATGCGCTGAACCGACTGGCCACGTCCCCCGCCCTGGTAAGCGTAAGTGGCATCTGTAAACCGATCGCACAGCACGACGGCGCCACGTGCCAGCGCTGGTCGAATGACCTGAGCCAGGTGCTGCGCCCGCGCCGCGAATACCAGCAGCAGCTCCGTATCGCTGGACATGGGCTCGTCTGCGGGCGTCAAAAGAAGCTCGCGGATTCGTTCGGCCAACGGCGTTCCACCGGGCTCCCGGGTTAGCACGACGTCGAGGCCGCAAGCGCGCAGACGCTGAGCGAGATATTCACGGTTGGTGCTCTTGCCTGCACCCTCCGGCCCCTCCAATGTAATAAAGAGTCCTGTCACTGAGTAGTCTCGGTCGGTGCCGGAGCTTTCTGCGGCGGTGGGCTGGAGCGATAGTCGGCGCGGCGTTTGAGCTGGTATTCACGCACCGCACGGTTGTGCTCGCTCAACGACTCGCTGAAAACATGGCTACCGTCGCCGCGCGCGACGAAGTAAAGGCTTTTGCCGTCCATAGGATGCAGCGCCGCGTGAATAGCCTCGCGCCCGACCATCGCAATGGGCGTCGGCGGCAACCCACTGTTGGTATAGGTGTTATAAGGCGTCGGCCTGCGCAGATCGTTGCGGGTAATCCGGCCTTTGTATCGCTCGCCCATGCCGTAGATGACGGTAGGGTCGGTCTGCAGCAACATACCCCGCTCCAGCCTGCGCACGAAGACACCGGCAATCTCGCCGCGCTCCGATGGCACTCCGGTTTCCTTTTCAATGATCGAAGCCATGATCAATGCCTCGTACGCATCCTGATAAGGCAAACCTTCGCTGCGCTGCGGCCACTCTTGCGCCAGGACGTTTTCCAGGCGCGTCAGCGCCCGCTTCAGCAAATCAAGGTCGGTTACGCCACGGGTGAAACTGTAGGTGTCGGGGAAAAAGCGTCCTTCCGGGTGCACACCGGGATGGCCAAGCCGGTCCATGACATCGCTATCGGAAAGATCGGAGATCGTTTGCTCAATCGCAGGCATGGCCTCCAGCGCCGCGCGAAGTTGGCGGAAGTTCCAACCTTCGACGATCGTCATGGCGTATTGAACGACCTCGCCACGCTGCCACAACCCGATCATGTCGCGCGCGGTCATCTCCGGTTGCAATCGATATTCGCCGCTGTGCAGGGTTTGCTCGGAAAGATTCAGCCGCCAGTAGAGCCTCAGCCAGAACGAGCCGCTCAGCGTTCCCTCCCGCTCCAGCCTTTGAAACAGGCCACTGGGCGTATCACCGGATCGGACCTCCAGCGTGTGCACCTCGCTGAGCTGCAAAGGTTGCTCCAGCGTGGCATGGAGTTTCCAAGCGACCAGGCCGAGCGCCAGCACGGCGATCAGCGCAGTGCCCAGGAGCGCAAAAATCAGTTTTCGAATCACGTATTACTCGATAGATCAGCTACCAGGCGTTGAAGTTTACGTGTGAGCGGACCCACCGGCCAGACGCTGGATTCCAACTGCCGCACCGGCCAGATGCCGTACAGGCTGTTGCACACGAAGACTTCGTCGGCTCCGAGCAATCGTTCGAGCGAAAGGTCGCAGACCTCGGTCGCTATTCCGGCCTGTCGCGCCCGAACAAGAATCTCTTCGCGCATCACGCCTGCCACGCCACAACGCTCCAGGGATGGCGTCAGCAGTACGCCGGATTCAATGATGAAAAGGTTGCTGAAGACGGCCTCGACGACACGACCGGAGGTATCGCGCATCAATCCTTCGGCGAAGGCCGGATCATGCCATTCCGCACGCGCCAGCACTTGCTCCAGGCGATTGAGGTGTTTCAGCCCAGCGAGGAGCGGCTGCTCGGCCAGGCGAGTCTCGCAGACATACAGGCGCACGCCCGTGGCGGAGTGCTCGGCCGGATAATCCGGCAGCGGTGCACCCATCAGCACCGTCCGCGGCTGACAGGCTGACGGCGGACCGTAGCCGCGCTTGCCATCGCCGCGCGTCAGAATCAGCTTGACCACGCCCGTCTCAAGCACGGCACTGAATGCGATGGTTTGCGCACGCAGCGCATCTGTGTCGAAAGGAATAGCGAAACGCTGGCAACCGAGACCGAGGCGACTCAGGTGGCGATCGAGCAACTCCGGTCGCCCGTTCACCACCTTTATGGTTTCGAACAGGCCATCACCGTATGCGAAACCGCGATCATGAACGGGCAACCCATTGGCGGGCTGTCCGTCCACCCAACTCAATGTCACTCGGTAAACCGGCGGAAGACCAGAGAACCATTGGTGCCGCCGAACCCAAAGGAGTTGGAGACAGCGACATCAATGTTCCTTTGCTTCGCCGTGTGGGGCACGAAATCCAGGTCGCAGCCCTCATCGGGCTCGTCGAGGTTGATGGTTGGCGGAGCTACCTGATCGCGAAGCGCGAGCACGCTGAAAATCGCCTCGACAGCACCTGCTGCGCCCAACAGATGACCGACCATCGATTTCGTCGAACTGACCGAAAGTTCATAGGCATGACTGCCGAATACGGTTTTGATCGCAGCGGCCTCGGCCTTGTCGCCGGCCGGCGTGGAAGTGCCGTGAGCGTTGATGTAATCCACCTGAACCGCATCGATCCGAGCATCGAGGATGGCGTTGCGAATGCAACGAGCGGCACCGGCGCCATCATCCGGCGGCGACGTCATGTGGAAGGCATCGGCACTCATGCCAAAACCGATCAACTCGGCATAGATCGTCGCGCCGCGTGCCTTGGCATGCTCGAGCTCTTCCAGAACCAATGCGCCAGCGCCGTCGGACAATACGAAGCCATCGCGATCCTTGTCCCACGGGCGACTGGCCGCTGTTGGATCATCGTTGCGAGTGGACAGCGCGCGCGCGGCGGCGAATCCACCAATGCCGAGACCACTGGTGGCCATTTCCGAGCCGCCGGCGACCATGACGTCGGCCTCGCCGTAAGCAATATTGCGGGCTGCCATGCCAATGCAATGCGAACCGGTGGTGCATGCCGTGGCGATTGCATAATTTGGCCCTTGCAGACCCAGATGGATCGACAGGAAGCCCGAGACCATGTTGATGATCGAGCCAGGCACGAAAAATGGAGAAATGCGCCGTGGCCCTTGGTCGAGCAGGGCTTTGCAGCTATTTTCGATATTGGTCAGGCCGCCGATTCCCGACCCCATGGCGACGCCAATGCGCTCGCGGTTGGCATCGGTAATTTCCAGTCCGGAATCACGCACAGCCTGGAAGCTGGCCGCCAAGCCGTACTGGATAAAGAGGTCGAGCTTGCGTGCTTCTTTGGCAGGCAGATACTGTTCGACATCAAAGTTCTTGACCGATCCGCCAAAGCGCGTGGAGTAGGCGGAGAGGTCCATGTGCTCTATGAGGCCGATGCCACTGCGGCCGGCGAGAATCCCCTGCCAGCTGCTTGGCACATCGTTACCCAGCGGCGATAGCATCCCCATCCCGGTGATTACGACGCGTCTACGCGACACAGCATTCTCCTTACGTTCATATCTGGCTCCCCGTCCTATCATCGTTCACAACGGACGGAACCAGGCATCAGGCATCGCGCAGGTGCACGACCAGCCGAATTCGAGTATCTCAAACAAAAACCGCACTGCCCCGTTCAAAGGCAGTGCGGTTTACTGGTTCGAAGCAGGATTACAACTTACTGCGCGTGGGCGTTGATGTAATCGATAGCTTCTTGAACAGTGGTGATCTTCTCGGCTTGCTCGTCTGGGATTTCGGTCTCGAACTCCTCTTCCAGAGCCATCACCAGCTCAACGGTATCAAGGGAGTCGGCACCCAGGTCTTCAACGAAGGAAGCGCTGTTGGTGACTTCCTCTTCCTTGACGCCAAGCTGCTCGGCAACGATTTTCTTGACGCGTTCTTCGATGGTGCTCATACCTTGTTTTCACTCCTATGGAAAAATCAGGCAGCTGATCTGCGCAGTAGTTTATAGAAAGCGTTTTCCGCATTTCAAGCTGAAAGCGGGCAAGCATGAACCTGCTTTCAACCATCTGTCTATAAGACAACCGCAGTTTTATAACGAAACAAATCAGCCGTTTTGACTGCATGCATGCGTCGGACGTCACATTAGCTCATGTACATGCCGCCATTCACCGGAACCGTAGCCCCGGTAACGTAGGCGGCGCCGTCAGAAGCGAGGAAAGCGACGACCTTGGCAATTTCTTCAGCCTGCCCGAGGCGACCCAGCGGGATCTGCCCCTGCAAAGCTTCACGCTGAGCCTCTGGCAGCTCACGCGTCATATCTGTATCGATGAAACCAGGCGCTACGGCATTGACCGTGATGCCACGCGAGCCGACCTCACGGGCCAGCGCGCGGCTGAAACCTTCGAGCCCGGCCTTGGCCGCGGCGTAGTTTACCTGCCCCGCGTTACCCATCGCACCTACTACCGAACCAATACTGATGATCCGCCCCCAGCGCGCCTTGGTCATACCGCGCAAAACCCCTTTGGTCAGGCGATAGAGGCTACTGAGATTCGTATCAATGACATCGTGCCATTCATCGTCTTTCATCCGCAGCATCAGGTTGTCACGGGTGATGCCGGCGTTATTGACAAGAATGGCCGGCTGACCGAGGTGCTGCTGAATGTGCTCCAGCGTAGCGGCCACCGACTCGTCACTGGAAACATCCAGTACCAGTCCAGCACCTTCGATACCGTTTTCCTTGAGCGTCTGGGCGATGCGCTCAGCCCCCGACGAAGAAGTCGCCGTGCCGATCACGGTTGCACCCTGACGCCCAAGCTCCAGCGCGATGGCCTGACCAATACCACGACTGGCGCCTGTGACCAGAGCAACCTTGCCTTGCAAACTCATAGATGTCTCCTTGTTCAGATCAGAGCGCCGCGAGCGGCGGCAAAGCCCTCCGGGGCGTCCAGATTGTAAGTATTGATACCTTTTACGCACCGCTTGTTGAGACCGGAAAGCACCTTACCCGGGCCGCATTCGACCAGCTCGGTCACACCCTGGGCATTCAGCGCGACAATGGTCTCGACCCAGCGAACCGGGCTGTAGAGCTGAGCCAGCAAATTACGCTTGAGCGCATCGAGATCCGAAACTATCGCCGCACTGACATTTTGCACCAGCGGAATTTCCGGCGCCTGCCAGGCCGCACCGGTGAGGGAGTCGGCAAAACGCTCGGCTGCCGGGCGCATCAGGTCGCAATGTGATGGCACACTGACTGGCAATGGCATCGCCCGCTTGGCGCCTTTGGCTTTGCAGGCTTCGATCGCGCGCTCGACAGCCGCAGCGCTACCAGCGATCACGACCTGGCCTGGCGCGTTGAAATTCACTGCACTGACGACCTCCCCTTGTGCTGCCTCTTGGCAAGCCGCCAGGACATCCGCGTCTTCCAGACCAAGAATCGCCGCCATGCCACCGGTACCAGCCGGAACGGCTTGTTGCATGAGCTGTCCGCGCAGTTCGACGAGCTTCACCGCATCAGCGAACGGCAAACTTCCAGCCGCGACCAATGCCGAATATTCACCCAGGCTGTGCCCGGCGACGAATGCCGGCTTCGCACCGCCTTCGGCCAACCACAGGCGCCACAGGGCAATCGAAGCGGTAAGAATGGCCGGCTGAGTCTTGTCGGTCTGATTCAGTTGTTCTTCTGGACCTTGCTGGGAAAGCGTCCAAAGATCGTACCCAAGCGCCGAAGAGGCCTCGGCAAAGGTATCGATGATCAGGGATTGCCGAGCACCGTGCTCGGCGAGCATGCCGAGGGCCTGGGACCCCTGGCCCGGGAAGACGAATGCAAGTGATGCTGACATGAAACGGCTCTCTTGTGGTTGTTCGTCAAAATGGATACGCCACGAGGACGCAGCGAATTTCAGTTGGATGGCGAACTGCCGGCGGTGGTCACATCACCAGCACCGCTTATTGACCGACTGGTCACGAGCAAGTGTTCGAGCCGACTATGCAATTGCTCCGGCAAATTGTGCTGAACATCCCGAGCCGCACGCAGAATCGCCGAGCGAAACCCTTCCGCACCGGCACTCCCGTGACTCTTGACCACAATGCCCTGAAGCCCGAGAAAGCTTGCCCCGTTGTACTGCGCCGGTCGTAGATCGGCGCGCAGCTGCCGCAACAACGGCAGCACCAGTGCGCCCACCGCGCGTGAAATCAATGAACGGCGGAAAAGCGCTTCGACACGCAAGGCAACCATATGCGCCAAGCCTTCGCTGGACTTGAGCAAGACATTGCCAACAAAGCCATCGCACACCGCCACATCGGTTTCTCCACGAAACAGCCCGTCGCCCTCGATAAAACCTCGATAGTTAATATCGCCAGTCTGCTGTAACAGCCCTGCGGCCGCCTTGACTTGCTGGTTACCCTTGATGTCTTCAGTGCCAACATTGAGCAACGAAACCCGCGGGCGTTCGATACCGAGGCTCTCTGCCGCAACCGATCCCATCACCGCGAATTGATAGAGCTGCTCGGCTGTGCAATCCACATTCGCGCCAAGATCGAGCAGCAGGCAAACACCTTCGAGCGTGGGGATGGCAGCCATCATAGCCGGTCGATCGACGCCGGGCAGCGTCTTCAGCACATGGCGAGCGAGCGCCATCAAGGCGCCGGTATTGCCAGCGCTTACGCAGGCTTGGGCATGGCCATCGCGCACCAACTCCAGAGCGACGCGCATGGAAGAGCGAGGCTTGCTGCGCAACGCCTGCGTGGGACGTTCGTCCATGCCGATCACCTCGTCGGCGCTGACAATCGTCAGACGAGCGCGATCCACGGACGGATGCCGGGCGATGATTTCTTCGAGAACGGAGGATTGGCCAACCAGGGCCAGATGCAGCGAGGGGGTTTCAGCCAGGCATTGGAGGCTGGCCGGAACAATGCAGTGGGGACCGAAGTCCCCACCCATTGCATCGATCGCTATGATCGGAGCAGACAAGATTTACTCGTCAGCGCCCTTGTCGATCACTTTACGACCACGGTAGAAACCTTCCGGGGAAACGTGGTGACGCAGGTGAACTTCACCAGTGCTCTTTTCCACGGACAGGGCATTCGGCACGAGCGCGTCGTGTGAGCGACGCATATCACGGGCGGAACGAGATTTTTTGTTCTGCTGAACAGCCATTGGATCAACTCCTAAACGTTTGGGTCACGCTTTAACTGCGCCAGTACGCTGAACGGGTTGGACCGCGATACCTCGTCCTCATGCGGCTCGGGCTCATCAGGCCCAACCGGCGGCTGGCAAATTTCTTGGTCATGGAGTGGAACAATCGGAAGAGCAAGCAGAAGCTCCTCTTCAACCAGCGCCAGCAGATCCAAAGGATCTTCTCCCACTTCCAGCACGTCATAGCCCTTGGGCAGGTGCTGACTGCTCGCACCCTCATTCACCACGGCGTAGACGCATTCGCTGTGAATAGGCAGAACAACCGGCTCCAGACAACGCTGGCAAATCATCGTAACCTCAACATCCAGCGCACTGCGGATTACCGCCGTATGCTGTTCGTCGCGCCCGAAATCGAGACTGACGCGCACCACACCTTTGTCATCCTCGAGAGGATCGACAAGCCGCTTCAGCCCCGACAGCTGCAGCTCACCCTTCAAAGTGGCCGCTCGGTCAGCGAGCTTGCGCGGTTCAACGTGCGGTGGTATTGGTCCTTTCAACATAAGCGCGGCATTCTAGGGACGCACCCCTCGACTGTCAAAGGAATTCCATCCCACAATCGAGCATAGCCGACCAGCAACAAGCCCCTATATAAAGGAAGAAAAATGCGCCGCCTGCTTCTCGCCTCCAGCTCGCCCTATCGACGCGAACTGCTTTCACGGCTACGACTGCCTTTCGACTGTAGCGCTCCGCAAATAGACGAAACCGCACGTCCAGGCGAGCTACCCGAACACCTGGTACGCAGACTAGCCAGCGAAAAGGCTCGAGCTTTGGCACCCACCCATCAGGATCACCTGATCATCGGCTCCGATCAGGTTGCGGTATTGGAGCAACAGATCCTCGGCAAGCCTCACACCTTCGAACGAGCAAAGCGGCAACTGCGGGCCTGCAGCGGCAAGAGCGTGAGCTTTCTGACCGGGCTGGCCTTGCTGGACAGCCGAAGCGGCGCTATCCAGGTCGACTGCACTACATTCATGGTGCATTTCAGAGACCTCAGCGATCAACGGATCGAGCGCTATCTGCAAGCAGAGCAGCCTTTCGATTGCGCAGGCAGCTTCAAGGCCGAAGGACTGGGAGTGAGCCTGTTCCGAGCCACGGAAGGCCCGGACGCGACCAGCTTGATCGGGCTCCCGCTGATCCGACTGGTCGATCTGCTCAACAATGCCGGAGTCGAGGTGCCCTGAGAGCTAGGGTCTGTTACCGTTTCGTGCACGGCCGCGCTGGAGCCTGTTTTTGCGCGAGGCAAGGCCGTGCCCGCTCCCGGCAGGCCTGCGGTATTCACTCCATCCATGCAGATCGAACGAGGAGTGAAGTTTGGGTTGTTCCAAATGAGCGGACGAGAAACGCGGCATCGCGCAAAAACAGGCCCGACCCGAAGGGTTGCGCGGCAAATGTCGGCCAAGCCGCGTTGCGGGACTTGGCAAGGGAACACAGCCATTACCTGCGTCCCGCGCCTTGCCTGACGGTATTTGGCGCAGCAACGCGGCTCGCGACGAAACGGCAACAGACTCTACCGCAACTGCGGCCCTTGAAACCCCATCCACAAGGCCAACTGCGAACCGACGCTGGCACCCAGCTTCTTCGTAAAACGATCCAGGGCGGAATCCTTGACGGTGAAGTCCATCAATTCTTCCTCGCCTATCACCTCGCGCGCCACGTAGCTTGTGCTGCCAAGTCCATCGATCAGGCCGAGCTCTAACGCCTGCTCGCCGGACCAGATAAGACCGGAAAACAGCTCGGGATGCTCAGCAACCTGCAGACGATCGCCACGCCCCCGCTTGACGCTTTCGATGAACTGGCGATGAGTAGTCGCCAGCACGCCTCGCCAAAACGCGGTTTCCTCCGGCTTTTCAGGCTGGAACGGATCAAGGAATGCCTTATGCTCACCCGAGGTGTAGACCCGGCGCTCCACACCTAATTTGTCCATCGTCTCGACGAACCCGAAGGTCGCCGCCGTAACCCCGATGGAGCCGACCAGGCTCGATTTGTCAGCGTAGATTTCATCCGCGGCGCTGGCGATGTAATAGGCACCTGAAGCGCCCAGGTCGGTAATCACCGCATAAACCTTGACGGCCGGATACTCGCCCCGCAAGCGGCGAATCTCGTCGTAAATGTAACCTGACTGCACTGGGCTACCGCCCGGGCTATTGATTCGCAACACCACGCCCTTGGTGCCGGAATCCTCGAACGCCGCTCTCAACGCACCGACTATGTTGTCCGCGCTCGCCGACTCCTCATCGGCAATCATTCCGCGGACGTTGATCACGGCAGTGTGACTACCGCTCGCCCCCCTGCCATCGCCGACCTGCAGCAACGGGGAGAACAGCAAGAGCGCGCCAAACAGATAGATGAAGGTCAATAGCTTGAAGAAGATGCCCCAACGCCGAGCTCGCCGCTGCTCCTGTACGCCGGCGAGCAACGTCTTTTCCAGCAACCTCCAGCTGTTGCGCTCTTCCTTGTCATTCGCCTCGGCCACGGGCGCTCTCCATTCATCCGACATATCCAACCACCTCAAAAGCTGTATCAGCGGAGCACAGCCAGTCACCGAGCTCCGAAAAATGATTGATGGACAGGCACGGCCCACAGACCTGCAATGCCTCAATGGTCTGCGCGCCATAAGCTACCGCGACACTGTCGACCCCAGCCCGCCTGGCCATTTCGAGATCGAACAACGAATCTCCGATCATCAACGCCCGCTCGGGACGAACGCCGCAGTGCGCCAATATCTCATGGATCATCAAGGGATCAGGCTTGCTCGCAGTTTCATCTGCGCAGCGGGTCACATCGAAATAGTCGCTCCAGCCCTGGGCTTCGAGCACCCTATCCAGCCCGCGCCGCCCTTTTCCTGTCGCAACGGCAAGCAGGTGCCCATGCTCGCGTAACTGCTGCAGCGCCAGCGCAACACCCGGATAGAGGACCGATGGCTCGGCCTCCAGCAAAAGATAATGATCGGCATAGGCACGGCGAAACGCCTCGACCTGTTTCGCATCGGCCATATGCGGATACAGCGCGGCGATCGCCTCGGGTAAGCCGAGCCCGATAATGCCCTTGATGACACATTCATCGAGGGCAGGCAGATTACAGTTCGCTGCCGCGACGGAAATCGATTCGACGATACGCCCGATCGAATCCACCAGGGTTCCGTCCCAGTCGAAAATCAACAGGTCGTATCTATTCACCAAGCCTCTCCAGCGTTCGCGCCCAGGTATCATCGACCGGCGCCTCTAGGCTCAGTTCACCACCGTCCGGCAAAGGCACCTTCAAGGCATAGGCGTGGAGAAACAGGCGTTTGCCGCCCAGCTCACGGATGACTCGAGAAAACTCTTCATCACCATATTTGCTGTCGCCAGCGATGCCATGACCGGCATGGCGCGCGTGTACGCGAATCTGATGAGTGCGCCCCGTCACCGGCTTGGCCTCGACCAGCGTGGCAAATTCACCGAAACGACGCAGCACCCGGAAAAGCGTCAGCGCCTCCTTGCCTTCCTCGGTGACCTCGACCATCCGCTCGCCCGAGCGCAGGGTGTTTTTCAGCAGCGGTGCATTTACCTGTTTTTTGCCCGTATCCCAGCGACCACGCACGAGCGCCATGTAACGCTTGTCGACACCGTCTCCACGCAACGCCTGATGCAGATGACGCAACATGCTGCGTTTCTTGGCGATCATTAATAGCCCGGACGTATCCCGATCCAGGCGATGCACCAATTCCAGCTCCTTTGCATCCGGTCGCAGCTGGCGCAACGCCTCGATGACGCCAAAGCTGAGACCACTACCACCGTGCACCGCGATGCCTGCAGGCTTGTTCAGCACGATCAACGCCTTATCCTCGTAGACGATCGCCGCTTCCAGCCGCTCGAGCAGTCCTTGTGCCAGCGGAACCGGCTCGTCCCGCTCCGGCAGCCGAAGCGGCGGCACACGCACGACGTCGCCTGCCTGCAGTTTGTATTCGGGCTTGATTCGGCCCTTGTTCACACGCACTTCGCCTTTGCGCAGGATGCGGTAAATCAGCGTCTTGGGCACACCCTTGAGCTGAGTACGGAGGAAATTGTCGATGCGCTGGCCGGCAAGCTCCGGCGAGACCTCGAGCAGTTGCACGCCGGAGGTCTGAGAGGGGGTATTGGTCATCCGCGGATGATAGCAATTTCGCTTATTTGAAGCACCGAAACATTGCTGTTATAGTCCGGACGCCGCCAAAAGTGGCCAAGTCGAGGAATGCCAGCGAAACCGCCATTCCCGGCTCAGCAATGTTCGAGGACGTGAGGCCGTCCGACGGAGCTTCTCTCAGTAGCAGAGGCGCCGAAACAAGCCTTGAAGACATGATGCGTGCCCCCGCTGGGGAATCGCGATAATCGATAACCCGCTCCCGGATTCTGTGAGCGGCACCCGATTTTCAAAGTATGAGTGTTGGGTGGAGATGCACAGCCATCGGATTGCGTAGCAAAGGCTTTCACAGACGCTTCATTCCGTCCGCTACCGATCGCTGATTCCTCCTCCCCGAACCATTGCTTCTGTTCCGACAGAAAGCAGGAGATGTCGTCGCGACGCCGGCCCAACTGGCCTCACATCGCTGGACACTGGAGTGCCTTACAACCATTCCTGACTCACCTGACACCGACCGCGAGAGTCGTGTGTGCCGAACGCCGTTTCCGCTGCCCTGGAAACCGACGGTACTACATGAAAAGAATGCTGATTAACGCAACTCAACCCGAAGAGCTGCGTGTTGCACTGGTCGACGGCCAGCGCCTGTTCGATCTCGATATCGAATCTGGCGCCCGCGAGCAGAAGAAGGCCAACATCTATAAGGGCAAGATCACTCGCGTCGAGCCTAGCCTCGAAGCTGCCTTTGTCGACTTCGGTGCTGACCGCCACGGCTTCCTCCCGCTCAAGGAAATCTCCCGCGAATACTTCAGCAAGGCCCCCGAAGGCCGTGTGAACATCAAGGACGTCCTGCGCGAAGGCCAGGAAGTCATCGTCCAGGTCGAGAAAGAAGAGCGCGGTAACAAGGGCGCTGCTCTGACCACGTTCATCAGCCTGGCTGGCCGCTACCTGGTACTGATGCCGAACAACCCGCGAGCAGGCGGCATTTCCCGCCGCATCGAGGGCGAAGAGCGTAACGAGCTGCGCGAAGCGTTGAACGGCCTGAACGTCCCTGCCGACATGGGACTGATCGTCCGTACCGCCGGTCTCGGTCGCTCCAGCGAAGAAATGCAATGGGACCTCGACTACCTTTTGCAGCTATGGAGCGCAGTGAAGGAAGCCTCCCAGGACCGCCCTGCTCCTTTCCTGATCTACCAGGAATCCAACGTCATCATCCGCGCCATCCGCGACTACCTGCGCCAGGACATCGGCGAGGTGTTGATCGACAGCGTCGAAGCCCAGAACGAAGCCCTTTCGTTCATCCAGCAAGTGATGCCGCAGTACGCCAGCAAGATCAAGCTATACGAAGACAGCGTGCCGCTATTCAATCGTTTCCAGATCGAAAGCCAGATCGAAACCGCCTTCCAGCGCGAAGTGAAGCTGCCATCCGGCGGCTCCATTGTCATCGATCCCACCGAAGCCCTGGTGTCCATTGACATCAACTCGGCACGCGCCACCAAGGGCGGCGATATCGAAGAGACCGCGCTGCAAACCAACCTGGAGGCAGCCGAGGAAATCGCTCGTCAGCTGCGCCTGCGTGACATCGGTGGCCTTATCGTCATCGACTTCATCGACATGACTCCGGCGAAAAATCAGCGCGCCGTGGAAGAAAAGGTTCGCGAAGCCCTCGAAGCCGACCGCGCACGCATCCAGGTCGGTCGCATCTCGCGCTTCGGTTTGCTGGAGATGTCCCGCCAGCGCCTGCGTCCGTCGCTGGGCGAAACCAGCGGCATCGTCTGCCCTCGCTGCAACGGTCAAGGCATCATCCGTGACGTCGAGTCCCTCTCGCTGGCGATCCTGCGCCTGATCGAAGAAGAAGCCCTCAAGGACCGCACCGCCGAAGTTCGCGCTCGCGTGCCTTTCCAGGTCGCCGCCTTCCTCCTCAACGAAAAGCGCAACGCCATTACCAAGATCGAACTGAGGACCCGCGCGCGGATCTTCATCCTGCCAGACGATCATCTGGAAACGCCGCACTTTGAAGTACAGCGTTTGCGCGACGACAGTCCGGAAATAGTTGTCGGTCAGGCCAGTTACGAGATGAGCCCAACCGAGGTCGAGGAAGCTCAGCCGGTCAGTTCGACACGCACGCTGGTTCGTCAGGAAGCTGCCGTAAAAACCGCACCGCAGCGTACCGCTCCCGTACCGACACCCGCCCCAGCGCCGGTAGCGGCTGCGGCTGCGCCTGCCGTTGCGGAACCGAGCCTGTTCAAGGGGCTGGTCAAGTCCCTGGTTGGCCTCTTCGCTGGCAAGCAGGAGGCACCGGCCGTCGAAGCCGAGAAGAAACCTGCCGCAAGCAGCCGCCCGCAACGCAACGATGAGCGCCGTAGCGGTCGTCAACAGAATCGCCGCCGCGATGCGCGCGGTAACCGTGATGAAGAGCGCAAGCCGCGCGAGGAACGTGCCCCGCGCGAAGAGCGCGCCGCCCGCGAAGATCGTCCGACCCGCGAAGAGCGTCAGCCACGTCCGCCACGCGAGGAGCGCAAGCCGCGCGAAGCCCGTGAGCCGGTCGAAGCTAACGACAGCCCGTCGCAGCAGCAACCACGCCGCGAGCGCCCTTCTCGCGAAGAGCGTCAGCCCCGTGAAGAGCGCAAGCGCGAGTTGCGCGCACCACTCGATGAACCCATGCAGACCGTGCCAAATGCCGGCGACGCTGAGGAAACCACCGAGCGTAAGCCGCGCCCGCCCCGCGAAGAGCGCAAGCCGCGAGCGGAGCAAAGCGTGAGTGTGGAGGAGCTGCAACAGAACGAAACCGCTGAAAATGCCCAAGACGATCAGGATTCGACCGAGAACGGCGATCGTCCACGCCGCCGCTCTCGTGGACAGCGTCGTCGCAGCAATCGCCGTGATCGTCAGCGTGACGCCAATGGGAACGAAATCGACGGCGACAGCGAGACCGCTACCACCGAAGTCAACGAAAGCAATGCGCCCGTGAAGTCCGAGCAGGTCGCCATTGCCGCGACCGCAGCGGCTCTCGCTGCGAACACAGCCGACACCGATACGACGCCGATTGTGGTCCAACCAGAGATCGAGGCCGCTCCTCAAGCACCGACACACGCTGAAACGGCCAACGAGACCACTGCCGAAACCGAGGTGGCCGAGCCAGCCGAAAGCGTTGCACCGATTGCTCAGGCAGACACCGCTGAGGTAGTCGCTGCGCAAACCGAGCCTACCCCTACGCCGCGGGTAGTCAGTCAGCCCGAGCCCATCGTCAGTGAGCCCAAAGTCACTGAAGCAGCCGCACCTGTTGCCGAGCAACCCGCTCAGGCACCGGTCGAGCCGGCACCAGCCCCGAGCATGACCGGCCGTGCACCTAACGACCCGCGTGAGGTACGCCGTCGCCGTCTCGAGCAGGAGCGCCTGACAAAGGAAGCCGCTGAAGCCGAAGCAAAAGCTGCCGAAACCCAAACCAAGGCTGCAGCCGAAGCGCCTCAAGCCGAAGCAGACTTGTCGTCAGGGCTGGCCAGCCCTGAGATCGTGAGCACGCCAATTGGCGATGCACCAAGCGATGAGCAAACGGCCAAACCCATCGGCGACGATAAGGAAAAGACAGCTGAAGCCACTCCGCAGCCTGAACAGCCCAAGCTCGAACCGGAAGCTGACCAGGTCGCCGCAGAGGCCACACTATCCGAGGCAGAGCCGTTCAAACCCGCCACGCAAGTTGAGCCTGAAGCAGCTGACGAAACCGTCGAGCAGAACGAAGACGAGAAGCGTCAGAGCTGATAGCCAAAGCAGTTGAAGCCCTGCACGCAGGGTTCCACTACTGAAAAAGCCCTGGTCTCCAGCCGGGGCTTTTTATTTGGCGGCTTCGCTGAACAGGCTTGCCGACGTGCACTAAGGCTCGCCGAAAATGACGAACCCCGCTCATAGCGGGGTTCGTCATACCGTCATGCCCAGCAAGCGGGGCAGCGGTCATCAGGCGCGATCGATGCCTTTCTTCAGGGTGTCCTTGACCTCACCCTTCACCTGTTGCGCCTCGCCTTTGGCTTCCTGACGCTGGCCATCGTTCTTCATGCGCTGGTTATCCGTGGCCTCGCCGACCCCTTGTTTTACCTTTCCGGCTGCCTCGTTAAGGTTGCCTTTCATTTTGTCTTCAGAGCTGCTCATGGCATGTTCCTCTCGCTTCGTGGGTTACAGAGAGTTGACCGAACCAATCGCACGATAGTTTCGCTTTTCCGAAGAGCGGTAGCGTCGCGCTTCATGCGCACAACGGCTCATCCGCTACGCGCTTTTTTCATCAGTCGATTGAACAGCGGACGTCCAGCCAGATGAATGAACAGCGGCGCGCCAACGATCAGATAGAAGTAGTAGGTCACGAAGCGCCAAACGACGATGGCGGCCGCAGCGGTTGATTTGCCTACCAGAGGCGCGAGCAAGGCAGCCGACGCCAACTCCGCACTGCCCGCGCCGCCCGGCAGCAGGCTCAACTGTCCGGCAGTGAGGGCAAGCAACTGGATAATGAACGTCCACGCCCAGGCAAGCTGGCTACCCAGCCCTTGCAGGGTCAGATAAAGCACGCTGTAGCGCAGCAGCCAGTGCAACGTTGTCAATACGAAGACCCCAAGCAGGATCGCTCGTGGCAACCGGAAGCAATCCAGCAGGGCGTTGCGAAAGCTCAGCACTTTGCGAGCCCAGTAGCGCTTGCGTGCGGCCTTCATACCCAGGCGACCCACCAGCCAGCCATTGATCAAGAATACCTGCCGATGAAACCGCCCGAGCAACGCCAGCAGGATCATCAGGCCGAGCAACAACGCGGCGCTGAAGCCCAGCAGACTGGCGATATAGGTGTTGATCGAGTGGGTCACTGCATAAATCAGCACTCCCACCAGCGCACAGGTGAAGAACAGTAGATCGGTCAATTGCTCGACGGCAAAGGTTGCGGTACCCCTGGCAGGCGTAACGCCCTGACGCAGCAACAAGGCCATCATCGTCAGCGGCCCGCCGGCACCGCCCGGCGTTGCGCAAATTGCAAATTCGGTGGCGATGACGATCCCCAGCGCACGCGGCTGCCGCAGGTGCTCACGCCCTATCAGTAGCCGCAACCGAAACGCATTGAGATACCAGCCGAGCACGATCATCCCGAGCATCACCACCAACAACCCCGGCGGGAAGCGCAACAGCCGTTCGAACAGCTCGCTGCCGCCCAGCAGAAGCGGAACCAGCGCCGCGATCAGCAAGGCACCCGCCAACAGCCACCAGCGGCGGCTCATGCCACGGCGCTCATAGCCAGCCCGTGCTCATTCAGCCAATCGATCTTGGTGACCGGCTCACGCCCCTCCTCTAACAGCCGAATCAGCAGATCGAGCCAGTAACGACGGGAAAAATCGTGGCGCATATCGACCGGATGCAGCCCGAGGCGCAGCACCGCTGCGTGACGGTGCCGGCAGAGCATCTTTTCGCTGACCAGACGCGACATGCCGCGGCGCCAGGCACTGCGCGCACTCCAGACCAGGCCGGGCGCATTTATCGGCGTGTAATCGGGCAGCAGGTAGAAATGGCCCGGGTCGCTGGTGTAGCTCAGTCCGGTTGCGGCCAGGGCCCGCCGTGCGCCCGAACCCAGCAACCACGCCGGCGCGACGAAGCCATGCAACGGCCACTGGTTTCGCTCGAAGAGTTCGATGCCTCGCAACAGGCGCTTGGCTGCTTCGTGCTGACCCAGCGAATAGAACTCGCCTTCATGGGTAAACACCCGGCGCATGAACCAGTCGCGAGGTGTGCGCGGAGCCGGCGCATCGTCTGCGTGATAAAAGCCGTGCAGGATCAGCTCGTCGCCGCGGGCGAGCCGCCCATCGAGCATCTGACGAAATTGGTGATGATCTTCGAGTCGGCTGCGGTGATGAAAGTCTGGTACCACCAGCCAGCAGATCGGAATCTCGCCAAGCGCATCGACGGCTTCGACAAAAGGCTTGTAGTCCGGCCAGGTTTCCGGCGCCACGTCGTGCAACACCAGTATCAGACTGCGCTCAGCCATGCACGGCGACCGGCAGATTAACTGTGCCCAGCACCGCGTGATAGTGCGCCAGCAAACCGGCTACCACGGCGTCCCAGGCATGATGGGCTTCGACATGCTGACGGGCTTGAGCACCCAGCATGCGCGGATCGTCCTCGAAAAGCTCGCGCACCGTCTGCGCCATCGCCACTGCATCCAGCGGGCGGCACAGGCGGCCGGTATGAAACGGTACAAGCTCAGGCAAAGCACCCGCCCGCGCCGCGACGACGGGTATGCCGCTGGCCATGGCTTCCAGCGCGACCAGTCCGAACGTCTCCTGATTACCGGCATGCAGCAACACATCGCAACTGGCCATGTAACGCGCCACGTCGGCCGCGGGGCAGAAGCGATCGATCACCGTAACGTTGTCCGGCACCCGGTGGGGCATACGCGATCCGACCAGGAGCAGATGGTAGGGCTTGCCGAGCGTCCGAGCGGTGTCCAGCAGGACATCGATGTTCTTCTCTCTGGAACCGCGTCCGGCGAAGATCATCAGCCGCGCGTCCTCGGGCAATCCCAGTTGCCGGCGCAACTCAGGATCGCGCCGGTCCGGACGAAAGGTTTCCAGATCCACACCCAGGGGCTGCACATAGACATCGCTGACACCGAGGTTTCGCAGCTTTTCGGCCATTATCCGGCTCGGCGCCAACACGCGATCGAAGCCGCTGTACAGCCGCGACACGTAGCCGTTCATATTAGTGCCCAGCCAACCGCCGATGCGATTGCTTACTAGCAGCGGCAGGTCGGAGTGGTAGAACCCGATCACCGGGACGTCAAGACGTCGCCCCGCGTCCAGTGCCGCCCAGGCCGTCAGATAGGGGTCACCGACTTCGATCACATCGGGACGCAGGATGCGCAATTGATTGCGCCACGGAGCACGTCGTACCGGGAAACGGTAGCCCTTGCCGAAAGGCAACGCCGGTGCGGGGATCTGATAGATGTCGCCGTTATGGCTGTAATCTTCACCCGGCACCAGGATGCTGTGGCGAACCCCCGAATATAGCTGCAGCCGGCGGTGCTTGGCCTCGAGATAGGTACGCACCCCACCACTGGCGGGCGCATAGAACATGGTCATGTCGGCGATATGCAAGATGAAGCGTCTCCGTAAGGTCTCGATGCAGACCTTCGGAAGACGAGCGACGGCAACTCGCTCGGTCGGAACCCGCCGCACTAGCGACCGAAAGATTCTGCAATGAAATCAATGGACCACCAGCCTTGACAGTTGTTCGCGCGCGCCAGGCCTGCGGCCTCAACCATCGACGCGCTTGTCACCCTTATCCTTGCCTTCGGACGACGCATGTTCGATGACGGCATTCATCTCTGCGCCAAACAACAGCACCGCTGCGGAGATATAGAAGTAGAGCAGCAGCACGATGACCGCGCCGATGCTGCCGTAGGTGGCATCGTAATTGCCGAAGTTCTGTACATATATACCGAAACCCAACGACGCCGCAATCCAGACGATTACCGCCAGCACCGAGCCCGGCGTGATGAAGCGAAACTCCTGTTCGACGTCTGGCGTGACGTAGTACAGCAATGCCACCACCAGGGTCATCAGAAATACGATGACCGGCCAGCGCAGCCAGGTCCACAGCGTCACCACGATATCTTTCAACCCCACGTGAGCGGCCAACCACTCCATAACCCGTGGCCCCGTCACCATCAAACCCGCCATCGAGAGCAGAACCAGCGCCAGACCGATGGTATAGACGACCGCCAACAGCATCAGCTTCCAGGTCGGCCGGCTCTCCTTGACGTCGTAGGCCTTGTTCATCGCATTCATCAACGAGCGAACGCCAATCGATGCAGACCACAACGCAACGACAATACCCACTGATAGCAGGCCGCTCTTCTGCTCCTGCATCTGGTCGATCACGGGGTTGACCAACTCCAACGCATCGGGCGGCAGCATCAGCGATACCTGCTCGCGCAGCCAGGCAAAGAAGTCATCCAGATTGAGCATGCCCAGCATGGCGATCAGGAACAACAGGAAGGGAAACAGCGAAAAGATCGCTCGATAGGCCAGCGCCGATGCATAGGTCGTCATGTCATCGTTGCTGAATTCCTTCACGGTGCGTTTCAACAATTCGAAACTGCCGATGCCGCGCGTATCCAGCCAAGCCATTGCCTTACCCCCGAAGCTGAAAAAACAGAATCAATTGAAAAATGGGACGACCCGGCTGGACAAGAGTTCGCCAGCTGCCGCCCCGGCTGTCGTACAGCGCTAAAGGTTCGCGAACAGTCAGCCGGGGCGCGGCAACCACGGCGTACCGGAGCGCCCCGCTAACATGGCGGACATCAAGCAATAGTTGCTTGCTGCGACGCTATCCAAGGAACTTTCGGCCGCGACAACGCTCTTGATGGAGTCTTTAGTTCAGTGCATCACTGTCTGCAGGCGCAACCGCACAGCGCAGCGTATCGGAACAGACGGTCCATGCCGAACGACCCTCGGCTCGTTCAGTAAGGCGCCATGCGGATATGCCAAGTATGGATTACGCCGCTTTCGCGGCCGCAGGAGCATCGAATGAAATCGGGATATGCAGCGGACGCCCCACAGCCACGCATGAGCGCAGATATTCTCAAGTACGCCCGTCTGATCCTCACCAAAGGCAGCGGCGCCGCGGCTACGCTCGGCCTGAATATCCTGCTGGCGCGCCTATTGGTTCCCGAGCTCGCCGGTACGGTGTTCTTTTGCGTCGCCTTGGGCATCTTCCTCTCGCTGTTGGCGCGGCTTGGGTTGGACATCGCCTGTCTGAAGAGCATTTCTTCATTGAACGATGGCCAGCAACGCCGCTATTTCCACCGCGCGCTAGGCCTCGCCACGCTGATGAACGTTCCGGTCTTTCTGATCGGCATGGCGGTGGTGTATTTCTCCGAGACCACCCAGGCGCACTTCGCTCACGCCACCGTGCTGTTCGCCGTCACCGCACTCGGCCTGTCGCTGCTGAGCATTTCCAGCGAGACGTTGAAAGCCAAACACCGAACCAGCGAGGGGCTGTTCTGGCAAACCGCGTTTCAACCAACCCTGACGTTGCTGCTGGTCGCGATATCCGGCAACGACCTGACCACCGTGGCCACCTGCTTCGCAATTAGCTATGCCCTGGCCATTCTCGGCTCGATATGGCGCGCCTATTCCAGCCTGCCGGCTTCCGGTACCGACCACGCGCTCAGCTGGCAGGAAATGCTCACCTTGTGCCTACCACTGATGCTCATCGCCGTGATGAACAGCATCATCGAGCTGTCCGACACCCTGATGCTCGGCATACTACGCTCGGCCAGCGAGGTCAGCGTCTATTACGTAGCCGCCAAGATCGCCGCGCTCTCGACGACCCTGCTGTTCATCATCAATGGCACCATCGCCCCCGACATCTCGAAACGCTGGGCCCGCAACGACCGCGCTGGGGCATTCGCCATCGTGCGCAAGTACTCGCGCTTCATGCTTGCACTGGCGCTGGTGATCCTCCTCGCCATCGGCCTGCTACGCGAATACATCCTGGCTGTGTTCGGCGCCGAGTACCGGGAGCAAGGCGTCTATCCGCTGCTGGTACTGGCCATCGGCTATTTCTTTGTGCTGGCCGCCGGGCCGCTTGGCATCTTCATGACCATGACCGGCAACCACCGCCGCTACCTGCACAACAACATCGCCGCCTGCGTGATCAACGTGGCGCTCAACCTCATTCTGATCCCGCGCTACGGCGTCAATGGTGCCTGTTTCGCCACTGCCGTGGCGCTGACACTGAAAAACGCCCTGCTCTACGTCCAGTTCAAACACATCGAAAGGAGTCCGACGCCATGACTGACCGGATAAACGTAATCGCTTACGGAGCCTATGACCGGCACAACTATGGCGACCTGCTCTTTGCAATCGTCCTCAAACGTTATCTGGAAGCGGACGGCCGCTTTTCCGTATTGGTCGCGGCGACCAAGAAATCCAACCTTTCGAGCTATGGCGCGTTACCGACCATTCCACTGAAGAAAGCGCTGGACCTCACCCGTGACCAGCCTAAAACCATGCTCATCGTCGCCGGTGGCGAATGCCTGACCGCGCAATGGGAAAGCATCATCGGCTACCTTGCGCCACAGGCGATCTACTACCCGATCAAGGCCAGCCCCTACCTTATTGGCCACAAGGCGTTCATCCGCCTGAGCCGCCTGTTCACCTCGATTCCGTCGGATATCCCGCTGGTATTGGGCGAGCGCGACCTGCCCGGTTACAAGGTGATGTACAACAGCGTGGGCGGTAACGAGATCAGCCGGAAGAAGCCACTGATCCACCAGGCCATCCGGCGGAATCTCAAGGACTGCAGCTATGTTTCAGTGCGTGACCGCGAAACTTCGGCTGAACTGGACAAGCTTGGCGTCGAACACAGCCTGGTACCCGACAGCGCCATCCTCATCTCCGATATCTACTCGCAGCAGGTCGACCCGGCCGAGCCCGGCCATATCGTCTTCCATATATCCGATCACCACGCCAAGCGGCGTATCGAAGCGATCGCCCAGCAACTGACCGAGCTCAACGTCAACACCGGGCTGAAGATCGCCCTACTCACTATCGGTAAGGCGCCTGGGCATTCCGACGACGGCCCGCTGGACAAGCTACACAGCCTGCTGGGTGACGAGCGCGCTTACCGTGTCGACAGCGGCAATATCGAAGACATCATCCGCTGCATCGCCACCAGTAAGCTCTACTGCGGCACCAGCCTGCATGGCGCTATCACCGCCTTGGCCTACGCCGTTCCACAGATAGCGCTACTGCCGCAGCGCGTGGTCAAGCTGTCGAGCTTCCTCGAGACATGGGTACCGAAGCAATCGTGTGGATTCGCCGAGGTCCCGCAGATCAGCCAGATCGGCTCGAACCTGATCAATGCCTTCAGCGATACGCAGCGAGCCGATCTGCGGACCGTGGTCGAGGCCATGAAAAGCCGGGTGCGCGCCAATCTCGATCATATGGTCAAGCTTTACGAGCAGGCTCCAGCTCGCGGCGAGGCGGAAGCAGGGCAACCCAAGTCAGAAGCCCTTGCCGCGAACTAGCATCACGAAAGCATAGAAGTGCGCTTGCAAGGCGCGTGATTACTTCCGAGCGAAAGGAATTCGCGGCAGAAATGAAAAGGGTTAGCCAAGGCTAACCCTTTGTTTTCATTGGTGCCGGTGAGAGGAGTCGAACCCCCGACCTTCGCATTACGAATGCGCTGCTCTACCTACTGAGCTACACCGGCACAAGCGGCGCATTATCGAATTTCGCCGGCGTGGGCTCAAGGCCCTTGCCGGCGAACCGCTCGGCCGAAGCCGAGGCGGCCCTGCGGGACGTTACAAGCCAGCCGAAGTCGAGCCTGTCGTATTGACGGAGCTTGCCGTCGACCGGTTAGGCTCGCTGTGTTCAGCGCTCTGCTTGATCTGGGCTGCAACCTCTTCACCCTTGGCAGACACCTTCTGATATCCCTCTTCAGCCTTGTGGCGAAGCGTATCGGTCATGCGGTCACTGGCCTCGCCCAGCATCTCGTCCTCACGACGCGTTGGCGGTACCGAAGCGGCCAGCAGTGCACCCAGCGCGATACCAATGGCACCGAGCGCCAGAGGTTGCTCCTGGAGCAGGTGGTTGAAACCGCCCCGCGCCCGGTCGGCGCCGCCGCGCAGCCTTTCGGACGCTTGACGCCCAGAGTCACTGGCCCGAGAACGAGCATTGCCAAGTGACTCGGACACGTTATGGCTCATCTGGCTGGCCTTGTCCTTGATATTGGCGCCCTGCTGCTTGATTCCAGAGGCCTTGGCCGAAAGCTTTTCGCCCATCGACGGCCCGGTCGACGCACCACTATAGCTAGTAGTGGTGACATTCGAATGTGGCTGGCGATTCTGCCCGGCCATCATCCAGAGCAACCCTATCGAGGTCAGTACCGTCGGCACCGGGTTGGCCTTGACCGTATTGCTCAGATTGGAAAAGAACTCTCCGCCGCCTCCTCTTACATAACCCAGCGCGGTATCGATGAGCTCGCCCGGAGACAGCTTGCTCTCCAGCGCGTGGACAATGCTGCCTATCTCGGCTCGCTGCTGATCGATTTCCCGTTCCAACTCGGCGGGATCCTTCTGTGCTTCGGCATCTATCTGATTACGTGTACTCATGATGTGTGCCCCTTGACGGCTTCTTTATCCTTGTTGACCGCGTGAATGGTGCGCTCAGGCTTGAACGAGGAGGCCTCGAACTTCTTCTTGCCGGCAGACACCATCACCAGACCGATCACCACGACGACACCGCCAACGATCAGCGCGGCGAGCCATTGCTCCATCACGTTGCTCAGGCCGTAGACCGCCGACATCAACAAAACGATGAAACCACCGAGCAGAACTGCGCCACCGGTCGCGACGCTGGCGGCTCCGGCCTTGGTGGCACGGATGGATTCGCTCAGCTCGGCTTTCGCCAGCGCCAGTTCCTTGGTCACCAGAGAGGGCACTTCGTGAGTCAGCTGTCGCAACAGCCCACCTACGGAAGTATCGTTCTCGGTACGCAAACTTGGCTCGGGTGTCACTGTGGTCGTGGTTGTCTTACGTGCTTCGCTCATGGGAAAAGCCCTCCATCAGTACCTTTGCCGTCGCGGTTGGTTGTGGAGCCGAGGCCAGCTCCGCTCGAGCTCGTACCTGTGGATGAGCCAACGCCGCTGCTGCCAGTGCCAGTTCTACCGGTACCCAGACCCGCTCCGAGATCAGCCCCTGCGACACCCGTATTAGTTGTAGTGGATGTAGCTCGCGAGGTACTTGTTGCAGAAGAAACCCCGGCGTTACTGATGCTCCCGATAGTTCCAGGCTCACCCGTATTCAGCCGTTCGTTCAGCTCACCCTGTTCGGGCAGTCGGTCGCCAGTGGCAGAGCCATAGCGGCCGCTCGAAGACGAAAACGAAGCGGAGCTATCCTGGTGTGGATAGTCGTCATGATCGGTTCGCCTGCTGGACGCACGTGCAAAGCGAGTCAGGCCGAAGCCGAGCGCAACACTTCCGGCAATGAACAAACCGGGGTTGTCCCGCGCCAGTCGATTTACGTCTTGGAACAACTGGTCCACGCTCTTGCCGCGCAAGTCGTCGGAGAGCTTGACCATGCTTTGCGCCATGCTGGAAACATAAGTCGACAGACCCAGACGATCCTGACCTTCCATCGCCTCAGCAGCTGCCTGTGCGCTTTGAGCGACAGCTTCAAGCTCGTCAGCAGCCGTTTCGCGGTAGCCTTCGAGCTGGCTCTTGCCTTGGGTTTTCACCTGTTCGGCAGCTTCTCGGGCTTTGGCTTTGGCGTCTTCAGCTGCGTGCTCAATCGTCGAGCCGGCAGTGGACTGCCCGGAAGTAGAGGTTGAAGTGCTGGAGGCGGAATTGGGGCCGGTCTTGGGCAGGCCACCGTAACCAGTGATTTCTTCGTCGGGTGTCGTCATTTTGATTCACCTTTTATATGGCTTGGCCGGAAGACCACGGTCCGTAGTAACGCGGCAATTGCGGAACCGCGATTTTTTTAATTTCGGTGCGCACATATATGGTGACCGGGACTGTATTTTCGAGTTCCCTTATTTCGGCAAGCCTCCTGGACCGGATAGCAAGGTAAGTAAACTCTTTTCTTTCCTAACTTACTTCCAGCGTGATTAATGGCAAGTTGCCGCGCATTTGTTGCAAAGCCGCTTAACTATTGGGTTTAAGCGTAACGGTAAGTGCAACAAGCGAAACGGTTATTTCATTATTCTGGAGCCAGTAATAACGCCCAGATACGCCCTGCTCTTTCCTGCGAGCGAAACCGCAGCCGACGAGCAGCATGCGTGTTCGTAGCGTTGTCTTTTTCGACACATAAAAAAACGGGCCCGTAGGCCCGTTTCTTTATTTGGTCGCCGGTTACAGCGGTCCGATGGTGGAGCAAGTCTTCTTGGCAGCGGCATGCTTCTGCAGCGGTGCCAACTGAGGGCGGTGCTTACCACTGGCCACATCCAGCGCCATGATGTTCTCACCCCAGCGAGGTCCGGCTGCCCAGTAGCTGCTCGGGATGCAGTTCTCGCTCAGGTAAGCCAGCAGATTGTCGGTAGCGACCACGGCAGACGGGGAGAAGTCCGGGATGCCATGCTCACCAAGGTAACCACGCAGCTTGTTCTTCTTCAGCCACTCGACCCAAGGCTTGACCCGCTCGACACCCAGCATCGGCGCGAAGGTCTCACTACGATTGGTGTAGGTGCCCGAGTAATCGTAATCGAGGTACTGGTGCGCTTCGTACACCAGGTTGTTCTTCGGATCGCGCATCCACGGATCGTTGATCAGTTGGGTGTTGTACTTCTGCCAGTGGAAGGCGCTGGAGTAACGGTCACCTGCAACCATGATCCAGGTGGTCGGGTCGATCTTGCGGATCGCCTGGCCAGCTGCCTGGGCAGTTTGCGGCCACAGGTTGTTACCGGTGTTGTACGGCTCGTTCATCAGACCGTAACCATACAGTGCCGGGTGCTTGGACACCTGCAGGGCGATCTTGCGCCAGGTTTCGGCGAATTGTGCACGCGGTACTTCGGGCGAGTTGATGACCTTGCCGTAGTAGCGGTAGTAGTTGTGCATATCAAGGATGACCTTGATGCCGTACTTTTGCGCGTAGTCCAGGGACTGCTTGATCCGTCCCATTTCCGCTGCGTCCAGCTCGGTGCCCAGCTTGGGCTGCACGCGCTCCCAGAGGAAGCCCAGGCGCACGAGTTTGAAGCCGAGTGCGCTGTGGCGCTTGTAGTACGACTCGTCGGCGAAGGTGTAACCCTTGTTGTAGATGCCCGGTACGTTCGACGGATCGAACACGCCCGAACCGAAGTTCACGCCAACCAGATCAATACCCTTGCCGTCGGAAACGACCGGAGTTGTAGGTGCCGGAGCCGGAACTGGAGTCGGTGCAGGTGTCGGAGCCGGAGCGGGTGTCGCAACCGGAGGCGTGGTTGCGCCGGTGCTGGACACCACGCTGATGGTCTTCGGATAGCCCACAGCGCTGGCAGACAGTGCAGAGCCCTTCAGCATCACCGACAGGTGAGCACCAACGTCATAGACCGCAGCGACCTGACGCACCTGGCCGTCGGCCAGTTTCACCGAGGCACCGACAACGAACGCGGACTTGTTGGCGGCAGTATCCGGGATCGAGAAGCCGGGCGACTTGCGATAGATGCCGTTCTCCCAGTCTGCGTTGGTGAAGCTGTTCATGCTGGCCGTGTAGCTGGTGCTAGGGGCAGTCGGAGCCGGAGTCGGTGCGGGCGCCGTCGGGGCCGGAGCTGGTGCTGGCTTCGCGGCAGTATTCGAGTTGACTACGGTGCTGATGGTGCGCGGCGCACCTACTTTGGCGCCATCGAGCAGACCGCCATCGACGTAGATGCTGATGTTCTGACCGACTACGTAGACGCGGGTGATCTTGCGCACCTGGCCGTCAGCGAATTTGATCTGTACGCCCGGCTTGAACGCAGCGATCGCAGCGGACGATGCCGGGACCGAAAGCCCAGCAGACTTGCGCCAGACACCATTAAGGAAATCGGTGCTGTTGAACTTGTTGATCGAAGAAGTGTAGGCAGTCGCCGACGATGCAGTGATCGAAATATCAGCAGCAGCATGACCACTCATGGTGAAGGCGCCAAACACTGCAGCAAGAGCGATGGAGCGAACAAGTGCCTTAGGGGCACCAGTAAATACATTGATAGACATTCAGTCTCTCCGAAACTTAATACTTCAAAAGGCCGGAGCCTTTAAAAAAGTGCGGGAGTTAATTGAGTCGTACAGGCGCTTACTGGGGAGATGTCCTATCTATGCGCAACCGGACGAACCGCTTGGCAAAAGACGCCGGATTACCTAGTTGGGGAAACCCGGCAATCCGTTGCGTGGCGGCTTTATAATAGGTTTTAAAAAGAACTCAAAATTTTTTTGACGGCATTAGATCGCCAAATCTCCGCCATATTTTTGGCCAGCCATTAATGCGCTATTAGAACGTGGCTTTTTGATATTGCGACTAATAGTATCTCAACCGCTTTAGACCGTTCACGTGAGCGGCTAGTCGGCGTCATTTTTTTGAATGTCATCCTCGGCAGGCTTGTTTTCTGCTATAGCCTCACCCGACGAACGGTTACAGCAAGTGGCTCTAATTTCAGGTCGGCTGATAGGCCAGCGACGGACAATTCCGCCTCGGCCAACCCCTTAAACGACCTTGCGATAGCATCGGAGCCACCATGACGCAGCACAGATTCAAAGTTGGTGATCACGTTCGTTGGAATTCGGAAGCGGGCCACGTCACCGGCCGCATCACCAAAGTGCATACGCACGACACGGACTACAAAGGCCATACACGCAGAGCCAGTCCCGATGAACCCCAATACGAGATCAAAAGCGACAAGACCGACCACGTCGCGATGCACAAGGGAAGCGCGCTGAGCAAAATCGGATGATCCCGGCACAAGTCTGGACGGTTGGCCACTCCACACGCTCGCCCGAAGCGCTCATCGCGCTACTGCAGCATTACCGGATCGAGGCGGTTGCCGATGTACGCCGCTTCCCAGGGTCGAGACGCCTGCCTCAGTTCATGTCGGCTAATCTGGAGGCGTCGCTCGCCGAACATGGCATCGGCTATGAATGGATAGAGGAGCTCGGCGGGCGCCGCCGGGCGCCTCCAGGGCCGAGCATGAGCGCCTGGCGCAACGCCTCGTTTCGAGGTTACGCCGAGCACCTGAAAAGCGAGGAGTTCGCCAGCGGTTTGCAACGCCTGCTGCGTCTGGCCGCCCGCCAGCCAACCGCCATGATGTGTGCTGAAGTCCTCTGGTGGCGTTGCCATCGCTCCATGGTGTCTGACGTGCTCAAGCTACAGGGCATCGAGGTATTGCATATTCAGGACGAGCAACGGCTGACGCTGCACCCTTACACCTCGCCGGCAAGGCTGGAAGACGGTGAGCTGACCTACGACGAGGGTGTCGGAGAGCCGCTCAAGACAACTGCGCCGGGCGCATCCTGAGCGAAGCCGGTATGGCCGCAGCGGTGAGAGTCAGTTAAGCAGCGGCCACGGCCAAATCCATGTGAAGCCTGCAGGCTGAAGCGGAGAGAAACTTTTCTGTCTTCATAGCTTCATATGGCTGATCGCTCGCAGCTGCCGTACCAGGCTCAAGCAATTGGAGCCAACCGCGCCTGCGCAACCCTCACAGGAGCACAACGGACCGCTTGCTCTAAACGGCATGCTCAGGGAGAACTGCAATTGCCAACCCCAAGCCTGTCAGAAAAGCTCGTTGCGGCCTCACAACGGTTCGCGGGCGGCTCTTCCGCGAAGATATTCAAAGGCATGGCAACGCTCGCCGTCGGCAATGGGTTGGCGAGGATTGCGGGCTTGGCGGCCATCCCAATCCTCACCCGGATCTACAGCCCCGAGCACTTCGGTGTGCTTTCGGTTTTTACCGCCCTATTGCTGATGCTGACGCCGCTGATGACGCTGCGTTACGAGCTAGCCGTCCCATTGCCCCGCAGGGACAGCACGGCCATGGTCCTGATGGCGCTGTCCATCCTCCTCGTCATCGCAACGACCGCGGCGTTGAGCACGGTGACCTTCCTGGCTGGCCCGGCTTTGCTGTCGTTAGCGTCAGCACAGGCGTTGATACCATACCGCTGGATACTGATCGTCGCCCTGGCCAGTGCGGGTTTATATGAAGTGCTGCTGATCTGGGCGGTTCGTCGACGCGCCTATCCGGTCATCGCCCGAACTCAGCTGCAGCAAAGCGTCATCGGCTCGATGGTCAAGATTGCGCTGGGAGTCGCAGGTTTGAAACCGCTCGGGCTGCTTGCGGGGCAAGTGCTGGGCGCTGGTGCGGGTACCGTGACGCTGGCGCGGACGTTTAACGCCGACGTGAAGCACTACTGGCGCCACGTCACGCTGAAGCGAGCTTGGTACCTGATGCAGCGCTATCGAAGTTTCCCCGCCTACCGCTTGCCATCGCAACTGCTGCAGATCTTCTCGAGCCAGGCCCCATTGCTGCTGACGGCATCCGTGTATGACGCACGTATCACCGGACAATTGGGTCTGGCCATGATGACCCTGGCGCTGCCGATGAACCTGCTGGGGCATTCCACGAGCAAGGCTTACTACGCCGAGATCGCCTCGATGGGGCGCAAAAGACCGGACGACATTCGCACCGTCACCTATTCCGTCATCAAAAGGCTGTTCGCACTCGCCATCGCCCCAACGCTAGTGCTGCTGATATTCGGTCCGGAGCTGTTCGCCGTTGCATTCGGGGCTCAGTGGGAGCTGGCGGGTGAGCTGGCATCGATCCTGGCGATCTACCTTCTGTTCCAGTTCATGCACGCGCCGGCGTCTCATCTGTTATCGATATTCGAAGGGCAGCGTCTGCTCTTGATGCTGAACGTGCAGCGCGCAGTCCTGACGGCTGCCTGTTTCGTCAGCGCACATCTGCTGGATTTGCCTATCGCCTCGGTGCTGTTGCTCTACGCGATAACGCTTTCCGGGCACTACCTGTTCAGCTTGCTGATGACGCTACGGGCGATTCCCCGCCCAAGCGCTTGAAAGGGCAATCGCAGGCAGTTTTCCAACGACCTGCACGTACATCGATGCGCGCCCTTCCAGCTCTGATCAGGGCTCGCGCTTGAGTGCGTTGAAGCCGCCGACACGTCGAGACCCGGCGAAAGCATTACGCGATAGATAGTAGAAAAACAGTGGGATACCCATTGCGTAACGCTTGAACAGGCGGCGCGGCTCCATGAGCATGCGGAACGCCCACTCCAATCCAAATCGACGGAAAAACATCGGCGCACGCGGAAAACGCTGTGCCGTGAAATCCAGAATGGCGCCGCCACAGATCAGCAGTGCCGGAGTGTCCATCGCCTTCTGCAGATGCAGCGCCACATGCTCCTGCTTCGGCATGCCCATCGCCAACACGATGATCGGGTAGCGCCCCGGAACATGATGCTGCCGATAGAACGCCAGGTAATCCTCGGAGCGCTTGAACCCATCTATCGCATAAAACCTGCGGTTCCCGAACAGCTTGCTGGCGCCATCGCTCAACCAGGGCTCTCGTGTGCCCATCGCAAACAGTTCGTAACGATCCTCGGCACCACCTGCGAGCTCGTCGATCAACTCGGGAATGAAGTCGGAACCATTGAGGTTGGCCTTCGGATCCGCGCCGTTGAGCATGCAGGCGATCTTGATGCCGATGCCATCGCGCAGCAGGTAATTGACCTGGAGAAAGCTATCCAGGACCGAGGGATGACGTTGCGCAATGTTGTAGCCGTGCTGATTGAGAAAACCAAGAATCGTCGGCGACTCACGTTTCCTCAGCTCGGTAATGAAGTGCCCGGTTTCCACTTCATCCAGAAGTTTCAGCTTCCCTATCAAAGGATCCATCCTTTTGGCGAGGGGATTTTTCATAAATAGCTTCTCTGTCTGTAATTCGATTGAAAACTCGCTGGATACTCACTACGGCAAGCCTGGAATGGCGCACCGCAGTGAGGAAGATTCGCTTGGAAAAACTGAACATTGCCCGCCCATGTCGGACAAACGAAGCAGCCGCCCCTGCGGCACCTTCTCAAAGAGCAAGAAGAGGTAGTCAGATGTTAAGGACATGCAGCGCTTCGAAACGGTCAAAAGGAATACTCCTCGGACTCGCACTCATGCTCGGGAGTGCCGTAGCGGAGGCAGAAAACATTGATTTGGTCGGCCTCAATATTGGCGGAGCCGCATTTTCCGGCAATGTCATTCCTGGAAAATATAAAACAAATTATTTCTTCCCAGCCCCTGGCTACTTCGCTCAATGGCAAGAAAAGGGAATCAAGACCATCCGCTTCCCGATCATGTGGGAACGGCTGCAGCGAGAATTGTATGCAGAGCTCGATGAAGACTATGCACAGTTGATCGAGCAAACCTTTGAACAAGCTGCTGAACATGACATTCGCGTTATCCTCGATATCCATAACTACGCCCGCTACCAGAAACAGATCATAGGAACCGAGGCCGTACCGATATCGGCTTATGAAGATTTGCTGGAACGCATCGCCAAGCGCTGGAAAGATCAGGAAGGGCTTTACGCATACGACATCATGAACGAGCCACACGGCGCCGATAAATACTGGCCAACGGCTGCCCAGGCCGGTATTGACGCTATCCGAAAGCATGACGAGAAGCGCCCCCTGTTCATCGAAGGCAACTTCTGGTCGAGCAGTTTTCTTTGGCCGAAGTTCAATGATCCGCTGCTGCAACTGAAAGACCCCTCCGACAAGTTGATATTTTCCGCCCACTTGTATTTGGACAAACACAGCAGCGGACAATACAAAGAACCGCTGGAAGATGACTTCGACACCATGCTAGGCGTCAAGCGAGTCAAACCTTTCATCGATTGGCTGATCAAGCATGACAGGCAAGGCCATATCGGTGAATTCGGTATTCCTGCAGATGAACCGCGCCTGCTGGAAGCGATGGATAACCTGCTGGTTTACTTGCAGGAGCATTGCATTCCGATGACGTATTGGGCGGCAGGCTCGGCATGGGGCAAATACAAATTGTCCATTGAGCCGAAGGACGGTCAGGAACGCCCGCAATGGGACATTCTCAGCAAGTACGTCGGTCAGGGCGAATGCACCCGCATCGGGCCAAACGCCTGAATGACACCTCTCGGCTGCGCAGGCAGCCGAGAGTCACTTTTCAGCTCTTCGAAGAAGACACCACCGAAATCCCGCGACCAAGTATCGATCTAGCCTTGCCGATCAACTTTGCCTTCAGGCCATAGCCCTTACGCAGCGCACTGGCTTTGAGGTTGTAGACCTGTCCCGGCACATACATTTCGTTGGTTTCAATGCAGTACACCGGCTTGCCGCTGAGCTTCATGATCTCGACAGCTTGTTTGACCTCGCTCTCGACGAACAACCGCGTCAGCGGTTGCTTGGCATACACCTCAGCCTTGAACTTGTGATGGATATTCAGCCGGCGACGTTCCTCGGCGGTCGGAAGGTCGAGCATGTGCAGGGTTCCGTACTGCACACCATTGCGCTGTAACCATTCCTCCGTTTCGGCGCGATACTTTTCCAAGCGGCTGGTCACCAGGTGCGCAACCTTGACCGAAGGGATGAATAGCGGGCGCGTGCAACTCAGGAAGTCACGGTAGTTCGGCCCGTCATCGTTCTGCTCGGTCGACGGGTCGAGACACAGTACACCGTCGATATCCAGACAGGCCTGAGTCAGAAATGGATGGTGCATGATGTTCCATTCGAATGCGCGCGGCTGTTCGACCAGTTCGAGATACATGTCCACATGGTCTCGATTGTGCCGCTCGGCAAACGCCGCCAGCGTCATGACATTGCCACTGTAGATGGCTCGTATCTGCTCTTCGGCGGCCCGCATCGACTTGCCCGAGGAGATGCTGTCGTCGACCAGCAGTATGTTTTTCGCGTCCCTGGGCTTGACCAATTCGGCGTGTTTGTAGGTACGCGTGTTGCCTTTCTTCAGCTCATCGTTGCGCAGGAACGAATAGAGATCCGTCAGCGGCAGGTTCTGCTTCAGCGCGATGATGCTGGCGACCAGCATCCCGCTTCGCGGAATGCCAACTACCAAGTCGATATCTTTCGGAATCTTGCCGGCACATTCATTGCTGAGCCGCGAAAGATCATTCAGGCTTCGGTAATTCATCGATCACACTCCTGTGGCCTGTCCATAACTAATTCCTGCCTGGATGAAACACTGATTATCTGTCAGCGCCCCAACGACGAACGTAACTGCTTGGTGTGCGTATGCACGTAGTGCAATACATAAAGCGCCAGAGCATTGGGTTTGGAAAAATTCAGAAACCGCGTTCTGATATCCATATCCTCCCGAATCGCCTCGAAGCGTCGCTTATGCGAAACGCCGGAGGTATCGAAGATGCATAGCGGGAACGACAACTGCATCACGTCGTTTTGAAGATCCAGCCCTTGCAGAAACTCGAGCAACAGGCAGTAATCAGCCGACAATTTGTAATCGAGCCGGAATTTGAACTGCCGCAACCGCTCGTTCTCGAAGTACATTGTTTGATGGCTGGCGGGCAACCCCAACGGCGCTCGTTCGATGGGTCTCGCGCTGGTGAGTTTCAATTCGCCGCTGGCTTCTTTACGATAGAAATCACCGTAAATGAACTTGGGCTTGGCCGCCGCCTTCGACAACTCACCGTTGATGCGCTCGAGCACCTTAGGATCGGCAAGCGAATCACCACTATTGAGGAACAAGGTATAACCATGCGTCTCGATTGCTCGGAGCCGCCCTTTATTCATTGCATCGTAAATGCCTTTGTCCGGCTCGATGGTTATTTCGGCCTGACTGTCATCCAGATTTTTAAGCCACTCACCGCTGCCGTCCTTGGAAGCACCATCAATGACGATCCAGCGGAAGTTACGATAAGTTTGAGCGGCCAGGCTTTGATAAGTCTCCTTCAGGCCGTCAAAATTATTCCAGTTTATAGTTACGATACTGAAACTGACCATAATTCACCTGTTCGAGATTTGCCGTAAGAGTCGTGTTTTCTGTCTGCAGTTTGGCGTAATAAAGGAAGAACGCCGCAGCCATGCCATAAATATCGCCAGAAAACGTCAACGCATTGGAAAGCGTAAAGTTGAGCATACTGACAACGAATGACAGTTGCAGCGCCGCTAGAAGCGGACCTTTATCCGAGCACTGACGCATGATCCAGATGAAGCCGCCGTAGAAGATCAATGCAGCGACGGGCGCCAGGAATCCAAACCGGTAATACACACCGAATATTCCGACGTCAGCAAGATAGAAGTGCGAGTTGTAGATGCGAGTGAATCCACCTTGCCACTGCAGAGACAGTGCGCCCATACCGAAGTAGTTGTTCGCGCTGATGGAGTCCAGAATGATCGCGACGGTTCGTTCCCGAACGCCCGGTCCGGAGGTGGCATCGAAAAGCAGCGCGTCGAATCGATCGTATTGCGCGTGATAGAACTCCGGTACGAGCAAATAGGACACCACGAGAATCGCTACCCCAAGCGCGCTCATCTTCATCAGCGAGTCGATGCGCTTGCGGAAAATCCACATGCCCGCCAAGGCCCACACCACCATGGTCTGTCGCGTCTGCAGAACCAGCCATAGATAGGCGGCGAAATAGAACAGCATCAGCAACCTGCCGACCGTCACCCGATCGCGCATGCTGTACATCAGCATGAATGCGGAGATCGTGACGAAGGGCGAGCCGATACGGAAGCGATTCGGCCGCAACAGATCCTCATATTGAGTCCAGTCGTCGACCGTGAAGGAAACGCCCTTGTTCTGCGGAATGATCCCTAGGTAATAGGCAAAACCCAGGGTGGCGCAGAACAGCGATACGTAGAGAAAATATTTGCCCAGTTCTTCCTGGCTCGGTGAGGCCTTGATTAACAGGAAAAGCATCGGGAAGAACACCAGATACTGCAGGAAACGGCGCTCTTCCAGGAGCCCGTATACCAGTGGCTGGCCAAAATTGAGGTTCGCCAGAACCGCCGAGATCAACGGCAGCATGACGCCCATGCAAATGATCCACAGGCTCGTTTTGGACTGATAGACCCACTTCCACGCGATGAACAGGCAGGCGGTCGCAGCCACGACCAGTAGCATGAACAGCTCCTGAAAGTATGGAATTCCGGCCCGCTTGTCGTCCGTCAGGAAGAAGCAGGTAGAGTTCAGCAACAGAAGCATGAACAGTAGATTCTTGTACGCCAGAACTTTCCTTAACAAGCGCTTTCCCCAAATTTCCAGATGTGACGTGGCGAATACAGAAGCGAACCGGCTTGGCTTGACGACCTAAGAGGGACGGCTCACCACGGCGAGGAATCAAGTGCCATGGATGGACAACAGCATCGGCAAAAAAGTCCGCTGCTGTTGGTCAAAAGGTGCCGGCATCATCCGGCCATACTCCGTCTGGTCGTGACCAAGAAACATGCGAGCCGCTCTGTTACGCCCTCTTCCCTGCTGTTTACTGTGCTGCCGCGTGGCGCTCACGCATGCGCCACTGCGGCAGGTCGATCAGTGACGAACCCGATGCTGGTTCTCGACGAACCAGCGATAGGCGTCGCGCAGGCCATCTTCCAGACTGATGCTGGCCTGCCAGCCCAGAGCCTTTAGGCGGGACACGTCCATCAGCTTGCGCGGCGTCCCGTCCGGCTTGGAGCTGTCGAAGATCAGCTTGCCCTGGTATTCGGTAACCCGGGCGATGGTTTCGGCCAGCTCGCGAATGCTGCAATCGACGCCGGTACCCACGTTGATGTGCGACAGCATCGGTTGGGTGTGCGCCTGGTAGGTTGTGTCATCCAGCTCCATCACGTGCACGCTGGCGGCGGCCATGTCGTCCACGTGAAGGAACTCGCGCTGCGGCTTGCCGCTGCCCCAGATCACCACTTCGTCGTCACCGCGCTGGGTCGCTTCATGGAAGCGCTTGAGCAGGGCCGGCACCACGTGGCTGTTTTCCGGGTGGAAGTTGTCGTTCGGGCCGTAGAGGTTGGTGGGCATGACGCTGCGATAGTCGCGACCGTACTGGCGGTTATAGCTTTCGCAGAGTTTGATGCCGGCAATCTTGGCGACCGCGTACGGCTCGTTGGTCGGTTCGAGCACACCGGTGACCAGCGCCTCTTCCTTCATGGGCTGTGCGGCGAACTTCGGATAAATGCACGATGAGCCGAGGAACAGCAGCTTGTTGACGTCGTTGCAGTGCGCCGCATGGATGATGTTCGCTTCGACCATGAGGTTCTGGTAGATGAATTCCGCCGGATAGGTGTTGTTGGCATGGATGCCGCCCACCTTCGCCGAAGCCATGTACACCTGATCAATCTTGTTCTCGGCGAAGAATGCGTTCACCGCTGCCTGATCGACCAGATCCAGGTCCTCACGTCCACGCGTGATGAGGTTGTCGTACCCCAGCGCCTGCAGACGACGGACGATGGCGGAGCCCACCATGCCGCGATGTCCTGCAACGAAAATACGTGCATCACGATTCATATCAGTTCTCCACAGACACTGGAACGTCGAAGCCGTGCTCTTTGAGCAAGGCATGGCGCTGGGCGATCTTCAGGTCTTCGCGGACCATTTCGGCGCACATTTCCTGCACGCTGATTTCCGGTGTCCAGCCGAGCTTTTCCTTGGCACGGGTCGGGTCGCCGAGCAGGGTTTCCACTTCAGCCGGACGGAAGAAGCGCGGATCGACACGGACGATGACGTCGCCGACCTTGAGCGCCGGTGCCTTGTCTCCTTCGACCTTGGCGACGATGGCGCGCTCGTCCACGCCGCTGCCTTCGAAGCGCAACTCGACGCCCAGTTCGGCCGCCGACCACTTGATGAATTCACGCACCGAATACTGCACGCCGGTGGCGATGACGAAGTCTTCGGCCTGCTCCTGCTGCAGCATCATCCACTGCATGCGTACGTAGTCCTTGGCATGGCCCCAGTCGCGCAGCGCGTCGAGGTTGCCCATGTGCAGGCACTTCTCCAGCCCCTGCGCGATGTTGGCCAGGCCACGGGTGATCTTGCGCGTCACGAAGGTCTCGCCGCGGCGCGGTGATTCGTGGTTGAACAGGATGCCGTTGCAGGCATACATGCCATAGGCTTCGCGGTAGTTGACCGTGATCCAGTAGGCGTACAGCTTGGCCACCGCGTAGGGCGAGCGCGGGTAGAACGGTGTGGTTTCCTTCTGCGGAATTTCCTGTACCAGACCGTAGAGCTCGGATGTGGAGGCCTGATAGAAACGCGTTTTCTTTTCCAGCCCCAGCAGGCGAATGGCTTCGAGAATGCGCAGGGTGCCCATGCCATCGACGTCGGCCGTGTATTCAGGCGACTCGAAGCTGACCGCGACGTGTGACTGCGCGCCCAGGTTGTAGACCTCGTCCGGCTGCACTTCCTGGATGATGCGGGTCAGGTTGGACGAATCGGTCAGGTCGCCGTAATGCAGAACGAAGTTCTGATGCTCGACATGCGGGTCCTGGCAGATGTGGTCGACCCGCTGAGTGTTGTACTGCGAGGCACGGCGTATGAGGCCATGCACTTCGTAACCCTTTTCCAGCAGGAGCTCGGCGAGGTAGGAACCGTCCTGGCCAGTAATCCCGGTGATCAGCGCGCGTTTCTTTTCCATTTCAATGTACCTGTAGGTTCCAGATGACAAGGGTGTTGATGCAAGACCGAACGGGCGGCGCATAGGCGCATAGGCGCCCTGCTCCGCCAGACGGCAGTTTCGATTGATTGTTGGCAGCCAAGGTTAACGAGGCGTTACCGAGCGGCCGGGTGCGGACAGACGGGGCACTCATGCGAGCATTTCCTCGTACAGCGCCCGGTATTGCCTGGCGATGACCGGACTGTCGAACGTGCTGGTGATCTTTTCCCGCGCATTGAGCACGAGCTGTGGATAGTCCGCCTCGCCCGTCACCCACTCGACGCCATCGGCAAGGCCCTTGGCTTCGAAGGGCGCGGCCTTATAACCATCGTGCTTGTGGGTCACGATGTCCTTCGGGCCGGTGGCGTCGAAGCACACCACAGGCGTGCCGCAACCCATGGCTTCGGCCAGCGTCTTGCCGAACGCCTCCATCAGGCTCGGCGCGATGAATACGTCCGCTGCGGAATACAGCAGGCGCAGCGAGATGCTGTCATGCAGGTAGCCGAACGAGGTGTAGTCGAAGCCCAAACCATCGGCGACGGACTGATCCAGCTTGCCGAAGAAGCACAGGTGGTACTTGGCCGGATCGAGGTGCTTGAGCATCTCGAGGTATTTGCCGAAGCCTTTGTAGGTGTCCTTGGCGCTGGTGCTGCCGGTGAGGATGATCTTCTTCTCGGTATCGAGCCCCAGCAGCTGCCGAGCCAGCGATTTGTCCAGCGGGAAGAATTCACTGGCGTCGACGTTGTTATGAATGGTGCGCACGTCGAAGTCGCGGAACAGCGAGCTCTTGCGGGCCTGTTCGGAGACCCAGTCGCTGATGCCGATCATCTTCATCGATTTGGGCAGGTGTTTACGCTTGCGATTGAGCACGAAGCGCGACAGGTCGCGATCGGAGTGACTGCCGAGCTGATCGCAACTGCCACAGCCAGTGGTGAATTTCTCGCAGCCCATGGCGTAGTGGCAGCCACCGGTCATCGGCCACATGTCACGCATGGTCCAGACCACCGGCTTGCGCAGCTGAGCCAGGTGCTTCATATCGACGAAACCGCCATTGACCCAGTGCAAATGCACCACGTCAGCCTCACGGCATTCATCGCTTTTGGTGAAATCGGCGCCCATCACGCCGGCGCTGAACATGCCCGACTGACGCCCACGGTAGAAACTGGCGAACGCCTGGTCGGCCTGGCTTCTGGCGATGCTGATGATCTTGTCTTTCTTGCTGCGACTGACGGAGATCACCGAGGTGTCGCCATGGGTGACCTGGCTATTGGTATAGATGCGGGAATCGACGCCCAGCGAGCGCAGTCCCTGGTGCAACCAGTACGCGCCGCGAGCAGCGCCCCCGGTCAATTCCCCTGCGACCAAATGCAATACCTTCATCGATCTAGGCTCTCTTTCAGATGCTGGGCCGCGTACCACCGGCGCGCGGCGATCAGCACGATCGCTATCAGCGACGAATAGATGACGATGCAAGCGACGGCGAATGCCTGCACCGTCGCCAGTGCACTACCGACTAGCAGTGCTCCGCCGAACAGCGAAAGCACGCGCAAGCTAGTGCTGAATATCTCGAACAAAAGGAAGCGGCCTTGCAGCGACAGCGCGGGGACCGCCACCACGCATGGGCGCGATACGAAGATCACGTACTCGGCCAGCGCCAGCCAGCGAGCGTATTCGCCTGCTACATGCCATTGCTCGCCGAACACCAGCGCGAACATCCAGGGGCCGAGTGCAACTACCAGTGAGAACGGCACCAGCCCGACCAGCGCCAGTGCGGTGGTTGCCTTCAACAGCATGGCCGCGACCGGTTCCCGGTCGTGAATGGCGCGGCTGATGCGCGGGTAATAAACGTCAGCCACCGATTTGCCGATCATATTGGTCGGCATGGTCAGCGCCTGCTTGCACAGGGCGAAGAAACCGGCCGCCGCCGGACCGAAATACGCCGCGAGCACCAGCGTGGGCAGATGCTGCGAGACGGCATTGATCAGCATCACCGGGGCGCGGAACTTGGGAAAGTCGCTGTGCTGGCGGGCCAGTTCGAGCATACCGGGGCGCTCCTGCCCCGCTTCACCGGTATGATTATCGTCGTGGGGCTTGGCCCGTAGCATCGCCAGGCCCAGCATGGCCGCATGCAACGCTTGCTGCAGCGCGGTGGTGCACACCAGCATCAAAGCCGAGGACTGCACCAGACCGGCAATCGTCCGCATCGAGTTGAACAGCAGCGAATGCCCAACCGCCACGCTCGCCGTGATGCGGAAGCGCTGGGTGCGAAACAGCCATTGCTGGCAGATTTCCAATGCCGCGCCACAGAACATCACGAACGGTATGAGCATCAGGAACGGCTGGATGATCTGCATCTCCAGCGCGGTCGTCAGCTGCACACCGAACAGATACAGCCCCAGCGCAACCACCGACGCCAGCGTCAGTGCAATCGTCAGCGCCAGCCGCGCCAGGCCCCGCGCATCGCCATCGCGCTTGGGCAGCACGATGGCGATGGGATAGGTCAGCGCAGCGACCGGAATCAGCATCATGGTCACGCTGAGAAATGTGCCCAGCACGCCATAGGCTTCCGGCCCGTAGATACGCGTGATCACCGGCATGAACGCCAGCGTGATCGCCTGCGCACCGGCGGTGCCGGTCACCACGGTGAGGATGTTGCGCAGCAGCTTGCTACGCATGCCAGCGCGCAACAGCGCGGCCAGCCGTTCCCTGACAGGCGAAGAGCCGCTGCGCATGCTGGACTGGTCGATCGCGCTCACTCGCTACCCCTCGTCAAGCCTGAACCGGCTGACGGCCGACGCCGTAATAGCTGAAGCCTTCCCGCTTGACCTGCTCGCGGTCGTATTGGTTACGCCCATCGACGATCAGCGGCGTGTTCAACAAGCGCTTGAGAGCACGGAAATCCGGACGACGGAAGGGTTTCCATTCGGTCACCAGGCACAGCGCGTCGGCATCGATGGCGGCCTCGTACTGACCTTCGACAATCTGTAGGCGGCCTTCGGTGAACCAGCTTTCCGGGAATTCGCGACGCGCCGTTTCACGAGCGACCGGGTCGAAAGCGCGGACCTTGGCGCCGGCATTGATCAGGCTATTAATCAGCACCACGCTTGGCGCTTCGCGCATGTCATCGGTGCCAGGCTTGAACGCCAGGCCCCAGACGGCGAAGGTCCGGCCGCTGAGGTCGCCGTTGAAATGGGTGGAAATCTTGTTGAACAGCGAGTGTTTCTGCTGTTCGTTTCGGGCTTCGACCGCTTGCAGCAGCTTGGGCTCGAAGTCGTTCTGGTGCGCGATGTTGATCAACGCCTTGACGTCTTTCGGGAAGCAGGAGCCGCCATAGCCACAACCGGCATAGATGAAGTGGTAGCCGATGCGCTCATCCGAGCCGATGCCCAGGCGCACGTTCTCGACGTCTACGTCGAGGCGCTCGCAGAGGCTGGCAATTTCGTTCATGAACGAGATCTTGGTCGCCAGCATCGCGTTGGCGGCGTACTTGGTCATCTCCGCATCGCGGATGCCCATGAACATGGTGCGCGGGCGGTTGCGGATGAAGGGCGCGTAGAGTGCGCTCATGACTTCACGGGCGTGGTCGTTGTCGGCACCGATCACGATCCGGTCGGGGTGCATGAAGTCATCGACCGCCGCCCCTTCCTTGAGGAATTCCGGGTTCGATACCACCGAGAATTCGATGTCGACGCCACGCGCCTCGAGACGCTCCGCCACTGCCGTGCGCACCAGATCCGCCGTGCCCACCGGTACGGTGGACTTGTTCACCACGATCGCCGGGCTGGTCAGGGTATCGCCGATCTGCCGGGCGACTTCCAGCACGTAGCGCAAGTCTGCCGAACCGTCTTCGCCAGGCGGAGTGCCGACGGCGATGAAGAAGACTTCCGACTGCTCGACCGCTTCACTCAGCGAGGTGGTGAAATGCAGGCGTCCGGAGGTGTGATTCTCGATCACGATGTCTTCGAGGCCTGGCTCGTAGATCGGCAGAATGCCCTGCTTGAGGTTTTCGATCTTGGTCTTGTCGACGTCGACGCAGTAGACCGTGTTGCCCATTTCAGCGATACAGGCACCGGTAACCAGCCCAACGTAGCCGCTTCCAACGACGGTGATGTTCATAGCAGGATCCTCGATTAGACATTGAAACAGGCATGCCTCGGCGCAACCCTTTCGGGGGCCGGTGGCGCAATTCTGGGCAGATTCAAGCGGGTCAGGTTCCATGCTGGCCGAACCTGACCCGTGACGGATGAGCGAGCCGGCTTAGACCGTTTGCTCGCTGTAGCCGTAGTGGTCGTAATAGCCACGGAACTGACCGTTCTTCTTGGCTTTCTCGATATCGACGGCGTTGAGCACTACACCCGTTAGCGGCGCGTTGCTGTTCTGCAGCTGGCTCACGCCTTTCTGCACATGCGGAATCAATGTGGCGTCGGACTTGACGACATAGATCACCGCGTCGGCGAGGGTCGACAGCACGGCGGCGTCGCTGACCGCCTGGCTCGGCGGCGAGTCGATGATGATGCGGTCATAGCGACCCTTGACCACTTCGAGCAGTTTCGCGAAGCGTGGCGAGGACAGCAGCTCGAGCGGGTTGGAAGGCACCGCACCGGCAGCGATCATGTCGACGTTGCCGACCGTGTGGATGCACTCCTCGAGTTTGGCGTTGCCACCGATGAGATTGACCAGCCCTGGAGTACCGGACTTGAAGTCGAACGTTTTGTCGAGGGTTGCGCGGCGCAGGTCGGCGTCGATCAGCAGGACGCGATGCAGCTGCCCCATGGCGAACGCGAGGTTGGCCGATACCGAGCTCTTGCCCTCATCCGGTGCGGTGGAGGTGATCACCAGAACCTGACGTGGCTGGTTGGCTTCGCTCAGCAGCAGGTTGGTACGAATGGTCCGCACGGCTTCGCAGAAGCGCTTGTCGCCGCTGCGTTCGAACAGGTGGCTGACTTCTTTGCGCAGCTTGCGCGGCACCATCGGAACGATGCCCATGACCGGCAGCCCGAGCTTGTTTTCGACTTCTTCGGAACTCTTGAAGGTGTTGTCGAGAATTTCGCGGACGATCGCTTGGATAACGCCGATTACCAACGCCAGGAACAACGCCACGACGAGAATCAGCTTCTTGTTCGGCGCGCTGGGTTCGGTCGGCGGAATGGCCGCATCGACCACGCGGGCATTGGTCGAGCTCAAATCCGAGGTCGCAGTGGTTTCCTGCAGGCGGGTCATGAAGGTGTCGTACAGCGCGCGGTCGCTTTCGACCTGACGCTGAAGGTCACGCACCTTGAATTCCTTGCGGGAGATGTCCTGGATGCGACCTTTGTTCTCGTCGAACGAAGCGCGCAAGGAGTTTTCGTTGGCCATCGCCAGCTGATAGTTGCGCTCGATGCTCGCCACCACCTGCTCGACCTGCTGACGCAGACTGGCAGTGGCCGCGTTCAGATCAGAACGTGCGGAAACCATCGCCGGATGGCGATCACCATAACGACGGGACAGGTCCTCGACGCGCGACCGGGCATGCGCCTGATCCGCCTTAAACTGCTGGATCAGCGGGTGGCCCAGTACGGCCGGCACGCTGGCCAGACGCTCCCAGCCCTGGTTGCGCATGGATTCGACCTGCTGATACTGGCTCTCGGCTTCGGCCCGCTGACGGCGTGCGTCGATCATGCGGTCGCCGGTCAGCGACAGCTCGTTGGCGCTGATGGTGCCGACACCGTCCAGATCCACCAGACCTTCGGCATCCAGGTAGGCCTGGAGACGGTCTTCGGAGTCCTGCAGCTTTTCACGCAGCGAGACCAGGCGCTCGTTCATCCAGCCGGCAGCGGTCATCGACATGTCGACCTTGGCTTCCAGCTGCGCTTCGATATAGGCCTGCGCCAGTTGGTTGGCCGCTTGCGCGGCGGTCATGCGGTCGGCCATCGCGATGGACAGATAGACCAGCTGGCTCTTGCCTTCGACCCATACCGAGGTCCGCTCCATCAGGGATTGAGTCGCGTAGTCGAGGATCTGCGCTTCGGTCGGTTGCTCTACCTCTTCACCGGTCAGGGCGGCGGCAATACCGCTGAAGTCGATCAGTGGTCCGGACTGTTGACGCAGGTCGAACTCCGGGTGCTCGGTCAGATTAAGGTCACGCACCACACGCTCGGCAACGCCGCGGCTCTGCATCAGGCTGAGCTGGGTCTGCAGATATTCGCTGAGCTCGACAGGGGTGTCAGCCGTGGGCTGAAAAGACAATACCGGTGTGCCTTTCGTCTCGATGAGCACCGTCGCGACGGCCTTGTAAATAGGCGTCATCCGCGACAGTAGAATGATCGTGAGCAGCGCGACGATGCCCACCAGCAGGGCAATCCCCCACTTGCGCGACCAGATCGCGTGCCAGATTTTCTTGAGGTCTATGAAATCGCTATCGGTTGCCGGCCCAACGGGGCGCTGCCATGGCCGATCCGGGCGAACTGGGCTGTTCATCAGAAGAATCCTTCATCGATGTTGATCGTGTCGCCGGGGCGAACCAGTGTGTTCATGGTGGCTTTTTCTTCGGCGCGGCTGCCTTCGGAGCCGCGAACGATGGTCATGCGTCGGGTCGATGCACGCTCGGTCAGGCCTCCCGCCAAGGCGATGGCCCGATCGAGGGTTAGCCCGGGCTGGAATGGATAGCCGCCGGGAAGCTTCACTTCGCCGGAGATGTAGAACTCGCGGTAGTTGGCAACCGATACCGATACGCGCGGATCGACCAGATAGCCATCCTTCAGCTTCTCGACCAGCAGGTTGCGCACCTCGCCTGGCGTCTTGCCGTTGGCATCGACCTCACCAATAAAGGGAAAGGTGAAGGTTCCGGCGTCGGTCAGGCGAATTTCGTCGAACGAAAGGTCCGGCTCGCCGTGTACGTTGATACGAATGATGTCCCCCGAGCCCAACTGATACTGCGCGGCGCTGGCCGCCGCGCTGAACGCCAGCAGCAATAACAGGGATAGGAATTTGAAGATGTTCGGGATACGCATGGTTGGCTCCTCCTTAGGCACTGGTTAATGTCCTACCCGGCCTCAAAGGCTCAGGTCGAAACTCAGCAGGTAAACGTTTCGGTCGTAGCTTTCGATATCCACGTTGGAATCGTTTTCCGTCCGGAGGTATGACAGGGTCACGTCGATCCAGCGATCCGGCGACCAGGTCACACCGGCACCGTAGCCAGTGCGCTCGTCGTCCCGGTTGATCCCTTCGTACTCGCGATCCGAGAAGCGATAGAGCAGTTCGGTCGATACGCGCGACGTCCAGTCGTGATTCCAGGCGGCGACGGTAGTCCAATCGTTGATGGTGCTGGCACCGTCGTCACCCTCGTCGAAGGCACGACGGGAATCGATCGTGAACGCCGAATAGGTACGCGGCCTGTAAGCAACGCCGATTTCCCACATGGGGCTGGTGAAGTCTTCACGCTGATCGCTGTCGAAGTCCTTGCGTTCGGCACCGACCTTGACCGAGCCGGATGTCTTCGCGCCGCCTTCCCAGGTCATGCCGCCGAGCAGCGCCACGTTGGTGCTGTCGCGCATGGCACTGGAGAGCTTGTAGTCGTGATCGGTGTGACGCACTTCGACGAGCGAGCGCGTGTCGGCGCCCAGGCGATGGAACCAAATGGAGTTGAACATCAGGCTATCGCGTTCTTCGGAAGCGTTGAGGTTGCCGCTGTTGTGGTAACGACGCTGTTCGTAGTTGGTACCGAACTCCAGCTGATTACGGGCGCTCTGGGCACCGAAGCGGTAAGCCGCGCGGGCAATGGCCCGGCTGTACTTGTCGTTTTCGGTATCGACTTCGGTATCCGCCGTTTCCTCTACGCGATGGTAGGCAAGACCCCAACTCAAGCGGTGGCGAGAAGTGAATTCCATGACACTTCTGAGCTGCAGGTGATGGTCGGTATTGCTGGCTTCGGAGTCCGAATGAAAGATGTCGCTGTTGAATGAGTACTCGAGTTCGTATTCGCTATTGCGATTCCCGGTGCCGAGCAGGAAGGTCGGGTTGATTCCCGTAACCCAAGACGACTGCTCGTTATCCGACAGGCCGCGATAGTTGTCATCGTAGCTCTCGCGCACGACCAGCGTGGGCGTGAACTCGAAACCACCGATGCGAATATCCTGCGGATCGTTCTCTGCCCAGCTATTGGTAGCGACAAGGCACAGTAGCGATACACCTGGAAGCGTGATGTTCCTCATATGGAATCCCTTCTCGGAGATAAATTGTTGTTCATGCCTGCACTCTGACCGCGACGCCTGTTCTTGTGAGGAGGCATAGACACGCAACAGACCGCAAATATCCCCGACAGTTGCAGAATCGATGGGCGAGTTGGTTCAGAGCGGCCGAAACGCACAGGCAACGGCCCGTCAGGGCAGGCTGGCGCTACGGGTTAAGCGCATCGTTGGAAGGTACTGAGGCCGCAGCCTTGCTGGCGTCGGGCCATGAACGCTGCAGTCAGCAGTCGAACGACAGGTCCGTAATATTCGGCAACGACTGATCGAGACGAACCTTAGCTGCGCGCGCAAACAATCGCGCAGGCGCAGGAAAGCCCGGCACCTGCGCGCAGTCGTAGAAGAGAAGAAGAAGGATGCCGGCGCCTGCTCAGTGGCCGCGCCGACGAATCAGGTGCGCTCGATGCGATCCGGATGGATGACGATGCGGCCCTGCTTGTAGAGGCCACCGATGGCCTTCTTGAAATTGCCTTTGCTGACACCGAACAGCCGGGCGATTTCGTCGGCTGCGGTTTTGTCGCTGACCGGCAGACTGCCTTGGTTTTCCTGCAGCTTCTGCAGGATCAGCGCCTGCAGGGCGTCACCGGCTTCGCTGCCCACCGGCTGGAGGCTGAGACTGATCTTGCCGTCGGCGCGCAGCTCCTTGATGAAGCCCTTTTCCTGCATGCCGCTGCGCAGGAATTTGAACGCCTCGTTCTTGTGAATCAGTCCCCAATGTTTGCCATTGATGATCGCCTTGTGACCCAGGTCGGTCGCTTCCACGACGAGCAGCTCGACGGCTTCGCCCACCTTGTAGCGCGCCGGGGCCTTGTCGAGGTAGCGATCCAGCCGTGCCGTGGCGGTGATGCGACGGGTGTGCTTGTCGAGATAGACGTGAACGACGCAGTAGTCGCCCTCGCGCAGCTGGCGTTTTTCCTCGGAGTGCGGCAGCAGCAGATCCTTGGGCAGGCCCCAATCGAGGAACAGCCCGACGCGGTTGATCTCCTTGACCTTGAGGCTGGCGAATTCACCCACCTGCACCTTCGGCTTCTCGGTCGTCGCGATGAGCTTGTCTTCGCTGTCGAGGTAAACGAAGACGTTCAGCCAGTCATCGACTTCGGTCGGCACATTCTTGGGAATGTAGCGATTGGGCAGCAGGATCTCGCCATCCGGACCACCGTCCAGATAAAGACCGAAACCGGTGTGCTTGACGATTTGCATACTGTTGAAGCGCCCGATTGCGGCCATGTGAAAATCCTGTGGGTCGAAGGCGGCGATTCTAGCAGGCCGGTCAGACACCAGCGCGCCCTCCCCGCCAACCGAATCGCCCGAAACAAGTCATTGCGGCAAGGCATAGGCGATGATCGAATCACCCGCTTTGGTCCCGAGCGAGCCATGCCCGCCGGCCACCACGACCACCATTTGACGGCCCGAACGGCTCAGATAGGTCATCGGCGTGGCCTGACCGCCCGCGGGCAACCGCCATTTGCCTAGTTCCTTGCCGGTGGTGACGTCGTAGGCGCGCAGGTAATAGTCCAGCGTGCCACTCAAGAACGCCACACCTCCAGCTGTCATCATGGGCCCACCGAGGCTCGGCACGCCCATCTTGAACGGCAGCGGGACGGGCGCGCGATCACGCACGGTGCCGTTAGTGCGCATCCAGTGCGTCTTGCCGGTGCGCAGATCCGCGCCCGCCACATAGCCCCACGGCGGCGCGGTGCAGGGCAAACCGATCGGCGATACGAACGGTTTCAGCTCCACCGCAAAGGGCGCGCCGAAATTCTCGTTGATGTGCGGCTCGCTGCTGGAGACGTAGGTGTCGTGATCGTTCTCGCGAGGCACCAGCGTCGAGGTGAACGGCAGATAGGCCGGTGTACTGAATACCATCTGCCGCACCGGATCGACCGCTACCCCGCCCCAGTTGAACACGCCGAAATTGCCGGGGTAGATAAGCGAACCCTGAGTGGACGGCGGCGTGTAGCGTCCTTCATAGCGCAGCGAATGGAACTGGATATGGCACAGCATCTGGTCGATGACGGTCGCGCCCCAGAGGTCCTTGCTCTGCAACTTGGGCGGCTCGTAGGACAGCGCAGAGGCCGGCTGGGTCGGTGCCGTCCAGTCGCCTTCGGCCGCCCCTTGCGGCGCTGGTACATCACGGACGGGCAGGACCGGCTCGCCGGTGCGACGATCCAGCACATAGATGTCGCCCTGCTTGGTTGGCGCAACCAGCGCCGGCACTACGCCATTTGCCGTGTCGATGTCGATGTCGATGTCGATGTCGACAAGACTCGGCTGCGCCGGTACATCCATATCCCAGAGATCGTGACGCACGGTCTGGAACACCCAGCGCAGCTCGCCGGTATCCAGATCCAGAGCCACGATGGACGACGAGAAACGCTCGCTGTGTTCGCTGCGATTGCCGCCCCACTGGTCTGGCACCTGATTGCCCAACGGCACGTAGACCAGCCCCAGTTCTTCATCGGCGCTGGAAATGCTCCAGCTGTTCGGCGTGCTCTCGCTGTAGGTTTCGCCCTCGGCAATCGGCTCGGTCCGCTCAGGGTTACCCGGGTCCCAGTTCCACTTCAGCTCGCCGGTCAGCGCGTCGTAGGCACGAATGACGCCTGAGGGCTCGGTGGTCCGGACATTGTCGTTGACCGCACCGCCAATGATGACCAGATCGTTGGCGACCACAGGCGGCGACGTCGAGTAGTAGAAACCCTCTTTCACGTTCGGCATGTTCGCCCAGAGGTTCACCGCACCGTCGTCTCCGAACGTCCGGCACACCTGCCCGGTCCGGGCATCTAGCGCGATCAACCGAGCATCGGCGGTCGGCATGAACAGTCGCTGTCGGCAACTCTGCTCGCCCGGGAGCGCATCGCTGACATGATAGGACAGGCCGCGGCAGGTCAGATGCTGGCGGTTGGTCGAGTCCGGCACCTGCGGATCGAAGCGCCAGCGCTCTTCGCCCGTATCGGCATCCAGCGCGATGACCAGGTTGTGCGGCGTACAGATGTATAGACTGTCATCGATCTTCAGCGGCGTGACTTCGTAGGTGGTTTCGCCAGGATCGCCGGGGCGGCGCAGGTCACCGGTGTGGTAATGCCAGACCTGCTCCAGGCGATCGGCATTGCTCGGTGTGATCTGCGTGAGCGGCGAATACCGCGTGCCATGCCCGGTGCGGCCATAGGCATGCCATTCGCCGTCCGGTATGTCGTCGGTCTCGGCGCCAGGCGCGGCGGCAAGGGGCTGCGTGATCATGCCCTTGATGTCGTTGCTGTCATTGCTCAGCGCGTGCACCGCGGATGCGCCCCAGAGCGCCACGGCGATCATCAGCAGGATCGCGCTTCCGCCCCAGGCACGCGCGCCGAAGTGCTGCCAACCCAGCCGCTGGGCGACCCAGGGCATGAGCAGCCACAGCCCCAGCGGCGCGATGATGCTGCCGCGCGGCGCCAGTTGCCACCAGTCGAAACCCACCTCGTGAATGGCCCAACCCAGCGCGCCGAGCATGACCAGCGCATAGACCCAGAGCGCGGCGCGGCGCCTGGCCAACAGCAGCACGCCGGTCAGCAGGAAGCCCACCGCCAGCATCGCGAAATACCAGGTGCCGCCCAGATCGATGATTTTCCAGCCACCGACGGCAAGCGCCAGGCCGATGATGATGCACAGTATCGCGCTGATGACGACCGCCACTGTTCACTCCTTTGTTTTTGTCAGACCTTGGAGACAGCGAAGAGACGGCGGCCTGGCGAGCGAGGCCATCAACGCCCCTCCCCGCCCGCATCGAGGCCGACGCGCAAGAGCTTGCCGCTGGCCGAGTCGGTCAGCAGATAAAGGTAGCCGTCAGGCCCGAGGCGAACGTCGCGGATTCGCGCACCAAGATCCTTCAACAGGCGTTCGTCGTGAGTCACCTTGTCGCCATCGAGTTGCAGGCGAATCATCGATTGGTCCACCAGCGCGCCGATGAACAGGCTGTGCTGCCAAGCAGGGAAGCGATCCGCATCGTAGAACGCCATGCCGCTGATGCCCGGCGAGCGCTCCCAGACGTAGTGCGGCGGTTCGGTCCCGTTCAGAGTTTTACCCTTGGCTTCGGGTATCGGCTGGCCGCCGTAGTTGATGCCATGCGTCGCCAGCGGCCAACCGTAGTTGCGTCCCGGCTGCGGAATATTGACCTCGTCACCGCCTCGCGGGCCATGTTCATGGGTCCAGAGTTCGCCGCTCCAGGGGTTGAGCGCGGCACCCTGTTGGTTGCGATGACCGTAGGACCAGATTTCCGGACGGGCGCCTTTGATATTCAGCATCGGGTTGTCGTCCGGCACCTTGCCGTCCGGCTGAATCCGCACCAGTTTGCCCTGTAGCTTGTCCAGTTCCTGCGCGGTGGGCCGCCGCTTGTTTTCACCCAGTGCGATGAATAGATGACCGTTGCCGTCGAAGACCAGCCGCGAGCCGAAATGAATGCCGGTCGACAGCTTCGGCTGCTGTCGAAAAATGACCGTGAACGCTTCGAGCCCGCTCAGATCATCGGCCAGCCGGCCACGGCCCACGGCGGTGCCAGCCTTGCCGTCGCCCGCCTCGGCATAACTGAGGTAGACCAGCCGGTCCTGCGCGAAGCCGGGCGATAGCTGCACGTCCAGCAACCCGCCCTGCGCTTGCGCATAGACGTCGGGCACGCCGTCCAGCGGCTCGGAAAGCTGCCCGTCAGCGTCGACCACACGCAATCTGCCGGGACGCTCGGTGACCAGCATGCCGGCATCATCCGGCAGGAAGGCAACGGCCCAGGGATATTCCAGCCCCGTGGCGATTTCTTCGACGGAAACACGGCCCTGCTCGCTATCGAAATAGTCGACTTCGGCCAGCGCGACGGTCGAACAGGAAAATGCGGCGCAACAGATGATGGCGCGAATGGCGTGGCGCGGCATGAACGACCCTCCGAAGCGAGACAGACCCTAATGAAGACCATAGACGAACCGATTTGCTTCACCTGATGACCGCTCAAGGAAAAATCGAACAAAAATTAGCCACATCTGTATAATGGCCGGTTCGATTGATCCAAAGGAACCCGATGACGATGGCCTCCAAGACCACTTCCGCGAAACGCAAACCCGAACCCGCCAGCGAAACCAGCCAGTCTCTGGCCGAGCAGATGGCCGCTTTTCTGAAGGCCGGCGGTGAAGTCCAGAAGATCCCTAACGGCGTCAGCGGCCAGACTCAAGGCCCATCGCGGCAGATCACCATCAGCAAAAAATAAATAGCCCAGCAGCAAACCCGCAACACCTGACCGCGAGCTTCAGCTGTCACGCCGTACGGCAGTGGCTCGCCGGGTTTCTCCTCCCGCGACATCCGAGCGCCCCATGACCGACCCGATACGCTTGTCCAAACGCCTCGCCGAGCAACTCGGCTGTTCCCGGCGCGAAGCTGAGCTATATATCGAAGGTGGCTGGGTCAGCGTCGACGGGCACATCATCGAAGCCCCTTATTTCAAGGTCGGCGACCAACGAATCGAACTCTTGCCGGGCGCCATCGCTGCCGAGGTGCCACCCGTCACGCTGTTGCTGCACAAACCGGCCGGCCAGCCAACCGCCGCAGACCCGGCGAGCGCAATGCATCAACTCGCCAGCGCGAGCCACTGGGGCAGCGATGATGCCCGGCTCACGCCGCGCGAACGGCATTTCGCCCGTCAGACCGCACTGCTGCCGCTGGAGCCGGATGCGAGCGGCTTGGTGGTGTTCAGCCAGCAGCGCGAGGTGATCCGCAAGCTCGCCGATCCACGCGACAAGCTCGAGCAGGAATATATTGTGGAAGTCGCCGGCGAGCCCGAGGAAGGCGGCCTGGCATTGCTGCCCAAAGGCATCGGCCATCGCGGCCGCATCCTGCCCAAAGCCAAGGCCAGCTGGCAGAACGAAACCCGTCTGCGCATTGTGCTCAAGGCGCCGCAGGCTGGCGATCTGCGGCAGCTTTGCGAATCCATCGGCCTGCAGATGCTCGGTTGCAAGCGCATACGCGTCGGGCGCCTGTCGATGGCCAAGCTGCCGGTCGGCGAGTGGCGCTTTCTCGGCGAGCACGAGCGCTTCTAGAAGAAACTCAGCAAAAAAAACGGATCTGCCCGACCGTTCCCTTGCCGCCCGTCGACTATGCTTGTTCATCAACGAACAGGCAAAGCCTTCCACGGTCGGCATTGCCGAGCCCTGAACGGCCACATCGCCATCACCCTGAAGGTGCGCCATGCAACGTCTCGTGGCGGTGCTCGTACTCATTTTGCTGCCTTCGTTCGGCATCGCGCAGCAACGAGTCGAGGTATGGAATTACCACTCTTCGCCCCCCTTCATACTCGAAGGCGGGCAAGGGCTTTCGCACGCCCTTGTCGACCTGCTCAACCGTGACCCTGCCAACCATGGCCGTTTCCGCTTCGAGCTGGTGGAGCTGCCGCGCAAGCGTGTGGACATTCGCCTCACCCGAGACCGCCCCGGCATCCTGCTCTGGGCCACGCCGAGTTTTTTCACCGCCGCGCAGACGGCCAATGCCAAATGGTCGGAACCGCTGCTGATAGACAAGCAGATTTTCGTCTCGCTACCCGCAACCCCCTTCGAATACGACGGCCCGAAATCCTTGCATGGCCTGATTCTGGGAGGTGTGCTGGGCCATCGCTACGAGGGGCTCGAAGAGGAATTCGCCAACGGCAAGATAGAGCGCCAGAACGTTCACAGCGACGTGCAGAACATTGAGAAGCTACTGTCCGGACGCATCAACACCCTGTTGATCGCTCACTCGACCCTGCTCTATTACTGCCAGGAACATAAGCTGGACGATCTGTACATTTCGCAAACACCCCTGTATCAGTTCGACCGGCAGGTGCTGATCAGTGACGCGCTTGACAGCGCCGTCACTGACTTCATCGAGGAATTTCTCAGCGCCCTTCCCGATAACCCTGAGTGGCAGGTTCTTCTGTTTCGCTACGGCCTCAAGCCTATCGACGGCGCCCAATGAGCCGGGCTGAACAGAAACGAAACTCACAGGTCAGAACTCGCGCTGACACACATAAACAAGCCAGAGAACAAAGGCAGCGATGAAGAACTCATTACTACTCGGACTGCTCATCGTCCTGGGCGGCTGCGCCTCTCAACCCTGCGATCAACCCGGCAGCACCTGTCATGCGGAGCGACTGCTTTATCAGAACGATCTGTTGCAGGCGAAGATCCTCATCTCCATCGGCGACGAAAATGGCTATGAACTCGCCGACGCCCTGCTCAAGCGCAGCGCCCATCTCGATGAGCACGGTGAAATCGAGTTCTATCAGGCACTGCTGCTGATACGCCAGGGCCCGCAACAGGCGGGCGTACTGGACCTGCTCGAACAGGCACGCGCCAAGGGCCACCCGCACGCCACGGCGTTGCTCTACAAGATGTACCAGGAGCCCTATCTGCTGGACGAGCGCAACGCTCCCAAGGCCGAGGAATATCGCCAGGCCTATGCCGAACTGGATGTCGCACGGAGCGGCTATCCATCATTCGACAAGGCGCTGGAGCTGGTTTCCCAGCTCGTCGAGCCGCCACCGCCGATACCCGAGCGGGTCGATCCCTGCCCCACCAAGTGCCTGTGACCCGCCTTACTGGGGCGTAGGTGTCTGCGATATCTTGGGTTCCTGCTCCCCGTCCAGCACCGCCTGGGCCTCTTCGCGCGTCGCATAGGGGCCGGCGATCGTCTTGCCGTCCATTTCCACCACCCAGCAGGTTACCCACGTCGGGCGCCAGCCTTGGGGTACTTCGTCTCCGGTCAGATGCCTGATCGTCGTTTGCATGCCTACCTCCACGTCGTTGTCCATTATTACGAAGCGCCATCGAGGCCTCCGTTAATAAAAGGACCACACGTTCGACGGTTTTTCTCGCCGAAACAAACCGTTGCGGTTTTGGCTCGAACTGCCGCGACGTCCTGCCGCTCTACTGCACAGGCGGGAAGGTCGTTTTGCCAACATCAAGAAGACGAGGGCTCCGATGCAGATTCGTCAGACACTTGGCTGCAAGGCGCTACTGCTGCTGGTGGCATTCGCCCTTCTCATCGCTGGCTGCAGCCGCATCAACCTCGCCTACCGCAACCTCGATACGTTGATCCCCTGGTGGATCGATGATTACCTGGATCTCGATCGCGACCAGCAGAAGCGCTTCCGCGCGCAGCTACGCAACCATCTGAGCTGGCATTGCCAAACCCAGCTGCCGGCCTATCTCGACACCCTCGGGCAGTTGCAGCATCAGGTTCGGCGGAATGAAATCAACGAAGCCACGTTGCGCGTCCACTATCAGGACGCGAAACAGGCGATCCGAACCATAGCCAAAGAAGTCACCCCGACCTTCACACAGCTGTTGCACGATCTAGACGATGGGCAGGTCAAGACGCTCAACGAGGCGCTCGAGAAGGACCGTCGCGAGCGTGAGGAAAAATACCTGCAGCCGCCGCTGGATCGACAAATCAGCGAACGTGCCGAACGCATGAGCGAGCGGGTCGAGCATTGGCTGGGCACGGTCAATGCTGCGCAACGGCAACGCATCCTCACATGGGCGCATACGCTCGGGGAGCAGAACCGGTTGTGGCTGGACAACCGGGTGCAGTGGCAGCACGCCCTGAGCGCAGCGGTTGCCCGGCGTCACGAAGCAGGGTTCGAAGAACGCATCGCAAAACTGCTGCAAGACGGCGAAGCCTTCTGGACCGCCGAGTACCGAGCGGCGTTCGACAGCATCGAACAGGCCGCCTTGGATCTTGCAAGCGACCTGTATGCGATGTCCGATGCCGACCAGCGACGCCACCTCGACGGGCAGCTGGAAAATATGCGCAAGGATCTGGGCTCGCTGGCCTGTTTGCCGGAATCGCGCTGAGCGCCAGAAGCGGCGGCGGCTGAGCAGATAGCCCAGCCACCTCTCATCTAGCGCCTACGACAGCACAGCAACAGCCCTACCACGCCCGCCGCGATACCGCCGGCCAGCAGAAGCGCGCGCTGGTGGTCATCGCCCTTACGCCATCCGCCGTCTATGCGGCGCTGGCCCAATGCCGGATGGAATAGATTGCCGGAAGAAGGCGCCACTCGATCGGCGCGCCGTAACGCGGTGCCGGTCACCAGCCCGGACAACCGATCGAAACCCGGCGTAATGAAGTGCGCGAAGCGCAGCAAGGTCGCCATCGCGCCAACCGAAGTCGTATGTCGCGGGTGCAGCGCCAGGCTGACCATTGCCTCGGCGACCTGTCGCGGATCGCTCAGCGGTGGCGGCGGCTGCAACGAACGCCCCGCATAGTTGCCACCATCGCGAAAGCCGGGCGTATCGACCACCGATGGGTATACGTCGCATACATGGATGCCCGGCCATTGCACGAGCTCGCCGCGCAGCGCATGGGAAAAGCCGCGCAGACCATACTTGCTTGCCGAATAAGCCACCGCGAACGGCTGCGGCACCCAGCTGCCGACCGAGAGTGTGTTGATCAGAATGCCGGCGTTCTGCTGTTTGAAGTACGGCAACACCACATGTGCGCCGCGCAGATAGCCGATCAGATCGGTCTGCACGACTTGCTCGTGGGCATCCAGCGGCGTCTCGTCGAAGGTGCCGACCGCGCCGACACCGGCATTGTTGATCCAGATATCGATGCGCCCCTGGCCGAACTCGGCTGCGGCAGTGGCCAGCTGCTCCACCGAGTCACTGAGGGTGGTATCGGTCGGCACCACAAGCGCCTCGCCGCCGAGCGCCCGGCACTCCTCAGCCGCTTCCTGCAATGCTTCCTCGTCGCGTGCGGCCAGCACCACGCGTGCTCGCCGACGCGCGAACGCCTGCGCAGTGGCGCGGCCGATGCCGCTGGAGGCACCGGTGATGACCACCACCGCGCCTTCGAGTCTGTCTTCAGTCATGCCCGATCTCCGGTTTGCTGTCGTCAACAGCTGACAGCCGTGACGGGGCAAACATTCCCCGCCAACCGGCGATCATCGCAGTCAAATCATTTGCAGCGGCTCCCGGCGCGAGGGCGGTGGGAAGGCATCATCGAGAATGCTCAGGTCCTCGGCCGTCAACTGCAGCTCGGCGGCGGACGCGTTGGCGCGCAGATGGGTCGGGTTGGAAGACTTGGGAATCACCAGCACGCCGGGCTGGCGCAACGCCCAGGCCAGCGCCACCTGTGCAGGCTGCGCACTGTGCCGGCGAGCGATATCGACCATCGCCGGATGGCGCAACAGCGCACCGCCCTGCCCCAGCGGACAATAGGCCATGACTGGCATGCCCTGCGCCTGGCTCCAGGGCAGCAGATCGAATTCGATCCCCCGTTCGCCGGGGTTGTAGAGCACCTGATTGGCCGCACACGCAGGCGCATCCAGCTCATGCATGTCGTCCAGGTCGAGATTCGACACACCCCAGCGGCGGATCTTGCCCTGCTCCCTGAGTCGCTCGAAGGCGTCCACGGTTTCGGCCAGCGGATACTGGCCGCGCCAGTGCAGCAGATACAGATCGATACAGTCAGTACCGAGCCGGCGCAGGCTGCGCTCGCAGGCCTGCGGCACGCCTTTTTGGCTGGCGTTGTGCGGATAGACCTTGCTGACCAGAAAGACCCGATCGCGACGGCCGCGGATTGCTTCACCGACGACCTCCTCCGCACCGCCTTCACCGTACATTTCGGCAGTATCGATCAGCGTCATGCCCAGCTCTATGCCGAGGCGCAGCGCTGCAACCTCATTGCTGCGCTCGGCCGGATTCTCGCCCATGTGCCAAGTGCCCTGACCGATCACCGGGACTGCCGTGCCATCGTTCAGCGTCAGGGTACGCATCAGCCGTTTCCTCCCACACTCTGCTCATCGGCTGGCTCGGTCCAGGGATCGTAGGTGCCAAAATTCCACAGATGGCCTTCCAGGTCGCGGCAGCTGAAGCCACGGCCGCCGTAATCCTCGTCTTTCAACTCGATGACGATCTCCGCTCCGGCAGCCTTGGCCTTGGTATAGAGCGCATCGGCACTGTTGACGATGACGTAGATGCTCTGCGTGGAAACGCCGCCCACCTGGTCCGGCATCTTCACCTGGCGACCATACGCCGAATCGCTGACCGGACCGAGCATCAGCATGCCGCTGCCGAAACCGAGCTGGGCGTGAATGATGCCGACCTGCGCATCCTCGACCACGTGCTGTCGCTGGAAATCGAACACTCGGCACAGCCAGTCCAGCGCCGCGGGTACGTCACGGTAATGCAGACAGGGGATCAGATTGGACGTGGTGTTTTTGCTGTACAGGGACATGAAAGCTCCTTCCGATTGCAAACAAGACGCGCACCGCTTAAGCATTCAGACCGACCACGACGCCGACGTTCCCTAAGCGCGTTCGGCCAAGCCCAGACGAATGCCCAGGCCGATCAGCACCGACCCGAGAACGCGATCGAGCCACTGGCTCAAACGCCGATTGCTGCGCAACGCCGAGCTGGCGCGAGCCGCCACCAGCACCAGCGAGCATTCCACGACGATCGCCACCAGCACCACCAACATGCCCAGCAGCAACAGCTGCAGCGCCACCGCACCCTGATCCGGACGCACGAATTGCGGCAGGAAGGCCATGAAGAAAATCGCCACCTTGGGGTTGAGAATGTCCACCAGCACGCCCTGGCGATAGGCCTGCCAGGCGGTGATTCGAGACGCCGTGCCAGGCTCAAGTTGCATGCCGGACCCTGCAGAGCGCAACGCCTGGACACCCAGATACAGCAGATAGGCCGCACCGACATACTTGACCACCGCGAAGGCCAGCGCGGACGTTGCCAGAATCGCCGAAATGCCCAACGCAGCGGCTGCGACATGCACCAGCGCGCCGCTGCATACACCGCATGCCGAGGCCACGCCAACGCGTCGCCCGCCTGCGAGCGTGCGCGACAGGATGAACAACAGATCGGGACCAGGCGACAGGTTCAATGCCAGAGCAGCCGAAAAAAATACCAACCAGAACGCCAGGTCCGACATGTCGGCCTCCATTTATGGGGCCGTCGCCAGCCCCGCCTTGTGGGCCGGGCGACGTTCCGCTGCAGCCCACCAATGCCCACGCGCTGCCAAGCGCGGAGAAAGGCACTGAATTTAGTCGAGTGAACTACGCTTTCCAAGCTTGCGCGTTGAACGGCACGCGGGCAGCTCGTCGGAAAACCGGCACGATTGCACAGTTACGACTTTTTATTGTCACCTCGCTGAACTACCTTGTTAACGTTACTGTCAAAGCGCCAGCCTCCAGCAAGGATTGCGGGCGCAGCCCGACACAGCCATGAACAGCAAAGGAAATGCATATGATCGATGAAGCCCGCTCGGCCCTCGTCGCTCCATCCGCGCGTCTCGTCCTGTTGTCCAACAGCGAACTGCTGGACAACTCATTCCATCAACATCTTCACGACAGCCCACAGTTGCGCCTGGTTCGTAGCAACGTGCTCCGCCCCGGAGTGACCGATGCAGACCTGATACTGCTCGACGTCGGCAGCTTTACCGATGACGAATGCCTGCGCCTGCTTCGGCAGCTGCGCGATACGGTCACCACGCTGGTCAATGCACAGCCGGAACAGGCACGCCGGCTGCTGGAACTGCATCCCTGGATCAAGGGCGTCTTCTATCCGAGCACAAGCCGCAGCAATTTCAGCCGCGGCGTCACCGTTATGCTCAACGGCGGCGACTGGCTGCCGCGCGCGCTGATGGAAAAACTGCTCGGCCGCTACCGCCAGCTGACCCATGCGTCGCGCGCCATCGACGATCTGTCGGTGCGTGAAAAGCAGATCCTTGCCCTCGCCGGCAAGGGGCTTTCCAACTCGGAAATCGCCGATCACCTGCACCTGAGCACTCACACCATCAAGAGCCATATCCACAACGCACTGGGCAAACTGGGCGCATCCAACCGCGCCCAGGGCGCCTCGCTGGTGCTGGGCCATGTGAGCGAGGCCGCCACATGAGAGGCGCGTGCCTGTGCCTGATGCTGCTTCTCGCTGCGCAGGCATATGCCGACGAAGCAGAGCTCAAGGGCTTCATTACCAACAACACCGTTTCCCGCTCCGGTCTGGAGTTCTACCGCAAGTTCTGCGAACGCCTGAACGACACCAGTTCCCTGGACTTCAACCTGGCAGTCAAGGAAAGGCCCTCGGCACGCTGGGGCATTCTGGTCTGGGTCGAGCAGGACAACCAGCCGCTCTACCGCCGCTTTCTGCAACCGAACGTCGGCGACATGGAGCAAACCGCTTATGACGCAGCGGATTTCGTGCTGCAAGAGATAAACCGTAAGAAAGTCGAAGCAATGTTCGAAGACACCATTGATCTTGCGAAGGATGAGTTATGAACCGGCCACAACAAAAAACCACCGGCATTCTTCTGGCCGGGCTATTGCTCAGCTCTACCGTTACGGCAACCGAACTGGTCTATACCCCCGTCAACCCGTCCTTTGGCGGTAGCCCTTTGAACGGCGCCTGGCTGCTGGGCAATGCCCAGGCCCAGAACGACACTAAGGACCCGGACGCGATCGACCGCTCCTCGCTGACCGGCACTTCGGCGCTCGACCGCTTCACCAGTCAGCTGGAGTCACGGCTGCTTTCAAACCTGTTGAACAAAATGGACGATCCCAACGGGGGTTCGTTGGTAACCGATGATTTCATCGTCAACGTCGTAAACCTCGACGGCAACCTGACGGTGGAAATCACTGATCGGCTTACCGGGGAAGTTTCGGAAATTGTCGTCAACGGCTACGGCGCCATCAACTAACCGCAAGGAGAGCAAAGGCCATGAGAAGCCTATTCGTCGCCATCGGGATGATGGCCGTTCTGCAGGGCTGCGCAGTGCGCGAACCGATGTCCGCAGACCAGGAAACACCCACCCTTACCCCGCGCACCTCGACCTATCAGGACCTGCTGCAACTGCCCCGCCCCAAAGGCCCGCTGGTCGCCGCCGTTTACGGTTTCCGTGACCAAACGGGGCAATACAAACCGAGCCCGGCAAGCTCATTCTCCACCGCTGTCACCCAGGGCGCGGCTAGCATGCTGGTCGATGCCATGCAGGCCAGCGGCTGGTTCATCGTGCTGGAGCGCGAAGGCCTGCAGAACGTGCTGACCGAGCGCAAGATCATCCGCGCGTCTCAGGCCAAGCCGGACGTGGCGCCGAACATACAGTCGGAACTGCCCTCGCTGCTGGCCGCCAACATCATCATGGAAGGCGCCATCGTCGCCTACGAAACCAACGTGCGCAGCGGTGGCCAGGGCGCGCGTTATCTGGGTATCGGCGTATCGCAGGAATACCGGGTCGACCAGGTCACGGTCAATTTGCGCGCGGTCGATGTGCGCAGCGGCCAGGTGCTCTCCAACGTGATGACGACCAAGACCATCTACTCCATCGGGCGCAGCGCCAACGTCTACAAGTTCATCGAGTTCAAGGAACTGCTCGAAGCCGAGGCTGGCTACACCACCAACGAACCGGCGCAGCTCTGCGTGCTGTCGGCAATCGAGGCGGCGGTAGCGCACCTGATCGCCCAGGGCGTCGACCGCCGCCTGTGGCAGACCGCCGACAATACGCCCGCCGTCGAGGCCGAACTGGCGAAGTATCTCGCCACACCGACCGAGCTGTAGCGTCGCTCTGTTTCGTCGGGCCTGACAGCCGCTCTGAAACAAACACAACGGTTTCACTCGTTCGATGGATTTGCCGACTCGCGGTTTAGGCCAGGATGGCCTACCGCCACTCACCCAGGGAAGGCCCGATGAACCAGGCGCAACGGATTGCCCGCAACGTGCTGCTACTGACCCTCGCGGTAGCAGCCAGCTCCTCCCTCCAAGCCGCCAATCTCCCGTCTTCGCTCGACTTGGCGCCCGGCGAAATTGCATCGAGCCAAAGTCCTTCGATTTCAACGGCCCGGCCAGACATCCATGCCGCGCATGGCAACCTCGCCCTCATCGCCCAGGTTGGAAACAGCCTGACCAGCGACATCACCCAAACCGGCAGTGCTCTGGAAGCGTTCATCCTGCAGAGCGGCCATGATCACGCTGCCTCCATCGAGCAGCACGGCAGTCACAACCAGGGACTGATCGTTCAATCCGGGGCCTACAACGAGGCCCGCATCGAGCAATACGGCGCGCACAACAACGCGCTGATCGAACAGACCGGCACCGGGCATCGCAGTAGCGTCACGCAGAATGGCCAGGGTCTGAACGTACTGGTTCGCCAGTACCGCTGAAGCAAAGCACCACCAGGAAGTACCGCTGAAAAACATTCCATGGAGAGACAACAATGTTCAAGTTCAAACCCCTTGTAGCTGCCATCCTGACTGTCGCCACCGCTCAGGCTTTCGCCGCTGAGCACAGCTCCGAACAGCGCCAGAACGGTATCGACAATATCGCCGAGGTCACGCAGAGCGCCGGCAGCTCGAACACGGCCACACAACTGCAAAGCGGCTGGGGCAACGACGCGATGGTCGAGCAGAACAGCTCGTTCTCGTCCTCGGTCCTGCAAACACAGATCGCCAATTTCCATCAGGCCGCCGTCACCCAGACGGTCGCCTTGCGCAGCACCTCGGAGCAATGGCAGAACGGCAAAGATAACGAGGCCAGCATCAGCCAGAGCGGTACTTGGGACAGCAGCGCCGACCAGCGCCAACATGGCAACGCCAACGTCGCCGAGACCGAACAGGTCGCCACCCGTGGCGCCGACGCCATGACCGAGCAACTGGGCAACCAGAACCAGGCCAACAGTTATCAAGCGCTGGCCAACAACAGCAAATCCGAGCTGTACCAGGACGGCAACCTCAACGAGGCGAGCGTCAGCCAGTCGTTCAGCTCCAACGACCGCGCCATGATCGATCAGCAAGGCAACGAAAACGTAGCGGAAGTCGACCAGAACTGGAGTGCCGGATCGGTCACCGAAGTCGAGCAAGTCGGCAACCTCAACACTGCATACGTCAGCCAGACCGGCACCCATCACGAGACCTACACGGAATCGGTCGGCGACAGCAATAACCTGAACGTGGAGCAGTACGGCAGTCACCAGAACGCTTCCGTCCTTCAGCAGGGCAACGAAAACGATGCCTATGTCGCACAGCGCGGCAATGGCAACACCGGCAACGTCGATCAGAACGGCCTCGGTAACGAGGCCGTGATCGACCAGGACGGTCGCGATCAGGTCGCCTCGGTAGGTCAGCTGGGCAGCTACAACAACGCCACGGTCGATCAGTTGGGCAACGCCAATGAGCTGAGCTTCAACCAATCGGGTACGTACAACATGCTCAGCGCCGTACAGGACGGTGAAGGCAACCGCATCACCGGCTCCAGCAACAATGCCAATAACGACGTCGATATCGTCCAGGACGGCGATTTCAACCTTGCCACCATCAACCAGGACGGCGTCAACAACATGGCCACGCTGTCCCAGTACGGCGAAAGCCATCTGGCGACCGTCACCCAGAACGGCACCGGCCACGAGGCGCTGGTCGACCAGAGCGGCATGGGCAATAACGCCCTGATCCGCCAGGCTGGCTTCAACAACATGGCAATCGTTACGCAGAACTGATCCACGCTTCGTCTCGCGACTGCCGGCCCTGTGCCGGCAGTTTCGTTTCCGCGGCAGCGAGCCGTGTTTCGCGAATGCGGCGGCTGCGGCAGCGCCTAGCTATTCGCGCCCCGGGAGTAATTGGCGCCAGTAGAGACATGGAATCGCGAGCCGGCGCTGACTCGCAGACGGCCTCAGCTCCCGCTGCGCAACGCTTCGATGCGCTCCGCCAACGCATCGATCGTGAAGGGCTTGGTCAACAGGCCCATGCCAGGCTCGAACTGCGCGTTGCCCATCACTGTACTTTCCGCATAGCCGGTGATGAACAGCACCTTCAGCGCGGGATCGGCCTGGCGTGCAGCGTCGGCCAGCTGGCGACCATTCATGCCACCCGTTAGCCCGACATCGGTGACAAGCAGCACAACCGGTTCACCGCTCTGAAGAATGCTCAGGCCGCTCTTGCCGTCTATGGCTTGCAGCACGCGATAGCCCAGCTCCTCGAGCACTTCCACTACCAGCAGACGCACCGCCGGTTCATCATCGACGACCAGGATCGTCTCGCCTGCTCCACCGCTTACCGGAAGTGCCGACTTCGGATCGGTCAGCGTATCTCCCCGCTGCACATTCGCCGCAACGTGCGGCAGATACAGGCAGATCGTGGTGCCGTGGGCCAGCTCGGACTGGATCTTTACCTGCCCGCCCGATTGTCGGGTAAAGCCGTACACCATCGATAACCCCAGGCCGGTTCCCATGCCCAAGGGTTTGGTGGTGAAAAACGGATCGAATGCCTGCGCGGCGACTTCCTTGGACATGCCGACGCCGGTATCCGTGACGCATACGAGCACGTATTGCCCGGCCGGCACGTCGAGATCCAACGCCTTGCGGTCGTCCAGCCAGATGTTGCTGACACCGATCGTCAGCGTCCCGCCGTCAGGCATTGCGTCACGGGCGTTGATGGCGAGGTTGAGCAAGGCGTTTTCCAGCTGGTTACGGTCCACCAACGTTGGCGACAGATCCTCGGCGCACTGCGTCTGCAGTGTGATCGAAGGCCCGGCTGTGCGGCTGAGCAGTTCGCGCAGATCATTGACCAACTCGCAGACGTCGGTGCCCATTGGGTTGAGCGTCTGGCGGCGGGAAAACGCCAGCAAGCGGTGCGTCAACGCCGCCGCCCGGCGGGTCGCGTTCTGCGCCACCGTCACGTATTGCCCGAGCGATTCGACACGGCCTTGCTCGATGCGCTTTTCGAGCAGTTCCAGGCTGCCGCCGATGCTGGTCAGCAGGTTGTTGAAGTCATGCGCCAGACCGCCGGTCAACTGGCCGACGGCTTCCATTTTCTGGCTTTGGCGCAACTGCGCCTCTGCCTGGGCGAGCGCCTGCGCCTGCTCTTTTTCGGCGGTGATGTCGCGCCCCACGGCATTGATCACGCCATCCGCCGGCCGGGCCGACCAGGTGAGCCAGCGATAGCTGCCATCAGTGCAGCGGTAGCGGTTCTCGTAATGCAGAAAAGAGCGTCCCTCCGATAACTGTCGAACGGTCGCATTCGTGTCCGTCAGGTCGTCCGGATGGATGAAGTCGAGAATATTGGCGCCCAACAGTTGCTCTTCGGGCCAGCCCAGCAAGCGTTCCCAGGCCGGATTGACCGCGATAATGCCGCCATCGAAACGGCAGCGAAGCATCACGTCGCTGGACAACTCCCAGAGCTGGTCGCGGTCCTTGGTGCGAGTTGCGACGTCCTCGCGCAGCGAGACGGCCAGGGCTTGCAGGGCCTGCTCCGCGTTGCGTCGCGTGGAGATGTCGTTGAACAGAACCGCGACGCGCTGTTCGGACGGCTCGCCAATCGGCATCGCCTGCACCTCGAACCAACGCTGCAAGGCTTCGGCGTGGTTCTCGAAACGCACCGGGCGGCGGCTTAGCGCCACCTCACCGTAGATATCGAACCAGTACTGCTCATGTGCAGGCGCAAGGTCGCGCATCCATTTGCCGACCACATCGACCAGCCCGCTCTGGCGTACGAAGGCCGGATTGGTTTCGACGAAGCGATAGTCGATCGGCTTGCCCTGCGCGTCGAATTTCATCTCGATGATGCAGAAGCCCGCATCGATCGCCTCGAACAGCAGGCGGTAACGGTTGTTGCTCTCGGTCAATCGCCGCGCAGCCTCGTCCTCCGCCGTGCGGTCACGCAGGATTTTCAGGAAGCCGAAATGTCCATTTTCGCCAAACAGGGGTGTGAGCGTGCCCGCACCGTGTAAACGCGACCCATCGGCGCAGATGTACCAACGTTCGTGGCTGGTGCTGCCCTGCTGCAGGGCGCGCTGCATCTGCTCGCGCAGCAGTTCCGCATTGGGGCCATCGCCGCTGAACAGGCGATCGAACGGCTGTCCGTACATCTGTTGCGCCGTCCAGCCGAAAAGGCGCTCGGCACCCGCGCTCCAGGCCGTGACGATGCCGTCGCGATCAGTGGTTAGCATGGCGCAATCGCTGGCGGCTCTGAAAATTGCCTGTACTTGCTGGCCTGGATCAGGAATGGCGATGTCTCCTGTGACGGGTCAAATTCGCGACCGCGACGTTGCTGTGACTGCTCGCCCCCGCCACGAAGACGCAAGGCTGCAGGCCAGAGTAGCTGCCAGCCAATGGCAGGTGAAGCAGCAGCGAAGAGTAACAGCGACATGAAATGCTTCGATGCCCCCTCGTCAGCCGACGCTACTTTGGCGTGCGGCTGAAAACCAGCGCCTTCAGCCCGCTGTCAGGGCTGACATCCGGGAACTCTGGCGGGTTCTGCAAACGCTGCTGAAAGACCAGTTCCTGGGCCTCGGCAGCCACGCCTTCGATAATGAATTCCGGGCCCACATCCGGATCGTTGACGCAGGCCAGCACCGTTCCAGCGGGCGTCAGCAGCTCAGGTAAGCGCCGAAGTATCTTCCGGTAATCCTTGTCGAGCGCGAAGCTGCCTTTCTGAAACGACGGCGGATCGATGATCACCAGATCGTAAGGCCCGCCTTTCTTCACCTTGCCCCAGGACTTGAACAGCTCGTGGCCGAGGAAGCTAACCTTGCTCAGGTCATGTTCGTTGAGCCGATGATTATCGCGCCCGCGACTGAGCGCGGCGCGCGCCATGTCGAGGTTGACCACATGCTCGGCACCGCCCGCAATAGCGGCAACGGAAAAACCGCAGGTGTAGGCGAACAGGTTCAGTACCCGCTTGCCGCGCGCCTGTTCCTGCACCCAGCGACGGCCGTAGCGCATGTCCAGAAACAGCCCGTTGTTCTGCTTGATGCCGAGATCGAGCTTGTAGCGCAGGCCGTTCTCGCTGATCAGCCATTCGCTGACCGGCTCGCCCAGCAACTGCTCCATATGGCTATCGGGTAGATAGCGGTGCTGCAACAGCAGGCTGTGCGCCCCGCTCGCCTGCCACTCGGCGCTCTGGGTGAGCGCCGACATGCCCCGTCTCAGCGCATCCAATTCGGTATCCGCCGGCGCGCGAAACAGCGACACCAGGACGATGCCCTGCAGCCAATCGACCGTCACATGTTCGAGCCCGTCCCAGCAACGACCGCGACCATGAAACAGACGGCGGGTCTCGTCAGGAGGATCCGCCAGGGCAACGGTGAGGTGCTGCCACAACGTGGCAAGGGCGTCGGAATGCATGAAGACCTTCGGGATTTGAAAAAGGGCGCGATTTTAACGCGATTCGTAGCCCTTGCAGGCCTCCCCCTCCGCGCAGCTAACGGCAAAGGCTGGCTCGTACCGCTCGACCAGCGGCCTTCAACTTCAGGATGGCCGAGTCGATACAGGGGGTTCGGCCGCTGGCCCGTAGCAACCCATGTAACGAGCGCAACCATGACTTTCTTGAAAACGATCCAGGCACGCTATCTCACCACCTTCGTGGCTTTCATTCTTGTCGCCATCGGCCTGACGCTGCTGGGCATCAACCAATTCGTCGCGCCTCAGCTGAAAGACACCGAAGTCCAGCTGGTGGAAAACAAGGTCGACGAAATTGCCCAGGCGATTCGGCTCAACCTGGCGCGGATCGAAAGCCAGTCCCGCGCCATTACTCAAACTGTCGCACTGCTCGACAGCGACCAGATCGACGCCGTGCTGCCGGGCCTGATCGACCAGTATGGCGACCAGAAAGTATTCGGCGGCGGCATCTGGCCGCTGCCCAACGCACGGACACCTGGCGTGGCGAAACACAGCACCTTCTATCACCGTGACGCTAGGGTCTGTTGACGTTCCGTTCGCGGCCGCGCCGGAGCCTGTTTTTGCGCGAGGCAAGGCACGAGGAGTGAA
>DALZYJ010000007.1:0-185663 GCA_031988485.1 Pseudomonas sp.
TGAGAGTAGGTCATCGTCAAGCTTCTACACCAAACCCTCGACCCTCGAAAGAAGGTCGGGGGTTTGTCTTTGCGCGCGGGAAAGTAACTTCTATAAGCGGCTATGCAAAGCCTGCGAAGCGAGACAGTCATTGGACTTGCCCCATCAACAACTGGACTTGGACACCCCGTTAAGTTGATGCTGAGCCAAGCGCCTGAATTTCTGAGGCGAGCGGTATTTCAGAGCGCTGTGCGGATGTTTCTCGTTGTAATGCTTGGCCGGCGATGGCCAAGTTGCGCAGAGTCGTCGCTCGGTCAGGCTGGAACAGTATGGCGATGTAATCGCGCTTCATAGTCTTCACAAAGCTCTGCTATGCGTTGCTCTATGGGCTGTACACCGTTGTTTCAGAGGCAGAAGGCCATCTGCCGGGCAGCAGTCGGGTCTTTCAGTGGTGTAAGCCGAGTATCGCTCTGCCATTGCACAGGGATGACAACAGCTCGCTACCAAAGCGTATTTTTGCGCCGTTCTTGCAGCGAATTCGAAGTCATCCGAACACCAGCAGGTGTTGCTCGTGCCTATCTCGACACGACCTTCGTGTCGCCGCGCTATCCCGGCTGCTTGCACCGGCGCTCCAGTGATAGATCATGGTCTCGTATACACGGTAAACCCGCTTCATGTTAACCAGCGGCTGAGCCTGCTGCTCATGCCGGCGACGCAACAGGCCGCGTTTTGAGTCGAGCCGTCAATTGTGGGTGCGTTGACTCTTACTGACCGCTCAAAGCCGTAGCGCTGCGGGAGTTGAAGCATCACTCTCATGATGAAGGTGGCATATAGATTTTTGGCGCTCAAGGTGCGTGAACTGATGAACTCCACAACGCTCATTAGGATTGGTTGTTTCGCAGAACAAAATGGTATCCGCCGTTAGCTATGCTGCCCGCGCTGGAAGGCGATCTGCATTATTCAGCATTCCGCTAGCTGCCTCGATACTCACAACCACTGGTGCAGGTTTCATGGATTCGAATCCGAGACAATTCCGGTATCAGCGGCTTCAGCTTGTCCCATATCCATTTCGCCAGATTTTCGCTGGTAGGATTCTCCAAGCCTGGTAGATCGTTTAAATAGTTATGATCAAGCTGTTCGTAAATCGGTTTGAAGACCTGCTTTATCTCGGCAAAGTCGCGAATCCAACCTGCATGCGCATCAACTTCACCCTCCAGGAAAATGGCGACTCGGAACGAGTGGCCATGCAGCCTGCCACATTTATGTCCGTCGGGTACGTGCGGCAAACGATGTGCGGACTCGAACGTAAACTCTTTGAATATTTCCACTGGTCCATCCGAAAGGTGAAATTCTTTAGCTGCATTTTACCGGTTTGTATCCAAAGTGTCGCAGTGAAACAGGAAAACAGGAAAACAGGAAAACAGGAAAACAGGAAACAGGATTGTGCTGCGGGTCTTTATAGCTCAGGCAGACGATGTCTATACCGCGCGATGATGAGCATCAAAGATGATGCATTTTTAGTTCTTTGACACCACATCAGGGTTACGGCACATTACCCGGCTTTTTATTGCATTCGCCGTCGGGGGAGTTGAAATGAACGCAGTGGTAGCCGCAGTCGGCATTATGCTGATTCTTAGCCTGTGCAGAGTTCATGTTGTTGTAGCCTTGATTGCCGGCGCTATCGCTGGCGGTACGTTGGGTGGGTTGGGAGTTGAAGGTAGCCTCGCTGCCTTCAATAAGGGGCTCGGCGGGGGGGCGACGGTTGCGCTGTCCTATGCACTGCTCGGTGCGTTTGCAGTAGCGATCGGAAAAAGTGGGCTAGCACATGCATTGGCCGATAGAACCCTAGCGGTTCTGGGAAAACGTGAATCCCAGTCGGGTGGTTCGGTTAAGTGGATGATGATCGGGCTACTGCTTGTGGTTGCGATCTCGTCTCAGAATATCCTTCCGATTCACATCGCTTTCATTCCTCTACTGGTTCCGCCCCTGCTCTATGTATTAAGCAAATTGCAGATCGACAGACGGCTGATTGCGTGTGTGCTGACATTCGGGTTGATCACGCCTTATATGTTCCTTCCAGTAGGCTTCGGTAGCATCTTTCTCAATGAGATCCTACTCGCCCATGTCGCCAAGAGCGGTGTCGACATTACTGAAATCAATGTAAGCCAAGCCATGCTAATTCCTGCTCTTGGTATGGTGGCGGGTTTGGTGATCGCTATGATCAGCTATCGCAAGCCTCGATCTTACGTGCAGGCCAGTGTGGAGCAACCGAGAGCAGAAAGCGTCACCTACAGCCCCCTCACTTTAATTACTGCAGCGCTGGCAGTAGCGGCAGCATTCATAGTGCAGCTATGGCTGGACTCGATGATCATCGGAGCTCTCATCGGTTTCGTTATCTTCTCAGTCTCCGGAGTAGTGCGCTGGCGAGAGGCTGATGATCTATTCACCGAAGGCATGAAAATGATGGCCATGATCGGTTTTATCATGATCGCTGCTGCAGGCTTCGCAGAAGTCATGCGCGAGACGGGCGAGGTGAAGACATTGGTCGATGCGTCAACAGAATGGATAGGCAACAGTAAAGCCATTGGTGCACTGATGATGCTAGTGGTGGGGCTGTTAGTCACACTGGGCATCGGTTCTTCGTTCTCGACAGTACCAATCATTGCAGCGATTTTCGTGCCCCTAGGGATAGAGCTTGGATTCAGCCCCTTGGCTATCGTCAGCCTCGTAGGTACTGCGGGTGCGCTGGGGGATGCGGGTTCGCCAGCTTCGGATTCAACACTTGGCCCAACAGCGGGATTGAACGCAGACGGGCAGCACAGCCATGTGTGGGATACCGTTGTACCGACATTCCTACATTACAATCTGCCACTTCTTGTATTTGGCTGGGTTGCAGCCATGACGTTGTGATAGCCTGATCCAGGCCTGTATTTTTGTCAGACGCCGTCCTCGCGACGGCGTTTGACATTCTGTTCCATCGACGAATCGGCACTCCTCGCGGCAATCGCTGACTAATAAACACAGCCGCAGCGAAAGGATGCAAACAGTGAACTCAACCCTTGAGCAAAAAGTGTTTCTTGCACTGTTGCTCGTCGTCACTATCGCTTTCGGCTGGATATTGTTTCCTTTCTATGGCGCCGTTTTCTGGGCTGTCATTCTTGCCATCATTTTTGCTCCGCTTCAGCGACGTCTGCATCAACATCTAGGCAACAGACGAAATCTGACTGCCTTCATTACGTTGATGATCTGTCTGATCGTTGCGGTGCTTCCGGTCATCCTGATTATCGGTTTGCTGGTCCAAGAAGGTGCTTCGCTCTACAAGCAGATACAAAGCGGTGAATTGGATGTTGGCAGCTTTGTCGAAGCTGCAAAGGAACTGCTGCCTGCATCATTGGAGGCGCAGCTGCAGCGGTTCGGGCTGGGTGACGTCGACCAAATTCGTGAGCGGCTTGCAAGCGGGGCGTTAGAAGGCAGCCAGTTTTTAGCGACCAAGGCCTTCAGCTTTGGCCAAGGCACATTCCAGTTCCTGGTCAGTTTTTTTCTGATGCTGTATCTGTTGTTCTTCTTCATTCGAGACGGACGAGAACTGGTCGCTCGAATACGTCGAGCGCTGCCTTTGAGCGATAACCAGAAACGCAGGTTGTTCAGCAAGTTCACCCGCGTGGTCCGGGCTACGGTTAAAGGCAACATCGTGGTCGCGGCAACCCAAGGATTTCTCGGCGGGGCGATCTTCGCCGTGCTGGGGATTCCGGCGGCATTGCTCTGGGGCGTTCTCATGGCTTTTCTGTCGTTGCTTCCGGCGGTTGGAGCAGGACTGATATGGACGCCGGCAGCACTCTATTTTCTGATGAAGGGCATGGTTCTGCAGAGCGTGATTATTACGCTCTATGGAATTCTTGTGATTGGCTTGGTCGATAACATCCTGCGGCCGATTCTCGTAGGCAGGGACACCAAGATGCCAGACTATTTGGTGCTGATTTCGACGCTGGGCGGGCTCGCTCTATTCGGCCTGAATGGCTTCGTGATCGGCCCGCTCATTGCCGCGCTTTTTATGTCGACGTGGGGATTGTTCACCGCATCCGAGGGAAATCGTTAACCTGGCCGCGTCCGAACCATGCCGGCCGCGGCCACGGGATTAGATCACTCGTCCACCATCGTCACGGCTGATGATTACTGTGGCGGAACGTGGCCGGCGTCCCGCGCCGTCGGGCCAAGTGCTGGAGTACTCGGTGGGCGTTGAGCCCTCGCCTGGGTGTTGGATGTTGACGAACAATGTGCGGAAATCCGGCGTTGCCGTTATCCCTGTCACTTCTGCACCCTTGGGTCCTACAAGGAACCGCTTGGTTTCGCCCGTTCTTGGGTCTGATACCAACATTTGATTGTTGCCAAACGGCCCGCCGCTCAATTGGCTACCGCTCATATCGGTTTGTATCCAGAGCCGCCCATCATCGTCGAACCAAAGTCCGTCAGGGCTCGCCAGAATATTTTCCTCGGTCAGCGATTTGCCGCGAGGATCGCGGCTGTCGTCTTGTGGGCCTGCGAGAAGATACAGGTCCCAGTGAAATCGAGTGCCGGCGTGATTCTTTCCCTCTTCGCGCCAGCGAATGATATGCCCATAAGCATTAGGCGCGCGGGGGTTTGCCGCGTCGGCTTCCCGCCGGGCGCTATTGTTCGTCAGCGTGAAATATACTTCTCCCGTGTCGGGATGCACGGCTCCCCATTCAGGGCGATCCATTTTTGTCGCACCGACGATATCGGCAGCGAGGCGGGTATTGATCAACACCTCCCCCTGGTCAGCAAACTCAATATTGGCGGCGGCACAAGCCTGTTGAAATTCAGCATTTTCAATGTCTAGTGGCAACCAGTCACCGCTGCCGTCTGGATTGAATCGAGCGACGTACAGCACTCCCTCATCAAGGAGGCGACCGTCGCTGCGAAGCGGACGATACCGGTCTCGGCTGACATACTTATAGATGTACTCATTCTGCGAGTCGTCTCCTGAATAGCAGACCACCGGTAAGCCAGGCTTGACGGGTGCGAACACTAACCCTTCATGGGCGAAGCGACCCAGCGCGGTGTGCTTTACAGGTGTGGAGTCGGGATCGAACGGATCGATTTCAACGATCCAGCCGAAAGTATTGGGCTCGTTGCGATAGTCGGCTCTGGCATCTTCTGCCATTGTCGTTGCGTCGAAGCGCTGGAATTCGTCGCCCGGAATTGTTTCCCAACCGTAACGGCTCGTTGAATGAAGCCCGTAGCGTTGCAGATGGCGAGGTAACTCGGTGTCGCGATTCGCGAAGTAGCCCGCCCAGTTTTCTTCACACGTCAGATAGGTTCCCCAGGGCGTATAGCCGTTCGCGCAGTTGTTCAGCGTGCCTCGAGTAGACGTACCGCTCGGGCTATAGCGAGTCTTCATCAAGTCATGGCCGCGCGCGGGACCTTCGATCCGCATGGGCGTTGCGCCTGTGATGCGTCGGTTGCGGGCTGACGGCAATACCGCCCATTCGCCGCGGGCGTTGCGTCGAATCTCTACAACCGAGACGCCATGAGCGTTGATTTCCTTACGAACCTCATCAGCACGCACGCGTTTGCCGTTGACGACAGTCGGGCCATTGCGATGCAGCAACGGTGCGTCTATGTATTCATGGTTGAGTACGAGCAGGCCGTGATCGCTCTTGCGCCCCTTGAATTTGGCGTCCATAGGAAAAAAGTGCATGCCGTCGTGATGCATGCCGGTCTGCTGCGCCTGGTCTTCAGCGCTGTTGCTGGCATCTTCGAGATACGCCGGATAGCTTCCGCAGATCGGCGTGCCCCAGGGAATGAATGCTTTTGCGGAAAAGCCGGATGGCACCGTCACGGTGTCGGCTCTGGTAATGCCCACGGCACCAAAAGGGAGACGGTTCCGACGTTGGTAGGGTAAGCCGCGATCCGTAGCAGGAGAGGCTGCGTTGGTAATCGCCGGCAGGCCGCCGAGGAACGCGAGTGCACCGACTGCCGCACCGCTGGCAAGCATCTTACGCCGCCCCGTGTTGATGAAATCCTGAATATGAGGATTGGCTGAACGGTTGCTCGGCAACTCATCTCCATTGCCAAACATGAGGTTGTCGTTGTTGTCAGTCACGATGCAGCTCCATAGATAATCGACGGAACTGTGACGCTAGGCTGAGCTTGCGACAGCTTAATGACAGCTCTGTGGCGGTAGATAAGCGGCTCGCTTGTTTAATGGCCAAAAAAAGCCCCGGCATTAGCCGGGGCTCCTTTACTTCACCCGCTCGGGGCAAGCCGAGACAGGAACCGTTCTTAGTGGAACTGGTTCATGGTGTTGTCTTTACCGCTTGCCTTCAGAGCTGCTTCGCCAGCGAAGTACTCCTTGTGGTTGTCGCCAATGTCGGAGCCAGCCATGTTCTGGTGCTTGACGCAGGCGATGCCCTGACGCAGTTCTTGACGCTGAACACCTTTAACGTAGGCCAGCATGCCTTCTTCTGCGAAGTACCCCTTGGCCAGGTTGTCGGTCGACAGCGCAGCGGTGTGGTAGGTCGGCAGGGTGATCAGGTGGTGGAAGATACCGGCGTGGGCCGAACCGTCCTTCTGGAAGGTACGGATCTTCTCGTCGGCAACCTGAGCCAGTTCGGTCTCGTCGTATTCGACGCTCATCAGCTTGGCGCGGTCGTAGGCGGAAACGTCCTTGCCTTCGGCAGCCATTGCGTCGAATACCTGCTGACGGAAGTTCAGGGTCCAGTTGAAGGACGGGCTGTTGTTGTAAACCAGCTTGGCATCCGGAATGGTCTTGCGGATTTCATCGACCATCGCGGCGATCTGGCCAACGTGCGGCTTCTCGGTTTCGATCCACAGCAGGTCGGCGCCGTTCTGCAGGCTGGTGATGCAATCCAGTACGCAGCGTGCTTCACCCGTGCCCTTGCGGAATTGGAACAGGTTGGACGGCAGGCGCTTGGGACGCAGCAGCTTGCCTTCGCGCTTGATCACGACGTCGCCGTTGCCCAGTTCGGCTTCGGTGATTTCTTCGCAATCGAGGAAGGAGTTGTACAGGTCGCCCAGGTCGCCCGGCTCTTTTGTCACGGCGATCTGTTTGGTCAGGCCAGCACCCAGGGAGTCGGTACGCGCGACGATCACGCCGTTGTCGATGCCCAGCTCGAGGAAGGCATAGCGAACGGCTGCGATCTTGGCGAGGAAGTCAGCGTGCGGCACGGTGACCTTGCCGTCCTGGTGGCCGCACTGCTTCTCGTCGGACACCTGGTTCTCGATCTGGATGCAGCAGGCACCGGCTTCGATCATACGCTTGGCCAGCAGGTAGGTGGCTTCCGGATTGCCGAAACCGGCATCGATGTCGGCGATGATCGGGACGATGTGGGTTTCGTAGTTGTCGATCTGCGACTGGATCTCGGCGGCCTTGGTGTTGTCGCCGGCTTCGCGAGCGGCATCCAGGGCGGTGAACAGCAGATCCAGTTCGCGAGAATCGGCCTGACGCAGGAAGGTGTACAGCTCCTCGATCAGGTCGGAAACGGCAGTTTTCTCGTGCATCGACTGATCCGGCAGCGGACCGAACTCGGAACGCAGGGCCGCGACCATCCAGCCGGAGAGGTAGAGGTAGCGCTTGTTGGTGGTCTTCAGGTGCTTCTTGATGGAGATCAGCTTTTGCTGACCGATGAAGCCATGCCAGCAACCCAGCGACTGGGTGTAAACGGACGAATCGGCGTCGTACTCGGCCATGTCCTTGCGCATGATGTCGGCGGTGTACTGAGCAATCTCCAGACCGGTCTTGAAACGGTTCTGAGCACGCATACGGGCAACGGATTCAGGGTTGATAGCGCTCCAACTGCTGCCAGCTACTTCTTTCAGAGCGGCAACGGCCTTGATGTCGTTTTGATAAGCGGACATGGTCAATCCTTTCAAAAAATTCGTGTTTGGTTGAGCACCGACTGTTCCCACCGAACCTGCGTGCTAATCGCATGATGATGCGGACCACACGTGGCAGAGCGTCGAAATACCGACCGGGACGAGGATTGACCTAGGAGAGGAGGGTGTGCAGTTACGACCGCTGGAAGATCGGCTAGCTGCGGAATGATCGTGGCATTCCGGCACTCAGCGGCTCAGGCCGTCGGGCGACTCAGCAGAACTGACATCTTCGAGCTGATGCGTTAATCGCTTCCCCGTCCCTCAGGACGACTCGTTCCAGTCGCAATCTCGTCAGTCCGCCTTGTGGGCAGTACAGTCACGGATCGCCTCTGCTGGTTGGCTGAGTATGATCCGGGGGCCCTTGTCAGAGCCCCTGATTAGCGGGAGCGGGGCCATAATGCTCCGGCCAAAATGGTTCGTCAATTGTTTTTGTAGTGAATTTTTCAATGCACTACATTTTTCTACAAAACATCGAACCTCTCGGACCTTTTCATTCCAGCGTGTCGACTTTGAGCCGCAGCGACAGATTCTGGCGGCCTTCGGTGGAGTAGCGTCGCAGCGTTGCGCTGTCGTTGGAGCTGGCGGATTCGTCGATGCCGCCGAGCGATATCCATTCACCGAGACGTCCGCTTACGCGGGTATCGGTTTGCTGAACATCAATCGTATCCGGTCGAGCGGCGCTCATCCGGTCGTTATGGCTACTGAGAGTGACCTGTACCCGATCGCCATGAACCGTGGCGGTGGCGTAGAAGCCGCGCATGACGTTTCGATATTGGGTCTGCTGGTAGATCTGGCCGTAGCCGTCGGCACCGGAGGTGGTAATAGGTACGCTTTGGCCGACCTGTATCAGCGCAGGGTAGCCCTCGGTAACTTGAATCTGTTGAACACCCCCGCCTTGGCTGTTCGTGCTGCGCCGGATGATGCGGGCCTGATCCCGGCCTCTGGTTTCGCCACGCCCGGTTTGGACTTCAACATCACCGATGCGGGCGGAGCCATCGACCCGATAGCCGCTGTCACTGCTGTTTGCCGAGTTCTGCGTATCGACGCTGATGAGTAGTCGGCGAGGCTCGGTATCGATCTGAGATAGCACATCCTGTAGCTCGGCGATAACAGCGGACGGCGCGTTCACGATCAGCTGATTCCCGTAAGCGTTCACCTTGCCTTGATCGCCGACTACCGATTGCGCGATCGGCAACACATCTTCGGCCATGCGGAATTCGAGTGGGATGACCTGTGTTGCGGCATGAAGCGAGACGCTGACGAATGCCAGCAAAACGGCGAGAAGATAGCGCGTCATAGCAGAAAACTCCGCAGGTCAGGGTCGGACAGGCTGTGATCCCAGGCGGTATCGAATAAGCGTTGTCGCTGGCGGGCGCGACCGGGATCCCGGTACAGCGCATGGCCGGCAAACTGGTCTGGCTCAGGGCGAACCAGCAGGCCACAGTCATCGGCTATCAAAAAAGTGCACGCTTGCGCCGGATAGTCCGGATGCAATTTGCGAATTGCCAGACTGCTGGTCAACCGGCGCGCGAGCGTAACCAGGCGGTGCCCTTGCTTGACGGCGCGGGAGGAGTCGCCGACCAGAATACGCAGGCGATTGCGTGGGTGTGCTAGAAGAAAGTTGGAGCAAGCCTGTTGAATACTGCTGTGGTTGTACAGCCAAGGCTCCAGGTCTTGGGTGTAAATGCTCAGAGTGCGTCGGGCCTGCTCAATCAGCGCCAGCGCATGCTGACGAGCCTCAACCGCACTGTTGAAAGTCTGAGCTGGGCTGCTGCCCAGTAGGAATGGAGCAGGGCTCCATTGCTCCGGGTCTGTTGGCGATGCCGGTGGGTTACTGATTTCGAAACGACCCGGTGAATGGAAGTCGATACCTGCCAACTCTGCGGAGGTGGTGGGCCGATCCGGGTCGTTGCGATTCATGGCCGATCAGTGGCTCTTTCGAAGCATATCGACGTGGGGCAGGCCCGCTTCCAGGAACTCGTCGCTGATCACTTCAAAACCGAGTCGTTCGTAGAACGAGGTGGCATGGACCTGGGCGGTCAGTCGCTGTTCGCTGAGACCACGACGTTCCGCTTCTTCGATGGCGGCCTTCATCAGTGCGCCTCCAACATGCATTCCGCGCCAGTCGCGTAGTACGGAGACGCGACCGATATGTCCATCATTCAGCAAGCGCGCCGTGCCTATGGGATAGCCACTTTCAAGGGCCAGAAAATGCACGGCCTCGGCATCGTCCGCGTCCCACTCGAGTTCGGGCGGCACCGACTGCTCGGCGATGAAAACGGTTTCGCGAATTCGACGAAGATCGGCGTTGTCCTGTTGCCAGTCGGCGATGCGAACTTCTATATCACTCATCAGCAAACTCCAGACTTCCCTGCTTGACCAACTGCCACACCAGATTACGCCCATCTTCGTCGTTCAGCCAAGGTGCGAGGTTTTCCGCATGTATCGCGTCGGCCGAGCAGACCAGTTTCAAAAGATCCTTCAGATGGGTGGGCAGCAAGCGGCTCTGGCCGCTGGCGAACAGCAGGAGGCCGATGTCGACCTCGCTCCAGGCCAGGCGCGCGCTGAGATTACGAACCAAGACCGCTCCATCTTCCAGTGCAGCGAGTAGCTCAGACTCCTCGATTTCCGGCCCCTGCACGCGTTCCGGATAGCGAGGCTCGGTCATGAACTGGCCAAACCAGGTGAGCAACAGGCGCTCATCGCCCATATGTTCGGTGAGCATTGCCCGCAGCCGAACGAGCGCATCGCTCTGGATCTGGTGGGGATCATCGGTGGGCGCGAGATCAGCGTCGCTATAGCGTTCTTCGTCGGGCAGAAACTGCGCGAGGAAATCGGTGAAATGGGTCAGGACCTCAGCGGCGCTGGGCGCCCGGAAGCCGAGCGAATAGGTCATGCAAGCGTCCTCTGCGGTGCCGAAATGCGCCAGCCGAGGTGGCAGGTACAGCATGTCGCCGGGTTCCAGAATCCATTCATCGGTGCCTTGGAAATCCGCAAGGATGCGCAAATCGGCGTGTTGCAGCATGGGGCTGTCGCCATCACACATCTGTCCTACGCGCCAACGGCGTCGGCCCTGGGCCTGCAGAAGGAAGACGTCGTAGTTGTCGAAATGCGGACCGACGCCGCCGCCCGGGGCCGCGAAGCTGATCATCACGTCGTCGATGCGCCAGTTGGGCAGAAAACGGAAATGCTCGATGAGCTCGGCGACTTCCGGCACCAGTTGGTCGACTGCCTGGACCAGTAGCGTCCAATCGCTCTCCGGCAGGTTCTGGTAAATCTCCTCGTTGAATGGCCCGCGGCGTAATTCCCAAGGGCTGTCGCCATGCTCAATGACCAGGCGCGACTCGACTTCCTCTTCCAGCGACAGGCCAGCCAGTTCGTCGGGCGAAACCGGACTTTCGAAGGAGGGGATCGCTTGGCGGATGAGCAGTGGTTTTTTTTGCCAGTAATCGCGCAGGAACTCGCGTGCGCTTATGCCGCCGAGAATTTGCAAAGGAATATCGGAAGTCATGCCAGGTACCTTGCTCTGCTACAGAGCTGCAAATAAAAACGCCCGGCACAGCCGGGCGTGCAAAAAGAAGGCGTCGCTCAGATCCGCTTGGCCTGGGCGGCCGCGTTGCCGATGTAGCCAGCCGGAGTGAGCTTGCGCAGCTCGGCTTTGGCTTCGGCTGGTATATCCAGGCTTTCGATGAAAGTTTGCAGGGCCTTGGGGCTGATGCCTTTGCCGCGGGTCAGCTCTTTGAGTTTCTCGTAAGGGTTCTCGATGGCGTAGCGGCGCATCACTGTCTGGATCGGCTCAGCCAGCACTTCCCAACAGTTATCGAGGTCTTCGGCGATGCGCGCCTTGTTGAGTTCGAGCTTGCCGATACCCTTGAGGCTCGCTTCGTAAGCGATGACGCTGTGCGCGAAGCCGACGCCCAGATTGCGCAGTACGGTAGAGTCTGTCAGGTCGCGTTGCCAGCGGGAGATCGGCAGCTTGCTCGCCAGATGCTGGAGTAGCGCATTGGCGATCCCCAGATTGCCTTCGGAGTTCTCGAAGTCGATCGGGTTGACCTTGTGCGGCATTGTCGAGGATCCGATTTCACCAGCGACGGTGCGCTGCTTGAAATAACCCAGCGAGATGTAGCCCCAGATATCGCGATCGAAGTCGATCAGGATGGTGTTGAAGCGCGCCACCGCGTCGAACAGTTCGGCGATGTAGTCATGAGGCTCGATCTGGGTGGTGTAGGGGTTCCAGGTCAGGCCCAGGTCGCCTTCGATGAATTCGCGTGCGTTGGCTTCCCAGTCGACGTCGGGATAGGCGGACAGGTGCGCGTTGTAGTTGCCGACAGCGCCGTTGATCTTACCCAGCAGCGGAACGGCTGCAACCTGGGCGATCTGCCGTTCGAGGCGGTAGACCACGTTGGCCAACTCTTTACCCAGCGTGGTCGGAGAGGCGGGCTGACCGTGGGTGCGGGACAGCATTGGCACATCAGCGTGCTCGACGGCCAGTGCACGAATGGCCTCGGCCAACTGGCGCATCAATGGCAGCAGCACGTTGTCGCGTCCTTCACGCAGCATCAGTGCGTGGGACAGGTTGTTGATGTCTTCGCTGGTGCAAGCGAAGTGGATGAACTCGTTGACTTTGGCCAGTTCGGGTAGTTGCTTGGCCTGCTCTTTGAGCAAATATTCCACCGCTTTCACGTCGTGGTTGGTGGTGCGCTCGAATTCCTTGACGCGCTCGGCATGCGCCAATTCGAAGTTTTCAGCCAACTGATCGAGCAGCGCATTGGCTTCTGCAGAGAAGGGCGCGACTTCCGGGATACCGCTGTGTGCGGCCAGACGCTGCAACCACCGCACCTCAACCTGAACGCGGCAGCGAATCAGACCAAACTCGCTGAAAATGGGGCGCAGGGCGCCGGTTTTGCCGGCGTAGCGGCCATCGACAGGGGACACTGCGGTGAGCGAAGAAAGCTGCATAAGAGGCATCTCGGAGTCGAGCAACGAAAAGAGGGCGCAGATTATACATGAAAGCGATGGGGCACCGTCGCAGCGCGGAGACAAATACGCTTATTCCGAGCGGAGTACCGGGTACAACGTGTCGAGCAGTTTTCGACGGCTGAACACCATTTGCCAGCGGTGCCCACCGAGCTGACGCCACAGTCGCGCGGAACGAATTCCGGCCAGAAGAAGCGCACGGATCTTGGCGGCATTGTCGCTTTGCTGCAGATGACGCATGTCGCCTTGCACCTGGATGCGCTGCCGGAACGTGCTGAGCGTGTCCTGATAAAGGCCTCCAAACGAGGCGATTACATTCTCGTGAGTCAGCCCGAAATGGTCGACCTGCTGTTGAATCTGATCGAGGCGACTTCCTATCACTTGTAGCAAATCGCTGCGTTTATCCAGCTGACGTTCCAGGCCAATCATGGCCAAGGCATAGCGCAATGGCTCGCGCTGCAGGCTGCTGGTGTCGCGCTCCAGCGCACCGACGAGGGCCCGATAACCGTCGCGTAGATTGAGGTCGTCTCCGCCATAGATCTCCAGTGCCGGCTTGTCCTCCCGCACGAGCAGGCTGCCTAGCATGTTGCCGAGCGCGGCGTTCGGGACCTGACCGGTGCGGGCGATCCGATCGACCAGCACGGCGGCTTCGAACACCGCGCCGAGCGCTACCAGCTGTTCCTGCAGGGGCGTCATGGGCGGGCTCCGGCGAACCAGGGCTCGGCGGTTTCGATGACGCCGCCACCGAGGCAGACCTCGCCATCGTAGAACACCACCGATTGTCCAGGCGTGACGGCGCGTTGCGGCTCATCGAATAAAGCTCGATAGCCGCTGGCAGTTTGCTCCAGGGTGCAGGTCTGATCGCTCTGCCGATAACGAACCTTGGCGGTGAGGCGTAGGGGGGCGGGTAGCTCCAGTGGATTGACCCAATACATCTCGGAGACGAGCAGGGCGCGGGAAAACAGCCAGGGGTGGTCGTTGCCCTGTCCCACCACCAGCACGTTGCGCTCGAGGTCTTTGCTCAATACGTACCAGGGCTCGTCGCCGGCATCCTTGAGACCGCCAATACCCAGCCCCTGCCGCTGGCCGATGGTGTGATACATGAGGCCGTGGTGACGGCCGATGGTTTCGCCTTCGACGGTCTCGATATCGCCGGGCTGGGCTGGCAGATACTGCTTGAGGAAATCACTGAAGCGGCGCTCGCCGATGAAGCAGATGCCTGTCGAATCCTTCTTTTTCGCCGTCGCAAGCCCGTGTTTTTCGGCCAGGGCGCGGACGGCTGGCTTCTCCAGTTCGCCGACCGGAAACAATGTCTTGCTCAGCTGCTCGCCGCCCACGGCATGAAGGAAGTAGCTTTGGTCCTTGTTCGGGTCGAGTCCCTTGAGCAGCTCACTGCGTCCCGCGATGTCGCGGCGGCGCACGTAATGGCCGGTGGCGATCAGGTCGGCACCCAGTGTCAGGGCATAGTCGAGAAAGGCTTTGAACTTGATTTCGCGGTTACACAGGATGTCCGGATTGGGTGTTCGGCCCGCCTTGTATTCAGCCAGGAAATGCTCGAACACGTTATCCCAGTACTCAGCCGCGAAGTTGGCCGTATGCAGTCTGATGCCGAGTCGATCGCAGACGGCCTGGGCATCGGCCAGGTCTTCCCGCGCGGTGCAGTATTCGGTGCCGTCATCTTCTTCCCAGTTCTTCATGAACAGGCCTTCGACCTGATAGCCCTGCTCGAGCAGAAGCAGGGCGGAAACCGAAGAATCGACGCCGCCGGACATACCGACTATGACGCGCAGGTTTTCAGGAGCAACGGACGTTGAATCAGACATAAAGACTCAGGGCTGACTGGCAAAGGGTCGGATTCTAACAGGCTGGTCAAGCCAGCGGTTAAGGCGGATCAGTCGCGTACCACGGTCAGGTCGTATGCCGGTGCCGCCAGATAGTCATCGATGCAGCGAAGGATCAGCTCACTGCGCCAGCGCTCTGGCTGGTTCGCCAGCTCGTCACGCGTTACCCAGACGGCGCCGACGATGCCGGTGTCGAGTTCACGTTGCGGGTCGTGGCGAATCGGATTGGCTGTAAAGCAGACACGTTGGTAGGTCACACCGTTGCTCGGTGCGGTGTAGAGATAGATGCCGACCACACCGCTCAGCTCGACCTCCCAGCCGGTTTCCTCAAGGGTTTCGCGCACTGCGGCTTGCCGCAGCGTTTCGTTGGGCTCGAGATGGCCTGCCGGCTGGTTCAGCACTAGCCGGCCGCCTTTCGATTCCTCGACCATGAGAAAGCGGCCATCCATTTCGACGATGGTCGCGACCGTGATGTGAGGGTTCCAGGACATGTACGGGCTCCTATATATGTGTATTGGCGGTTAGCGTTAGCAGGCGTTGGAAACGGGAAACCCCGGCACGGAGGCCGGGGTTTCTTGCAACGCAACGGCGCCGGTTAGCGCTAGCCGCTTAGCGCATTGCGGCGAGCGCGGCGTTAAAGGTCGCGCTTGGACGCATCACCTGACTGGTCAGCTCAGGGTTGGAGCGGTAGTAGCCACCGATGTCCACCGGCTTGCCCTGAACGTCTGCCAGTTCAGCAACAATGGCTTCTTCGTTTTCGCTCAGCTGCTTGGCCAGCGGCGCGAAGTGAGCCTGCAATTCCAGATCTTCGGTTTGTGCCGCCAGTTCCTGAGCCCAATACAGGGCGAGATAGAAATGGCTGCCGCGATTGTCCAGTTCGCCGGTTCGACGCGATGGCGACTTGTTGTTGTCGAGCAACTTGCCGGTAGCGGCGTCCAGGGCCTTGCCCAGCAGCTTGGCTTTCGTGTTGCCCGTCTTGATCCCGGTTTCTTCCAGCGATACCGCAAGCGCCAGGAACTCACCGAGCGAATCCCAGCGCAGGTGGTTCTCTTCGATCAATTGCTGGACGTGCTTGGGGGCCGAGCCGCCTGCACCGGTTTCGTACATGCCGCCGCCGGCCATCAGCGGAACGATGGACAGCATCTTGGCCGAAGTGCCCAGCTCCATGATGGGGAACAGGTCGGTCAGGTAGTCGCGCAGGACGTTGCCGGTCACCGAGATGGTGTCCTGGCCGCGAATCATGCGCTCCATGCTGACGCGGATGGCTTCGTTGTAGCCCATGATGCGAATGTCCAGGCCACTCAGATCGTGCTCCTGCAGGTAGGCTTCGACCTTCTTCTGCAGTTCACGGTCGTGGGCGCGCTCGGGGTCAAGCCAGAAGATCGCCGGGGTGTCGGACTGACGGGCGCGGGTGACGGCCAACTTGACCCAGTCGCGGATCGGCGCGTCCTTGGTCTGACAGGCGCGCCAGATATCGCCTTTCTCGACTTCGTGTTGCATCAGTACGGTGCCGTCAGCCAGCACGACGCGCATGGTGCCATCGGCGGTCATTTCGAAGGTCTTGTCGTGGGAACCGTATTCTTCGGCCTTCTGAGCCATCAGGCCGACGTTCGGAACGCTGCCCATGGTGGTTGGGTCGAAGGCACCGTTGGTCTTGCAGAAGTTGATCATCTCTTGGTAGATGCGGGCGTAGGTGCTTTCCGGCATCACCGCTTTGGTGTCCTTCAGCTTGCCATCCTTGCCCCACATCTGACCGGAGCTGCGGATCATGGCGGGCATCGAAGCGTCGACGATCACGTCGCTGGGGATGTGCAGGTTGGTGATGCCCTTGACCGAATCGACCATCGCCATTTCCGGGCGACGGCTGTAGCAGGCATGAATGTCGTCCAGGATCTCTTCCTGCTGAGAAGCGGGCAGGCCATTGATCTTGTCGTGAACGCTGCTCAGGCCATTGTTCGGATTGACGCCCAGCTCCCTGAACAAGTCGGCGTACTTATCGAACGCTTCCTTGTAGTAGACGCTCACGGCGTGACCGAAAACGATCGGATGGGAAATCTTCATCATGGTTGCCTTGACGTGCAACGACCACATGACGCCAGTTTCCTTGCAATCCTGCAGGGTCTTTTCGAAGAACTCGCGCAGCTGCTTGCAGCTCATGAACATGCTGTCGAGGACTTCACCTTCCTGCAGCGAGAGCTGCTTCTTGACCTCGACCTGGCCGTCTTTGCCAACGAACTCGAGGCGCACGTCACCGGCTTTGGCCATGGTGGTGGACTGTTCGCTGGAAAAGAAATCGCCGCCGCGCATGTAGTCGGCGTGAGACTGCGACGCCATGCTCCACTTGCCCATGGAATGTGGGTGTTTGCGTGCGTAGGCTTTGACTGCCGCTGGAGCGCGGCGGTCGGAGTTGCCTTCGCGCAGAACAGGGTTCACCGCGCTGCCAAGGACCTTTCCGTAGCGTGCACGAACCTCTTGTTCCTTGTCGGTCTGCGGATCTTCCGGGAAACTCGGAACGTTATAGCCCTGAGCCTGAAGTTCGGCGATGGCGTTGCGCAATTGCGGCACCGATGCGCTGATATTCGGCAGTTTTACGATGTTTGCTTCTGGCTGAGTCGCCAGAACGGCCAGCTTGCCGAGGTCGTCTTCGATCCGCTTATCAGCGTCTAGCTGGTCTGCAAAGGCTGCAAGAATGCGTCCTGCAAGAGAGATGTCACGTGTTTCGACGGCTATGTCAGCGGAGGCGGCAAAGGCTTCTACAATGGGCAGAAGCGAATAGGTGGCCAGCGCCGGGGCTTCGTCGGTGAAGGTGTAGATAATCTTCGAGCGGTTGGACATGTAGAGTTGACTCTCTCTTGCTGAGCGTACACAGAATCCCGAAATGCGCTGATAGTCGCTCTGGCTACGCTTGTCGAGCCAGTCTCGAGATTCGCCGCGATGATGTTGGATGCAGCACCACTAGAGTGTTGATTTCGATCCCCCAGCTGCGGTTAGCAGCCTGGCGGTGCAGAGCTGTTATCAGCCCCTCATGACTCGTTAGTCACCTAAGCAGTATATCACCGCCGCTTGGTGTCAAAGAATGCCCATGGCCATAGACCAACGAACGATATGGTTTCGGCTGATTCAACTGGGTTACTCTTCGGAAGATGACCGCTGTTTAATGTTTAACCACAGAAACGGAGTCCAGCATGGGATACCAAAAGATCCAGGTGCCTGCCAACGGTGACAAAATCACTGTCAACGCCGATAACACCCTGAACGTTCCCGACAATCCGATCATTCCTTATATCGAGGGTGATGGGATTGGTGTCGATATCAGTCCGGTGATGATCAAGGTAGTCGACGCGGCCGTAGAGAAAGCCTATAGCGGCCAGCGCAAAATTGCCTGGATGGAAATCTACGCTGGCGAGAAAGCGACTCAGGTCTACGACCAGGACACCTGGTTGCCGAAGGAGACGCTAGAGGTCGTTCGTGACTACGTGGTGTCCATCAAGGGACCGCTGACCACACCGGTTGGTGGTGGTATCCGTTCGCTCAACGTTGCGCTGCGCCAAGAGCTGGATCTGTATGTCTGTCAGCGCCCGGTCCGCTGGTTCACCGGTGTGCCGAGCCCGGTCAAGAAGCCGGCCGATGTCGACATGGTCATCTTCCGTGAGAACTCCGAGGATATCTACGCTGGTGTCGAATGGAAGGCGGGCTCTGCCGAGGCGGAGAAAGTGATCAAGTTCCTCACCGAGGAAATGGGCGTCAAGAAGATTCGCTTCACCGAAAACTGCGGCATCGGCATCAAGCCGGTTTCGCTGGAGGGCACCAAGCGTCTGGTTCGCAAGGCGCTGCAATACGCAGTAGACAACGATCGCAGTTCGGTAACCTTCGTTCACAAAGGCAACATCATGAAGTTCACCGAAGGCGCATTCAAAGAGTGGGGCTACGAAGTCGCACGTGATGAATTCGGTGCCGAGTTGCTGGATGGCGGACCATGGATGCAATTCAAGAACCCGAACACGGGCAAGAACATCGTCGTCAAGGACGCCATCGCCGATGCGATGCTTCAACAGATTCTGCTGCGTCCGGCCGAGTATGATGTTATCGCCACGCTTAACCTCAACGGCGACTATCTGTCCGATGCGCTGGCTGCGGAAGTGGGCGGTATCGGTATCGCCCCGGGCGCCAACCTGTCCGACACCGTCGCCATGTTCGAAGCGACCCACGGCACCGCGCCAAAGTATGCGGGTCAGGATAAGGTCAACCCCGGCTCATTGATCCTCTCGGCAGAGATGATGCTGCGCCACATGGGTTGGGTGGAAGCGGCGGATCTGATCATCAAATCGACTGAGCGTGCAATCGCTGCGAAGACGGTGACCTACGACTTCGAGCGTCTGATGGACGGCGCAAAGCTGATGTCATGCTCGGAATTCGGCGATGCCATGATTTCGCATATGTAACTGCGCAAGCGACGCAAAAAGGCCGATCACAGATCGGCCTTTTTGCTGCCTGAGTCAGGCGTCTACGGTCGCTTCCTGTGGAACAGGTGCCGCTACATCCGCCGTGGTCTGCAGCGACCTGATATTGGTTGCGTGCAGACCCTTGGGGCCCTGCAGAATATCGAACATGACCGCTTGCCCAGCTTTTAGCGTTCTGTACCCTTCCATCTGGATGGCCGAGTAGTGGGCGAACAGGTCCTCATCGCCGCCGTCTGCTACGATGAATCCGTAGCCTTTGGCGTTGTTGAACCACTTGACCTTACCGCTTAGCATGCTGTTATCCCTCTGCAAAGGAGTCCATCACTGGAGTAACATCCATTTCATTCCGCGCTGATGCAGCACTTGGCCCACACGCGCAGCCCGTTGCCGTTGTGGCACTTACTGTTTGTATCATCGTTTTGCCGATAGTCAAGGCGACTCGTCAGGTGGCTGTGAAGCCTTTCCACTTACCCGGCCTCGGCGCCCCGATTTAGAACCTTCATACGCATGCGTGCATCTCCAGCATTTCAACTAGTATTCAATCAGGATCGTCCAAAACCCTTGGATGATGACTCGTCCGGTCTGGCAGTCGAAGAAGCCAAACCGCAACTGAAGGCACCACCCATGTTCAAAGTTGTCATGTTTAATGACGACTACACGCCGATGGATTTCGTCGTGGAAGTGCTCGAAGGAATTTTCAATCACAACCGGGAGCTCGCCACCAAGATCATGCTGGCAGTTCACACTGAAGGAAAGGCTGTCTGTGGTGTCTACACGCGAGACGTCGCAGAAACCAAAGCGATGCAGGTCAATCAATATGCAAGGGAGTGCCAGCACCCGTTGCTTTGTGAGATCGAGAAGGACGGTTAAACCCGATTGCTGGGTAAGAGGTGAAAGCTATGTTGAACCGTGAGCTCGAAGTCACTCTGAATTTGGCTTTTAAGGAAGCTCGTACCAAACGTCATGAATTCATGACGGTGGAGCATCTCCTGTTAGCCCTGCTGGATAACGAAGCGGCCGCGACTGTGTTGCGCGCATGCGGAGCCAGCCTTGATAAATTGCGCCATGACCTACAGGAATTCATCGATTCCACGACACCTCTGATTCCACAGCATGACGAAGAGCGCGAAACCCAGCCGACCCTAGGTTTCCAGCGGGTGCTTCAGCGTGCGGTTTTCCACGTGCAGAGTTCTGGCAAACGCGAAGTCACCGGGGCGAATGTGCTGGTTGCAATCTTTAGCGAGCAGGAAAGCCAGGCGGTGTTTCTGTTAAAACAGCAAAACGTCGCCCGTATCGATGTCGTCAATTACATTGCTCACGGTATTTCCAAGGTGCAGGGTGATAACGGCAATCCTGATGGCGATTCGGAGATGCAGGACGAGGAGGGTGGTGAGTCCGCCACTTCGGGCAATCCGCTCGATGCCTATGCCAGCAATCTAAACGAGCTGGCTCGCCAAGGCCGTATAGATCCACTCGTTGGGCGCGAGCATGAAGTCGAGCGCGTCGCGCAGATCCTGGCGCGTCGTCGCAAGAACAACCCTTTGTTGGTTGGAGAGGCTGGTGTCGGCAAGACGGCGATTGCCGAGGGCTTGGCCAAGCGTATCGTCGACAATCAAGTGCCAGAGTTGCTTGCCAATAGTGTCGTTTACTCTTTGGATCTCGGGGCCTTGCTAGCCGGTACCAAATACCGGGGTGACTTCGAGAAACGTTTCAAGGCGCTGCTGAATGAGCTGCGCAAGCGCCCGCAAGCGGTTCTGTTTATTGACGAAATTCACACGATCATCGGCGCTGGCGCGGCGTCGGGCGGCGTGATGGATGCGTCAAACCTGCTCAAGCCGCTGCTTTCGTCCGGGGAAATTCGTTGTATCGGATCGACCACATTCCAAGAGTTCCGCGGCATCTTTGAGAAGGATCGGGCTCTGGCTCGGCGCTTCCAGAAGGTTGATGTTTCCGAGCCGTCCGTCGAGGACACCATCGGCATCCTGCGCGGCCTGAAGGGGCGCTTCGAGCAGCACCACAGCATTGAATACAGCGATGAATCGCTCCGCGCGGCCGCTGAACTGGCGTCACGCTATATCAATGATCGACATATGCCAGACAAGGCGATCGATGTCATCGACGAGGCGGGCGCGTTCCAGCGTCTGCAGCCAGAGGATAAGCGTGTCGCTCGGATCGATGTAGAGCAGGTCGAAGATATCGTTGCCAAGATCGCGCGGATTCCACCCAAGCATGTCAGTACCTCAGACAAAGAGTTGTTGCGCAACCTGGAGCGTGATCTGAAGCTGACCGTCTTCGGTCAGGATGATGCGATCGACTCGCTCGCTACAGCAATCAAGCTATCGCGTGCCGGTCTGAAAGCGCCCGACAAGCCCGTCGGTTCATTCCTCTTCGCCGGTCCTACCGGTGTGGGCAAGACGGAGGCAGCGCGGCAGCTGGCACGTGCGCTGGGTATAGAGCTGGTGCGCTTCGACATGTCCGAGTACATGGAGCGCCACACCGTATCGCGGCTAATCGGTGCACCTCCGGGCTACGTCGGTTTCGATCAGGGCGGGCTCTTGACCGAGGCGATTACCAAGCAACCGCACTGCGTGCTCCTGCTCGATGAAATAGAGAAGGCGCATCCCGAGGTGTTCAATCTGCTGCTGCAGGTGATGGATCACGGGACGCTGACGGACAACAACGGCCGCAAGGCGGATTTCCGCAACGTCATTGTGATCATGACCACCAACGCGGGTGCGGAAACGGCCGCGCGCGCTTCGATTGGCTTCACCCACCAGGACCATGCGTCCGATGCGATGGAGGTGATCAAGAAGAGCTTTACGCCCGAGTTCCGCAACCGTCTGGACACCATCATCCAGTTTGGCCGCTTGAGTCATGAAGTCATCAAAAGCATCGTCGACAAATTCCTCATCGAGCTGCAGACGCAGCTTGAGGACAAGCATGTCACGCTTGAGGTATCCGACGCGGCGCGGGGATGGTTGGCGGAACGCGGCTACGACGTTCAGATGGGAGCGCGGCCAATGGCTCGCCTGATTCAGGACAAGATCAAGCGGCCACTGGCTGAGGAAATCCTATTCGGTGAGTTGGCGGAGCATGGCGGTGTAGTGCACATCGATATTCGTGATGGCGAGCCATCCTTCGAGTTTGAGACCGCGGCTGAATTGGCTTGACGCATTGCTGTCTCGCTGCACTGACAGAAACGCCCGGCATTGCCGGGCGTTTCTGTTTGGACGATCCGGCGGGGCGCCAAGAGGGTGGCTTGCGAGCTATTTGGCGACCCGAATGTAGCCGGCGCAAACAAAAAAGCCCGGACACAGCCGGGCATTCTTTCTCGCGTACCGTTAACGGGCGCGGTAGGTAATGCGGCCTTTGCTCAAATCGTACGGTGTCAGTTCCACACGAACCTTGTCACCGGTAAGAATCCGGATGTAGTTCTTGCGCATCTTTCCAGAAATATGCGCAGTAACGACGTGCCCATTTTCCAACTCCACACGAAACATGGTGTTGGGCAGGGTGTCGACGACAGTACCTTCCATTTCGAAGCTGTCTTCTTTCGACATTCAGTAAAGCCCTCGGTGTCCAATGATTGACCGGCGCAAGTATGCGGCGGTAAAAGCGGCAAGCATTGTGCCTGAAAGGGCTCCGAGAGCCAAGGGTTCAGCTCAGAGTAATCCAGCGCTGATTGACCAGCAGCTCAATCGGGCGGTACTCGGTTTTGTAGTTCATCTTGCGACAGTTCTTAATCCAATAGCCTAGATAAATAGCCTTCAGGCCTAGACGAGCTGCCTCGCTGACTTGCCAGAGAATGGCGAAGCGACCCAGGCTGCGACGCTCCTCGTTGGGATCATAGAAGGTGTAGACCGCAGAGAGGCCATTCGGCAGCACATCGGTTACTGCCAGGGCCAGCAGGCGGCCTTCCAGGCGGAATTCGTAGAAGCGGGAGAAAGGGAGGTCGCGGACCAGGAAGGTATGGAACTGGTCTCGGCTTGGGGGATACATGTCTCCATCGGCATGGCGCTGTTCGATGTAACTTGCGTAAAGCGAATAATATTCTTCGGTGAAAGAGGGGCGAACGTCCGTGACGGTAAGATCGGCGTTGCGTTTGAGAATTCTTTTCTGCTGACGGCTGAGTTGCAGCCCTTCGGCAGGTATCCGGGCGGGGATGCAGGCGGTGCAGCGTTGGCAATGTGGACGGTAGAGATGATCACCGCTGCGGCGAAAACCCATTTCGGATAGTTCCGCGTATACCTGAACATCCATCGGCTGGCTGGGGTCGAGGAAGAGCGTCGTGGCCTGCTCGTCGGGCAGGTAGCTGCACGCGTGAGGCTGGGTTGCGTAGAACTTGAGACGAGCCAGAGAAGTCATGGTCAGCTCTCGAAAATCTTGAATTCAGTGTAGGCCAGCTTGGCTTCGTCGACTAGGGCTCCCATCGGGCTGAACTGGGTTCGTCCAAATACTTGGCAAGCGTCTCGGCGAAGGCCGTGCGGGATATGGATCGCGCGCCGAAACTGGCCAGATGTTGCGTCGGCATCTGGCAGTCAATCATTTTGAAACCCCAGTTCTGAAGGCGTTCCACTAATGTCACGAATCCAATTTTGGACGCATCGGTCGTCCGGCTGAACATTGATTCACCGAAGAATAGTCGACCCATGGCGAGGCCATAGAGCCCGCCGACCAATTGTTCGTCCTGCCAGACTTCAACTGAATGGGCGACGCCGAGTTGATGCAGTTCCATATAGGCGCTCTGCATCGGTGTCGTAATCCACGTGCCGTCGGCGTAGCTTCGGGGGGCGGCGCAGCCCTCGATCACGCCGCGAAACGCACGATCGAAAGTGACGCTGAATGTATCCTGACGTAGTTTCTTGCGCAGGCTGCGCGAGACATGCAGATCTTCAGGGAAAAGAACCGTGCGTGGGTCGGGTGACCACCACAGCACTGGCTGTCCGTCCTGATACCACGGGAAACAACCATGTCGGTAGGCGGCGAGCAGGCGCTCCGCAGACAGATCGCCTCCGGCGGCAAGCAGTCCGTTGGGTTCGCGCAAAGCGTTTTGTAGCGGAGGAAACGACAAGTCGTCGCGCTGCAGCCAGGTCAGCATATCGAAGCGTCACGAAGGGGCGGGTACACCTGTATCCGCCCGGTTATGGTCACTGATCCAGGTACTTTTCGGCATCGAGCGCGGCCATGCAGCCGGCACCGGCCGAGGTGATGGCCTGACGATACACATGATCGGCCACATCGCCTGCTGCGAAGACGCCGGGAATGGTCGTGCAGGTGGCGTCGCCCTCGCTACCGCCCTTGATCTTGAGGTAGCCGTCCTTCATTTCCAGTTGGCCCTGGAATAGATCGGTGTTGGGCTTGTGGCCGATGGCGATGAACACGCCCGCGAGTTCGAGCTTCTGCTCTTCGCCGGATAGAGTGTTCTTCAGACGCACGCCAGTAACGCCACTGGCATCGCCCAGCACTTCTTCCAACGTGTGGTTCCAGTGCAAGCGGATATTACCGTTGGCGGCTTTCTCCATGATCTTATCCTGCAGGATCTTCTCGGAGCGCAGCTTGTCGCGGCGATGGATCAGGTGTACTTCTTTGGCGATGTTCGATAGGTAGAGTGCCTCCTCGACAGCCGTGTTGCCGCCGCCGATCACGGCCACCACCTGGTTGCGATAGAAGAAGCCGTCACAGGTGGCACAAGCCGATACGCCGCGTCCGGCGAATGCCTCTTCCGAGGGCAGGCCGAGATATTGGGCCGAAGCGCCTGTCGCAATGATCAGTGCATCGCAGCTATAGGTGGCGCTGTCGCCTTTAAGGATGAAGGGGCGCTGTTGTAGCTCGGCCGTGTGAATGTGGTCGAACACCACTTCGGTATCGAAGCGCTCTGCGTGTTTCTGCATCCGCTCCATCAACGCAGGGCCGGTGAGTCCTTCGACGTCGCCCGGCCAGTTGTCTACTTCGGTAGTGGTGGTGAGTTGGCCGCCGGGTTGAATACCAGTGATCATCACCGGCTTCAGGTTGGCACGGGCGGCGTATACCGCGGCGGTATAGCCGGCCGGGCCGGAGCCGAGAATGATCAGACGTGAATGCTTGACTTCACTCATAAAAAGCCCTCATAAGCCTTTGTCGCAAATAGAGAAGCGTGCTCCAGTCGAGCCGCGCTGAAAAGCTGGGCGTTTATGCTACACCGAAGCATCTGGAAAAGCCCAAGTGGTGCGGAACCGGAATGCCATCGAATCGACAAAGCCGTACAATGTCGCGGTTCAGGCTGACCACGGTTCATCGAACGCGCCGCAGGCGCAGGAAATAAAGCGTTTTGAAGAATACCTCTCCTACCGCGCCGGCTTCTGTCTGGCGACAGCAATTGCATTACCGTCTCAAAGAGGGTGCGTTGATCGCGCTCGGTGCGTTGTGTGCTTACCTTTGGATGGCTCTGCTGACCTACGATCCGTCCGATCCCGGCTGGACGCATACCAGCAATGTCCAGCAGGTTCAGAATGCGGCCGGTCGCGCCGGCGCCTGGTTCGCCGACGTGCTGTTCATGGCGCTTGGCTATTTCGCGTTCCTGTTTCCCTTGTTACTGGGCATCAAGACCTGGCAGGTATTTCGTGCGCGCCATCAGCCATGGAGCTGGAACGGCTGGTTATTTTCATGGCGGCTGATCGGACTCGTCTTTCTTATTCTGTCCGGCTCGGCGCTGGCCTACATCCATTTCCAGTTCGCCAACAGTCTGCCTGCGTCGGCGGGCGGCGCATTGGGTGAGAGCCTGGGGCAGCTTGCCGAGGCTACGCTTAACGTGCAGGGCAGCACCTTGCTGTTACTGGCGTTCTTCTTGTTCGGTCTTACGGTGTTTACCGATCTGTCCTGGTTCAAGGTGATGGATCTGACCGGCAAGATTACGCTCGACTTGATCGAGCTGATTCAGAGCCTTTTTAGCCGCTGGTGGTCTGCGCGCAACGAGCGCAAGCAGATCGTTGCGCAACTGCGCGAAGCCGATGATGTAGTCAACGAAGTGGCCGGTTCGCTACCCGATCGTCGCGAGCGCGCCAAGGTGAAGGAGCGTTTGCTGGAACGTGAGGAGTCGCTGAGCAAGCACATGAGCGAGCGGGAAAAGCGTCCGGCTCCGGTGATTCCGCCTCCCACGCCACCGAAGCCGGTTGAGCAGAGCAAGCGCGTGCTGAAGGAGAAACAATCCAATCTCTTCGTCGATCCGCTGATCGAGGGCAGTCTGCCACCGATTTCCCTGCTCGATGCCGCCGAGAAGCAGCAGAAGCAGTATTCCCCGGAGTCACTGGAAGCCATGTCCCGGCTGCTTGAAATCAAGCTCAAGGAGTTCGGCGTCGAGGTGATCGTCGAGTCTGTGCATCCGGGCCCGGTGATTACCCGCTTCGAGATCCAGCCAGCCGCCGGGGTCAAGGTCAGCCGTATTTCCAATCTGGCCAAGGACCTAGCGCGCTCGCTGGCGGTGATCAGTGTTCGCGTGGTCGAGGTGATTCCCGGCAAGACCACCGTTGGCATCGAGATTCCCAACGAGGATCGGCAGATCGTTCGCTTCTCCGAAGTGCTGTCGTCAGCGCCTTATGACGACGCGAAGTCGCCGGTGACCATTGCCCTGGGCCACGATATCGGCGGCAAGCCGGTGATCGCCGACTTGGCCAAGATGCCGCACCTGCTGGTGGCGGGCACGACCGGTTCGGGTAAGTCGGTGGGCGTCAACGCTATGATTCTCTCGATCCTGTTCAAGTCCGGGCCGGAAGATGCGCGGCTGATCATGATCGATCCCAAGATGCTGGAATTGTCCATCTACGAAGGTATTCCGCACCTGCTTTGCCCGGTTGTGACCGACATGAAGGAAGCGGCCAATGCGCTGCGCTGGAGCGTCGCCGAGATGGAGCGTCGCTACAAGCTGATGGCGGCCATGGGCGTGCGCAACCTGGCAGGCTTCAACCGCAAGGTAAAGGAGGCGGAGGAGGCCGGCACGCCGCTGACCGACCCGCTATACCGCCGCGAAAGCATGGAAGACGAAGCGCCGCTACTGAAAAAACTGCCGACCATCGTGGTGGTGGTGGACGAATTTGCCGACATGATGATGATCGTCGGCAAGAAGGTCGAAGAACTGATCGCGCGTATCGCACAGAAGGCGCGAGCGGCTGGTATCCATCTGATTCTTGCCACACAGCGGCCGTCAGTGGACGTGATCACCGGTCTGATCAAGGCCAACATCCCGACCCGTATGGCATTCCAGGTCTCCAGCAAGATTGACTCGCGGACCATTCTTGACCAGGGCGGCGCCGAGCAGCTCCTGGGGCACGGTGACATGCTCTATCTGCCGCCTGGCACCGGTCTGCCGATTCGCGTACATGGCGCCTTCGTGTCCGACGATGAAGTGCACCGCGTGGTCGAAGCCTGGAAGGCGCGTGGCGCGCCCGATTACATCGAGGAGATTCTGGTCGGTGCCGAAGAATCGGGTAGCGGCTTCGATGGTGGTGGCGAGAGTGGCAGTGGCGAAGGCAGCGAGGAAGATCCGCTGTACGACGAGGCCGTGCGCTTCGTTACTGAAAGCCGCCGCGCGTCGATCTCCGCCGTGCAGCGCAAGCTGAAGATCGGCTACAACCGCGCCGCCCGGATGATCGAAGCCATGGAAATGGCCGGCGTCGTGACCTCCATGAACACCAACGGCTCGCGCGAAGTGCTCGCGCCGCCACCTATGCGCGACTGAGTCGCACCGAGGAGTTATGCAATTGATTCGTTTGCTGTTCGCCTCCGCTCTGCTGTTCGCTCTGGTTCCGGCCCAGGCCGACCAGGCCGCCTCCGTCCAGCGACTCACCGGCCTGCTGCAGAAGGCCGAGACCCTGACGGGTCGCTTTTCGCAGTTGTCCCTCGACGGCACCGGCACCCAACTGCAGGAAACATCCGGCGAAATGGCACTGAAGCGGCCTGGCCAGTTCCGCTGGAAAACCGACGAGCCGATGGCGCAATTGCTGGTTTCCAATGGCAAGAAGGTCTGGCTGTACGACCCGGATCTGGAGCAGGTCACCATTCAGACCCTGGATCAGCGCCTGACCCATACGCCGGCGCTGCTGCTGTCTGGAGACGTTTCGGCCATCAGCGAGAACTTCCAGGTCTCGCACAAGGAAGCCGGCGAGGTCGTCGATTTCACGCTCGAGCCGAAAGCCAAGGACACGCTATTCGATAACCTTCGCCTGTCATTTCGCAATGGCGTGATCAACGACATGCAGATGGTCGACGGTGTCGGGCAGCGCACCAATATTCTCTTTCATGGCGTCAAGCTGAACGAGTCGCTCAAGGCGGACCTGTTCACCTTCGAGATTCCCGAAGGCACCGATGTCATATCCGAGTGAGTCGTAGAGCCGTCGATGGATCTGTTCAGCCGCGCCCCCGTCGCCCAACCGTTAGCCGCACGCCTGCGTGCTGCCAGCCTCGATGAATACGTCGGGCAGGAACATTTGCTGGCGCGCGGCAAGCCGCTGCGCGAGGCGCTGGAGCAGGGCGCGCTGCACTCGATGATCTTCTGGGGCCCGCCGGGCGTGGGCAAGACCACGCTGGCGCAACTGCTGGCCAAGGTGTCCGACGCGCATTTCGAAACCGTCTCGGCGGTTCTGGCCGGGGTAAAGGAGATCCGTCAGGCGGTCGAGATCGCCAAGCAGCAGGCGGCCCAGTACGGTCGCCGCACGATTCTCTTCGTCGATGAAGTACATCGCTTCAACAAATCCCAGCAGGACGCGTTTCTGCCTTATGTCGAGGACGGCACGCTGATTTTCATCGGTGCGACCACCGAGAATCCATCCTTCGAACTGAACAATGCCTTGCTGTCCCGCGCGCGGGTCTATGTGCTGAAAAGCCTCGACGAAGCCGCCTTGCGCAAGCTGGTCGAGCGCGCGCTGAGCGAGCCGAAGGGCCTGGGCAGCCTGCATCTGCGCCTGCCTGAAGAAAGTTTCCAGATGCTGGTGGCCGCAGCCGATGGCGATGGCCGCCGATTGCTGAACCTGCTGGAGAACGCCTCGGACCTGGCCGAAGAGGGCGGCGAGATCAGCGTCGAGCTGTTGCAGGATCTGCTGGGCGACAGTCGCCGGCGTTTCGACAAGGGTGGCGAAGCCTTCTACGACCAGATTTCCGCGCTGCACAAGTCGGTACGTGGCTCCAACCCGGATGCGGCGCTGTACTGGTTCGCACGCATGCTCAATGGCGGTTGCGATCCGCTCTATATCGCGCGACGCGTGGTACGCATGGCCAGCGAGGAAATCGGCAACGCCGATCCGCGGGCGGTCGGGCTGTGTCTTTCCGCCTGGGACGTCCAGGAACGCCTGGGCAGCCCCGAGGGCGAGTTGGCTGTGGCGCAGGCGATCGTCTATCTCGCCTGCGCGCCGAAAAGCAACGCGGTCTACACGGCCTTCAAGGCCGCCAAGCGCGACGTGGCGGAAAACGGCTCGCAGGAGGTCCCGCTGCACCTGCGCAATGCGCCGACCCGCCTGATGAAGGAGCTGGGCTACGGCAACGAATACCGCTACGCCCATGACGAGCCGGATGCCTACGCGGCCGGCGAGGACTACTTTCCCGAGGCCATGGAGCCGCGCCAGTACTATCATCCGGTGCCGCGAGGACTGGAGAGCAAGATTCGCGACAAGCTGGAACACCTGGCCCGGCTCGATCGCGAAAGCCCACGGCAACGGAGAAAGACATGATCCGCCTGATGCTGGCCGTCGCCGCGGGCGGGGTGATCGGTACGCTGCTGCGCTTTGCCCTGTCGACCTGGGTATCGACGCACTGGCCGCGACATTTCTATCTGGCGACGCTTGCGGTCAACCTGCTGGGCTGCCTGCTGATCGGCTACCTGTACGCGCTGTTTCTCATGCGCCCGGACGTGTCGCCGGAACTGCGCGGTGGCTTGATCCTCGGCTTTCTAGGGGCGTTCACCACTTTTTCCAGTTTCTCTCTCGACGGCTTGCGGATGCTCGAGAGCGGCCAGCTTGCCACGGCCTTCGGCTACATTGGCCTGAGTGTGCTCGGCGGCTTGCTGGCGACCTGGGCAGGCCTGGCCCTCGGCAGGTTATGAAGCTGGCCGCTATCGCAGTAAACTCCGCTTCCTCTTCGCCTTTCCTCAAAGCTTTCACAGACGAGACTCACCATGCTTGATTCGAAACTGCTACGCACACAGCTGCAAGACGTTGCCGATCGCCTGGCTACCCGCGGTTATCAGCTGGACGTGGCGCGTATCGAGGCGCTGGAAGCACAGCGCAAGACCGTGCAGACCCGCACCGAGCAGCTGCAGGCCGAGCGCAACGCTCGCTCCAAATCCATCGGCCAGGCCAAGCAGCGCGGCGAAGACACCGCGCCGCTGCTCGCCGACGTCGACCGCATGGCTTCCGAGCTGAACACCGGCAAGCAGGAGCTCGAAGGCATCCAGGCCGAACTGGACCAGTTGATGCTGACGCTGCCGAACCTGCCGCACGAGTCGGTGCCGGTGGGCAAGGACGAGGACGAGAACGTCGAGGTACGTCGCTGGGGCACGCCGAAAAGCTTCGATTTCCCCGTCCAGGATCACGTCGCGCTCGGCGAACAGCACGGCTGGCTGGATTTCGAGACCGCCGCCAAGCTCTCCGGTGCGCGCTTCGCCCTGATGCGCGGACCAATTGCTCGCCTGCACCGTGCGCTGGCGCAATTCATGATCGACCTGCACACCCGCGAGCATGGCTACGAGGAGGCCTACACGCCTTATCTGGTCCAGGCGCCGGCGCTGCAGGGCACCGGCCAGCTACCCAAGTTCGAGGAAGATCTGTTCAAGATCACCCGCGAAGGCGAGGCCGACTTCTATCTGATCCCGACCGCGGAAGTCTCGCTGACCAACATCGTCGCCGGCGAGATTCTCGATGCCAAGCAGCTGCCCCTGAGGTTCGTCGCCCATACGCCGTGCTTCCGCAGCGAGGCGGGTGCGTCCGGCCGCGATACGCGCGGCATGATCCGTCAGCATCAGTTCGACAAGGTCGAAATGGTGCAGATCGTCGAGCCGGGCCAGTCCTTCGAGGCGCTGGAAAGCCTGACGGCGAACGCCGAGAAAGTGCTGCAGCTGCTGGAACTGCCTTATCGGGTACTGGCGTTGTGCACTGGCGACATGGGCTTCGGCGCGACCAAGACTTACGACCTGGAAGTCTGGGTGCCGAGTCAGGACAAGTACCGCGAGATTTCTTCCTGTTCCAACTGCGGCGACTTCCAGGCACGCCGTATGCAAGCACGTTACCGGAATCCGGAAACCGGCAAGCCCGAACTGGTGCATACGCTCAACGGTTCCGGCCTCGCGGTGGGTCGTACCCTGGTGGCGGTGCTGGAGAACTATCAGCAGGCGGACGGCAGCGTGCGAGTACCTGAGGTGCTGAAGCCGTACATGGCCGGTATCGAGTTGATCGGCTGAAAGGGTTCTGGAGCGTTTCCGGTGCGGTAAATTGCCCCGCCAGGTACCGCTTCAGGGCTCGATCCGGACTCCTTGATTCCCGACAAGGGCCACCATCGGCGTAACGGCTGAGATGGCCCTTACCTTTCATGGACACCAGGACTCGCTGATGGATTTCTTGCCGCTGTTCCACAACCTCAAGGGCCGCTTGGTGCTGATCGTCGGCGGTGGCGATATCGCACTGCGCAAGGCGCGGCTGTTATCCGAAGCGGGCGCGGTGCTGCGTGTGGTGGCGCCCCAGATCGAGGCACAGCTGGCCAAATTGTTGCAGCAGAGCGGCGGGCATTCCTTCAAGCGTGGTTATGCGAGGGACGATCTCGCTGGCTGTGTCCTGGCGGTAGCCGCCACCGATGACGAGCCGCTCAATGCGCAGGTGTCACGAGATGCAAAGGCACTCGGCGTTCCGGTGAATGTGGTGGACTCCCCCGAACTGTGCACGGTGATTTTCCCGGCTATCGTCGACCGCTCGCCACTGATGATTGCCGTCTCCAGTAGCGGCGACGCACCGGTGCTGGCGCGCCTGGTTCGCGCACGGATCGAAACCTGGATTCCCTCGGCATACGGACAACTGGCCGGGTTGGCGAAGAAATTCCGGGCCCAGGTCAAGGCGTCGTTGCCCGACGTGCAGCAGCGCCGGGTGTTCTGGGAGGATGTTTTTCAGGGCGCCATCGCCGAGCGCGCGCTCGCCGGGCAGGAGCAGGAGGCCGAGCGGTTACTGCAGGCCAAACTGTCAGGCGCCGCCCCGCGAAGCCTGGGCGAGGTCTATCTGGTTGGCGCCGGCCCTGGCGATCCCGATCTGCTCACTTTTCGCGCTCTGCGCCTGATGCAGCAGGCGGACGTGGTGCTCTACGACAGGCTGGTGGCACCCGCGATTCTCGACATGTGCCGGCGTGATGCCGATCGCATCTACGTGGGCAAGCAGCGCGCCGATCATGCCGTCCCGCAGGAGCAGATCAACCAGCAATTGGTGACGCTGGCACGGCAAGGCAAGCGAGTGCTGCGTCTGAAAGGTGGTGACCCCTTCATCTTTGGTCGTGGCGGCGAAGAGATCGAAGAGCTGGCGGCCAACGGCATTCCCTTCCAGGTCGTGCCGGGCATCACCGCCGCCAGCGGCTGTGCAGCCTATTCCGGTATACCGCTGACCCATCGGGATTACGCGCAGTCGGTCCGTTTCGTCACCGGGCATCTCAAGGATGGCAGCTGCGATCTGCCCTGGGCCGACCTGGTCGCGCCGAGCCAGACGCTGGTGTTCTACATGGGCCTGGTCGGCTTGCCGGTGATCTGCCAGCAATTGATCGCCCATGGTCGCGGCGCCGACACGCCAGCGGCGTTGATCCAGCAGGGCACTACCAGTAACCAGCGAGTATTTACCGGAACGCTGGCCGATCTGCCCGAGCTTGTCGCGAGCCAGCAGGTGCAGGCACCGACCTTGGTCATCGTCGGTGAGGTCGTGACGCTTCGCGACAAGCTGGCGTGGTTCGAGGGAATGGCCGAGCGGGGGTAATTCAACGCGACCAGATGCCCTTACCGGGCAGTCGCGCACGATCATGCGCGCGGTCCAGCGCCAACTGCGGCCCCTTCGGAACGATGCCGTTGGCGTTGATGTGGCGATGGCTTGCGTAGTAATGGCTCTTGATGTGGGTGAAATCGACGGTTTCGGCGATGCCAGGCCATTGATAGAGTTCGCGCAGCCAGTTCGACAGGTTTGGATAATCCTCGATCCGCCGCAGGTTGCACTTGAAGTGGCCGTGATAGACGACGTCGAAGCGGATGACGGTGGTGAAGAGCCGCCAGTCAGCTTCAGTGAGAAATTCGCCGGTCAGGTAGCGTCGCTCCGCCAGGCGCTGTTCCAGCCAGTCCAGTTCGTTGAAGAGTTCGTCGAAAGCCGCTTCGTAGGCTTTCTGCGTGGTGGCGAATCCGGCACGGTAGACGCCGTTGTTGACCCTGGGGTAGATCCGCGCGTTGAGGTCGTCGATTTCCGCGCGCAGTGGTTCGGGGCAAAGATCCAGCTTCGAGCCGGTCAATCCGTCGAAGGCACTGTTGAAGATGCGGATCAGCTCGGATGATTCGTTGTTGACGACGCGCTGCTGCTGGCGATCCCAGAGCACCGGTACCGTCACGCGGCCGGTGTAGTTGTCATCATCGATGGTGTAGCGCTGGTGGAGGTACTGCAGCCCATCGAGCGCATCACCGCTAGAACCGGTGCTCTTGTCGAAGGTCCAGCCATGCTCGGCCATCAGCCAACTGACTACAGATACGTCGATCAGCGGCTCGAGCTGCTTGAGCTTGCGGTAGATCAGTGTGCGGTGGGCCCAGGGACAGGCGAGCGAAACATAGAGGTGATAGCGCCCGGCTTCGGCCTTGACCGCCGGCCGACCATCGGGACCGGGCGAGCCGTCCGCGGTCACCCAGTCGCGACGTTGCGCCTGTTCGCGCTGGAACTCGCCGTCATCGCTGTTTTCGTACCACCGATCCCGCCACTGACCGTCGACTAGAAGTCCCATGACTGCCTCCTCGTTATGAACATTAGGGGCACTCTAGGGGACAAGGTTCGATGGATGGAACCTAACAGGCCGTTGAAAAACTACCTGCGTTGGCAATACTTCGTTAAAAACAGTCTCAAAATGCTCATTTACAACACGTAAACTCCGTTTCTTCGGCTGTTTTTGCCTCGTCTTGCCTGCCTCGCCTACGTTTTCAACAGCCTGCTAATGGCTGGACAAATCCATCGTTCAGTTCGATGAATTCCTGTACTGCCAATACTGCCTTGCCAGCGCGAATGCCTGTTCCCGCGATTGGCCCAGGCCGCGCAGGACCAACGCCATGGTCGCCACGACGGCCAGTTCACCATAGGCCTCCTCGGCGCCGTTCCATACGGCCAGCAGATGCTGCGGGTCCAGCTGTGAGGGCTTTACGTGACGCTGCGGCGAGAGGGCAGGCCAGTCCTCATCCCAGCTGGCGCCGGTTTCGGTGCCGTAAAGATGAGCAATACCGTCAGGGTTGACTTCGATTTCGCCGCCTTCGCCCTTGATGACGATTGCGGTGTCGCCCAGCAGGCGGCTGGCTTCACGGTGATTGGCCTGGTAGCCGGGGTGGAAGATGCTCTGCAGGCCGCAACGGGCGCCGAGCGGGTTGAGAATGCGCGCCAGCGAGTGAATCGGCGAGCGCAGCCCGAGCACGTTGCGCTGATCGATCATTCGCTGCAGCACGGGCATCCAGGCACGCAACGGCATGAAGGCCACCTCGCCGCGATCCAGCGTAGCGGCGACCGTTCCCCAGTCTTCGCAACGGGCCATGCCGAGCAGGTCGAGCAATTGCTCGGTATACATGCGCCCCGCGGTGTGGGCGCCGCCGCCATGCATCAGGATGCGAACGCCATTCTGTGCCAGGCATTTCGCGGCAAGCAGGTACCAGGGCAGGTGGCGTTTCTTGCCGGCATAGGTCGGCCAGTCGATGTCCACGGCAAGGGTGGGCGCCTGGATGCGTTCGCGAACGGCTTCGGTGAAACCGGCGAGTTCTTCGGCGCTTTCCTCCTTGTGACGCAGCAGCATCAGGAAGGCACCGAGCTGGGTGTCCTCGACCTTGCCGTCGAGCAGCATGCCCATGGCTTCACGCGCTTCCTCGCGGGTCAGATCGCGTGCGCCGCGCTTGCCCTTGCCGAGAATCCGCACGAAGACGGCGAAGGGGTGTTCTGCTGGCGTGACGATGCTCATATGCAGTTGCTCGGTTTCGGCAGGCCTGCCAGCTTGGCTGCGAGCTTGGCGGGTGTGCCTTTGAATAGACGATTGAGGTGCATGCTGTTGCCCTTGTCGGGCCCCAGTTTCAAGGCGGTGTATTTGATCAGTGGGCGCGTTGCGGGTGACAGCTGGAATTCACCATAAAAGGCGCGTAACAGTTGCAGGATTTCCCAGTGCTCATCTTCCAGCGCCAGGCCTTCCTGTCGAGCGAGGGCCTCGGCCACCGGCTCACTCCAGTCGTTCAGGTCGGTCAGATAGCCTTCCTGGTCGACCTCGATGGGCCGCCCGTTGACGATCAGAGCATTCATAACCAGGCATTGGTCCTGTTATAGCGACAGCAGAGCTCGACGAAGCCGGCATAGTCGATCATTTGCAAGCGTTCGGGCAGCGTCGCCAGGCCGCGCGCGACGACATCTTCCTCCAGTGCGAACAGCGCGATGCTGACAGGCATCAAGTCCAGGGCCTGTCGCTGGGCCGTGCCGGTCTGCAGCGCATAAACGGCATCGCCACTGAGCAGCAGGGCATCCTCCGCTGCCAGCAATTGCAGGCAGCTGGCCAGGCGACTGTCGGCGAAAGGAGAGTGCGAAAGCAGGTGCAGGGTGGCCATCAGAGCGTTATCACCTGGTCGTAGCGGTTGATGAGGGCGCGTAGCGCGGCGTCGTCCAGCACTTCTACCGGTAGCGACAACGCATTCTGGTCCAGGCCGCGTTCTTGAAGGCTGCGCTGGGCCGCGTACAGCGAGTCGACACCGAACATGGGCAGCGCCTGCAGGTTGGCCGTTAGATCTTTTTGCTGCAGTTGCGCTGCTTGCTGAGCCTGCACCAGCTGCAACACGCCATCGTCGAGAAACAGCATGCCCAAGGGCAGCTCGAAAGCGCCTCCGGCCAGCGCGATATCCAGCGCTTCGCGCGCCGATGGGCCGGACCAGGGCGATTGCCGGGTGATGATCAGCATCGAGCGCGGCATCAGTGACCTCCGAAGCAGACGAGGCGATCGGCTTGTTGTGCCGCTTCGTGCAGCTGGCCCAGGCCGGAGAGCTCCCACACGGGCGAGAGATTGGCGGCGGGACGCGAATGTCGCTGGGCTTCCCGCGCGTCCAGGACGCCCCGGCGCAGGCCTGCGGCGATGCACACGACGCCATCGAGCGCATGGCTGCGAACGAAACGCTCCCATTCACCGGCGAGATCGAACTCATCCTGCGCGGTCACGATATTGGCCGAGGCACTGTGCACACCGTCCTGATAGAGAAACAAGCGGGTGATTTCGTGCCCACCGGCCTGTACCGCCTCGGCGAAGCGCAATGCGCGCCGCGAAGCGGGGGAGTGGGCGGGGGAAAACAGAGCGATTACGAATTTCATGGCACACCTTGCTAGCTGAGCGACATGATACGCCAGCTGCAGAAACGAAAAAGCCCGCCGAAGCGGGCTCATTCAGCGACTAGCGATCAGTCGTCGCTCATGATGCCCATCAGCTGCAGCAGGCTGATGAACAGGTTGTACAGCGAAACGTACAGGCCGATGGTGGCCATGATGTAGTTGCGCTCGCCGCCATGGATGATGGCGCTGGTCTGGTAGAGGATGCAGACCGAGGAGAACAGTACGAAACCGGCGCTGATCGCCAGTTGCAGGCCGCTGATCTGGAAGAAGAAGCCTGCGACCATCGCGCCCAGCAGGACGAAGAAGCCGGCGGTGATGAAGCCGCTGAGGAAGCTTATGTCCTTACGGGTGATCAGCACGAAGGCGGAGAGGCCGAAGAACACCAGCGCCGTCATCGATAGCGCCGAGGCGATCAGTTCACCACCGTTGGCAGTGCCCAGGTACATGTTGAGAATTGGGCCGAGCGTATACCCCATGAAGCCGGTCAGGGCGAAGGTGGACAGCAAGCCCCAAGCCGAATTGCGCAGCTTGACGGTCAGAAAGAACAGACCGTAGAAGCCGATCAGCACCACGAAGATGTTCGGGTAGGCAGCGTTGGCTTGCATCGCCATGTAGGCGACAAGAGCACTGAAGCCCAAGGTAATGGCCAGAAGACCGTAGGTGTTGCGCAAGACGCGGCTGACTTCCCTTTGTTCAACCTGCGTGTGCGTAGATGCGTACTGTTGCTCGTGCATGGCGACGCTCCTGTAGATGTGTTCAGCCTGTAGACGAATGCCCGGATCATAGCAGAGCTTTTGTTGCGGTCTATCAACAGAGTTTGACAGTGTGTTTCGTTCCGGTACTATTGCGCCCGCTCTCTGCGGAGGAGTGGCAGAGCGGTTGAATGCAACGGTCTTGAAAACCGTCGAAGGGGAAACTCTTCCGTGAGTTCGAATCTCACCTCCTCCGCCATATCGCAAGCTAAAGGCCCCGTATTCCGGGGCCTTTAGCGTTTCTGGAGTGCCCGGTTCGGGTTTGAGCGATCCCGGTTTGGGTCCATAAGGCTGAATTCGTATTGCCGGCTGTCTGGCATCGGCGAGACAAGCGTTCAAAAACGCACATCCGCAACGGTTGCGAAGGCATGTGCCAGGAATGTGACCTGCAATGCCAATAGCCCGTCTAGAACGGACTGCAGAGAGGTAAACATGCGCGATCCTTTTGAAGAATCCTTGCGTGACATGCTTAACGCGCAGTCCGCGCATGATGACGACGCTTGTCTGGATCGTGTGTTGAAAACTGCTAACCGTCAGGTTGGGGCGGGCGCCCTGTTCGGTCTAATGGGCCACTGTGTACAGGCCGTGCTCATTGCTCTGAGCAACGGCGCGCCACACACCTCGACTGTTGTGCGCCGTCATTCTTCTCCCCATTCTTCTTTCGATAGGGCTGACTGATCATGGAACTCGATCCTTGGAGCCAGAGCTTGCTGGGTGCGATGAGTGCCCTTTGGGCTCCTATTGCTGCGTTCATACCGCGGTTGTTTGGCGCGCTGCTGGTTGTGGCCGTTGGTTTTGTGGTCGCCAAACTGCTGGACACCTTGTTATCCAAGGTGCTGGCGAAGGTCGGTGTGGACCGGCTCGTTGCGGGTACCGGTGTGACCAAGTTGCTTGGGCGTGCCGGGATTCGCCTGCCGGTATCAGCGCTGATTGGAAAGATCGTTTATTGGTTCGTGCTGCTGATCTTCCTGGTGTCGGCTGCCGAGTCTCTGGGCCTCGCCCGTGTTTCGGCGACGCTCGATATGCTCGCGCTGTACGTTCCCAAGGTCTTTGGGGCTGGCGTGATTTTGCTTGTCGGTGTGCTGTTGGCGCAGTTAGTCAACGGTCTGGTTCGTGGCGCCGCAGAGGGCGTTGGTCTCGAGTATGCCAGCGGGCTCGCGCGAATCGCACAGGGGTTGGTGATCGTCATCATTATTTCGGTGGCAATCGGTCAGCTCGAGGTCAAGACCGAGTTACTCAACTATGTGATCGCGATTGCGCTGATCTCAGTCGGTCTGGCCGTCGCGCTGGCGTTGGGTCTTGGTAGTCGGGAACTGGTCAGTCAGATTCTGGCCGGCATCTATGTTCGCGAACTCTATGAGGTCGGCCAGCGGGTACGTCTGGAGGGATCGCAGCTGGAAGGCGAAATAGAAGAGATAGGCACAGCCAAGACGCTGTTGCTCACCGATGATGGCGAGCTGGTTTCGGTCGCAAATAGAGTTCTGCTGGAACAGCGCGTAAGCAGCCGTTAGGCCCGGTAATCTGCTAAAGTGCGCCGCCTCTTTTCGATGCCTACCGTGAGCGGCGGCCACGACTTTTGCCGGTTCGAAGCGTCTTGACTAAAACCCATCCACCTACCATGAGCTACGACCCGCGCCAGCTTTCCGATGAGGAGCTGGTGCAGCGCGCCCATGCGGAACTGTTCCATATAACGCGCGCGTATGAAGAGCTGATGCGACGCTATCAACGCACGCTATTCAATGTATGTGCCCGTTACTTGGGAAACGACCGAGACGCAGATGATGTTTGTCAGGAAGTAATGCTCAAGGTTTTGTACGGCTTGAAGAACTTCGAGGGCAAATCAAAGTTCAAGACCTGGCTATACAGCATCACCTATAACGAGTGCATTACCCAATATCGGAAAGAGCGGCGCAAGCGGCGTTTACTTGATGCACTGAGTCTCGATCCGGTCGAAGAAGCGTCCGAGGAAAAGACGCCGAACATTGAGGAAAAGGCGGGGCTAGACAAGTGGCTGGTTCATGTGAACCAAATCGATCGGGAGATTCTTGTTCTGCGCTTCGTGGCGGAACTCGAGTTTCAGGAAATCGCCGATATTATGCACATGGGTTTAAGCGCAACGAAGATGCGATACAAACGCGCATTGGATAAGATGCGCGAAAAATTTTCGGGAATCGCTGAAACTTAACGGCAACAAGCTGTCCTATTGATAGCGAACAGCTTGGGCCTAGAGACAGCCGGTTTCCTTAGATTGTTCTGATACTCACCACCAGATGGGGATTTACGGATGAAACTTAAAAACACCTTGGGCGTAGTCATTAGCTCTATGGTTGCAGCCACTTCTCTTAGCGCTCTTGCCCAAGGGCAGGGTGCCGTAGAGGTGGAAGCATTCGGCAAGCACTACTTCTCCGATAGCGCTCGTGGCTTCGAAGACGAAGGCGAGCTTTATGGCGCTGGCATCAGCTATTTTCTCACCGACGACGTCTCCCTGGGCCTGTCCTACGGTGAGTATCACGACGTCACTTCGGACGATCCGGTAGCTGGCGGCGGCCACAAGAACATCAAGGGCAGCCTGACCTCCCTCGACGCGGCTTACCACTTCGGTCAGCCGGGCGCTGGTCTGCGGCCTTACGTTTCCGCTGGCATGGCTCACCAGAGCATCGGCCAGCCTGATCGCAGCGGTCGTAACCACAGCACCTTCGCGAATATCGGTGCCGGTCTGAAGTATTACTTCACCGAGAACTTCTTCGCCAAAGCCAGCGTTGACGGCATGCACAACATCGATGCCGGCGACAGCGAGTGGATGGCTGGCGTAGGCGTTGGTCTGAACTTCGGTGGCGGCGCGCAGCAGCAAGTTGCCCAGGTCGAGCCTACTCCTGAGCCTGCTCCGGCTCCGATCGTCGATAACGAGCCTGAGCCGGAACCAGAACTGGTACGCGTTGAGCTCGACGTCAAATTCGACTTCGACCGGGCTCGAGTGCGTGAAGAAAGCTACAGCGACATCAAGAACCTGGCTGACTTCATGCAGCAGTATCCGCAGACCAGCACCACCGTCGAAGGTCACACTGACTCCGTCGGTACCGATCAGTACAACCAGCGCCTGTCCGAGCGTCGTGCTCAGGCTGTTCGCGAAGTCCTGGTCAACCAATACGGTGTCGAAAGCCAGCGTGTTGATTCGGTGGGTTACGGTGAAAGCCGTCCGGTCGCCGATAACAACTCGGAAGAAGGTCGTCAGATCAACCGCCGCGTAGAGGCGGAAGTAGAAGCTCAGGTTCGTTAATTCGTAGCTGACTTCGCGAACGCCCGGCAAAGCCGTAAGCCATTCGGTTGCATAGAGCGACTTACGGTTTTACAAACGGGTATTCGATTCGTCACCGTCCTTGGTTCTGATGGACCTTGGACGGTGATGCAGTTGGTCAGTGATTTAATGGTCGGTCCCGTCCCTCGTTTCTCCCCGCCCCATTGCTCTCTTTCGCTAACGACAGCCATCCAAAACCATTGGCAAGTTCATCAACCGCATGAGCTGCCGACTCTCGTAACACTCCCTTCTTGATCCGTACTGTTCGAACCCTACTGGGACGATCCGTTGTGCCCAGCTGTAAGGGCGGCACGCCAATCGAGTTCTAGCTCTACACATGACGCCAGCCTCGCTGTCAAAGGTGGGACTGACTGTTATCCGCCAGCCCCAACGCGCTCGGCATAGTGACAAGCGACTAACCGGCCATCCAGCGATCGAAATTCGGGAACATCAATGCGACACCGTTCGGTAGCGTTTGGGCAGCGCGTATGGAAAACGCAGCCGGATGGTGGATCGAGTGGGTTAGGCAGTTCACCGCTAGCTAAAATTTTCCGCCTTTTCGAACTGGCGCGGATGCTTGGCGTGGCTGCAAGTAGCACTTGGGTATAGGGATGTAGAGGCCGTGTGTAGAGCAGTTCGGCTGGCCCCATTTCCATTGGACTGCCGAAGTACATCACCAGTACCTGATCGGCGACATGGCGAACCACTGCCAGGTCATGGGAAATGAACACGTAGCCAGTGTTGAAGCGCTCTTGCAGATCCATGAATAGATTCAGAACCTGCGCCTGGATCGATACGTCCAGCGCGGACGTGGGTTCGTCGGCAATAAGCACTTTGGGGTTGAGCATCATCGCGCGAGCCAAGGCGATGCGTTGGCGCTGGCCACCCGAAAACATGTGCGGATAGCGTTGATAGTGCTCGGGCCGCAGCCCTACCTGCTGCATCATCGCCTGTACGCGCTCGCGACGTTCGCTTCGCGACAGCCGCGTATTGATAAGCAGCGGTTCGGCCAGTTGATCGCCGATCTTTCGTCGAGGATTCAGCGATGCGTAAGGATTCTGAAACACCATCTGCACATCGCGGCGCAGCTGCTTGCGCTGGGCTTGGTCAGCGCTGGCGACTTCTTGACCGGCGATCTGTAGCGAGCCGGATGTCGGTTCCTCGATCAAGGTCAACGCACGGGCCAGCGTTGACTTGCCGCAACCTGATTCGCCGACGACGGCCAGGGTTTCGCCAGTCTTGAGCTCGAACGACACGCCATTCAGTGCGCGCACGGTGGCAGTGGGTTTGAACAGGCCACGCGGGATTTCGTAATGGCGGGTCAGCTTGCGCGCAGTCAGCACGCTGTCTGTCGCGGTTTCAATAGACATGGCGATCTCCGGGCGGCTGGCTTGAGAGCGCTGCAGGCAGCTCTTCTGGCAGGTCAATGTTGCGTGGAAAGAAGCAGCGCACCTCGCCACCGTCATAGCGCTGCAGAAGAGGGCGCTCCTGACAGCGTGGCTGTGCGTAAGGGCAGCGCGGCGATAGGAAGCACCCGCTTGGGCGGTCGTAACGCCCCGGTACGATGCCAGGCAGCGTCGCCAGCCGTCGGCTGTTGGCGTGCTCTGGAATGGAGGCCAGCAACGCCTCGGTATAAGGGTGTGCCGGCGCGTCGAACAGTTGCGGAACCTGACCGCTGTCCACGGCCTGTCCCGCGTACATCACGCACACCCGCTGGGCGGTTTCGGCCACCACCGCAAGGTCATGGGTGATGAGGATCAGTGCCATGTTCCGATCGCGCTGCAGGCTCAGCAGCAAGTCCATGATTTGAGACTGAATGGTTACGTCGAGAGCGGTGGTCGGTTCGTCGGCGATGAGCAGCTGGGGCTCGCCCGCAATGGCCATGGCGATTGCGACGCGTTGGCTCATACCTCCGGACAGCTGATGTGGATAGGCGTCGAGGCGATTCGCCGCGCCGGGAATTTCGACGCGTTCGAGCAGCTCTAGTGCCCGCTGTCGAGCCGCTTTACCTTTTAGGCCGAGATGCTGCCGCAGCACTTCCTCGATCTGAAAACCCACCGTGTAGCTTGGGTTGAGTGCTGTCATCGGATCCTGAAATACCATGGCCAGATCCTTGCCGATCAGGCGACGACGCTGGCGGCCTTTAAGCGTCAGCAGGTCCTGACCGGCGAACCGGAGACGCTCGGCTGAGACGATCCCTGGTGCGTCGACCAGGCCCATCAACGCCATCATGGTGACCGATTTACCGGAGCCGGATTCGCCGACAATGGCCAGCACCTCGCCCTTGTCGACACATAGATCGAGACCATCGACTACTGGCGGCGCATCGTCGTCTCCAAAACGGACCGAGAGATTTCGTATTTCGAGCAGGCTCATGGGCGATCATTCCTTGCGTTGAGCGACGTTAGGTCAGGCATCGGTGAACGCTTCATGCGGCGGTCTTCAGTTTTGGATCGAGGGCGTCACGCAGGCCGTCACCGAGCAGGTTGATTGCCAGTACGCTGAGCAGGATCGCCAGTCCGGGTAGGGAAACTACCCACCAGGCGCGCTCGATGTAATCGCGGGCCGAGGCGAGCATGGTTCCCCATTCGGGCGTGGGCGGTTGTACGCCGAGGCCGAGAAAGCCTAGTGCGGCAGCGTCCAGGATGGCGGATGAGAAGCTCAGCGTGGCCTGGACGATCAACGGAGCCATGCAGTTTGGCAGGACGCAGACGAACATCAGTCGAAGCGTTCCTGCGCCGGCCAGCCGTGAGGCAGTGACGTAGTCGCGGTTGAGCTCGGTCATTACCGCTGCGCGGGTCAGGCGCACGTAGGCGGGCAGCGAGACGATGGCGATGGCGAAAATGGTGTTGATCAGGCCTGGGCCCAGAATCGCTACGATCGCGACCGCCAGCAGCAGTGACGGTAGGGCCAGCATGATGTCCATCAGACGCATGATGAATGGCCCCAGCCGGTTCGGCGAAAAGCCGGCCAGCAGCCCGAGCAGAATGCCGGGAATCAGGGAAAAGACCACCGAAGCCAGGCCAATCACCAGCGAAAGCTGCGCGCCGTGGATCAACCGGGACAGCATGTCACGTCCCAACTCATCGGTGCCGAGCAGGAACTGCATGGTGCCGGCTTCCTGCCAGGCAGGCGGCGTGAGCAGAAATTCGCGGAACTGCTCGCTCGGGTTGTACGGTGCCAGCATCGGTGCGAACAGTGCGCAAAGAACCAGCAACACCATATAGACCAGGCCGCCCAGCGCACCCTTGTTACGGCGAAAGGCAGACCAGAATTCGCGCAACGGTGAAGGGTAATAAGTCGCGGGTTCGGCGGCCGGCAGGGTTTCAATGATTGTCATTGTCGGCCTCCTCAACGTTGGTGTCGGATGCGGGGATTGGCCAGACCGTAGAGGATATCCACGGTGAAGTTGACCAGAATGACCAGGCAAGCCACCAACAGGATGCCGTTCTGTACGACCGGATAATCGCGCGCCCCGATGGACTCGATCAGCCACTTGCCGATGCCAGGCCAGGAGAAAATGGTTTCAGTCAGCACAGCGCCGGCGAGCAGTGTGCCGATCTGCAAGCCGAACACCGTCAGAACGGGTATCAGCGCGTTACGCAGCCCGTGGACGAAGACCACCCGGTTCGGCGAAAGGCCTTTTGCTCGGGCGGTGCGCACATAGTCTTCGCGCAGTACTTCGAGCATCGCCGAGCGAGTCATCCGTGCGATGACTGCCAGTGGAATAGTGGCCAGTACAGTGGCCGGCAGGATCATATGGTGGAGCGCGTTGAGGAATGCGCCTTCTTCACCGCTGAGCAGCGTATCGATGAGCATGAAGCCGGTAACCGGCGGCACGTCGTAAAGTAGATCGATTCTGCCCGACACGGGCGTCCAGCCAAGGCCGACCGAAAAGAACATGATCAGGATCAGCCCCCACCAGAAGATCGGCATTGAATAGCCGACCAGCGATATACCCATGACGCCATGATCGAACAGCGAGCCTCGCTTTAACGCGGCGACCACGCCGGCCAGCACACCGAGGGTGCCAGCGATGATCAGCGCCGCGAGCGCGAGTTCGAGCGTAGCGGGGAACAGTGTGGTGAATTCGTTCCAGACGCTGGTGCGGGTGCGCAGCGATTCGCCGAGATCGCCCTGCGCCAGCTTGCCGATGTAGTTGAAATACTGAATGTAGAGGGGCTTATTCAGGCCAAGGCGCTCCATGGCCTGGGCATGCATTTCGGGGTCAACGCGGCGCTCACCCATCATCACTTCCACCGGATCGCCTGGGATCATGCGAATCAGGGCAAAGGTAAGCAACGTGATGCCAAAAAAGGTGGGTAACAGCAGGCCCAGCCGGCGGGCTATGAAGCTGAACATGGCGGTGAAACTCCTGGTCGGGTCACGCCTGCACGATGCGCAGATGCGGCAGTTCCAATCGGCACAGGCAACGTGATGTCCGGCTCGGGCAGTGGAGGGCGGACGATAGGTTGCGCTGTTCGTGATGACGCGCTCGGGTGCTGGAAGTCGGGCAGGCCAGCTGACATGCCCGACGTCGTCGACGCTAGCGCTTGTTTTCTACGCCGTAGAAGGAGTTGCGGCCGAATGGGCTGATCTCGAAGCCCTTCACGCTGTTACGCATCGGCTGGTAGACGGTCGAGTGAGCGATGGGGGAGATCGGCAGCTGCTGCTGGATGATTTGCTGCGCTTTTACGTACAGTTCGGTGCGTTCATCCTGATCGGTGATGCGCTTGGCCTGTTTGACCAGCTTGTCGTATTCGCTATCGCACCATCTCGACCAGTTATTGCCTTCAACCGCGTCGCAGCCATAAAGGGTATTGAGCCAGTTGTCCGGGTCACCGTTGTCTCCCGTCCAGCCGATGAGCATGGCGTCATGTTCGCCAGCGTGGCCGCGCTTGATGTATTCCCCCCATTCATAGCTGACGATGCGGGCCTGAATGCCGATCTTCGCCCAGTCCGCCTGGATCATTTCGGCCATCAACTTGGCGTTGGGGTTGTAGGGACGCTGTACGGGCATGGCCCAAAGGGTGATTTCGGTCCCCTCGGCGATGCCTGCCTGCTTGAGCAGTTCACGTGCCTTGTCGGGGTTGTACTCGGCGCCCTTGATGCTCTCATCATAGGACCACTGTGTCGGCGGCATGGCGTTGACGGCCAGCTGGCCGGCACCCTGATAAACCGCTTCGATGATCGACTTCTTGTCGACCGCCATGTCCAGCGCCTGGCGCACTTCGACCTTGCCCAGCGGCTCATGCGTTACGTTATAGGCGATGTAGCCGAGGTTATAGCCGGGTTGGCTGGGCACTTCGATGTTGGGGTCTTTCTGCAGCGCTTCGAGGTCGGCGGGGCGCGGGTTGAGCGTGATCTGGCATTCCCCGGCGCGTAGCTTCTGCGCACGCACGGAGGCATCGGTGGTGATCGCGAAAATCAGGTTATCGATCTTCACTTCATCCGGATTCCAATAGTCCTTGTTGGCCTTGAAGCGGATCTGCGCGTCTTTCTGATAACGGCTGAACACGAACGGCCCGGTGCCGATGGGCTGCTGGTTGATCTGGTTGCTTTTGCCGGCCTTGAGCAGCTGGTCGGCGTATTCGGCCGAATGGATCGCGGCGAAACTCATCGCCAGGTTCTGAATGAATGCCGCGTCGACGTTATTTAGGACGAAACGCACCGTCATGTCGTCGAGCTTTTCGACCTTGGCGATGTTCTTGTCCATGCCCATGTCGGTGAAGTACGGAAATTCACTCGGATAGGCCTGACGGAAGGGGTGGTTCGTGTCGCGCATGCGCTCGAAGGTAAAGAGCACATCGTCGGCATTGAATTCACGACTCGGCTTGAAATAGTCGGTGGTATGGAACTTCACGCTGGAACGCAGATGGAAGGTATAGACGAGGCCGTCATCGCTGACATCCCAGCTCGTGGCAAGGGCTGGCTGGGCGAGCGTGCCGCCCCGTTCGAACTGGGCGAGACGGTTGAAGACGGTTTCCGAGGCTGCATCGAAATCGGTGCCGGTGGTGTACTGGCCGGGATCGAAGCCGGCGGGGCTGCCTTCGGAACAGTAGACCAGACTGCCAGCAGCGAAGCTGAAGGGGGCGCCGAATAACAGTCCTGCGGCGAGCATCGCTTTGATGGAGATGTTGTTTCGCATGCAAACCTCATTCTTTTTATGTTCATCGAGGGTTGGTCTTTTGGACCGAACAGTACTCACTGCACGCCGAATTCGCCGTGGGTGTTGCCCGCCTGGCGCAGAACACTGTCTACAGCTGCCCGTCCGGATCAAGGATGCGCAGCCACGAGGAAATTAAGTGAAGCTGAAAACTTGGTCAATCAAAATTAAGCACGACTGAATTTTATGGTGGTGTTCCGGTTGCTCACAGGACGCGTCGGGATGCTGCTCAGCGAGTGGCCAGATCGTCGAACAGGCCCATGGTCGTGACAGTCAATACTTCCGCCACCTGGCTGCCAACGTTGGCCAGATGGTGCGGTTTGCCCGCGTCGAAATGGATGGAGTCGCCGCTGCCCAGCGGGTAATCACGACCATCGACGGTATAGACGATTCGACCGGCCAGCACAAAAGCGAATTCTGCCCCTTCGTGGGATATGAGTTCGGATTGGTAACCCACCGGCATGCTGACTTTGACTGCGTTCAACCGGTTGCCTGGAAATGTGGTCGATAGGCGTTCATAGGCCAACGGCTGGCCCTCGATGGTGTAGCGCACGCGCTCGCCTTGGTGGGAATCGGGCTGGGGTTGGCTCGGTTGATCGAACAGCGAATTGATCGGTACGCCCAACGATTTGGCGATATTGGCCAATGATGAAATCGAGACACCTGTGAGGTTGCGCTCGGCCTGGGACAGGAAGCTGGCGGTCAAGCCGGACTCTTTTGCCACCTGGTTTAGGGTCTTGTTGGCGGCACGCCTGTAACGGCGTAACCGCTCACCGATGCGATCGACTGTCATGGGTCCGCCCGTGTTGAAAGTGGCCAGTATACGGCCAGCGTAACGCTGATGCGCCAGGCTTGATTGCCATCAATCTTACCGGTTCGAGCAGAAAAGCTTTGCCTGAAAATTTAAGCTGTACTTAAATTCGTATCTTCATCCCCGCTCAGCAGGTGTTACGCATGACGATCGGTATCGGTGGCAGCACGCCGGAACAGGCGCTTGGACGCCTGCGCAATATGCTTGGTGGCGTCGAGCCGATAACGCGCGATGAGTACCTGATGCGTATCGAGAAAGCCCAGCTGCGTATGCGGCAATTGGAAATCGAGGCGATCTTTCTGCCTGCCGGAAGCGACCTCGAGTATTTCACCGGCACGCGCTGGAGCCCGAGCGAGCGCATGGTCGGGGCGATTCTGCCGGCCAGCGGTGCAATTGAGTACGTTGCGCCCACATTCGAAGAGGGCACGATTCGCGATTTCATGGTCGTCGAAGGGCGGATCAACGGTTGGCAGGAACACGAAAACCCCTGCTGCCTGTTGCTTGATTGCTTACGCAGGCTCGGTATCGAACCGAGCCCAAGCGTCCAAACGCGTATCGGGCTCGGCTCGTCGCTGCCGTTCTTCATGTTCGACGGGCTTCGGAAGCTCGATCCTGGCTATGACTTCGTTGATGCTGGCGCGGTAACCGCCCACTGCCGTCAGCGCAAATCGGCCGTCGAGATTGCACTGATGCAGCGCGCAAAAGCCATGACGCTAGAGGTGCACAAAGCAGCCGCGAGTATTCTTCATGAGGGCATCAGCACCACCGAGGTCACTGAGTTCATCCATCAGGCGCATCGCGCGGTAGGGGCGAGTGGGTCGGTGTTCTGCATCGTTCTGTTCGGTGAAGCGAGCGCTTTTCCTCACGGCGTGAAATACGCGCAGCGGCTACAGCCCGGCGATATAGTGCTGATCGATACCGGTTGTCGAGTGCACAGTTATCTATCGGATATCACCCGAAGTTATGTCTACGGTGAGCCGAGCGCGCGACAGCGTGAAATATGGAATCTGGAGAAGGAGGCACAACTCGCGGCCTTTGCAACGGCGCGTCTGGGCGCGCGTTGTGAGGAAGTGGACGCCGCTGCGCGGGTGCATCTCGAAGCCAGCGGCCTTGGTCCGGACTATAAGCTTCCGGGACTGCCGCATCGCACCGGCCACGGTATCGGCCTGGATATTCACGAAAGCCCGTATCTGGTGCGTGGAGATCAGACGCCGCTCGATACAGGAATGTGCTTCAGCAATGAGCCGATGATTTGCATACCAGGCGAATTCGGTGTCCGGCTGGAAGATCACTTCTACATGACCGAAACAGGACCGCGCTGGTTTACCGAGCCGAGCCACAGCATCGACGATCCTTTTGGGCTGGGCAGCTGAGCGGCGTCGCAGCAGCGAAACTGCACCGTCGAACTAAAGGCTGACTGTGCTTGTTTTTCGCGCTGGCAAGCTTTCTACAATGGTTGCCCAAATGCTTGCACCACGGTCTTTCTCATGTCTTCGCACCGCTCAACGCTGCTGCTCGTGGGTGCATTCCTCGCGCTCTATCTGGTTTGGGGCTCGACTTACTTCGTGATCAAGGTAGGCGTGCAGTCCTGGCCGCCGATGCTGCTTGCCGGGGTGCGGTTCGTCCTGGCGGGCAGTCTGATGCTCGCTTGGCTGCGCTGGCGTGGTGTGCCTTTGCCCACGGCCAAAGAATGGCGGTCATGCGCCATCGTCGGGTTCCTGTTGCTCAGCTGCGGCAATGGTGGCGTGACCATTGCCGAGCATCTGGGCATCGCTTCGGCGGTGGCTGCGCTTGCGATCGCGACGGTGCCGCTGTTTGCGCTACTGTTCGGGCTGATCTGGAGCCAGCGCACCACGGGCCTGGAGTGGGGCGGCATCCTGCTTGGCCTGATCGGTATCGGGCTGCTGAATCTCGGTCACAACCTGCAAGCGAGTCCCTTGGGCGCACTTCTGGTTCTGATCGCGGCGGCGAGTTGGGCGTTCGGCTCGATGTGGAGCCGGCATCTCAGCCTGCCGGGCGGCGCGATGGCGAGCGCTGCGCAGATGCTCGTCGGCGGAGTGGTACTGCTGTTTGGCAGCGTCGCGAGCGGTGAGCAGATGCATCAGGCACCGGATCTTGCCGGTTGGCTTGCGCTCGCCTATCTCACATTTTTTGGCTCGATCGTCGCGTTCAGCGCCTATCTCTATCTGCTCAAGCATGTGCGACCCGCTGCGGCTACTAGCTACGCCTATGTCAATCCGGTGGTTGCGGTACTACTAGGCATCACTTTCGCCGATGAGCGGATCGGTGCGGAAGAGTGGCTGGCGATGATGGTCATCGTAAGTGCCGTCGTGCTGATCGGGTTACCGCAATGGCGGCGGCCCAGGGCCGCAGCGAGTGTGAAGTCCGCCTGACGTGATGCAGCCACACCCATGCGCAACGGTTGTATGATGAGTTCGCTTTTGCTGTGATTGAATGTTCGGGGCCATCGTCTGGATGGCGCCGATCCAGCTTCGTCACACGTTCATCACTTCGACAGGCGGACCGATGACCACTGCGAAATCAGCCGCTGGCGATACGTTTTTCATCTTGTCGCTGGTGGTCTTCAACTTCATATCCTTTATATCCATCGGCATCCCGCTCGCAGCGCTGCCGGCCTTTATCCACGAAAACCTGGGTTTCAGCACCGCCATCGCGGGCATCGTCATCGGTGCGCAATATCTCACCACACTGCTCTGTCGCCCTCTTGCCGGGCGGCTGGCCGATGAGCGAGGTGCGAAGAAGACCGTGCTGATCGGCATGGCGTCCGGACTCGTCAGTGGAGTGCTATTACTGATTTCCGCATTGCTCGAATCCTGGCCGATGGCGAGTATCGGCGTGATGCTCGCGAGCCGGTTGATTCTCGGCTTCACGCAAAGTCTGATCGGTATTTCTGCCATCAGCTGGGGCATCACGCGCCTCGGCCCGCAAAGCACGGCACGCATGATTTCCTGGAACGGCATCGCCGCTTACGGCGGCGTCGGTATTGGCGCGCCGCTGGGTGTGTTTCTTGGTCAATCGCTGGGGCTGTGGAGTTTGGGGGCGGTGACCATGCTGTTGGCTGCGACCGGCTTGGCGCTGGCCTGGCGACGGGAGGATGCGCCGCTCAATCCGGGCGACCGGCTGCCGTTTCGTAAGGTGCTATGGAAGGTCGCGCCGCCTGGTATCAGCCTGTCACTGGCGACGATCGGCTACGGGACGCTGACCGCCTTCATCGCGCTGTATTACAACGCGCGTGGTTGGGATGGAGCCGCCTGGTGCCTGACGGCTTTCGCTTTCGCCTTTATCGGGACTCGGCTGTTATTTCCCAATCTGATCAACCGGCTGGGCGGCTACTCCGTCGCGATGGTTTGTCTAGCGGTGGAAATCCTTGGTCTGATCATGCTGTGGCTAGCCGAAGCGCCGGGTGTTGCGCTGGCTGGGTCGGCCCTGACCGGGTGTGGTCTGTCCTTGCTCTATCCGGCACTAGGCGTAGGCGTGGTATCGCGCGTGGGGGTTGGCAACCGCAGCTCGGGCCTCAGCGTGTTCGCCATGTTCTTCGATCTAGCGCTGGGACTGTCAGGGGCGATCATGGGCGCATTGGCCGTCTATATCGGTATGCAGAGCGTCTTTCTCGGGGCTGCGGTCTTGGCGGTCACTAGCTTGCTGATCGTATGGCTGCTGCTGAAGCAGGAGCGCAGGGCAGAGGCCGACTAGCCGGTGCGCCCAGGCAAGGTTTATCGTCCCGTCGCGCACATGGCCAGATCCGGCGAGGCGCGTCTGGCCAGCGCTGCGGCGTTCGGACGAGCGTTGCCCTTGCCTCGTTGCAGTTGCTGCCAGAACTCCAGTGGCCGAGTGGTGCTCAGGTCCGATTGCTTTACCAGATTTTCCAGGGTCTTGCTTTTCATGCGGCCTCCAATAGCTCAATCCGAGTGGTTGGTGGTCCTTGAAAGAAGTCGCGTCCTTGCGCCAGCCGTCGCGGCTTTCCGTTGATGTTGAGAATGCTCGTGGCGGGTTACAGCTTATTGACAGCGCCTGCGACCGCTCAGCAAGTGGACGAACGGTCCGCCCGGAAAAACAACCCCATCGCGCGCCACGGAACAGGACGTCTATGCGCGAAGGCGGACCACTTCTAGTCTGGCCGTTTCGTTGCTATTGAAATGCAACTAATCGGCACTTCGTATAACTTTTAATTTGCCGTTTTGTTTCGTTTGGCTTGTTTAAACCGTTCATCGTCTGTCGTAATGTTTATCGAACTCTCACCTGGGTATCGCCCTCCGAGTTAGTGAGGCGACTGCGCTGCAGACGCCAGTTATTTATACATACTGGAGATACATCTCATGTCGAACGATAAGAGCGGAAATCCGGGTAATTTTGCAAACGATCGCGAGAAGGCTTCCGAAGCCGGCCAGAAGGGCGGGCAGAACAGCGGCGGCAATTTCGCCAACGATCCGCAGCGCGCCTCCGAAGCGGGCCAAAAAGGCGGACAAAACAGTGGCGGAAACTTCGCAAACGACCGCGAGAAAGCCTCCGAAGCCGGCCAGAAGGGTGGCCAGAACAGCGGCGGCAATTTCGCCAACGATCGCGAGAAGGCCTCCGAAGCTGGTAGAAAAGGCGGCCAGAACAGCCACGGCGGCGGCCGTAACTCCTGATCATTGGCATCGCTGATATTCAGTAAAAGGCGGGGCCCGCTAAGCGGGCTCCGCTTTTTTGTGCCATTCAAACCTATTAAGTTTTGCTTTAAAAAGCACGGCAATAAAAGTTCGTCTTATTGGCGTTATGAAACTTTCGACTATGTATATATAGTTATTCGATGGCGGCAAAACTGATAACTTGTGCGTGGTCTGGCAAGTAACCTGGATTTGATGACTGGCCGCGCCATTCGAACAACGCGGCCAGTCGGTCTCAGTAAAAAGCCTTACGGGCACTGTCCCGCTTCGTACAGTCCTGGACTCGATTCGCGAACCCAGGCATTGATGCCCGAGATCTGGCCCAGCGCATCGTCACCGCCTTGTGTGTAATAGCCCATCTGGTAGTAGGCCCGCCCGGCGGACAGATGCTGCAGGTTCGTGCTGTACCAGTCTTGGCAGGTGTGACCGTCGTTTCCGCCTTCACCGGCACGGCAGGCTTCCGGTTCTGCGGCATACCAGGTGCCCGGTTCACCCTGGTATAGCTTGACCCAGGTCCAGCTATCGAAGGAGCCGCCGATGTCCTGGCGGTCGGTCAGTGACAGGGCACGCAGGCTAGAAACTCCTCCGGCGACGGCACGGCCGGCGCTGATATGAGCGCTTGGTGGAGCGCTGGCGATCTCGCAGGTCACGGTTGATGCATTGGGGTCGAACACCGAGACAGTACGGGTCCGAGTGGTGGTATTGCCATCCGAATCGGTCACTTCATAGGTGCAGCTGTAGTCGCCAACGGCACTGGTATCGACGCTGGAGCAGTCGGCTGTAACCGCCAGGGTGCCGTCTTCGGGGTCGGAGGCCGTTGCGCCGGGATCGGTGAAGGGCTGGCCCAGTGCGACCTTCAGCGGGTTGTCACCCAGCACGTTGATGGTCGGCGTATCGTTCATACCGCCGCCATCGCGGGCGTGGCGATTGAAGAAGTCCCAGATGATGTCTGGATAACTCGGGCCGGCGCGGACCGCCCAAGGGCCTTCGCTGCCGTTGGCTCCGCCGACCCAGTAATGCCCGTGGTTGGTGTCGGTGGTGTTGGCCGTGTTCTGCGGGCCGTTGAAGAACACCGTCTCGACGATGGACCGCTCGGCGCTGGACCCGTAGCGGGTGTGCTGGCAGTTGTAGTTGTTCTGATGGTAGGGGCTGCAGGCCGTCTGGCTCTGCTGGGCTTCGGCCGGCGTGTCGTGACTGGTGCCGCCGAATACTTTCAGATGGGCGTCGCGAAGGTTGCGGCCGGCTGGCTGGATAACGGTGCAGTCATTGTTGCTCTGCAGCACCATCAGCGGAATCGGATAGATGTCGTTCAGCTCCGCCCGCATATCGTTGGCGACTTGATCGACATTGTGAAAGGTCGCATAACCGGGGCACTGGCCAGACAACGAAACCGATGCCGCATCTTCGCCATAGGGCAGACCGGCGGCGCTCGCCGCAGCGGCCCAGTACTCGTTATGCGTCGTCGCCGCCACGACTGCCATCGCGCCGCCAGACGACAGGCCGGTGATGAATCGCCGGTTGGTGTCGATGCTGTGCTGCGCCTCGACCGCCTGGGCAATTCTCAGCAGATCCTGCGGCTCGCCTGAGCCCTCATGCTGGTGCTGGTCGAACCAGAACCCCCAGCAGTTCTGGTTGCGCAAACCGTCGTAACTGGTGATGAAGGGTGTCACCAGGATGAAGCCGTGCTGGTCTGCAGCCGCCTTCAAACCCCATTCGTCCAGCGTGTTGGCCTGGGTCTGGCGACAGCCGTGCAGCGCCATGACCAAGGGTGCCGGCGCCGAGAGCCCGCTGGGAACATAGACTTGGTATTGGCGCTCCCGTGAGCCGGGATGGCTGCCGGCCGGGAGCGAAGCGGAAGTGACGGTGCCCGCCTGTGCGGGCATTACAGTGGTGCTCAGGGCGATCGCTGCGGTGATCGCAAGCAAACCTCGGATCTTCATAGCTTTCCTTCCATCTTGTTTTTGTAAGGAATCGCGCGGAGGAACATCCCGCAGCGGAGCGGGCCATGCGGATGTTGTGCCAGGACAGTAAATATCAATGAAATCAACGTATTGCTGTGCCCGCGCCTCGAAAGCGCGGAACCCGCTCCAGCAATCTGGACATCGATTCGAGCTGTCCGGACGCGAATGGCTGGTTTAGTGCCTGTCAGGCATTTCACGGCTGTCCGGATTCCCAGACACCGTCCGCTACGCTGGACAATCCGGCGCGAGATGCGTTGAGAAAATATCCTGACAGCCAATGCCGGTTGTAAATAACGGCGTTTATGAAACCTTACGGCGATACCCACGCAATGCAGAGCATCTTCATATGGCTGATACCGGGCAGAACGGGCACGCGGACCTGGAAGAGGTCATCGACGGGATCGTCGAACTGGGCAGGAATCAAGACAAGGTCGCCATCAGCGAGATTCAGGACAGCCTCGGGCACCGGAGCTTCGGTCCGTTTCTGTTCGTTCCGGCGATCATCGAAATCAGTCCGGTCGGTGGAATACCCGGCATGCCGACGGTGCTGGCTGTAATCGTCGCGCTGTTCTCAATTCAGATGCTGATGGGGCGCGATCATTTCTGGATGCCGGATTTTCTCGCCAACCGCACGGTTGACGGCGCGAAGCTCGATAAAGGCCTGAACAAGGTGCGCCCGGTGGTGCGCTGGCTGGACAAGATCAGCCGCGCGCGTCTCGGCTGGGCCGTGCGCAAGGGGTTCCTGCGCCTGATCGCGGCGCTGTGCGTGCTGCTTAGTACTTCGATCCCGCCGCTGGAATTGATGCCGTTTGCCAGCACGGTGCCGTTCGGAGCGATCACTCTGTTTGGCCTGGGCATCACCACGCGGGATGGGTTGCTGGTGATCCTGGGCCTGATCGTCACGGTCGGCGCTTTCGTATTGGTCGGCATGGGGCTGATGGGTTGAGCGCGGCGATGCAATGTTTCGCGCGCTCTTCCATCAGTTACGGGCGCGCTTCATGCAGGCCAGGTGCCGGTCATTCACACGGTTGGCGAACCAGGCAGTGGTCAGGTTGCGGGTGATTTTCGGACTCTCGAGGCGAATGCCTGGCAGGACGGCTCTTGGCAACGGTTTACCCGCGCGCTTTTCTGCCAGCGCGAACACCTGTTCATAAAGGCGGGTTTTCTCGAAACTATGGGTGTCGCCGCGTTCCAGAGCGTTGCGGATAGCGGTTTCGTTCATGTCGAGCTTGTCGGCGAGTGAACGCACCGCTTTTTCTGTCTGCCCGACCTTGCTGCTGCCGTGAATGATCAAATCACCGTCGAGCGCCAACTTGCGACCGCTGGCCCGCGCCACTGCGTTCTGGAACGCGGCGTTGCGGCTGGCGTACCAGCCGGCATTGAAATCGGCAAAGCGATAAAGCGGCTGGGTATAGCTGGCCGGATAGTCCAGCAAGTGCGCGATACCGAAGTACATGCCGCCACGCCGCGTGAACACTTCGTCGCGGATCGAGCCCTTGCGCTCGTAGGGATACTCCCGGCGGCGCGCTTCGGCGAAGGCGATGCTGACCTGCATCGGTCCGCCGGTCTTGACCGGGTTGAGCGTGCCGAACAACTGTTTACCAAGCGGCACAACCCCAATGAAATCATCGAAAATTGCACTCAGCTGCTCTTCGGTGCGCACCGCGTCCAAACGGTCGCTATAGGTCTTTCCGTTGGGCGACCGTACATCAAGGGCAGCATTCACTACGAAGCGCGGGACGTGCAGGCGGGCGGCCCGGCGATAAATCTCTTCACGCGAAATCTTGGCCAGGCCGGGCACCGGAGGGGTTGCCTGAAAGGTGGACTCTTGCACCGTGACCGCGAGCACCGCGCAGAGGTTTTCATCGCTCGGCACAATCTCCAGCGCGTCGAAGGCGGCGTAGATGTCCTTGGCCCAGCCTCGGCGATCCGGAATGTTGCTGGGAATCAGTCGAACGATCTTCGCCCGCACCTCATCGGGACGCGGTGCCGGTATTTCCGGCTGCTGGCTGCCGCAGCCGTACAGGCTCAACAGCACGATGCTGCCAACACCAATGAGTGCGTTACGCAGCCTCGCGGGATCGGCCCGCCATGCAAACCCGGTCAGCGATCCGATGCCGGTCGAAACCTGCCGGTGAAAAAAGTGAAAAGCCATGCCGTCCCGCTCGTCTGGTGCAGTGGGGGTTGGACAATAAAACTGACGCAGCTGCTGACGAAACCGGAGCCCCTACGGCTTTCTCCGCCGCGACGTGACGAAACGGGAACAGCTCCTGGGTTTGGGCTACGCTGTGCTTTCTCCAAGCAAGCGCACCAGACCTGAGCATGAGTCAGCCAGACCTCACCCAACGTTATGTCGATCCTGGTTCCCAGTTCTGGCGGGACGCGGCTCTGCCGTTTATCGAGGCACGTACGGTCGCTGATGGGCGCCGCGTCTGTTACGCACGGCACAGCCATGAAACCTTTTCCATCGGTTTGATCGACAGCGGCTGCAGCACCTATATCAACCGTCATCACCAGTGCCGTATCGATGCCGGAACGTTGGTCTTGATGAACCCCGGCGACGTTCATGCCTGCAATCCGATCGAGAATCAGCCGTGGGCGTATCGCATGCTGTATATTGATGCCGGTTGGCTGGCTGATCTACAAGACAACCTGGGTTTGGGCGGTACCGGCTTTCGCTGCTTCACACCCATCCTGACCCGCGATTCGCTGTTGCAGGCGGGGTTTCGCCATTTCCATGGCGTCTTGACGGATGAGCATGCCGAGCTCTCGCACAAGTACGGCGCTGCTGTTGAGTTCTTCAGCCTGCTGCATCGACGGTTGCGACTGGAAGCGGCCGCGCCGGTGAGCGACGCAAAGCTTCGGCGCGCCGCCGAACTTATTGCCGACAACTATCAGCGTCCGCTCAGGCTTGATGAAATCAGCCATGCGGCCGGGGTGTCGCCGTCGAGTCTGATCCGCTCATTCAAGAAACACTTCGGGATGACTCCGCATGCCTACCTGACCAATCGCCGGGTGCAGTTTGCCCGTGCCGAACTGCGACGGGGCATACCCATCGCCGAAGCGGCGCTGGCGGCGGGTTTTGCCGATCAGGCGCATCTGCAGCGTGCGTTCAAGCAATTGCTGGCGGCCACGCCCGGGCACTATCGCGGCCTGCGTCGCGCTCGATAGCGATCAGAACAACAAGTAAGCCGCGCAGGCCGCCAGCAACGCGGCCATGATGCGGTTGAACAATCGCATCCGTGAGGCATTGCTCAGATAGTCCTGCAAAAAAGTCCCGGCATAGGCCCAGCAGGCCAGCGAGGCGTAGCAGATCACGAAATAGATGGCCGCGAAGCGCCATACCGAGGGCGCATCGCCGGCCGCCACGAACAATCCCATGCCGGCTACCGAGGCCAACCAGGCTTTGGGATTGAGCCATTGCATCGCCGCGCCATAAAGCATGGTAGGCCGCATCGCCGGTTTGTCGGCGTTCAGATGTCCATCGTCGGTAGCCAGTCGATACGCCATGTACAGCAGGAACGCGACGCCGGCCAGTCGGATCAACTGGGTCAACCAGGGCCAGCGCAACAGCAATTCGCTCAGACCAAGGCCGATCAACAGCAGCAACAGTGTGAACCCGATGGTTGCGCCACTGACATGTCGCATGGCCGGACGCAAACCGAATTGCGCTCCGGCACTCAGCGCGACGATATTGACCGGGCCGGGCGTGATGGAGGAGGCCAGCGCAAAGGCCGCCATGGACAGCAACAGGCTCATCGGTAACTCCTAATTCACCCAGGGATTTCAGCGCGAAGGTTAGGAGCGAACGCAGCGCTGGTATTGAACGAAATGCGCAGGGTGCTCGGATGTTGGCTGGCGCAGCGAAGCGCGTGCTGCAAGCTCATTCGTCCCGGCTACCGGGTGCGGTCGGCATACGCAACAGCAATGGATGCGACGCGCAATCGCCATCGAAGCGGCGTAAAACTCGGCGTGCCCGGCGCAGTCCAAGCCCTGTCCCAATCTGGCGCGGCGCCATGGCTGCGCATCTACCATTAGGAGACCCGATGGCCACTATCGACCTGCTGATCAGCGATTGCGACGGCGTGATCGTCGACAGCGAGATCATCAGCCACCGCGTGCTGTTCGAGGCGCTGAGCCTTCATGTTCCGGCGGACCTGCTGGGCGATGCATTGGAAGGGACGTTCGGTCTGACGGTGCCGAGCATCATCGACCTTATCGAAAAGCGCTTCGACCTGAAGTTGCCGTTGACCTTCGATGAAGACCTGCGTCGTCATAGCGAGAAGGCGGTGGCCGAGGAAGTCCAGGCGATTCCGGGCGTATGTGACGCACTGCATGCCATCGATCTGCCGCTGGCGGTGGCCTCCAACAGCCGCCTGCACAATGTCGAAGCATCTCTGCGGCGCGCCGGCCTGATTGAACGGGTTGCCGGCAATATCTTCTGCGCTGAAATGGTGGCCTCGCCGAAGCCCGCACCGGATGTTTACCTGCTGGCCGCAGAGCGCATGGGCGTAGCGCCGGGGCATTGCCTGGTGGTCGAGGACAGCCCGACCGGTGTTTTGGCCGCGCGCACGGCCGGCATGCAGGTGATCGGTTTTACCGGCGCGAGCCATATTCCCGCCGGGCATGATCAGGCACTGCGGGCGCTGGGCGTGGTGGCCGTAATCAACGATATGCGCGATCTGCCGACAACAGTCGCGGCGCTGGCACGCTGAGCGAGCCGGTCGCTTACGAAGAATGCGGTTTGTCGCAACGGCGCGACCGCGCTCTTGTCTGTACTGAAACGGACCGGATTGCGAGTCACAGATGATCGAGCGTTGGAAGTGGTTTCTCATCCGCATCAGCAAACGGCCCTGGTTCAGGGCCAGCCTGTTTTCTGTCCTGGGCATCGCGGCTGCGCTGGTGGCATTGGCTGTGGCGCCCTATATCCCCGACGATGTCCCGACCAAGATTGGCTCCGATGCGGTCGATAACATCCTTGGCGTGCTGGCATCGAGCATGCTCGCGGTCACGACCTTTTCGCTGAGCATCATGGTGGCCGCCTACGGTTCGGCGACCAGCAACGTCACCCCGCGGGCCATCTCGCTGCTGGTGGAAGACCCCACGACCCAAAACACTCTGTCTACCTTCATAGGGTCGTTCATTTTCAGCCTGGTCGGCATCATCGCTCTGAGCACAGGGCTTTATGGCGATAAAGGCCGGGTCGTATTGTTCGCCGCGACGATCATCGTTGTGATCTTTGTGGTCTATGTGCTCTTGCGCTGGATCGATCAGCTGTCGGGGCTGGGCAGGGTCGCCGAGACCACCGCGAGGGTCGAGCATGCCGCTACCCGGTCGTTGTGCCAGCGAATGGAGCAACCCTACTTGGGGGGTTGTCCGCTAGAAATCGATCCCCGAGCCTTGCCAGGCGCGCGCCCGCTGTATGCCGAGAAGATCGGCTTCGTTCAGCATATCGACATGCCGGCATTGGGCACGCTGACCAAGTCGGAGGACAGCTCGATCTATATCTGTGTGCTGCCTGGTGTCTTTGTCGAGCCCACGCAGCCAATCGCCTGGTCTGTGGGTATCACCGAAGATTGCGATGACGCGTTGCTTGCAGCTTTTGTCATCGGCGCACAGCGAACCTACGACCGCGACCCGCGCTTCGGAATCACCGTCCTGGCTGAGGTTGCGTCGCGAGCGCTGTCGGCCAGTATCAACGACCAGGGGACCGCAATCGATGTGATCGGGCGCGGTGTGCGCGTGCTGTCGCATCTGTCCAGGCCGACCCCACCGGAGGCGCCGATATACGACCGCGTATTCGCATCTGGATTGAGCGTGGCGGACATGCTGGACGACTTCTTTACGCCTATCGCGCGCGATGGCGCGGCGGTAGTCGAGGTTGGTATATGCCTGCACCAGGCGCTGGGATCGCTGGGGCGCCTCGGTGATGCGGCGGTCAGCGTCTCAGCGAGCCGCCATGTCGAACTGGCACTTAAACGGGCTGAGGCCGCGCTCCTTTTACCAGAGGATTTTTTGCGTGTGCGCCAAGCGGCTGAGCGGGCAGGGTTGTTCGAGAGCGGGCCAGGCGAGACCGTGATCGGGTGACAATCTTGTGTGGGAACGGCCGCAGCGAAAACCTTACGGTTCCTTTACGTCCGCTTCACACGAAGCTGACTGTACAAGGCGTAGAGTCCTTCACAGGCTGACGGAACAGCCTGCTCCCTTGGGTGGGTTCTGCCGTGGCCGGGCTGTTCGTATCGAAACAGCGTTCGCGCGCACGGCGGCCCGCTGTTTTTGTGTAGGGATGACCGCATCCAAGTTCGTTCAACCATTTCCATCGTGGGGAGACTTGTCACCATGATCCTTCGCAAAGACCTTCTGGCAGTCGTAGCCGGCGTGGCGCTGTTCGGGCAGGCGCTGATCGCCCATGCGGACCTGCCGGATTTCACTCCGTTGGTTGAAGATGCCTCGCCAGCGGTCGTGAACATCAGTACCAAACAAAACAAACCCGCTCGCGGCGCGCTGGCGCAAATGCCCGATCTGGAAGGCATCCCGCCCATGTTCCGCGAGTTCTTCGAGCGGGGTATGCCGCAACGGCCCGAGCGCCAAGAGACGCAGTCGCTGGGTTCGGGCTTCATCATTTCCGAAGACGGCTACGTGCTGACCAACAACCACGTGGTCGCCGACGCTGATGAAATCATGGTGCGTCTGCCTGATCGCAGCGAACTGCAGGCCAAGCTGGTCGGCGCCGACCCGCGCAGTGACGTGGCGCTGCTGAAGATCGAGGGGGACGATCTGCCGACGGTCAAGCTCGGTAGCTCCCAAGCATTGAAAGCCGGCGAGTGGGTTGTCGCCATCGGTTCCCCGTTCGGCTTCGATCACACCGTGACGGCCGGTGTGGTCAGCGCGACCGGCCGCAGTCTGCCGAATGAAAGCTACGTCCCGTTCATTCAAACAGACGTGGCGATCAACCCAGGCAATTCGGGTGGCCCGCTGTTCAACCTCGACGGTGAAGTGGTGGGTATTAACTCGCAGATTTTCACCCGTTCCGGTGGCTTTATGGGGTTGTCCTTCGCCATCCCGATCGACGTGGCTATGGACGTCGCCAAGCAGCTGCGTGAGGACGGCAAGGTCAGCCGTGGCTGGCTCGGGGTGGTGATCCAAGAGGTGAACAAGGATCTGGCTGAGTCGTTTGGTCTGGAGCGTCCCGCCGGTGCGCTGGTAGCGCAGATCATGGACGGTGGCCCGGCAGCCAAGGGCGGCCTGAAGGTCGGGGACGTGATTCTGAGCGTTAATGGCAAGTCCATCGATATGTCGGGCGATCTGCCGCACCTCATCGGTGCGATGAAACCCGGCACCACCGCCAAATTCCAGATCGTGCGTGACGGTGACCGCGAGACGTTGAGCATCGAAGTCGGCGCCTTGCCCGAAGATGGGGACCTGTTGGCCTCGGCTGGAGGCGCGGGCGGCACTAGCCACAGCGATAATCGCCTGGGTGTTTCGGTGACTGAGCTGACCGATGCCCAGCGTCAGGCGCTTGAAATCACCGGTGGTGTGGTACTCAGTGAAGTCAACCAAGGCCCTGCGGCAATGATCGGCCTGCGTCCGGGAGACGTCGTCACCCATCTGAACAACCGGCCCATCGACTCGGTGAAAACCTTCAGCCAAGTGGTCAAGGCGCTGCCGAAGAACCGTTCCGTATCGATGCGCGTGCTGCGTGACGGGCGGGCCAGTTTTATCACCTTCAAACTGCCGAACTGACGAACCTGTTGCTCACTTCATGCTCCCGGCCCGCTTCGCTTTGAGGCGGGCCGTTTTGTCATCCCTCTGCGGCCCGCTTCAGCGGGTCGTCGTGTTCAAGGCGCCTGCGTAACAGCCCGCTTGTTTGCCGCTCTAGAGTCGGATGCGGCCATAAGAGAGGCGAACTCACGGCGGTCCCTTCGTTCTCATGGATAGGGCGCCGGTACGGCACTCGAGGCTATCGTCATAACGGAAAACGCCGGTGTAACCAGGCATGCCGACGCCAACCTCGCCGTTGTTTCAGCGGAGGCGGTTTGTTTTTAAACTCGGGATGCATCGACGGAGCGGCATTCCGATTCGGTAAAGCTGTGGAATCGTTCGGAATATCGTTCAGGGCTGATACTCGTCTCGTACGGATCGCTTAAGCTACGCGCCTGCAAGTGGCACAGTTTTCGGCAAGCATTTCATTACGCCCCGATGCGTTTGGGCGGCAGAGGGTAGAGCCATTTTGAATCAGGCAAGAGCGAAACCGGCCCGTTCGGTACCGTTGCGCAGCCGTCTGCTGATGATCGCGCTTGCCGGGATTTTGCCCCTCGCCCTTGTCGCCGGGCTGGGGCTGCTGTCGATCATCAACGACCAGAAGCAACTGGCGAAACAGCGCAGTCTGGAAGCCACACGCCTGGCCGCTACGGCAGTGGAGGTGGAGCTCAAACGCTCCCTGGACGTGCTGCATGCGCTGTCGCAATCGACGATGCTCGATGCGGATGATATCGACGGCTTCGCCGGCATGGTTCAGCGCATATTGCCCTCGGTGCCCAGCTGGTATGCATTGCTCGTTATCACGCCGGACGGTGACGTCATCCGGCGCATTTCGCAGCACGACCCGCCTGCCTCCAGAGCGGTTGCCGAGCCGCGTAGCTTCGCTGAATTGATGCGCACGGGTGAGCCGCAGGTAGGCAACATGGGTCAGGGGCCAGGTGGGGTATGGGGGATTCCCATACGCGTGCCGGTCGATATCGAAGCGAACACCCGCTATGTCCTGACGGCGGTGCTCAAGCCTGACTCGATCGTTAATGTCATCAGCGACCGCCGGTTGCCGTCGGGCTGGGTCACTACGGTACTGGACGCCGACGGCATGCGCATCGCACGTTCTCAGCGGCATTCGGAGACGGTGGGGCGGCCGGCGTCGGCGACGCTCCAGCACTTGTTGAATGACAATCCTGCCGACGAAGGGGTCGGCATGGCCATGACGATGGAAGGTTCTCAGGCCTACACCGCCTTTGTTCGTCTGCGACCATCCCGATGGGTTGTCGCGACCGGCGCACCAACCGAAGCGGTGGAGGCGGGTGCCGCCCGGGCCTTCACGCTCTATGGTGGCGGACTGTTGTTGTCGCTGCTGTTTGCGGTTACCGCAGCCTTATTCGCGACGCGGCGAATCAACGTACCGATGCGTCAGTTGCGCCAAGCGGCGCAAGCGATAGGTCAGGGCCAGTCGTTGCAACGCGTGCCGGACAGCGAAATTGAAGAGGTACGCGAGGTTGGCCGGGCTCTGGCTGCCGCTGCGCAGGCGCGCGAAGCGAGCGAGGCCGAACGTGACAGCATGCTGGCGCAGCTGGAACTGGCGCGGCAGGACCTGACCGAGCAGATAAGCGACCTGAATTTGCTCCATACGCTCGGCAACCGTCTGCCGCAGTTGCCGACACTGGATGCTCAACTTCAGGCAATTATCGACGTGCTGTGCGAGCTGCACGGTGCGACCCATGGTCTGCTGGCGCTCAGCGATGGCCGATCGCCGTTGCGCATTCATGCGTCGAAGGGCTTTTCAAGCACCGCGCTGGAGCTTCTGGACAACGCAGCGCCCGGCCTAGGCGTTTGCGGCGTAGCGGTACAGCAAGGGTGCCGGGTGGTAGTGACGGATACCGAAACCGATCCGCGTTTCGCCGAATTTCGCACCATATCCCGTATCGAAGGGTTCCGTTCCGCCCACAGCACGCCGATCTTGCATAGCGACGGCAGCGTCCTGGGCACACTGACTGTACAGCTCGCAGAGGCGAGATCTCCTACCGAGCGCGAGATACGCCTGGCCGATCTGGCTACCGGTCTTGCTGCGGTGTTCATCGACCGGGCACGGGCGCAGACCAAAGCTGGCATGCTCGAGAAACGCCTGCAGGTGGCGCTGGATTCATCCACCGTGCCGTTCGCCATTCTTTCCCCATACTTCGACGCTGCAGGCGCATTGCATGACTTCCGGCTGGATTTCATCAACCCGACCGGTGCCGAGGCCCTGCAGGGGACAGTCGCCGAACTGACGGGGCGGCGCCTTGGAGAGGTGCTCGGTCCCAACGCCAATCCGCAGGCGATCGGTACATTGGTGGCGGCGGCGACGCAGCAGCGGCCGCACGATGTAGAGATGCGCAGCACCGCCTTTGGCAGCGAGCGTTGGGTACGCCTGATCGCCACGCCTTTCGAACATATGCTCGCCGTCTGGTTTGCTGACGTGACCAAATCGAAGCGCCAGGAGCAGGCGATCCTGGAGGCTGATCGGCGTAAGGATGAGTTTCTCGCGACGCTGGCGCACGAACTGCGTAATCCGCTGGCGCCCATTCAGCTAGCTGCTGGTCTGTTCGGTTCGCCTTCTGCAACCGATGCTCAGAAACTGCGTAGCCAGCAGATCATCGAGCGACAGGTACGACACATGGCCCTGCTGCTGGATGATTTGTTCGATATTTCACGAATAACCCTCGGCAAACTGGCGCTGCGCCAGGAGGCGCTGGACCTCAGGGCGGTAGTCGAGGCTGCCGTCGAGACGGCGCGAGCCAAGGTCGAGGCAAAGCAGCACGAGCTGATCGTCGAACTCCCGGCGGAGCCGATCCTGCTAGAGGCCGATCCCCTCCGGCTCGAGCAGATACTCGTCAATCTGCTGAACAACGCGGCCAAATTCACCGCTTCTGGCGGGCGGATACAGATGCGCGCCGCGATGAAAGAGGGCGTGGCGACGGTTTCAGTGGCTGATAACGGCGTAGGCATTGCCCGCGAACATCTCCAGTTGATTTTCGAGCGATTCGCCCAGGTGCCCGGCACCCAGACACAGGTCAATGCGGGGCTGGGCATCGGACTGGCGTTGGCCAGGGGGCTGGCCAAGCTTCACGGCGGCGACCTTCGTGTCGCCAGCGAAGGGATTGGGCGGGGAGCGGCCTTCGAATTGAGTCTGCCAATGCTTGTTCCAGCTCAAAGAGAGGCACAGCCTGCGGAAACCGGCAACCTGGCTGCTCATGCGCGACGGGTGCTGGTTGCGGACGACAACCGGGACATTGCCGAAACCATGGCTGAAGTCCTTCGGCTGGAGGGTCACGAAGTCCATCTTGCCTTCGACGGCATCGAAGCCTTCGAGCGTTATCGGCAGCTCGAACCCGAAGTGGTGCTGTTGGATATCGGCATGCCCGGCATGCGTGGCGATGAGGTTGCGCGCATGATCCGCGCATCGGATTCGCATGTTCGGCTGGTGGCGATCACCGGCTGGGGGCAGCCGAGCGACAAGGAAAATGCCCTGGCCGCCGGGTTCGACGTACACCTGACCAAGCCCGTCGATATCGGTCAACTGCTCGAGCTGGTGGGCTCATGAGCATGTCTGCGACACGGATGGCGCACTGCTGAACGGGACGGATGCATCGTCTGTTAGTCGTACGGCAGAAAAAATACAGTTGCAAAGGCGCCGTTTTCTGGCACCTTGAGCACCGACTGCATCACCGGATCGATTCGATCGGTCCGCCATATGCAGATGTGGACTCGGGAGAGACTGCAGCGACATCGTCGCTGGCAGCGCCGAAGGAGCAACCGCCCCGGAAACTCTCAGGCAAAAGGACCGATTCCACATGTTTGACTCTGAAGAGCCGTCGGGTGTCGTCGCCCGCCGCACCGAAGGAGCAAGCGAACTCCACTCGTGAGTTTGCGAAACTCTCAGGTCCAGAACAGAGGGGGCGTCCGATCCGCATGTCGCGGGCGGGCTCTGACCCTTGACGTTCTGGAGCGACACAATGAAAACAATCGCTGTCATTGGTGGCGGTATCACCGGCATCACCACCGCCTATGCGCTGGCCAAACGGGGTTTCCAGGTAACCCTTTTCGAAAAACACCGCTACGCCGGGATGGAAACGTCCTTCGCCAACGGCGGGCAGCTCTCCGCTTCGAACGCCGAGGTCTGGACGCACTGGTCGACCATCCTCAAGGGCATGAAATGGATGCTCAAGAGCGACGCGCCATTGCTGGTCAATCCCAAGCCCAGCTGGCACAAACTGTCCTGGTTCGCCGAGTTCATCGGCTCCATCCCGCAATACCGTCAGAACACCATCGAAACCGCACGCCTGGCCATCGCCGCCCGTGAGCATCTGTTCGCCTGGGCCGAGGAAGAGGGCATCGACTTCGACCTGAAGAAGGCTGGCATTCTGCACATCTACCGTGACAAGGCCGGCTTCGAGCATGCGGGCACGGTTTCCACACTGCTGGCCCAGGGCGGGCTGCCACGCCGCAGCGTGACGCCGGAAGAGATGCGCGCTATCGAGCCCACGCTGGCGGGGCAGTATTACGGCGGCTACTACACCGAGTGCGACTCCACCGGCGACATCCACAGTTTCACCAACGGCCTCGCGGCGGCGGCCATTCGCTTGGGCGTCGAATGCCGTTATGGCCAGGACGTGACAGGCGTGGCGACCGACGGCAGGCAGGCCACCGTCATTCTCGGCACACCGGGCGGTGAAGAAACCCTGTCGTTCGACGGCATGGTCGTCTGCGCCGGTACGGCCAGCCGGGCATTGGCTGCGCAACTGGGCGACCGCGTGAACATCTATCCAGTCAAAGGCTATTCGATCACCGTCAACCTCAACGACGAGGCCAGCCGTGCCGGCGCCCCGACCGTGAGCCTGCTGGACGATGAAACGAAGCTGGTGACCAGCCGCCTCGGCGACAATCGCTTGCGCGTCGCGGGAACCGCTGAATTCAACGGCTACAACCGCGACATTCGCGCGGATCGTATTCGTCCGCTGGTCGACTGGGTCAACGAATGCTTCCCGGACGTCAGCACCCGCAGCGTCGTACCTTGGGCTGGATTACGCCCGATGATGCCGAACATGATGCCCAAGGTCGGTCGCGGCAAGTCGCCTTGCATCTTCTACAACACCGGCCATGGCCACCTGGGCTGGACCCTGAGCGCCATTACCGCAGACATGATCGGTGACGTGGTGGGGCAATCGCTAGGAGTGGCAGCACCCATAGTCACCGGAACCGGACAGGCCGCCCTGGCCTGATCTCGATTGGCAGCGGTGCTATCGCCGCTGCCTTTCTTTGCACGTCCTGGGTCGCTTTCAGCGCAGCAGTTCGATACAGCCTGCCTGACACGCTTCCAATAGCTCGCTGGCCAGTTGCTCATCAGCGATGGCACGCGCCAGCGCAACCCCGCCGATCATTCCAGTTGCGATCTGCAAGGCTCGTTGCCGAGCGCCGTTGGGGTGGGTTTTGGCCAAAGTGGCTTCGAGCCGACCGAGAAACCCATTGAACACCTGCGTATAGCGTTCACGTATGGCTGCGTCCTGCGTGGCGGCATCGGTGATCATGAACGCCAACGGGCAATGCATGGCGCTGCCGTCGCGGTGCTCCATTCGCAAATAGCTTTCCACGACCTGTTTCAGACCGCTGCCGCCGGCTTGTTCAAGCAGCGCGCCGCCTGCTTTGGCGGCGTTGCCGATGGCTTCGTTGTAGAGCTCGGTTTTCGACTTGAAGTGGCTGTAGAAGGCGCCTCGGGTGAGCGCGGCGTCTTGCATGATCATGTCGATACTGACTCGCTCGAAACCTTCGATAGCAAACAGCCGAGAGGCGCTATCGAGTATCCGCTGACGAGTCGAGGCTCGTTGTCTGGCAGGCCACGGCATTGGTTTATCTCTCGAAGGGGAATAGCGACAGCATGCCAGACGACCACACTATGTTCTTGAACATAAGGTCGGCAGCGTCACCATCGGGCTCCCTTTCAGTGAGGAAACGCTCATGACCCTGCACATTTTTGGTCCCGCTTTCAGCACGCTGACCCGAAGCGTCCGCTTGTATTGCGAAGAGAAAGGACTGGCGTACACGCACGGGCTCGTTCTCGACGGAATGGATGTCCAAATGCGCAGCCCTGAACATCTGCGCCTACATCCGTTCGGCAAAGTGCCGGTGCTGCTTGATGGCGAGGCGAGAGTGTTCGAAACCACGAGCATCTGCCGTTATCTGGATGCGGCTTTTCCGGATACGTCATTGCAGCCCTCGGAGCCGCTTTTGCGCGCGCAAGTGGATCAGTGGTCCGGCGCCCTGGCGCTCTATATCGATCAGGTGCTGGTTCGGCGCTACTTGTTGCTGGTGGCGTCTCCGGTTTCGAGAGCACCTGCGGCTCCGTCAGCTATCGCTGACGCGGCTGATGCCGTTGCGGAGATGTTCAGGCTGCTGGAGCACCGAATCGCAGGGCGCGAATTCTTCTGCGGAGCGAACTACAGCATGGCCGATGCGATTCTTACGCCCATGCTGGACTACCTGCAGCAGCTACCGGCAGGCGCCGGGTGGTTCAAGGAGAACCCGCAGCTTGCCGAATATCTACAACGCATGCGCGACCGCCCCTCGGCGCGCGCGGTTCTGACACCGCCGAAGCGGGGGTAATCGGCGTCTATCACTCATCCCGAGTCAGGACTTCCAGCAGCTCGATCTCGAACAACAGGTTCGAGTTCGGCTTGATGTGCTCGCCGATCTGCCGTTCGCCGTAGGCCAGATGGGCGGGCACGAAGAGTTTGCGCTTGCCGCCAACCTTCATGCCCATCAGCCCGAGGTCCCAGCCTTTAATTACGCGTCCGGTGCCGATCACGCATTGGAAGGGCTTGCCGCGCTCGTAGGATGAGTCGAAGGTGGTGCCGTCTTCCAACTGGCCTCGGTATTGAGTGGTGATCAAGGCGCCTTTGACCACTTCCTTACCGTCGCCGACCCGGATGTCTTCGATCTGCAGTTCGTTGCTCATGGTTTCTCTCTTACGTTCTACTGGTATGCACGCTAGACCAGCACCTGGCGAGTGCTGGCTATAAGGCGGTGCACCTGACTCTCCACTTCTGGCGTGGTAGATGATTCCAGACCCCGTCCCCGAGGGCACGGCAGGCTCGCCGTTGTACCGAACAGTCGGCAGATCAGCGGGCGCTCGTCATAGGCTTCGCACCCGTTGGGGCCAAGGTGTACACAGTTCCAGTGCGCAAGAGCTGTGTCGTGCTCGGCAACGGTTTTATGCGGCAACCGAATCATTTCTTCTGAGGAAGCCGTCACCGGTCCGCAGCAATCATGGCAGCCGGGTACACAGGCAAAGCTTGGAATCTGTTGGCGCAGGTAGTCGATCTTTCGGTTGGTAGAGCTCATGCGAGGCGTTTCGAGTCGGGGGGCGGCATGGTACCCGCCTGTGCGAAAGGTGTATGCCCGGTCGGTATTTTTATTGCGCGTCGATCAGGTCGTTCCAGTCCCTATGTTTCTCTATGTAGGCGGCGACGAATCCACAAACCGGCACGATGCGCTTGCCGCGCCGGCGGGCATCGTCGAGCGACTGGCGAATCAGCACGCTGCCCATACCTTGGCCTTCGAGACTTGGATCCACTTCGGTATGGGTAAAGACCAGGCGGCCGTTGTCCTCTCGATAGGCGGCAAAGCCGAGCGTTTTGCCGTCGATCTCCAGCAAGTAGCGCTGTTGCTTTTCGTCGTGTCGAATCTTTGCGTCGTTCTCACTCATCGATGGGTTTCCTCAGGTGATTGCAGGGCAGGGTTGGGAGATAGCACTCCATTCATCGTCACGAGCTACAACTCATCGACCAGCCGCTTGCCCAAACCCGTGCCGCGTTCGAGCGCTTCGTCGAAGCTGCGGTAATGCTGCGTCTGATCGACGACCACCGGGACGACGATCTCGAGGTCTTTCACGACCTCGGCGCCGACGGCCCAGAGCGTTTCGCCAAAGGTTTCGTACTCGTAACCGGTGAGATGCACGATCACATCGTGGTCGCGATAGACCAGCCGGTGGCTGTGTGGGATCTGGTGATCGCTGCCGCTGGGGATGTGCGAAGGGGTTTCGAAGTAGGGTTGTTCGGCGTCCGGTTTGACTGCCTTGTTCATCTCTGGGCCTCCCATGGGGTGTCTGGATTGGGCCTGATGCCGGCGCACATCGTTCCATCCCGAGGAGGGCGAGCGACAGACGCACCGCTTTGCTTCCATGTCGGGTGACCAGGGAGTTCTGCAAAAACGCATGAGTGATCTGCGGTTTTCCCTGTTGTTCCGCCAATTCATACGGTTAGCATCGGCCGAATCGCCGCGCCGGATTGGCCGGAGCGACCCGGTCAAGCAGAAGAGGATTCCATGACAGAACGCGAAATCGTCATCGTCGGCGCGGTACGCACGCCCATCGGCTCCTTCGGCGGCGCGCTGAAGGACATCGACCTGACCACCCTGGCGACCACCGTCTGCCGCGCGGCGCTGGAGCGCTCCGGTACGCCACCGGATGCCGTCGGCCATGTGGTCATGGGCAATGTGATACCCACCGAGCCGCGGGACGGCTATCTGGCGCGAGTCGCTGCGGTGGATGCCGGCATACCGCTGGAAACCCCGGCGTTCAACGTCAATCGCCTGTGCGGCTCCGGCTTGCAGGCAATCATTTCCGCCGCACAGTCGATCCTGCTTGGCGATACCGATGTGGCCATCGGTGGCGGTGCCGAAAGTATGAGCCGCGGGCCGTTCATCCTACCGGCCATGCGCTGGGGCGCGCGCCTTGGTGATGGCACTGTGATCGACTACATGAACACACTTCTTCACGATCCCTGGGGCAAATTCCATATGGGCGTGACCGCTGAAAACGTTGCCGAGCGCTACGGGATCAGCCGCGAACAGCAGGACGCCCTGGCGTTGGAAAGCCAAGCGCGTGCCGCCCGCGCCTTGGAGAACGGCTTCTTTCGCGAACAGATCGTTCCGGTCGAAATCCACAGCCGTAAGGGCACCGCGTATTTCGACACTGACGAACATCTGCGGCCCGACCTCACCAAGGAGCGTCTTGCGGCATTGAAGCCGGTATTCAAGAAGGAAAACGGCACCGTGACCGCCGGCAATGCGTCCGGCCTGAACGACGGTGCCGCGGCGCTGGTACTGGCCGAGTCGGGACGGGCAAAGGCACTCGGGCTGACGCCCATGGCGCGACTGGTCGGTTATGCCCATGCCGGCGTCGACCCTGCCTACATGGGCATCGGACCCGTGCCGGCGGTGCGCAAAGTGCTGGAGCGTACCGGCATCAGTCTGGACCAGATCGCTGTGATCGAAGCCAACGAAGCCTTCGCCGCCCAGGCCTGTGCCGTCATGCAGGAGCTCGGCATGGACCCGGCGCGGGTCAATCCCAACGGCTCGGGCATCTCGCTCGGGCATCCGGTGGGTGCGACCGGCGCGATCATCAGCGTCAAGGCGATCCATGAACTGCAACGCGTTCAGGGCCGCTATGCGCTGGTGACCATGTGCATCGGCGGTGGGCAGGGCATCGCTGCGATCTTCGAGCGCTGCTGAGCGAGAGCGAAGCCGTTCCGGTGACTGAAGTTTTCGCCAAGCCTGCCGACAAGGCTGTAGCGAGGCGTTATCCGTTACGAGACCGGCTTTCCCACAGGACCTTTCATGAACAACACATCGGCCACCGACTCCTTATCGCTCCTGCTGTTCACGCTGCGCAGTGGCAAGCAGATGGCGATCAACCTGTTGAAGGTCAGCGAGATCATCCCGACGCCATCGCTGACCCGGCTTCCCGAGTCGCACCCTCATGTGCGGGGCGTCGCCACGCTGCGTGGTCAGCCGTTGACGGTCATCGACCTGAGCCTGGCTATCGGTATGGCACCGCTTCAGGACCCCAAGGGCGGTTGTTTGATCGTCACCGAAATCAGCCGTTCCAAGCAGGGGCTGCACGTTCAGGCGGTGATAAAGATCGTGCACATCCAGTCGTCGAAGATTCTGCCGCCGCCGTATGGCGCGAGGAACAGTTCGTTTATTACAGGCACGGCGGAAGTGGACGGCGAACTGATCCAGATTCTCGATGTGGAGAAGGTGATCCAGACCGTCGCGCCAGTGCCGGCAGAGGCCGACATCTCCGACCTGGATGACCAGGACGCACAGTTGCTTACCGAAACCCGCGCGCTGATCGTCGATGACAGCCAGGTCGCCGTGCACATGTCGGTGTCGGCGCTGAGCAAGATGGGCGTCACCTGCCATGCGGTGCGCAGCGCCCGCGAAGCCTTCGAGAAGCTCGACAGTCTGAAGGGCAGCTACGACGCCATCAACGTGGTGGTCTCGGATATCGAAATGCCGGAAATGGACGGTTATTCCTTCACCCAGGCGCTGCGCAAGCACCCCGATTACGCCTCCCTCTACGTGCTGCTGCACACCTCGTTGGACAGCACCATAAGCACCGCCAAGGCCAAAGCGGCGGGTGCCAATGACATCCTCACCAAATTCTCCCCACCGGAAATGGCCAAATGCATGTTGCGTGCGGCGCGGGTGGTCCATCTGGGTGAGGACATCGCGGCAGGCTGATCAGCCGTTCCGATAACGCCCGGCTGGCGGGATCGCGAGCGGCATTACCGCTTCGGTGGGCTCCTCGTTGATCTCGTATATGCGTTCGACTCTCAGCAGTGCTAAGTCGGGTTTGAGCTCAAGCTTCATGGCTGGGCGCCGATACGGTGCGCGCGGGACCCAGGCTGGCCGCAAATAAAAACAATCATTCAACCTGAAAGACCCGGAACCGAATCTTTTGAATGGACGTTTTTAATGAACAGCTGGTTTGGCAACATCGCGATCAACAAGAAGTTGGGGCTGGGTTTCGGCTCGGTGCTGATACTGACTCTGGTATTGGCCTGGAGCGGTTGGGGTAGTCTTGGCAGCGTCATCCAGCGCAGCGGATGGATGACCGAAATATCTGCGTTGAATGACACGCTTACCGGGCTGCGCATTGCACGGCTGCAGTTCATGCTGGCTAACGGAGACCAGGTTTCCACCGAGCGCCTCGATGAAAAGCTCGGGATCTATCTAGCTCAGCAGTCGAAGCTCCTCGATACCTTCAAGAACCCCATTAACCTGGCCATGCTCCACGAGCAGAGCGGGTTCAACGACGATTATCAGCGTTCGCTCGACAAGATGCGCAAAGCCTATGTCGAGGCGAACTCGGCGCAAGGGGCGGCTAACGCTGCGGTGGGCATACTGGATGAGCGGACCGGCGCGATCTATCAACGTGTGATCGGCCTGTCGGACTATGACAATTCCCGTTTCGCACAACTACAAGGCATTGCGCGAATCAGAGAAGAGCTGAAGCATGTCCAGCACTTATTCAGTGCCTATGCCGCCAAGTCGACGGCTCAGAACGGCGACGCGATGCTCGCGCAGCTGGACACTGCGCAGGCCACCCTGAATCAATATGAGCGGGCGTTGGAGCTCAGTGCGAGCGATCGGAATGTGATCGAAACGACGCTCGAGCAGTACCGCAAGGCCTTGCTGAGTTTCCGGGCTGCGACCGACACGATTGCCGTTGCACGCCAGGAGATGACCGACGTACAAGCCGAAATCGTCAGCATCAGCGACGCCCTGTACCAGTTTCAGCTCGACCGGCTGGATATCGAAAGCGGTGATGCGCGCACTCGTCTGATCGTCAGCGCTGTGCTCGCGTTGTTGTTGGGCATCCTGGCGGCATGGTTGATAACGCGCCAGATTACGCGTCCGTTGCAAGATACGCTGAGAGACGTCGAGCGTATCGCTGCAGGTGATTTGTCTGCGAGCGCGCCTGTGACTCGTCGCGATGAGCTGGGCACCTTGCAAACCGGTATTCAGCAAATGGGGTCGACGCTACGGGAGCTCATCGGCGGGATCCGCGACGGCGTAACCCAGATCAGCAGCGCCGCCGAGGAGTTGTCTGCCGTAACCGAGCAGACCAGCGCAGGGGTGAACAGCCAAAAAATCGAGACCGACCAGGTCGCCACTGCCATGCATGAGATGTCGGCGACCGTCCATGATGTCGCACGCAATGCAGAGCAGGCCGCGCATGCCGCGACGGAGGCTGACGACGAAGCGCGAGCGGGTGATCAAGTGGTTTCGGAAGTCGTTACGCAGATCGAACGGCTGGCAGCCGAAGTGATTCGCTCCACCGAGGCGATGACCGTTCTACAAGGCGAAAGCGACAAGATCGGAAGCGTCATGGGCGTCATCAGGGCGGTTGCGGAGCAGACCAACCTCTTGGCGTTGAACGCTGCAATCGAAGCGGCCAGGGCCGGCGAGGCGGGGCGTGGTTTTGCGGTGGTCGCCGACGAGGTGCGCGGCCTGGCACAGCGCACGCAAAAATCTACTGAGGAGATCGAAGGGCTGGTGGCCGGTCTGCAGAACGGCACCAAGCAGGTTGCGACGATCATGCTGAGCAGTCGTGAACTGACGGACAGCAGTGTGGCCCTGACTCGCAGGGCTGGCGAGTCGCTTGGGGACATCACGCGCACTGTTTCGAATATCCAGTCGATGAACCAGCAGATCGCCGCAGCCGCCGAGCAGCAAAGCGCTGTGGCCGAGGAAATCAGCCGCAGCGTCTTGAATGTTCGAGATGTTTCCGAGCAGACCGCAGCGGCGAGCAATGAAACCGCAGCGTCTAGCGTGGAGTTGGCCCGTTTGGGTAATCACCTGCAAATGATGGTGAGCCGGTTCAGGATGTGACATCGGGCCTAACAGCATGCTGTTAGGCCCGATGCGAGTGGTCGTATCGACGATTTTCAGCACGTGCTCTCGAACGTTGCCACGTAGAATGTCGCCTCGGAAAATATGAGGATCGGCAAACGGTGGAATTACAGCAGGGCTTCGTCCTGACCCGGCACTGGCACGACACTGCGGCCGGCACCGAGGTGGAGTTCTGGCTGGCGACCGATGCCGGGCCGCGCCGGCTGCGCGTGCCGTATCAACCTTCGGTTGCGTTCATTCCGGCGACGCAGCAGCGCAAGGTCGAGTTGCTGCTCAAGGGTGAGCGCGATGTCGAGCTGCGTCCGGTGCACCTGACCGATTTCCGCCATCGGCCGGTGCTCGGGCTCTATTGCAAGCAGCATCGGCAGTTGATGAATCTCTACAAGCGTTTGCGCGCGGCTGGGCTCGATGTCTACGAAGGCGACATCCGTCCGCCGGAGCGCTATCTGATGGAGCGCTTCATCACCGCGCCGGTCAGCTTCGTTGGCCAGCTGGACGCCGCTGGCGTGCTGGTCGATGCGCAGCTCAAGCCGGCACCGGATTACCGACCGCAGCTGAAGCTGGTCTCGCTGGACATCGAAACCACCATGCGTGGCGAGCTGTATTCCATTGCGCTGGAGGGCTGCGGGCAGCGGCAGGTCTATATGCTCGGGCCGGCCAACGGCGACGCCAGCGAGGTGGATTTCCAGCTGGAATACTGCGACAGCCGCAAGCAGCTGATCGAACGGCTGAACGATTGGCTGGCGTTGCATGATCCGGACGCGATCATCGGCTGGAACCTGGTTCAGTTCGACTTGCGGGTGCTGCGCGAACAGGCCCAGCGTTATCAGGTGCCGCTGCGGTTGGGGCGTGGCGGCGAAGAGATGGCCTGGCGTGAGCATGGCAGCCGCAACAATCATTTCTTCGCGGCGGCGGCGGGGCGGTTGATCATCGATGGCATCGAGGCGTTGCGCTCGGCGACCTGGAGCTTTTCGTCGTACAGCCTGGAAAACGTCGCGCAGACGTTGCTCGGCGAAGGCAAGGCGATCGACACGCCCTACCAGCGCATGGATGAAATCAACCGCATGTTCGCCGAGGACAAACCGGCGCTTGCGCGCTACAACCTCAAGGACTGCGAGCTGGTCACGCGAATCTTCCACGAGACCGAAGTGCTGACCTTTCTGCTCGAACGCGCCACGGTCACCGGCCTGCCGGCCGATCGCAGCGGCGGCTCGGTTGCCGCATTCGAGCATCTCTACATTCCGTTGATGCACCGCCAAGGCTTCGTCGCGCCCAATCTCGGCGAGCGCCCGCCCGAAGCCAGCCCCGGCGGTTTCGTGATGAATTCGCAACCGGGCCTGTACGAATCGGTGCTGGTGCTGGACTACAAGAGTCTTTACCCGTCGATCATTCGCACTTTTCTCATCGACCCGGTGGGGCTGGTCGAAGGCATGCGCCCCGAAGACACCGACTCGGTGCCGGGTTTTCGCGGCGCGCGCTTTTCTCGGAGGCGACATTGCCTGCCGGCCATCGTCGAGCGCGTCTGGGAAGGGCGCGAGGCGGCCAAGCGCGAAGGCAACAAGCCATTGTCCCAGGCGCTGAAAATCATCATGAACGCCTTCTACGGCGTGCTCGGCTCCAGCGGGTGTCGTTTCTTCGATCCGCGATTGGCCTCGTCCATCACCTTGCGTGGACACGAGATCATGCGCCGCACCCGTGAGCTGATCGAGGCCGAGGGCTACAGCGTGATCTACGGCGATACCGACTCGACGTTCGTCTGGCTCAAGCGCGCCCATGACGACGAAGACGCGGCGCGCATCGGCAAGCGCCTGGTGCTGTTGATCAACGATTGGTGGCGTGAGCATCTGCAATGCGAGTTTGGCCTGCAAAGCGCCCTGGAATTGCAGTACGAGAGCCACTTCAAGCGCTTTCTGATGCCCACCATTCGCGGTGCGGAAGAGGGCAGCAAGAAGCGCTACGCCGGGCTGGTCACGCGCCCCGATGGCAGTGACGGGCTGGTTTTCAAGGGGCTGGAAACGGTGCGTACCGACTGGTCGCCCCTGGCCCAGCAATTTCAGCAGGAGCTATACCGGCGCATCTTCAACCGCGAGCCCTATCAGGATTACGTGCGCGACTACGTGCGCCGCACGCTGGACGGTGAGCAGGACGCGTTGCTGATCTTCCGCAAGCGGCTACGCAGGCGGCTGGATGACTACGATCGCAACGTGCCGCCACATGTGCGGGCTGCGCGGATCGCCGATGACTACAACCTGCAGCAGGGCCGTCAGCGGCAGTACCAGAACGGTGGCTGGATCAGTTACGTGATCTCGGTTGCAGGTCCGGAGCCGCTCGAAGTGCGGCGCGCGCCGATCGACTATGACCATTACGTGACCCGCCAGCTGCAGCCAATCGCCGACGCCATCCTGCCGTTCGTGGCTGACAGCTTCTCAGCGCTGACCGACGACCAACTCGGTCTGTTCTGAACGTTCAAGCGGAGCCCTGTCGTTAGGGACGAGATTCAGGGCGCCAGCAGCGAGACCGATTTGACCTGCGCCCATAGCCTCTGACCAACATGAATACCCAATTGCTCCATCGAGTAGCCGGTAATGCGTGCCAGCAGACGTTGGTCGCCGAGGCGCAGGGTCAGCAGTACTTGCGCGTCCAGGTGGTGCCAGCTCTCCACCGTGGCCGGTAGCAGGTTGAGCAGGCTGCTGCCCTCGGCGCGTTGCAGACCGAGACTGACGTCGCGCGCCTTGATCTTCACCCGTACCTCGCGCCCAGGCGGCAGCTCGGCATGGGTCAGGCGCAGGTGCGCATCGCTGCCGGACAGCGAGAGTTCGAGCAGCTGATAGGTGGCGTCGTAGCCGCATACCTGGCCGTCGATTACCGCCTCGGCATCGTCCTCGACGGCGAACGGCAGATCGGCGCGCAACAGGATTTCCTTAAGCGGCCCGCTGGCGCGCACCTGGCCGTCTTCCAGCAGCACTAGGTGGTCCGCCAAACGCGCCACCTCGTCGGGGGCGTGGCTGACGTAGATGATGGGAATGTCCAGTTCATCGTGCAGGCGCTCCAGGTAGGGCAGCACCTCTTGCTTGCGCTTGAGATCGAGCGAGGCCAGCGGCTCGTCCATCAGCAGCAGGCGCGGGCTGGTCAGCAGCGCGCGGGCCATGCCGACCCGTTGCCGTTCGCCACCGGATAGCTTGTCCGGCAGACGGTCGAGCAGGTGGCCGATGCCCAGCAGTTCCACCGCCTGTTCCAGCGGTACCCGCCGTTCGGCAGCGGCGATGCGCTTGCGCCCGAACTCCAGGTTGCGGCGCACCGACAGGTGCGGAAACAGGTTGGCGTCCTGAAACACGTAGCCGATGGCGCGCTTGTGCGGTGGCATGAATAGGCCGCGGGCGCTGTCCTGCCAGACTTCGCCGGCGACTTGCAGATAGCCTTCGGCGGGGCGGTCGAGGCCGGCGAAGCAGCGAAGGCAGCTGGTCTTGCCCGAGCCGGAATGGCCGAACAGCGCACTGATGCCCTTGCTCGGCAGATCGAGGTCGACGTCCAGATCGAAGCCCGCGTGTTTCACCTTGAATCGTGCGCGGATGCCGCCGTCGTCGCCCAAAACGGGGCCGGGTGTGCGGAAAGGAAACTTGCCCATCATTGCCAGCCCTGCCTTTTATTGGGTCCCGAGTAAAGCGCCAGCAGCACGATGAAGGAGAACGCCACCATGCCGGCGGCCAGCCAGTGGGCCTGGGCGTAGTTCATGGTTTCAACATGGTTGTAGATTTGCACTGAGACCACTTGGGTTTTGCCGGGAATGTTGCCGCCGATCATCAGCACCACGCCGAATTCGCCGACCGTATGGGCAAAGCTGAGAATGGTGGCGGTGACGAAGCCGGGCCGGGCCAGGGGAATGACCACGGTGAAGAAGCTGTCCCACGGATTGGCGCGCAGGGTAGCGGCGGCTTCCAGCGGGCCGCGGCCGATGGCCTCGAAGGCGTTCTGCAACGGTTGCACGACGAAGGGTAGGGAATAGAACACCGAGCCGATCACCAGGCCCGCGAAGGTAAAGGTGAACGTACCCAAACCGAGGCTTTGGGTCAGCTGACCGAAGAAACCGTGCGGCCCCATGCTCACCAGCAGGTAGAAGCCGAGTACCGTGGGTGGCAGCACCAGCGGCAGGGCGACCACGGCACCAATCGGCCTTTTCAGCCAAGAGTCGGTACGCACCAGCCACCAGGCGATCGGCGTGCCGATCAGCAGCAAGAGGCCGGTGGTCAGCGAGGCCAGCTTCAGGGTCAGCAGGATGGCGTCGAGGTCGTTTTGTGAAAGTGGCATGAGGGCTCCGAAAATTACGCGGACGATACCTAGCGCCGAACGCCGATAAAAGCGCTCGAGGCTGAAGCTGGGCCGGAAAGCGGCTCGTGCTGGCGGAGGCTTCTGTAGCAGCGAAGTCGCGAGATGATTTTTGGTGTTTCCGTGATTCGCAAGCAGTTCGTTTCAGTGAAGGCGATTAAGGAAGTGCTATGGCTAGGACGGCCGGAAGCAGGAAATCGGACAGGTCGACCCGCGGGCCAAATCCTGTCCAGCATCCACTCGGATGCCTAGAGCTGATAACCGAAGGATTCGATGATCCGGGCCGCTTCCGGTCCTTTGAGAAATTCCACCAGGGCGGCGGCGGCTGGGTTGTTCTCACCTTTCTTGAGGATCACCGCATCCTGGTGGATGGGGTCATGCAGATCTTCCGGCACCATCCAGGCCGAGCCGCTGGTGATCTTGCCTTCCCTGTAGACCTGTGACAGCGCGATGAAGCCCAGTTCGGCGTTACCGCTGGAGATGAACTGATGGGCTTGCGTGATGTTCTGCCCTTCGACCAGCTTGGGCTTGATCGCCTCGGTCAGGCCCAGCTTGTCCAGCACCTGGGTCGCGGCCAGGCCGTAGGGCGCGGCCTTCGGGTTGGCGATGGATAGGTGCCGGAATTCGTTTGCCTTGAGCGCCGCGTCGCTGCCGTCGATGTAGTCCTCATTCGCCGACCACAGCACCAGGGAGCCGGTGGCATAGGTGAAGCGCGAGCCGGCAACCGTCTCACCTTCGTTCTCCAGCTTGGCCGGGGTGCTGTCATCGGCGGCCAAGAACACCTCGAATGGCGCGCCATGCTTGATCTGCGCATAGAGCTGGCCGGTGGCACCGAAGGCGGCGGTCATCGTGTGCCCGGTGGCCTTTTCGAACGCCGGGGCGATGGCCTGGACCGGCGCGGTGAAATTGGCGGCGACGGCCACCTGTACCTCGTCGGCAAAGGCGCTGCCGGCGAAGACCAGACCGAGAGCCAATAAACCGCGCTGCAGAGTTTTGATCATGGATGTTTCCTTTTTGGGTGGGTTAGGTGCTGCTGGTAAAAGATCAGGACTGGCTGGTCAGGATCACGCTGGAGGCCTTGAACAGGGCGCAGGCCGGTGTTCCGGGCACAAGCCCGAGGGTCTGGCAGCTGGCGCGGGTAACCACGGCGCAGATGTTGCGACCGGACGGAAGGCTCAGGATCACTTCGTTGTTCACCGGCCCTTCATGGATCATTACGATCTCGCCGGACAGCTGGTTGCGTGCGGTGCAGCGCGGTTGCGGGTCGAGGCTGAGAAAGACCGACGAGGCCTTGACCATTGCCATGACCTCGACGCCTTCGGCCAAGCCTAGGCTCTCGGTGCTGGCGAGAGTGACCATGGCGGCGATCTCGTTGCTGTCATCGATGCGTACGCGCACTTCGGCTTCTACCCGGTCCTGAACGATGCCGGCGATCACGCCGAAGAATTGATTCCGTGCGCTGCTCGTCAGGAGCATGCGCCGCATCAGCCGCTGAAACGAATGGATATCGGCATTACCGGGGCGCTCGAGCTGATTGGCCAGGCGATCGAGCGTGGCCTGGTAGTCGTTCTCCAATGCTCGGTACAACGCGACCACTGATTGGCCGTAGGCGGTCAGCTGGCTGCCGGCGGCTGCACTGCTCACCACAGGCTCGGGCGACAGATTGTTCAGGCTGTCGATGGCTTCCCAGGCGGCCTTGTAGGACATGGGCACCGCCTTGGCCGCGCGGTTGATCGAGCCTTGCAGCGCAATCTGTTCCAGCAGGCGGATCCGGATATTGGAGAGTTCCGCGCCGATGACGCTTTCCAGCGACATGCGGGCGAGAAATCGTGGCGCTTTCATGGGCGGATCGCTTGCTTGTGGGTGTCGTGGACGGTCCGGGGCGTTGTGGTGGTACCGCTATAAGTCGCGCCCGTAGAGTTCGACCCCAGATGACCGTATGGGTAGTCGTTATGCATTTCTCTATATAGCGGCATTCGTGACTCTCTTGAAACCTGCAAAAGGAAAAAGCTGTGAAAGTAAGTGCACGCAACGTTTTCAAAGGCACCGTCAGCGCCGTAACGGCCGGAGCGGTCAATGCCGAGGTAGTCATCCAGCTGAGCGGTGGCGACAGCCTGGTCGCCATCGTCACTCAGGAAAGCGTCGCCTCCCTCGGCCTGGCGGCCGGCAAGCCGGCTGTGGCGCTGGTCAAGGCACCCTGGGTGATGCTAATGACCGAGGGCGACGATGTCCGGCTGTCGGCGCGCAACAGCCTGAAAGGCAAGGTATCGGCGATCGAAATCGGCGCGGTAAATGCCGAAGTGACCGTGACACTGGCTGGCGGTAGCAAGGTCAGCGCCATCCTCACCCGCGAGGCGGTTGCCGAGCTGGGCCTGGCCGATGGCGTCGAAGTTACAGCAATCATCAAAGCGTCCCACGTGATCGTCGGCGTCCCTGTCTGACGTCGCTCAGTAGATGAAGTAATCGGCCAGACGCTCGATCAGCTCTGGCTTGGTTCGCAGCAGCCAATGCTGCAGGGCGCGCTCCTGCCACTCTTCGGCGCGCTCCGGCGGCAGGCTGGGCACGAAGTCGGCGAGGATGCGCCCGACACTGTGGATATCCATCCCATGACCGCCTTGCTCGATCCGCTCCAGCAGCTCGTGCAGCGCCGCCCGTAGTTGGGGCGAATGGCGCTCACCGGGGAGGATGTCCGCCGCCAGACAGTGCCGGTCGAATTCGACGGCTTCGTGTAATGCCATATAAGCCTCCTCTCTCTATCGTAGGGCTGCCCGGGCTTCCGGAATGCGGCATGGCCTCGGGTCATCGATAACTGTAGGTGCGTTTATAGCAGCGGTACGCTGTAGCTGACGATCAGACGGTTTTCGTCCATGTCGGTAGCCACATTGCTGCGCAGGCTTGCATTGCGCCAGGAAACGCCCAACCCCTTGAGCGCGCCAGCCTGCAGGGTGTAGTCCAGGCGGAAATCGCGTTCCCACTCCTTGCGGTCACTCTGGGCGCTATCGATGTCGCTGCCACTGAGGTAGACCACCGATGCCTTCAGACCCGGCATGCCCAGTTGGGCGAAGTCATACCCGTAGCCGGCCAGCCAGGTGCGTTCGCCCGCGCTGAGAAACTTGCCGAGCTGCCGGTCGGTGATCAGGTAGGCAGTCGCGCCATCGCCCTGGTTGAGGAACGGGAAGACGCTGTCGCCGGATACCTGCTGATAGCCGGCGCTCAATTCATGACCGCTGTGGCTGTAGGTGAACATCGCGCTCCAGGTTTGGTTGTCCACTTCTCCGTCGTCCGGATTGGCGGCGCCGCCCGCCCAGTAACCGCTGCTGCGATAACCCTCGGCACGCCCGGCGATGCTGCCGTTCTTGCCGTCCGAATCGCTGTGGAAGTAGCGCAGGTCGGTCTTCAGGACACCTTCGCCCAGCGGCAAGTTGTGTAGCAGACCGACGAAGTGCTGCTGGTAGAAGTCTTCCAGATTGCCGTAGTAGTACTGCGCGGTCAGGCTGTCGGTGATCTTGTAGTCGCCGCCGGCGAAGTAGAAGGCATTGCTGAACTGGCCGGTGCGAGCATTGTTCGAGCGGGCGATGGAGAGCCCTCGGGCGTCGCTGGAATTACGCCCCTTGGCATGTTCCAGCTGGCCGCCGACCAGCGTCAGGCCTTCGATCTCGTTGGAGGTGATCTGTGCGCCTTCGAACGTCTGCGGCAGCAGGCGGCCGTCGTTGAACGTCACCACCGGCAGGCGCGGCTGCAGCGTGCCGAGGCGCGCCTCGGTTTTCGATACCCGCACCTTGCCGGTCAGGCCCAGATGGCTGAAATCATCGACCGCACGACCATCACTGTCGGTGGGAAAGACGATGCCACCATAGTTGGCGCTGGTTGGGTTGCCGTGACGGCCCTTGCCGGAATCCAGCTTGACCCCCAGCAGCCCAAGAGCATCGACGCCGAAGCCCACCGGACCCTCGGTGAAGCCGGAGCTGAAATTCAGCTGGAAACCTTGCCCCCATTCTTCCTGGGTATTGCCACCGCCGTGACGTTGATCGGCGTTGATGTAGAAGTTGCGCAGGTTCAGCGTCGCTTTGCTATCTTCGACGAAACCGGCGGCGCCGGCTTGTTGGGCGATTACGCCCGCAAGGGTGGTGAGAAGGATCTTTCTCATGGTGCTGCTCCAGTTTTTTATTGGATGTCGAGGCTTCTTCGGCGTTCGACGAGCCGGTTTTTCATCGCTATATATTTTCGTATACAGCGATAGACAAAAGTAAGCGCCTGCACGATTGCGGTTAAAAGATGGTTTTTCAGATGGGTCTATGGAAAGTGATGCGTCGCGCCAAGCGGCAGCATGAAGCCAAAATCTGACTGACAAGTCAAGAAGTCCCGCTCGATGAGCTGTCGAGACGCCATTTATTTTTTAGTGCTTGTATGCATATCTGAATATAGATACGAAATAAATTCGTATGTGTAGTATCCTTCGGCTTGTGTGGTAACAAGCGGAGGCCACGATGAAACCCGAACAGGCAAACGGCAAGCCGGACATTCACTCCCCGGATGCGGGGCGGGTTGCGCTGACGTTTTTCTTCAACCTCATGCGGCTGTGGAATTGCAGCGCCGAGCAGCAACGTGTGCTGCTCGGTTCGGTGGGCAACACGACCTATTTCAAATACAAGAAGCTCCCTGAAGTGCGCTTACCGCGCGACACCCTGGAGCGGATTTCCTATCTGATGGGCATCCACAAGGCGCTGCGGATCATCTTCAGCAATCAGGCGGAGCGTGCGTATGAATGGGTGCACAGCGCCAATGACGCCGCACCGTTCAATGGCGTAAGTGCGCTCGACTACATGCTCGGCGGGCAGGTGGTCGATCTGGCGGACGTACGGCGCTATCTCGACGGGGTCCGCGGCTGATGGCGCGGCAAGAGGTGTTGCCGGCTTGGCGGAAGGCCTATCGCATCATCAACAGTTCCTTCCCGCCGTTGACGGTATTCGAAGACACTCTCAGCCCGGACGACCTGGAAATTGCCTTTGCGCTCGAGGCCATGACCAACGATCGGCTGCGCGAAGAGGCTGGACTATTGCAGCGCGTGGCGCCCGGTGACCGCGTCAGCGGGCCGGGTTCGACACCGGTGATGGCCGCCTTCACCCATATCGGCAATGCCAGCCGCTTCAGCGATGGCAGTTACGGTGTCTACTACTGCGCCAGCTCCATCGACGCGGCCATCGCCGAAACCAAGTTCCATCAAGAACGTTTCCTGGCGGCCACCCGTGAGGCGAATGTCGAGATCACCATGCGCGCGTATGTGAACAAAGTCGTCAAGCCACTGATTGACGTGCGCGACATGTCCGAACTTCATCAGCCAGATCCGGCCGCCTATGGCAACAGCCAGGCGTTCGCCCGCGAGCATCGCGACGGCAAGGCCTGGGGCCTCCTTTACCGAAGCGTGCGCCTGGAAGGGCACGAGTGCGTCGCCGCGTTTCGCCCGCAAACGGTCTCGCTGCCGTTGCAGGGGCCGCACTTTCGCTACGTCTGGGATGCCCGTGCGGGCGCGATCACCCACATCCTGCAGATAAGCGAAGTCATGGTCTGAATCGCCCGTGAGGCGTTCTTGATCACCATCAAGTCCGCGCCAGGAATGGCCGAGTAGCCTGAGTGCTCAGCTGGCGCACACGAGGCCCCGACCATGGCCAAGAAATTTCCGATGAACCCTCCACACCCCGAACGCATCTGCTGGGGCTGCGACCGCTATTGCTCGGCGGATTCGCTCGCCTGCGGCAACGGTGCAGATCGTACTCAACACCCGTCTGAAATGATGGGGGACGACTGGTACCTGCACGGCGATTGGGGTTTCGACCTGATCGCGACCGACAAGTCAGGCGAAAAGGCCAGTTGAGCGATTGACCGAGCCTCGTCTAGCTCGTCGGCCTGGTTTCGATCGATTGCTTAGCCGAGGCTGAATCGAGCACCCGGCGCACCTTGGCAAGCAGTTCGCTTATCTGAAACGGCTTGACCACCATGTCCATGCCTTCGGCCAGGAAACGATCGCGACGCACGGCGTCTTCCGTATAACCGGTCATGAACAGGACGGGCAGGGCGGGGCGATGCGTCCGCGCGACATCGGCCAGCTCACGTCCCGAGAGTTGTGGCAGGCCCACATCCGTCAGCAACAGCTCGACACTTGGATCGTTCTCCAACACCGATAAAGCCGTCGTGACATCTCCCGCCTCGCTGCAGCGATAGCCCGCTTCGGTGAGCATCTCGAGCACCAGCATGCGCACCGCCGGCATGTCTTCGACGATCAGCACATGCTCGCTGTTGCCCTTTGGTGTTTCATCGATCGGTTCGGCGGTATGGCCAACGTCGATTGCCGCCGGCAATAGCAGAGTCACCTCGGTGCCCTGGCCAACGACGCTTTCAATCCGCGCCTCGCCACCTGACTGACGGGCGAAGCCATAAATCGAGGAAAGGCCCAGTCCGGTGCCCTGGCCGAGCGGCTTGGTGGTAAAGAAGGGGTCGAATACCTTGTCGATGATTCCTGAATGAATCCCGTCACCGTCGTCCTTCACGCTCAGCGCGACGTAGTCGCCATCGGCAAGTTCGGAATTGCCAGTGGTTTGCAGGGGAGTCGTACGGATGACGATATGACCACCGTCAGGCAATGCATCCCGTGCGTTGATGACCAGATTCAGCACCGCGCTTTCCAGTTGATTGGCATCGACCTGTGCAATTGCACCGTCCTCACAGAGGTCGAGCTTCAACACGATGCGCTCGCCGATGGTGCGCTGCAGTAGTTCTTCGAGGGAGCGGATCTGGTCGTTGATATTGGCGGGCCGGGCGTCCAGCGGTTGCTGGCGGGCGAAGGCCAGCAACCGATTGGTCATCGAGGCGGCGCTACGCGCGGAGCTCAATGCGGTATCGGCGAAGCGCAGTACCGCATCGTTGCGACCTTCCTGAAACCGCTGCTTGAGCAGTTCGATGCCGGTGATGATTCCGGTCAGCAAGTTGTTGAAGTCATGCGCGATGCCTCCGGTCAGCTTGCCCAGGGCATCCATCTTTTGCGCCTGCATCAGCTGCGCTTCGGTACGCACGCGCTCGGCCACCTCGCGGGCGAGTTCGCTGTTCACGCTGTCGATCTGTTGCAGTTGCGAGCGTTCGCGTTGGCGTTGCTCGGTGACGTCCTCGACGAACACAAGGCCAAGGTCAACGGCGCGATAGGGCGAAACCTGCCATTTGGTTTCACGCAGCTGACCGGCGACGTGCATGCGCAGCGTGCCCTGCCAGCGAGCACCGCTGGCCAGGCTCTGTCGAAGTTGCTGCAGCTTGTCTTCCTGGTTATCGGCAAGGCGGGCGAGCAAAGCCGAAGCATCGTCGCGATCCCCCAGCAATGTTTCGAATGCCGGGTTGCGTTCATGGATCCGCAGTTGCGCATCGATCACGACGATCGGTGCGGCCACGCTGGTGAATATCTCGCGAAAACGCGCTTCGCTTTCACGCAGCGCATGCTCGGTGTCGCGCACGCGCAACAGCGTGCGCAGCGTGGCGAGCAGTACGTCCGGGTCGACCGGATGAATGAGGTAGGCATCGGCGCCGGCGTCCAGCCCGGTGATGATGTCCCCGGTCTGGATCGAGGCGGCGGAGACGTGAACGACCGGCAGCAACTGCGTATGTTCGTCCGCGCGCAGCTGCCGAACGATATCGAAACCGCTCATGTCGGGTAGGTTCACGTCGAGAATCAGCGCATCGATGTCTTGATCGGCGATAAGCGTCAGGCCTTCGTAGCCAGTCCCGGCTTCGAAGACTTCATAGCTGTGCTGTTCCAGCACCCGACGTATCGCGTAACGCGTAGCGGCGTTGTCATCGACTACCAACAGTTTGCACTTACGCTCCATCGATCGGCTCCGTGGTAATAGACAGGGGAATGATGACGAAGAAAGTCGAGCCGATACCCGGTGTGCTTTCCACGCCGACGCGCCCGCCGAGCAGTTCGGCGAATCGCTTGCACAGCGACAATCCCAGACCGGTGCCGCGCAGACGCTTCTGCAGAGGCGTGTCGAGCTGCACGAAATCCTCGAACAGCGTGCCGTGCATATCTGCCGGTATGCCGATGCCTGTATCGGTGACCGCGAAGCGGACTTCATGCTCACCCTCGCGCTGCGCGGAAATTCGCACCTCTCCGCGCTGCGTGAATTTCAGTGCGTTGGAAATGAAATTACGCAGTATCTGCGCCAGCTTCTTGTCATCGGTATACAGGCGCGGGATGTCCTGTGGCTCTTCGAAGATCAGGTCCACCGTGCCGGCGTCCACGATGGGACGAAACATACCGCGCAACGCGGCAAAAAGATCGAGCATGTCGAACCACGCCGGCGAAATGCTGATGCGACCCGCCTCGATCTTCGCCAGGTCGAGCAGATCGTCCACCATATCGGTCAGTTCGGAGGCTGCGCCGCTAATAAAGGAGACCTGCTTGTGCTGTTCGGCGCTCAATGGACCGTCCAGCTCGTCGCTCAAGAGGCGTGTGATGCTGCGAATCGAGCCCAGCGGAGTGCGAAACTCGTGGCTCATGTAGGACAGAAACCGGCTTTTGAGATCGGAGGCCTGGCGCAGCTGCTCGGCTTGAATGTCGAGCTCGGCATACAAAGCAAGAACGCCCTGGTTGGTTTCGTCGAGCTCGGCGCGTAGCGACTCGTTCTCGCTGCGCAGCCGTTCCAGCTGACTGAGGTCGGTATCGTTACCGCCGTTCGAATCAGTCACGCGTTGCCTCCAGAGCGATTACCAGAACGGTCGCATCGTCGCGTCCGCGACAATAATCACGGTGCAGTACCGTGGCAATGATGGCCGGGTGGCGGTGTACCAGCCCCGGATAGTCGCGCAGGTTCCAGCGAGATTGCAGGCCATCGCTATACATAATCAGCAGCTGAGCCCCCTCGACGGGATAGTCGAATGCGCGCGCTTTGCGAAACTGCGAACCGACTATTCCAGGATGCGAGGCCAAACCTCGACTCTTTTCCGCGTTGAGCAGGCTGGCGCCAATGTTGCCAATCCCGGCAAAGCGCAATACCCCGAGGCGGGGGTCGAACAGCGCGACGGCTGCGGCGCCGCCGCGGGTTCCGTTCATTGCCTGATGCATATCGCCAAGGCTGATTTCCGGCTCGGCGAAGGGCTCAACGGCAAATACGCTGGCACCACAATCGCCGGCGTGCTGCGCATCTTCGCCGTGGCCGATGCCGTCGATCACCAGCGCGCTGATTCGCTGCCCGTCGATAGCCACATGCCAGACGTCACCGCATGCCGGATCGTTATTAAGTGAATGCTGGCTGACACCAATGCGCACAGGCAGCGCTGCAACGCCGCGTCGAAACAACTGTACGAGTACGACCGATCCTTTGTGATCGGAGTAGGCATCGAAAACCTGCGCCTGGCGCATCAGCGCGCCCAGTCCCGTGCCTTGCGTGCCGCCGGTGGAGAAACCATCGGCCAGGCATTCGCTGAGTCGGAAGCCCGGCCCCCGATCCACCGCAACGATCTCGATACCGCGCCCGGTTTGCGCCGCGATCGAGCGCACGTGCAGGGCGCCCTGGCCGGCATGTTTGAGCAGATTGGTGGCGAGTTCCGTGGCGGCCAGCGCCACGCGCCCGGCATCGGTTTCATCGAATCCCAGGTCCATGGCCAGGCGCTGCGCAACCCGGCGTGCATGGCCTACCTGACTGTTGTCGTCGACAGGTAGCACCTGTGTCAGCGAGCCGGGAAGATTCATGACCATCGAACGATACTGATGCGGGTACCGACGCCTGGTGTGCTTTCGAGTTCGAACTCATCCACCAGCCGTTTCGCGCCGGTCAGCCCAAGCCCGAGACCACCACCCGAGGTCCAGCCATCGGTCATGGCGAGCTTGAGGTCGGGGATTCCGGGACCTTCGTCACGGAACGTCAGGCGAATCCCGGTACGGGCGCCTTGCTCGATGATCTCCCAGTCCATATCGCCGCCGCCGCCGTAGACAACCGTGTTACGGGCCAGCTCGCTGACGGCGGTCACCAACTTGGTCTGATCGATCAGGCGCATGCCGCAATCCTGCGCAATGCGGCGGACCGCCTGGCGCGCCAGTACCACATCCTGTTCGATGCGTACCGGCAGGCTGCCACTAGCGCGCTCGGTCATTTTTCGGCCATCCGTCTGTGCAGCAGTTGCATGCCTTTCTCGACATCCAGCGCCGTGCTGACGCCTTGCAGCGTCAGGCCCAATTCGACCAGCGTGATGGCGACGGCTGGCTGCATACCGACCACGACGGTCTCGGCGTCCATGATGCTGGAGAGGCCGGAAATCGAGCTGATCATGCGGCCGATGAACGAGTCGACCATGTCCAGGGCAGAAATATCGATCAATACGGCACGGGCCGAGGTTGCGCTGATGCGCTCGGCCAGATCGTCCTGCAGGGTCATGGCCAGCTGGTCGTGCATGTCGACCTGAATGGTGACGAGCAGGAAATCGCCCATTCGCAATATAGGGATGCGTTCCATCACACCGCCTTGGTTACAGTCAGACCGGAGCGGCGCAAGGCCAGTGCCAGCGCGTCGGCGAGGGAAGCCTTGGTGACGATGCCTTGCAGATCGAGGCCGAGGTGAACGATGGTCTGCGCGATCTGAGGACGCACGCCGCTGATGATGCAGTCGGCGCCCATCAAACGGATGGCCGTCACGGTCTTGAGCAGATGCTGCGCCACCAGCGTATCAACCGTGGGCACGCCGGTAATGTCGATAATGGCGATTTCCGATCCGGTGTCGACGATTCGCTGCAGCAACGACTCCATGACCACTTGGGTCCGCTGCGAATCCAGCGTGCCGATCATGGGCAGCGCCAATACGCCGTCCCACAGCTTGACTACCGGCGTCGAGAGTTCCAGCAGTTCTTCCTGCTGGCGCTTGATCACCCCCTCGCGGGATTTCTGATAGGTGCGCACGGTATGCAGACCAAGGTCATCGATCAGTTCGGACAGCGCCCAGATCTGTTCGGCCAGCAGTGCGGGTTCGTCGCCATATTCGTCCTGCAACAGTGGCATCAGCGGCCGTTTCAGAGAAAAGATAAAACCGGCGGTCTGCTGTGAGTCGAAGCCCAGCTGCACCCGGTTATAGGACAGTTTTTCAAGGTACTGGCGCATCTCGTCCCAGTTGGCTGTCCTGACGTCGCCGGACTCGGCTCTGCTGGCACCTGCGATCAGCAGGCGAAGGAATTCTTCCGTTTCCTGACGAAAATTCTCGACTTTGATGGCCCGGTATAGACCGCTGGCTTCCAGTTCGGCGGTCCATTTGCTAAGCAGCTCTGGCTGCTTGCTGGCGATAGCGTTGAACGTGCGTTGTTGCAATAAAGCCATTGGTGCTTATCCCTGAGTAGAGGCATGCTGGGGCGGCCAGCACATGCGGATATGATTCGAACGAATCGCTGACGTTCCGGTGAAGCGAGGCGTTTTTATCGAAGGCATCCGAAAGCGGCAAGAACGCGATCTATTGAACCCATCGAAACGCTGGTTGGCCGCATTTCGCCTCAAGTTGTGCGCTTGGTCAAGGAATTACGCGTTGCGAAATACCTGGTGCGAGCTTGTACCGCAGTGGGGCCTGCAAGGTCGTTGGCGGGCTTCGTCCGGAATCGCAGCCATTAGCCGTTCGGCTGATATGTGCTTTGTGCCCTTCAGAAAACGTCCGAGCGAGCGATGAACTGACACCGCGGCAAGTCAGTGCAGCGCAGCCCTTCGCAGGAATCCAAACCATGCTGGTTGGCAGTTATAACGAAATCCTGGTGTTCTTCTCGTTTCTCGTCGCTGTGCTTGCTTCTTATACCGCGCTCGACATGGCCGGGCGGGTTGCGACCGCGGAAGGTCGTGCGGCTCGCCTATGGTGGATCGGTGGCTCGTTTTCCATGGGGCTCGGCATCTGGTCGATGCACTTCGTCGGCATGCTGGCCTTCAGTTTGCCGATTCCGCTTGGCTACGACCCCCTGATCACGGCCGCCTCGCTGGTCATTGCGATCGCCGCTTCTGCCTTGGCGCTCTGGCTGGTGTGTCAACAGACGCTGCCCTGGCTGCGGCTCGTGCATGGCGCGATTCTGATCGGCTCGGGCATTGCGCTCATGCACTACAGCGGCATGGCGGCACTGCGAATGCAGCCGGGGATCGAGTACCACCTGGGTTGGTTGAGCGCTTCGGTGGCCATCGCCATTCTGGCCTCGGCCGCGGCGCTCTGGCTCGCGTTTCGCCTGCGTGCAAACGTCTGTCGCGTACGGTTATGGCGGGGTATCGCGGCAGTGATCATGGGGCTCGCGATCGCTGGCATGCACTACACCGGCATGGCCGCGGCGAGCTTTCCGGATGGGAGCTTCTGCGGCGCGTCCAATACCGGCCTGGATGCTAACTGGCTGGCGCTAATGGTGATCATGCTAACGCTGGCGGTGCTGGCGATCGCGCTGATCGTCTCGATACTGGATGGCCGCTTGCAAAGCCGTACTTCGGTATTGGCCAGCTCGCTGGAGAAGGCCAACAGTGAACTCGTCCAGCTTGCCCTGCATGACAACCTGACCAGGCTACCCAACCGATTGCTGTTGGAAGATCGGCTAAGCCAGGCGCTCAAGGTTGCCCAGCGGGAAAGATCTATCTTCGCCGTGATGTTCATGGACCTGGATGGATTCAAGGCCGTGAACGACGCCTACGGTCACCATATCGGTGATGAACTGTTGATGAGCGCCACCGAGCGCTTGCGCTCGTGCATTCGTGCCCAGGACACCTTGGCGCGGCTGGGTGGAGATGAATTCGTGCTGCTGGCCGTTATCGCTGGTCCCGATGATGCCGCGACGCTGGCCGACAAACTGGTGCAAAGCATCGATGCACCGTTCGCGTTGTCCCGTTACGAGCTGCGGGTGTCGCTCAGCGTCGGTATCGCGTTGTATCCCAGTGACGGTGAAACCGAGCGGGATCTGCTGCTGCATGCCGATGCTGCCATGTATCACACCAAGAGTGCCGGCCGGAACGGCTATAGCTTCTTCGAAGCCTCGATGAATGCGAACGCGGCCGAGCAGCTGCAACTGCTGCACGATTTGCGCCTGGCCGAAGCACGCGGTGAGCTGCGCCTGCTTTACCAGCCAAAATTCGAAGCGTCGGCCGGGTCTGTGCGGGGCTTCGAGGCATTGTTACGTTGGCAGCATCCGACGCGCGGCCTGCTCACGCCGGACGCCTTCCTGCCGCTGGCTGAAAAAACCGGCCTGATCATACCGATGGGCAAATGGGTGCTGGAGGAGGCGTGCCGCCAACTGCGCGAATGGCACCTGCAGGGCTTCGACCATTGGAGCATCGCGGTCAACCTCTCGGCGGTGCAGTTCGAACAGTTGGGCCTGCTCGACATGGTGACTGGCGCGATCGATCGCCATTGCATACCGGCAGCAAAGTTGACGCTTGAAATCACCGAGACCGTGGCCATGCGCAACGCGGAGGCGACCATCGAAACCCTGAAGAAGCTCACCGATTTCGGCATCAAAGCCTCCATCGATGACTTCGGCACGGGGTATTCGAGCCTGCTTTATCTGAAGAGGCTGCCTGCCAGCGAGCTGAAGATCGACCGTGCCTTCGTCAAGGAGATGAGCATCGGCAGCGAAGACTCGGTAATCGTTTCGGCGATCATCGCGTTAGGCAAGGCGCTGGGCCTGGACATCGTTGCCGAAGGTGTGGAGACGCCCGAGCAGCAGGCGTTTCTCACCAGTCTTGGTTGTCAGACGTTGCAAGGGTTTCTGTTCGACAGACCCATGACCGCCGAACAGATCCTCAAGCGCACGGAACAGGCGCCGCCGGGTTGGTCAGTGTTCGTCGCGGACAACCCGAAACGGATAACCGAACCCAGTTAGTTACCGTCCCGTCAGGCGTTAGAACCAACGGTCGTTGCGTTTGCGACCGCGTGTCATGGCGGGAAGGATCAGGCCTGCGAGCAAGCCGGCACCGGCGATGCTGCCGCCGTAGACCATGTAGCGCATCAATACCTGGTTGTTCTCGTCACCCAGCCGCGCCTGGGCGTCACGCAGATCCGATTCGGTCGCCGTGAGGGCCTGGTCCAGTGCCTTGCGGCGTGCTTCCAGCTCATCGATCAGGGCCTTGCGCGAGTCCAGGGTTTCCTGCATGCCCTGGACGCGCGTTTTCCAGCTGTCATCGATGGTCTTCAATTCTTCACTGAGCTCGGCAACCTGTTGCTCGAGCTGTGGCAGGCGCTCGGCCTGGCCGGGTACTTCCTGCAGATCGGTACTGCGGATCCAGACGCGGTCGCCGCTCTCGCCACGAACCTGGCTGTAGTCGCCCTGGGTATCGAGCAATTGGACTTTCTGCCCGGAGATGAGGCTGCCGACGATGCGATAGCCATCGGTGGGACCGCTGCGTACGTAGGTGCTCAAGGTGTCGCTGACCCAGCGATCGGTGGTCGCTTGCTGGGCCTGAGCCGGTGCGATGACCGCCAGCAGGGTGCCGAACAGACCGGCACGAACGATGCGGTATCGAGCGGTCGAGCAGGTAAGGCGGGATAGAAAAGCGAGACGATGGCGAGATAGAGGCATTGGCGGTCTTTGTGAAAATAAAGGCCCCGGTGACGGGCCGAAAAATTGAACCACCCGCGGCTGGAGCGTTGGCCAACATGCCGGGCTGGGCGAACAGCAGGCGTACGGATGACGCCGATTGGACGATGGCCTGTCCCGGCGTTGGGCACGTGCCCCTGTAGGGCTGCAGACTGGACTGACAGCGGAAGTTAGCGAGGGTTCATTAAATTTTTATCATTTAATGCGTTGTTCTGGAGTGACTTGGCCCGACGTAAAGCTCCGATATTTGGGTTGGTGGGAGTCAATCAGCTACAGCACTTCAACGGATTGCGCACGAATCAACACTTGTTCCTGACGGAAACGAGTTTCCAGCGAGGTTCGGTAATCGTTCCACCAGCCGCGATTAAGCTCGGTTACCAGCACTTCATAAATGATCAGATCGTCGCGCACGGCCGAGTCGTCATCCTCGCGCCATAGCCCGTTGACAGGCGCGCGGGTATGGGCGGTCAGGCCGCCGAACTGCCGCATGAGTTCGTCGCGTACCTCGGCGAACAGCGATTTAGGCAAGGCTTGCCCGTCATTGTCGTAAAGCGGTAGTAGGAGCTGGATCACGTGCATGGCGCAGGTTCCGGTGCGTGGGGACGTTATAGATGCGACCGCCGCCAACGGTCTTCATCACTGACACGCGGGTTGGTTCAGATGAGCTGAACCCCGGACATGCCGGGGTCGCAGGGTCTGTCAGCGCAGCGCGCGTTTAGGCGCGGTCTTGATGTGAGTGGTGTAGAGCGTCAGGCCGGTGAAGGCCAGGCCGCCGACGAGGTTGCCCAGCGCGGTGGGGATTTCGTTCCAGATCATGTAATCCATGACCGAGAAGTCACCGCCCATGATCATCGCCGAGGGGAACAGAAACATGTTCACCACCGAATGCTCGAAGCCCATATAGAAGAACAGCATGACCGGCATCCACATGGCGATGGCTTTGCCGCCGACGGTTGTGGAGATCATCGCGCCCACGACACCCAGCGAAACCATCCAGTTGCACAGCATGCCGCGCAGGAAGATCGTGACCCAGCCGGCGGCGCCGTACTCGGCGTAACCCAGGGTGCGCGCTTCACCGATGGTGGAAATCTTTTCCCCAATCGCGCCCGGGTCCGTTGCGAAGCCGGTGGTAAACACGAACGCCATCATGAACGCCACGGTCAGCGCGCCAGCGAAGTTGCCGACAAATACCAGCCCCCAGTTGCGCAGTACGCCGTTGACCGTCACGCCCGGGCGTCTGTCGAGCAGCGCCAGTGGCGCCAGGACGAAGACGCCGGTGAGCAGGTCGAAACCCATCAGGTACAGCATGACGAAGCCGACGGGGAAGAGCATGGCGCCCACCAGCGGCGAACCGGTCTGCACCGTGATGGTGATGGCGAAGACCGCCGCCAGCGCAAGGATCGCGCCGGCCATGAAGGCCCGGATCAAGGTGTCCCGCGTGGACATGAAGATTTTGGACTCACCGGCGTCGACCATCTTGGTGACGAATTCCGAAGGGACGATGTAGGACATGTTCGATTCTCTGTATGGGAGTCCTGCGCCTGACCGAGGTCGGGCGATTGATTTGCGAGCGTTACAGCCCGGCAGCGCTGCCGGGCTGCTCAGCCAAGGCCGATTTCCACCGCCTCACCGGCCAGCCGCACCGGCCAGACCTGCAAACGTTGCTCGGGACATTCCAGGCAGGTGCCGTCCTCAAGGCGGAAGTGCTGCTTGTACAGCGGCGAGGCGATCACCAGATCGCCCTTGAGCTGGCCGACGATGCCGCGACCGATGATGTTGGCGCCGGATTTCGGGTCGCGGTTTTCGATGGCGAACAGCTTTTCGCCATCCTCCGTCTGCGGCAGATGGAAGAGGGCGACCTGCGCGCCGTCGACCCAGGCGACTACGCCTGAATTGGCGACCAGATCGCGACGGCTACACAACGCTTGCCAGCGGGTGGTTTGGACGGGTTCGATACGTACGGCATTGGACTGGCTCATCGGAGGACCTCCTCGGTGACGGAAACAAGCTGAAGTTCGGTGGCGTGTACCGGGCGGCGCTGGCCGCGTTCCTTGACGAAATGAATGTCAGGATCGCCGCGCTGGTCGTTGACGAAGGTGCGGAAGCGCTTGAGCTTTTCCGGGTCCTTGATGGCGTTGGCCCATTCGCATTCGTAGCGATCGACCACCTGTTGCATCTGCGCTTCCAGCTCGGCGGCGAGATTCAGGCTGTCGTCGATGACCACTTCCTTGAGGTAGTCGAGGCCGCCTTCCAGCGACTCGCGCCAGACGGAGGTGCGCTGCAGCTTGTCCGCGGTGCGGATATAGAACATCAGGAAGCGGTCAATGGTGCGCACCAGGGTTTCGTCATCGAGATCGGTGGCGAACAGCTCGGCGTGGCGCGGGCGCATGCCGCCGTTGCCGGCGACGTAAAGGTTCCAGCCGTTCTCGGTGGCGATCACGCCGATGTCCTTGCTCTGCGCCTCGGCGCATTCGCGGGTGCAGCCGGAGACGCCGAACTTGATCTTGTGCGGCGCGCGCAGGCCCTTGTAGCGATCCTCCAGACGCAGCGCCATGCCGACGCTGTCCTTCACGCCGTAGCGGCACCAGGTGCTGCCGACGCAGGATTTCACCGTGCGCAGCGACTTACCGTAGGCGTGGCCGGTCTCGAAGCCGGCCTCGATCAGCTCGCTCCAGATATCCGGCAGCTCGTGCAATTGCGCGCCGAACAGGTCGATGCGCTGGCCGCCGGTGATCTTGGTATAGAGGTCGTATTTCTTGGCGACGGCGCCCAGGGCGATCAGCTTGTCCGGGGTGATTTCACCACCGGCGATGCGCGGCACCACCGAGTAGGTGCCGTTCTTCTGCATGTTCGCCATGAAGGTGTCGTTGGTGTCCTGCAGCGGAATCAGCCCCGGATCGGTGATCGGCTGGTTCCAGCAGGAGGCGAGGATCGAACCTACGGCCGGCTTGCAGATATCGCAGCCGGTATGGCCGCGACCGTGCCTGGCGAGCAGTTCTTCGAAACTGATGATCCCTTCGACGCGCACGATTCCGTACAGCTCCTGGCGCGTGTGGGCGAAATGCTCGCAGAGGCTCTTGTCGACTTCGACGCCGCGTGCGGTCAACTCATGTTCGAAGACCTGCTTGAGCAGCGCGCTGCAGCCGCCGCAGCCGGTGCCGGCCTTGGTCGCGGCCTTCAGCTCGCCGAGGTCGGTGATGCCGGCGTCGACCTGGCAGCAAACCGCACCCTTGGTGACGTTGTGGCAGGAGCAGATGGTGGCGGTGTCGGGGAGGGCGTCCGCACCCAGCGTCGGTGCGCCATCGGACAGCGGCAGGATCAGGCTGGACGGATCGGCCGGCAGCTTGATGCCGTTCTGCGCGTATTGCAGCAGGGTGTCGTAATAGCTGTTGTCGCCGACCAGCACGGCGCCGATGACACGCTTGCCGTCCTCGGAGAGCACCAGGCGGCGATAGCTGGCATTGGCTTCGTCGATGAAGCGGTAGCTCTTGGCACCGGGCGTGGCCGCATGGGCATCGCCGATGGAGCCGACATCGACGCCGAGCAGCTTGAGCTTGGTCGACATGTCAGCGCCGCTGAACGGTTGGTGTGGTTCGCCGCAGAGCAGGGCGGCCAGGTTGCGCGCCATGGTGTAGCCGGGGGCGACCAGGCCGAAGACCATGCCGTTCCAGGACGCACATTCGCCGATAGCGAAGATCGAGGGGTCGCTGGTGCGGTAGTCGGCGTCGATCACCACGCCGCCGCGCGGCGCGATATCCAGCCCGGCGTTGCGGCCCAGGGCATCCTGCGGGCGGATGCCGGCGGAAAAGACGATCAGGTCGGTTTCCAGATACTCACATCTACCATCAGCGCCGTCATTGAAGTTCATCCGGTAGGCGTATTCGTCGCCGATGACGATCTCCTGGGTGGCGTGCGACAGGTGCACGCCGACGCCCAGCGCCTTGATGCGGGCCTTGAGTGCGGCGCCGCCTTCCTCGTCCAGCTGCACCGGCATCAGGCGCGTAGCGAACTCGACCACGTGGGCTTCGAGGCCGAGCGACTTGAGCGCGTTGGCGGCTTCCAGGCCGAGCAGACCGCCACCGACCACGACCCCGCGCTTGGCATGGCTGGCCGCGGCGCGGATGGCATCGAGGTCATCGAGGGTGCGGTAGACCAGGCGCGAGTTGCCTTCGGCACCCGGAATCGGCGGTACGAACGGGTAGGAACCGGTCGCCAGAATCAGCTTGTCGTACGCCTGGCGGCCTTGGCGGGTGACCACTTCCTTGCGCTCGCGGTCGATCTCCAGGACCTGCACGCCGAGGTGTATGTGGACGCCGTGAGCGGCGTAGTAGTTGGCGTCGCACATGGCCAGGGAGTCGGCATCGCGGCCGCCGAAGTATTCGGACAGATGAACACGGTCATAAGCGCGCTGGCGCTCGTCGCCGTATACGTGCAGCTGGTAATGACCCGGCACGCCGCGCTCGATCAGCTGCTCGACGCAGTGATGGCCGACCATGCCGTTGCCGATGATGATCAGTGTTTCGCTCTTGGTCGGGGTGACGATTGCGTTCATGACCTTTCCTCCGTCGAGCCGCGCGCGGCGCCGTCGTACAAAAACAAAAAAGCGCCTGGAGCTGTCTGCCAGCCCCAGGCGCCTTTGCCTGGTGTTCATTGATTTTGTTGGGTGATGGACGAGCTGCGTTGCCCGTTGCACCCGTCCCGTGCCGCTTGCGGTTGATGGTCTGCGTTGACCTCCGGGGACTCTGCCGAATCGGTCGGCAGGTGTTGACGGTTACGAAGCAGGTTGCGTGCCAGCTTGATAGCGACCACCAGGGCAGCGCCTGTTGTTGGCTGCAAGCCAGCAATCGCGGCGTTTGGGGACGACGAAGAGCGAGGCGGAACAAGCGAATCGCGTTTCGGTCAGCGTGACGGTCGCTGAGCCAAATGGGTGCCGCCATCGCCGCCCCGTCCTTTTTTGGGGCGCAGCGGTGGCTCGTAGCGCAAAGCGATGGGTTATCACCCATCCTACGGTGGTGCACCACCAATCCGAGGCTTGCAGCCGTAGGATGGGTGCAACCCATCAATCACCTCCGTTAGCATCCGAGCATCGCGGCTGAAACCCGGTCGGTCTACCCCAACCAATGGGCACCTTTCACTACGCAAGAGCTGGAGATCACGTGAACAAGGTCGTCGAACAACCCCTGTTGCTGGGCATGATGCGCCTGATGCAATACCCCGAATTGGCGCAGCCGCAGGCGTTGCTGGGCTTTCTCGAGCGCTGCGTGGAGCGCGGCCTGAGTGGCTTCGATCACGCCGATATCTACGGCGCCGGCGAATGCGAGGCGCATTTCGGTGCCGCGTTGAAACTGCGTCCCGCGTTGCGTCAGCAGGTCCAGCTGATCGGCAAGGCCGACATCGTGCTCGCTTCGCAAGACCGCTCGCGTTGGCAGGTGAAGCACTACAACACCCAGGCGGCCTATCTCACCGAGGCGGTGAACGGTTCGCTGAAGCGCCTCGGCGTCGAGCGGCTGGATGGCTTTCTGCTGCATCGCCCGGACCCTTTACTGCAAGTCGGCGAAGTCGCCCGAGCGCTGGACGATCTGGTTGGCAGCGGCAAGATCGGTTGGCTCGGCGTGTCCAATGCCGAGTTGTTGCAATGCCAGACGCTCGCCCGTGAACTGCCGCTGCGCTGCAACCAGATCGAGCTATCACTGCAGGCCCAAGCGCCCGCGTGGGACGGCCGCCTGCACGCCATGGAAAGCGAAGGGCTGCATGTGCTGGCCTGGTCGCCGCTGGGAGGAGGGCGTTTCGCACCCGGGTTGCAGCGTGCGCTCGAAGACGTCGGTGCGGCAGTGGGCGCGACCGCCAATCAGGTTGCACTGGCCTGGCTGCGCAAGCTGCCCGGCAAGCCGGTGCCCATCTTGGGCAGCCTGCGCTGGGAGCGGATCGAGGAAGCGTTGCTCGGTGCCGAACTGCAACTGGACACCCAGGCCTGGTTCTATCTTGCCCAGGCGGCGCGTGGGCACGAGGTGGCCTGAAGCGGTTCGAATGCAGCAGGCAGTCTTGCGTGGCGGCATTACGTCGGGTCGACGCCGCGCGCCATATTGCTGACACAGTCGCTTTCTAAGTTGTTCTCCGATGCCAGAGCGCCGTGCATGTCGCGCGGCGCCGGTTCCAACCGGATGGAGACACTGATTCATGCGAACTCTGAAGCCGCTGGCCGTGGCGCTCATCGCTGCGATTTCCGCGCCCGCAATAGCCGCCAGCAACACCCTTGTGGGCTGGGCGATGATGCCCGCCGACACCTTCTCCGACGGTCCGACCTCGGGCCAGATGGCCAGCGCAAACCCCTACGGCACCTTCCCGTCGCCGTATGAGGGTCGCCAGCCGGTACAGGGTTTTTCCGCAGTGCTGCCGGGCGCGGATGAAAACAGCTTCATCTTCATGTCCGATAACGGGTTCGGCACCCAGGCCAATTCCGGCGATGCCCTGTTGCGTCTTTACAGCGTGCGGCCGGATTTCCGCACCGCCAACGGCGGCAGCGGCAAGGTCAGCGCCAGCGATTACCTCAGCGGCGCTCCGCTGGCGCGCTTCACGCATCCGTCGCGCCTCACCCTCAACGACATCAATCAAGAGCTGGAACTGCCGATCCAGGCCGATTACCGCTTCTATTACAACGACGGCTCGAAGCCCCGCGTCGACAGCGCGATCGATTTCGGCCGTCTGCTCACCGGCGCCGATCTGGACATCGAGTCGGTGCGCCGCGACAAGAACTGCGCCATGTGGTTTGGCGATGAGTTCGGTCCCTACCTGATCAAGACCGATGCGTCCGGCACCGTCACGCGCAGCGCCATTTCGTTGCCTGGCGTCTACGCGCCGCAGCACGCCGATGTAGTGGCGGGACGGGCGACGGCCAACCTGGGCAGCTCCGGTGGCTTCGAAGGCATGGCCATCAACCCGCGCGGTGATCGCCTATACGCGTTGCTGGAGAAAACCGTCGACGGCGATCCAGCCGGCACGCTGCGCATCAACGAGTTCGACATCGACCAGGAACGCTATACCGGTCAGGTGTTCATCTACCGCCTGCAGTCGCCCGAGCATGCCATCGGCGACATGACGGCTGTCGACGAGACTCGCTTCCTGGTGATCGAGCGCAACAATGCAACCGCGACCAGCGGCGCGCCGTTCAAGAAGATCTACCTGATCGACACGCGGGGCGTTGCCAGTGGCGGGGCGGTGCACAAGACGGAAGTCGTCGATCTCATGCAATTGGCCGACCCCGATGATCTGAACGGCGATGGCCAGCGGACGTTCACATTTCCCTACGTGACCATCGAAAGCGTGTTGCCGCTCGATTCACGCACGTTGCTGGTGACCAACGACAACAACTTCCCGGGCGGCGGCGGACGGGCGTTGGCGGCGGACGTCACCGAGTTTCTGAAAATCCGTCTGGCCCGTCCCATCGCCGGCGTTCGGCCCGCGCGTCTGCAACAGGCGAAAGAGGTTCGTCGCTGCGAGACGCCCAGGGCTTGAGTTCTGTCGGGCGACGTGTCGGCACCCGCTTGAACGCCGAACGAATAGCGTCCTGCACCGTTTATAGGAAGTGAACGGTGCGGTTGTCGTTTCGGCATCATGATCAGGCGCAAGTGACGCTCGGCCTGTCCCTCTTTCCTTTCTGCATACCCGACGCAACGACTGCTCATCCGGTATGTCAATAAATCACGTCAACTTTTTGCAACATGACGTTGCCGTGTAATGAACCTCGCTCAGCTTCTTCTGTCGGAGCTGAGCGCCATGCACGCCGTCAGAAACGTGCCGCAGCGGCGCTCGACAAGACGCCGGCAATTACCGCCAGGCTGGATGTCGCCTATCTTCCCGTTTTAGAGACCAAGCGACCCATGGATCAGATATTCGCCGTCGTACTCTCCTACAAGCGCAAGGACTTGCTAGCGCGTTGTCTGGACGCAATAAAAGTTCAGACCCGGCCCTGCGACGGCATCATCGTCGTCGACAACGCCAGCAATGACGGCACTGAGGAGATGTTGCTCCAGACAGGGCTACCGAACCTCAAGGTGTATGTCCTCTCGCACAACACCGGGGCATCGGGAGGCTTCAGCGCCGGGTTCCGCCTTGCTTATCAGCAAGGCGCCGACTTCGTCTGGATGATGGATGACGATGTGGTCCCCGAGCCGGACGCCTTGCAAAAGCTGCTCGAGGCCGATGATCAATTGCGCGCCATGGACAAGCCGCGCTCGTTTCTGGTGTCCAAGGCCCACACCAGCGAAGGGCTGCTGACCAACGTTCCGCGCATCGACGAGCGCACCAACGCAATCGCCTATGAAAATTGGCCGGAGCTGCTCGATATCGGCGTGGTTCCGGTTCGCCCCGCAACCTTCGTTTCAATCCTCGTGCCCAGAGCGACGCTGCAACGCCACGGCCTGCCCATCGCTCCTATGTTCATGTGGGGCGACGATACCGAATTTACCCTGCGCATCAGTCGGGACGTTCCCGGTTATCTGGTAACGGCGAGCAAGGTACTGCACCTGCGACGCGTCAGCGGCGCCATCGATATCCTGCGCGAAACCAACCCGAACCGGGTTGCGCTGCATCGGCATCTGGTGCGCAACGAGCTGTTCGTGGCGCGTAAGTATTTCCGCAAGCGCCGCGTACTGGGCTTGGTGCTTTCCCGTCTCGGGCAGATAGCGCGCATGCTTCAGCGCGGTCAGTTCGGCAAGGCGAAGATCGTGGCGAACGGTCTGCTCGAAAGCTTTCGCTTTTCGCCGGAGTCGGAAGCCGCCGATGCGCCAATTGAGGCCCTTGGCGTCACCGTGCGCGAGTTGATCCCAGCGCCGCTTCCGGTTGCCACAGCCGATGCGGTTTCAGCGCAACCGAGCGAGGTCACGGCGAAACAGCCGCGTTCGCTCAGACAGAACATGCGCGTGCTGGTATGCGGTGCAGGGGGGCAGGTAGGGCGCTGTCTGGTCAATCAGGCGCCGAGTTTCGGGCTAGAAGCCATCGGTCTCCTGCACAAGGACGTCGACATCACATCCCCTGAGCAAATCATCCAGGCGATCGAGCGCTACCGCCCCGCGCTGATCATCAACGCGGCTGCCTATACCAATCTCGATCATGCCGAGGCTGAGATCGTGCATGCCGAAGCGGTGAACCGCGACGGCGCGAAGAACCTGGCGCAGGCCGCCAAGCGGTTCGGCATTCCGCTGTTTCACCTGTCCAGCGAATATGTCTTTGCTGGCGATGGCTCGAAGCCGTACCGGGAAACCGACCCGGCCTTGCCGAACTGCGTATATGGCAAGACGCGGCGGGCAGGGGAGATCGCGATCAGCGAAACCCTGGATCGATACCTGATATTGCGCACCAGCTGGATCTACGGCGAGCATGGCAACAATTTCGTGCAGACGATGCTGAATCTGGGCCGCAAGACCAATGAGATTTCCGTCGTCAGCGATCAGGTCGGCTGCCCGACTCGTTCACGCAGCGTCGCCAGGGTGCTGATCGAACTGGCGCTGCGCTATTGCCGCGACGGGGATATTGAGTGGGGGCTTTATCACTACAGCGGTTCGTCGTCATGCTCGTGGGCGGAATTTGCAGTCGAGATTTTCCGTGAAGCCGAACGGGTTGGCCTGATCGATAAAGCGCCGCGCGTGCTACCCGTAACGAGTGGAAGCCTGCCGCGCGCCGCGGCCCGGCCGGCCTGGTCGGTGCTCGATTGCAGCCGGATCGAAGACACCTTCGGCATCAGGCCCAAACCATGGCGCGATGAGCTGCGGCATGTGATCAAGCACATGAGCGACATTCCGGCGGCACCTTTTGGACCGGCTCCGAGTCGCGTACCGTTCCGAACGCATCCGCACAACGAAAGCGCCGGACCATGTCTGACTCGTTTCCAGTGCGCGCAGGGCGCGAGCCAACCGTGAAGTCTTATGTTTGAAAACTTTTTCAAAATGTAACAGTCTGAGCTTCACGCAAAAAACAAACGGATTTCGTTATGAACGATTCAGCAGTTAGACGAGTAGGCGTTTCAGGCACAGGGATGATCTCGCATTGTTTCGTTCGGCTGATCATGCAGCACTACAAGGACCTGCAAATAAGCCGGGTTCTGACTCGCCGTAGCATTGGCACCCTGAACGAGTTCCCGCTGCGCGATGCGTTGACCAATTCCGTCGATGAGCTCATCGCGAACTCGGACATCATCGTCGAGTGCACGGGCGACGTGTTCTTCGGAACCGAAGTCATCGAGCGTGCATTCGAAGCCGGGTTGCCGGTGGTCACGGTCAATGCCGAACTTCAGGTCACTACCGGTTCCTATCTGTCAGGCAAAGGCTTGCTGACCGAAGCCGAAGGCGATCAGCCCGGCTCGCTCGCGGCGCTGCGCGAAGATGCGCTGCAGATGGGCTTTCAGCCGTTGGTCTACGGCAACATGAAGGGCTATCTGAACCACAACCCGACCCCCGAAGACATGACTTATTGGTCCAAGCGGCAGGGCATCAGCGTCGAGCAGACCACGTCCTTTACCGATGGCACCAAGGTGCAGATCGAGCAGGTAGTGGTCGGTAACGGCTTCGGCGCAACCATTTCCCGGCAAGGGATGGAAGGTGTGGCCTCGACTGATCTGAACGTCAGCGCAAACGTACTTGGCCTGCTTGCAGACGGCCTCGGGCAGCCCATCGTCGACTACGTCATACCTAGCGGTTATTCGGCTGGCGGGGTGTTTCTGGTCTGTCGCCACGATGAGGTTCAGGCGCCGGCGATCGAGTATTTCAAGCTGGGTCCCGGTCCGTATTACGTGCTGACGCGTCCGTTCCATCTCTGCTCGCTCGAAGTCGGCAAGACGGTCCGCCGTGTATTGGCAGGTGGAGGCGTGCTACTGAACAATTCGACCGAGCCGACCTTGGGTGTTGCGGCGATAGCCAAGCGGATCATGAAGTCTGGCGACGTGATCGGGCGTGGTATCGGAGGTTTCGATGTGCGTGGCGAAGCGGTGCGGCTCGCCGACAAGCCTAACCATGTGCCTATTGGCCTGCTCCGTAACACTGTGCTCAAAAGAGCTGTCGAGCCCGGGCAGTTGATCACGTTCGATGACATCGACATGCAGCCCAGTCGCGTGCTGGACATCGTGCTCCAGCAGCGCGAGAGGGTGATTCAACGGATCGACGCGTCGCCCGTAGTGGATGGCATCCAGCAAGCGCGCAGATGAGTGGAAGCGAAAGCCGACCGCGCTGATCGATCGGCCTTGTCCCGTTAGCTCTGCGCCGTCGTGCTCAGAGGGGCCGTGCAAAGCGCGGTCCAGACGCTTCGAGCAAGCTGAACGGCTGCGCCGCCAAAGCAGGCGGCTTCGCTCAGGGCTTCCTGCTCATTGTCGAACACCGCCAAAACGCTGCCGTAGGAATACACCACACCCCAGTGTCCAGCTTCTTCGCCATCGAGCTTTGCAGTGTCCATTTGGTGCCATCCTGAGAAGTTTTACGAAATGTGACGAAATCACGGCGCATGAATAGCATGTCGCCAAAATGCCGACAATTGCCGTTCGGCGGCAGCTCAAATTTATCTCGACGCGAAGCGAGTTGGGCGTCAAACGATCCAATAAGGCGGACCAAAAGGCAGCGCTCCGCTTCAGCCCACCCGTCGTTTCGTCTTGCGATCAGAAGCGGATCAACTTGCTTGAGTGAGCGGCGCGACTGCCCGCACAGCCTTAGATACTGCGTTGCTCGCCCGGGTGGGTTTCATGTCCCATCGGCGTGGTATTCGGAAGCTTCACCCCAGGCTCTGTAAAGTCCGGACTGTGCACCTCCGAGTCGAGCGGCATGTGGCTGTAGCGCTGCTTGTTGGCGACGTCCTGCTGCCGGGGCTGCTGTTCGGCCTCGGTCAATATGCGCTTGGCCTCACAGCGTCCGCTGATCCCACGCGCCAGCGCCATACCGCCCATCGCGAGCTGTAGTAGCCCACTAATCCCCCCGCGGCGTAGCCCTTTGCCTAACAACATCAAGCCGCCCGCGACCGACGCGGTGCGCTCCCAGCCATGCACGTTTTGCGGAGCGGTCTTGTCGAAAAGTCGATTCATTGTGATTTCCTCTGCTCAGTGTCTCGCTGTGCGTTCGGCAACGCTGCTCGGCGATTCGTTCTAAGTCACGGATGAAAGGTGCGAGCCCGACCCCTCGTCGCGGCAGCAAAGGTGCTGTTTTTGCGCGAGACAATTGCTTTTTGGGTAGGCTCTGTCCTCCCAATCAGGATGATTCGACATGTGGCATATCGATCCGGTCTCGCTTCGGCTGTTCATCGCGGTGTGCGAAGAGGGGACCATCACCAAGGCCAGCGAGCGGGAGTTCATTGCGCCTTCGGCTGTCAGCAAGCGAATCGCGGACATTGAGGCGGATATCGGTACGCCGCTGCTGGTGCGTAGTAAGAAAGGTGTCGTGCCGACCGCCGCTGGCCAGGCTTTGCTGCGTCATGCGCGGCAATTGATGCACAACATGGAACGCCTGCAGGGTGAGCTCAGCGAGTACGCCGAAGGGGCGCGGGGGCATGTACGGATCCTGGCCAACGTTTCGTCCATCATCGAGTTCCTGCCCGAGGAACTATCCGATTTCATGTTCGCCAACGAGCATATTCAAGTGGACATCGAAGAGCGCTTCAGCCCCGACGTGGTACGTGGCGTCGCCGAAGGTTATGCCGATCTGGGCGTCTGCCGTAAATCCATGACCGAAGGCGATCTCGAGTTCATCCCTTATCGCAGCGATCACCTGGCCGTCGTCGTCAATCGCGAGCATGCGTTGGCCAGGCGGACCAGTATTTCGTTCGCCGAGACGCTGGAATATGACCACCTGGGACTATCGGCGTACGCGACCCTGAACGCATTCATGCAGCGGGCGGCGTCGGCGGTTGGCCGCGAGGTGCGCTTCCGTACCCATGTCTCGTCCTTCGATGCGGCCTATCGGCTGGTTCATGTGGGCATTGCATTGGGCATCTTTCCCCAGGAAGCCGTGAGCCGTTACGCGAAATTGTTCGACTTGAAGGTCATTCCGCTGACCGATAGCTGGGCGCTCGGCGAATTCGTCATCTGCGTACGTGATTCCGATGCTCTCTCGCTGTCGGCGCGGCGTCTGCTCAATCACTTGCTCGCGCGGGTGCCTAGCCAGAACATCGCGTCGGCCTAGTTTTCCATTCATCGTCAACGGCGATGGATCAGGCCGCGAATAACGTCTTTTCTCCACCGCCGCAGCTTCTTAGTCTCTCCCTCAAGCGACACGCCTTAGCGAGAGACCTCATGACAAGAATAATCATCAATGAGGTGGGCATGCGGGACGGCTTGCAAAGCCTTCAACGCATCATGCCCACCCCTGACAAGAAGAAGTGGATCGATGCGGCCTATGCTGCGGGTGTCCGCCATATGGAAGTTGCGTCGTTCGTTCCGGCCAAGCTGCTGCCGCAGATGGCCGATGCCAATGAAGTCGTCGCTCATGCACTGGGTTATCCGGACCTTCATGTCACGGTCCTCGCACCGAATTTGCGCGGCGTCGAAAACGCCCTTGCCAGCGGTGCCCATCGTATCGTCGCGCCGGTTTCCGTCAGTGCCGCGCACAGCCTTGCCAATGTCCGTCGTAGCCCGCAGGAAATGGTCGAAGAGTTCGGCCGCATGTGCGATCTACGCACCAGCTCCGGTCGCCACGACGTGGTGATGGTGGCAGGCATGTCCACCGCGTTCGGCTGCACTCGACAAGGTCAGGTGCCACTTGCCGATCTTTGCGACCTGACCCATCTGGTACTCGAAACCGGCTGCGATCAGGTGTCACTAGGCGATACCACTGGTTACGCCACTCCGGGTCAGGTTGGCCAGGCCATCGATGCGGTTCGCGCCATCGCCGGTGACAAGCTGCAGGCCGCGCATTTCCATGACACCCGTGGTTTGGCGCTGGCCAACAGCCTGGTGGCGGTTCAGCACGGTATCCGCGAGTTGGACTCATCGCTCGCCGGGCTTGGTGGCTGCCCGTTCGCGCCTGGTGCCTCAGGCAACACCGTCACCGAAGACATGGTGTTCATGCTGCAGAGCATGGGCTACGAGACCGGCATCGACCTGCAACGACTAATCGAGTCGCGTGCTGTGCTCGAAACCGCGCTACCAGGGGAAACCCTGTACGGCTATATCGCCCGCGCCGGTCTGCCGAAGAATTTCATCGCGCCGCCTGCCGCTGCCTGATCGCGCCTTTAATTGCTGGAGTAGAGAAATGTCGAGTCTTCCACTTGACGGGATTCGTGTTGTCGAAATTTCCCACATGGTCATGGGCCCCACCTGCGGAATGATCCTGGGTGACCTGGGCGCCGACGTAATCAAGATCGAGCCCATCAAGGGCGACGGCACCCGTCGCCTGCTGGGTGCCGGGGCGGGATTCTTCCGCACCTTCAATCGCAACAAGCAGAGCATCGCGGTCGATGTCGATACGGAGGAAGGCAAGGACGCTGTTTTGAAGTTGCTCGACAGCGCCGATGTGTTCATCGAGAACTTCAAGCCCGGCCGGATGGAATCGCTTGGCTTCGGCTACCAGGCGGTCAAGAGCCGCAATCCGAAGATCGTCTATACCAGCCTCAAGGGCTTTCTCGCCGGGCCGTACGACAAACGCCTGGCCCTTGATGAAGTGGTGCAGATGATGGCGGGCCTGGCCTACATGACCGGCCCGGTCGGACGGCCGCTGCGCGCCGGTAGTTCGGTCAACGACATCATGGGCGGCATGTTCGGTGCAATCGGCATCCTCGCCGCGCTCAACGAGCGCAATCGCACCGGGCGCGGTCGCGAAGTGCAGAGTGCGCTCTACGAAAACTGTGTACTGCTCGCGGCACAGCATATGCAGCAGTACGTGGTCACTGGCGAAGCGGCCGCGCCCATGCCCAACCGTATCAGCGCCTGGTCGATCTACGACGTCTTCGTCTTCAAAGGAGGCGAGCAGATGTTCGTTGCGGCCACCGGCGATGGCCAATGGCGAGCGCTGTGCAAGCTGATCGGTCAGCAAGCGCTGCTCGATGACCAGAGCCTCGCCACCAACAACGACCGCGTTCTTCAGCGACCGCGGCTGTTGGCCCACCTGGGTGAAGTCTTCGCCACCGTCGATGCGCAGGCGCTGGTGCCGCAACTGGAAGCCAACGGCATTCCCTTTGCGCCGATTCGCAAGCCCGAGGAGCTGTTCGCCGACCCGCATCTTATCGAAAGCGGTGGGATGGCCAAGTTGCAGCTCGAAGATGGCTCCTACACCGACATGCCGCTCCTGCCGGTTTCTCTCGACGGTCAGCGGCTGGGCCCGCGTCGCTCGATCCCGCGCATCGGCGAGAACACGCGTCAGGTCATGCGCAGCCTGGGTTACAGCGACGCGCAAGTCGACGAACTACAGCGGGCCGGCGTATTTCGCGGCGAATGATGACTACAGGCGGGCCACGACCCGTCGGGCCAGTGAGGAAAGCAAATGGCGATTTATGAATTCGAAGGCCAGCGCCCTGAAATCCACGACAGCGTCTATGTCGCCGAGGATGCCACGGTAATCGGCAAGGTTGCGCTAGGTGAGGGCGCGAGCGTCTGGTCCCAGGCGGTGCTGCGTGGTGACAACGAGCTGATCGAGATCGGCAACGGCAGCAACGTTCAGGAGGGCGCGGTGCTGCACACCGACCCCGGCTATCCGATGCGCATAGGTACCGACGTCACCATTGGCCACCAGGCGATGTTGCACGGCTGCACAGTGGGCGAAGGCAGTTTGATCGGCATCCAGGCCGTGGTGCTGAACGGCGCGAAAATCGGCCGTAACTGCGTGGTCGGCGCTGGCGCAATTGTCACCGAGAACAAAGAGTTTCCTGACAACTCGCTGATCATTGGCGCGCCGGCGAAAGTGGTACGCGAGCTCACCGAGGAGGCTGCCGCCAAGTTCCGCCTCAACGCGCAGGACTATGTGGCACGTGCGCAGCGGCACAAGAAGGGCCTGGTGCGCATCGGCTGAAAACTTGATGCCTGGCTCGGCCAGGCATGCAGGACTGCTTTCGGATCGAGGGCAGGCAACGCGTCCCCATGGGGACAAACCAATAATAAAAACGGGTTGCATAACAATGACAATAAAAGCGTCTCTACCGCTCACCGGTACCCTGTTGATGTCATCAATGGTTGCCGTGCCGTCCGCCTTCGCCGACTTTATCGGCGATGCGAAGGGCAGCCTGAGTACTCAGAACTTCTATTTCAGCCGCGATTTCCGCGACGGAGCGGGACAGAACAAACGTGAGGAGTGGGCGCAGGGCTTCATGCTCAAGCTCGAATCCGGCTATACCGAAGGCACCGTCGGCTTTGGGGTCGATGCCCTGGGCATGCTCGGCGTTAAGCTCGACTCCAGCCCGGATCGCACTGGCAGCGGGCTGTTGGAGCGCGGTTCCGATGGACGCGCTGAAGATGAATATTCAAAGCTGTCTGCGACTGTAAAAGCCAGGATGGGCCAGACCGAGCTGTTCCTGGGTGGCGTCAGTCCAACCTTGCCTTTGCTGTTATCGAATAACAGCCGTCTGTTCCCGCAAATTTTCACTGGTGCTCAGCTTTTCTCGAACGATCTCGACAAATTCACCTTTCATCTAGGGCAGGTTCGGAAAGTAAAACAGCGCGATTCGGATGACTCTGTCGACCTGACAACCATGGGTCAGTTTGGCGCTTACGATGATTCAGTCACCAGCGACAGCTACACCTATGGCGGTGTCGACTTTGCAGTGACACCGCAAACGAAGTTGAGTTTGCACGCCAGTGAACTCAAAGATTTCTACGTGCGGCAGTATCTGGGATTCAAACATACCCATCCATTGAGCGAAAACAGCTCGCTCTTTGCTGAAGTTCGCTACTTCAACGCTTCTGAAACAGGCGCAGAGCGCGTAGGTGAGGTTGACAACCGTGCGTTAAGCACTTTGTTCGGTTATCAGTTGGGTGGTCATCGCATTAGCGGCGGCTATCAGAAACTCTGGGGTGACAGCCCGTTTCCTCTGCTTAACGGAGCTGATACCTATCTATTTGCACAGCAGAACACCAGTCTCTTCGCTCAAGCGAATGAGCGAGCGTTGCATGCACGATATGACTACAACTTCGCATCCATCGGCGTTCCCGGCCTGACTTTCACCCTGCGCTACGTCAAAGGCGACAATGTCGATCCAGAAAATATCGCCACGCCACAAGCCGCTGCACTGCGTGCGGCCGGTGAAGAAGGGCGGGAATGGGAGCGCACCACCGACATCACCTACGTGGTGCAAAGCGGACCGATGAAGGACGTCAGCCTGCGTTGGAGAAATGCCTCCAATCGCACCAACTACACCCGCAGTAACGACGAGAACCGCGTAATTATCGGGTATGCCTTCAAGTTCTGAAGATGAAAAGGGCAGCGTTTATGCCAATTGCGTACTGATTTGGAACTCGATATGAAAATCATAAAAGAATGCTTGTTGGCGATTGTTGTGGGTTCTCTTACTGCAGCGCCGTTATTCGCAGCGCAGCAAGATAAGGCGAACGGCACTCGGGTATATACCGTAGGTACTGGCACGCCCGTGCCGGAATCGGAACGTGCCGGCGCCTCCGTCGCGGTGGTTTATGGCGATCAATCGTTTCTGTTCGATGTCGGGTCGTCGGTTTCCAACCGTCTGATCAAGCTCGCCGAGGATGGCGAGAAGGCCCTGGCACCGCGAAACATTCAGCATCTGTTCATCACGCATATGCACAGCGATCACACCCTGGGCTTCGCCTCGGTAGCGCTCAATCTGTGGTGGTTGCGTGAGAAGCAACTTCAGGTACACGGCCCGGTCGGCACTCGTTCGCTCGTCGAGCACATCATCAAAGCCTACGGACAGGACACCGAGATTCGCCAGAGCACGGTTGTAGGCGGAGCCGGAAGAGTTACGGATCCGACCCCTACGGTGAGCGAGATCGCCGAGCCCGGTGTGGTTTACGACGATGGCGAGGTGAAGGTGGAAGCCTTCCTGGTTGACCATGGCGACATCGAGCCGGCTTATGGCTACAAGGTCACCACACCGGACAAGGTGACGGTCATTTCTGGCGATACCACGTATGACGAACGAGTCGCCGCCCAGGCCAAGGGCGCCGATTACCTAATCCACGAGGTGTACAGCGAAGCGGGCCTGCAGGCCAGCACCGACCCGAAGCGACCGCAGCGGAGCGACTATCACCGCCACCAGCACACCTCGGTCGAGCAGGTTGCGAAAATTGCCAAACAGGCCCAGCCGAAGTTGTTGGTCCTTTCCCACATTCTCAAATGGTCGGACTCCGTAGAGAACATGCAGGCGGAGATGGCGAAGCATTACGACGGCCGTTTCGTCTTCGCGCGCGATGCCATGAAGCTGGAGTAGCCCGAGCGGTCTTTCATCGTTCCAGGTTTGTGGAGCGGGGCAGGTCGGCCCGTCCCTGAAAAATTACAAGAAGAGGCAATCATGAAAAAAACAGCCATTGCGTTAGCCGTTCTGCTCTCAAGCGCATTGTCCCAGGCCTATGCAGCCGACTACACGATGCGGCTGAGCCATCAGTTGCCGGCGTCGCACCACGTTGCCAAGGCGCTCGAGCAGTTTGCCGAAGACGTCAAGGCCAACACCCATGATCAGGTTGAGGTGCAGATCTTCGGTGGTGAACAGTTGTTCAAGGCCACCCAGAACCACGCGGCCGTCGCCCGCGGCCAGGTCGAAGCGGCATCCGTGGTGAGCCTACTCTGGGGCGGAACCGTGCCGGAAGTTCAGGTGTTCAGCATCCCCTATCTGATGACGTCCAAGGAAAAGCTGACCAACTTTTACGATTCGGATGCAGAAAAGCTGCTCGACGAAAAACTGCAGAAGAAGGGCGTTACCAACATTGCTTGGCTGGTCGATGCGAATAACGCCACATTCACTTCCCAGCAAAAGCCGTTGATCGAGCCTAAGGATTTCGAAGGCGTGAAGATCCGCGGTCTCAGCCGCTTGAGCGATGTGGGTTTTATAGCTCTTGGTGCTGCGCCATCGACCATGCCCGGTTCCGAGGTCTATCAGGGGCTGCAAACGGGTGTGATTGATGCGGGTGTGTCCAGCGCCAGCGCGGTTCACGCGCGCCGTTACTACGAGGTACAGAAGTATGCCGTGGCGACTCCGTTGCTGACGGTGTACCAGAACCTCATCGTCAACCCGAAATGGTGGGCGGCTCTGCCCGCTGATGCCAAGGCGGGTGTGATGAAGGCCGCCGAAGCGGCTGAGCAGACGCTTCTTCCTAAATCGGATGAGGTCGATCCGGACGGTGTGGCGAAGCTTAAAGAGGACGGCATGCAGGTAACGATGCATACGCCCGATCAGGTCCAGGCGTTGGAAAAGCTCATGCAGCCGCCAGTGATCGAAGAATTCAAGAAGACCACCAAGGACGGGCAAAAGCTTATCGAAATGATCAAGCAACTCTGACCGGTTGTGCGGGGGGCGGGCGGAGTGTGGTTGGCTCGCGACGCTCGGCTCCCGCCTCTGTTGCATGCGTGCCGAGGTAAAGCAATGAACACTAAGCAAGCCTATCTGAGCAGCCAGATGAACGAGATCAAACTCCCGGCGTTCTGTCGAATCTTCAGCGCAGCGGTGGCTGGGCTGTTCACCGTTGCCATGGCGTTTTCCGCCGTCTGCGTGCTGGTCGCGCTGGCGCTGATCGGCTACTCGGTCGTGGTGCGGTACTTCGTTGGCGCGCCTTCTCTATGGATTGATGAGGTAGTGGGCTTTCTGGTCGTCGGCATCGTCATGTTCGGCGCCGCCTGCGCGCTGCGAGAAGGTCGGCACATCGGTGTGGATCTGGTGACCGAGCTGATGAGCCCTCGCTGGCAGCGCTGGGCGCAGATCTGGTCGATGGCCGTGGTGCTGGTGCTGTCGATTTTCCTGATCGTCAACGGCTGGCAGACGGCGATGTTCTCGAAATCCATTGGCATGGTGACGCAGGGCTACCTGGAGCTGCCAATGTACCAACTGCAGCTGCTCATTCCGCTGGGAGGCTTCCTGCTGGCGCTAGCGGCCATCGATAGCCTGTTGCGCCTGGCCTGTGGTGCCTCGGCCTTCGTGACCAATGAAGAGGAGAAGCACTGATGCTCGCCATTTCCCTGTTGCTGGTGGGGTTGATCCTGCTGCTTCTCACTGGTTTGCCGATCTTCGCCGGGTTGTCGCTGTTCGGTGGTTTGCTGCTGATGGGCGAGCCGGGCGGTCTGGATATCGTCTCAGATATCGTTTTCGCCAAGACCGGCATGTATGTGCTGGTAGCCATTCCATTGTTCGCCTACATGGCCCACGTGATGATTCGTGGGCGCATCGTGGACGATCTCTACAGCACCGCTTACACCCTGACGCGGCACCTGCCGGGCGGCGTAGGCATCGCCACCATCGTGGCCTGCATGATCTTCTCCGCAATTTCCGGCTCCAGCGTGGCGACGGCGCTCACCATTGGCGCGGTGGCGATTCCGCAAATGATTCGTTACGGCTATGACCCAAAGATCGCCTACGGGCTGGTTGCGGCCGGCGGCACCCTGGGGATTCTGATTCCTCCGTCCGGCCCGATGATTCTCTATGGAGTAGCGACCGATACTTCCATCAGCGGTCTGTTCATGGCCGGTGTTGTGCCTGGCTTCCTGCTGGCGGGCATCTTCTGCATCTATTGCATGTTCCGGCAGCGCGGCACGCAGCGTGAGCCACGCGCGACTACTCGAGAAATGCTGATTGCTGTTCGTAAATCGGGATGGGCAATCACGTTGCCGACACTGGTATTGGGCGGCATGTATGCGGGGGTGTTCACGGCCACCGAAGCTGCCGCAGTCGGAGCACTGCTCGCTCTCGCGATCGCAGCTTTCATCTATCGCAGCGTCGGACTACGAGACATTTGGGGGTGCGCCAAGGATGCCGCGCGCACCTCGGCGATGCTGTTCATGATCCTCGCTTCGGCAGCGGTGTTCAGCTACGCGCTGACCAAACTGATGGTGCCGCAGCAGATTGTCGAAATGGTCACCGAGATGGATATGGGAGCGCTCGGCTTCATCATTGCGATGATGGTGATGATCTTCGTGCTCGGCATGTTTCTTGAGTCGATCGCGATCATCCTGATCACCTCGCCGGTGATCATGCCGGTAATGACGCACTTGGGCATCGATCCGATCTGGTACGGCGTGCTGCTGGTGATCAACCTCGAAGTGGCGATGATCACACCGCCGGTGGGCATGAATCTGTTCACCATCAAAGCCGTTACCCAATCGCCGATGGGCCCGATTATCCGTGGCTCGTTTCCATTCGTGTTGCTGATGCTGCTTGGTTTGGCGTTGGTGGTGGTATTCCCGCAGCTGGCAACGCTGCTGCCGCAGAGCATGATGAATCCGATGTGATAGCACTCGATCGCTGTGCAACATTTACGCTTGGGAACGAAAGCTGATGCGCGTCAGGGTTTGGCTGACGTCGCGTCCGCCGTCGGTCCATTGGCTGGCGCTGATCCTTTGCGCCGGAGCGTTAGGCGGGCTGTTTCGGTTGATAGAGTTGCCGGCGGCGTTCTTCCTCGGGCCGATGTTCGCGGGGATCGCTTTCGGTGTGATGGGCAGTACGGCGCAGGTACCGCTGCGGGCTTATCAGTTTTCCATCGGCCTGGTCGGCGCGCTGGTGGCGCAGTCGATTACGCTCGGCGTGCTGACATCGTTATTTGAGGATTGGCCGCTGATGCTCGGTGCCGCAGTGCTCACAGTGTTGCTGAGTCTGGTTGCGGGATTGGCACTCATTTGGCTCGGTCGGCTTCCGCCCAGCAGCGCGCTCTGGGGAACGGCACCGGGTGCCGCGCCGGTGATGATGTCGATGTCGGAAAGCTACGGAGCTGACCCGCGTCTTGTCGTTACCATGCAGTACGTGCGGCTGATTTGCGTGATCGCCATCAGTGCGCTGCTCGGACATCAGCTGGAGTCTGCGTCGGATGCAGTCGCGCAGGTTCCATCGATTTCGCCGAGCGTACCAACATATCTGCGGGATATGGCGCTCAGCCTGGCATTGGTGCTGGCGGGCGTCGTACTGGGACTGCGGGTACCGGCCGGTTTGATGCTTTGTCCGCTCATGCTCGGGGTGTTCGCCCAGCTGAGTGGCGCGTTTCAGATCACGCTGCCTGGTGCACTGATGGCGATGGCCTATGCGCTGATTGGCGGTTACGTCGGGCTGCGTTTCGACCGCGCCACACTTGTTTATGTGGTGCGCAAGCTGCCAATGATGCTCGCGGCAGCACTGTTACTAATTGCGTTGTGCGCCGTTTCGGCGTGGTTGTTCGCGGCTTTGCTAGAGCGTGACTACCTCTCCATGTTTCTTGCTACCAGCCCAGGCGGATTGGATTCGTTGTCGATCATCGCCATGGAGTCTGGCAGCGATGTCGGTCTGGTGGTGGCATTGCAGACGCTGCGGTTGTTCGCCGTTGTGCTGTTCGCACCACCGCTGATCAAACTCAGCCTGCGGTTATTCTTGCGCAATACTGAATCATCATCGGATCGCAGCGGGAAGGCTTGACAGTCAGCGTTGGCTAACGCAGATTCCACTAAACGTAATCTGATTACGCAAAAACAATATGCGCATCGAAAAGAAGCGCGCCCTTGCAAGCAGCGTGGCCTCCAATGGAACTACACACCTACTACCGCTCCACTTCGTCCTATCGGGTGCGCATTGCGCTGGCACTGAAGGGGCTGGATTACCGCGCGGTGCCGGTCAACCTGATCCGTGACGGCGGCGAGCACCGCCAGCCGGCCTATCTTGCGCTGAACCCGCAGGGCAGGGTGCCGACGCTTTGCACCGATGAGGGCGAGTCGGTGATCCAGTCGCCGGCGATCCTCGAATATTTGGAAGAGCGCTATCCCGAGCCGGCACTGCTGCCTAAAGACCTCATGGCGCGTGCGCGACATCGCGCGGTGGCTGCGTTGATCGGTTGCGATATCCATCCGCTGCACAACGTTTCGGTGCTCAACCGTCTGCGTGGCTTGCAGGTTGGCGAAGACCAGGTGCTGGCGTGGATTGGCCACTGGATAGGCGAGGGCCTCAGGGCGGTCGAAGCCCTGATCGGCGATGAGGGTTACTGCTTCGGCGAGCCCGGTCTGGCCGATGTATATCTGCTGCCGCAGCTCTATGCGGCGCGGCGCTTCGATGTCGACCTGAGCGCCTTGCCCCGCATTCTGCGTGTCGAGCGCCTGGCGTTGGCGCAGCCGGCCTTCCGGCAGGCCCACCCGGATGTTCAGCCGGACACACCATCGACATGAAAACTCTTGGCTTTCGACTGACCTTGGGCGATCACCTCGGACGCAGTGTCCGCGGGATTTCCTGTGCGCCGCCGGGTTGACGTTTCCCTCACGTCATCCCTAATCAATGCACAGCCAGTCAAGGAGCCAATCATGGCCGACCTATTTGAAAATCCCATGGGCCTCATGGGCTTCGAGTTCATCGAATTTGCATCGCCCACCCCCAACGTTATCGAGCCGGTACTGGAAAGCATGGGCTTTTCCCATGTCGCCAACCACCGCTCGAAGGACGTGGCGCTGTATCGCCAGGGCGAGATCAACGCCATCGTTAATCGCGAGCCCAAGGGCCTGCCTGCGTATTTCGCCGCCGAGCATGGCCCATCGGTGTGTGGCATGGCGTTCCGCGTGAAGGATGCGCAAAAGGCGTATACCCGCGCGCTGGAACTGGGCGCTCAGGCCATCGAATTGCCTACCGGGCCGATGGAGCTGCGCCTGCCGGCGATCAAGGGTATCGGCGGCGCGCCGCTGTATCTGATCGACCGCTTCGGTGAAGGCAGCTCGATCTACGACATCGACTTCGTGTTCCTGGAAGGCGTCGACCGTCATCCGGTCGGTGCCGGGCTGAAGATCATCGATCACCTGACCCATAACGTGTACCGCGGCCGCATGGCCTACTGGGCGGACTTCTACGAGAAGCTGTTCAACTTCCGCGAGATCCGCTACTTCGACATCAAGGGCGAGTATACCGGCCTGACTTCCAAGGCCATGACGGCGCCGGACGGCATGATCCGCATCCCGCTCAACGAAGAGTCGTCGAAGGGCGCGGGGCAGATCGAAGAGTTCCTCATGCAGTTCAACGGCGAAGGCATCCAGCACGTTGCCTTCCTCACCGATGACCTGATCCAGACCTGGGACAAGCTGAAGGCCAGCGGCACGGTGTTCATGACCGCGCCGCCGGAGACCTATTACGAAATGCTCGAAGGCCGCCTGCCGAACCATGGCGAACCGGTCGACGAGCTGAAGTCGCGCGGCATCCTGCTCGACGGTGCGGCCGAAAACGGCGAGCAGCGTCTGTTGCTGCAGATATTCTCCGGCACGCTGCTGGGCCCGGTGTTCTTCGAATTCATCCAGCGCAAGGGCGACAGCGGCTTCGGCGAGGGCAACTTCAAGGCGCTGTTCGAATCCATCGAGCGTGACCAGATCCAGCGCGGTGTGCTTAGCGCCGCCGAGTGATCGGGCTGACACGGCAGCCGGCTTCGGCTGTCGTAATCTCCTGCACGCCGACGCGCCACGCTTGTGGTGTTGTCGGTGAAGTGCACAAGATTGCAGCGTCGTGAATTTTAGGAGACGCAGCATGAACTCATTCACTGGCGGCTGCCTGTGCGGCAATGTCCGAATCGTGGCGTCGGGGCATCCGTACCGCGTTGGCCTTTGTCATTGCCTCGACTGCCGTAAGCATCATGGCGCGCTTTTCTTCGCGGCTGCGGTGTTCCCGCAGGATGCGGTGACGATCGAGGGTGAAACGCGCGACTACGCCGGACGATTTTTCTGCCCTCGTTGCGGCTCGTCGGTGTTCGCACGCACCGAAGACGAAATTGAGGTGAACCTCGGCTCCCTGGATGCGCCCGACCAGCTGACGCCCACCTACGAGTGCTGGACCATTCGCCGCGAGTCCTGGTTGCCGCCGTTTCCGCTCAGCAGGGGATACGAGCGTGATCGCGATACGTCGGATCGCGCCGAATAGCGCAAAACCTGCCCGGTGCTATCCCTGTTCGAAGCAGGGCTTCATCACGCCACGGTTTCAAGAAAGCGGTCAACCGCCTCGATGACGATCTCTGTTTGCTCGCGATGCGGGACGTGCTGGCAGGCTTCGAGCAACAACGTTTGCCCGGAGTCGCCTGCAAGTGCGGCGATACGCCGTGGATGCGCCTCGGAGCCGTATTCGTCTTCTATGCCATGAATGGCAAGCAACGGGCAGGTGATGCTCGGGGCGGTTTCTTCGAGTGTCCAGCCGGCATAGGTTTCGGACAGCCAGGTGTCGATCCAGGCTGAGAGCACCCATGCCGCCTGATCGCCATGATATTTCGCCAGCCGCTCCATCTGGCCGGGTTCGGCAAAGGCTGCCTGAGCCTGACGGATGCCGGCCAGGGTCCGCGCTTCGACGAAGGCCTGGGACGACTCGGTGATCATGGCGCGGCATTGGTGCGGATAACGCGCTGCAATACAGGCGGCCATGGCGCCGCCCACGCTGTGGCCGAAGAGGATGAAGTGCTCGATGTCCAGCGCCTGCCATACCGGTGGGAAAAAAAGCTCGGCCTCGTCGCGAATGAAGCGGTTCGACCAGCCGCCCGGATGCGGCGCGGAACGACCGAAGCCCAGGCGGTCGTAAGCGATGACGTCGCGATTGGTGGCCGCCGCGAGCCGCTCGGGAAAGTCGCGCCATAGCTCGACGCAACCGAGCGAATCGTGCAGCAAGACGATGGGCGTCTTGCGTGAGTCGGAATACCAACGACGGATGAACACGTCGCCATGCTCGGTCGCCACATAGCGATCTTCGGTCGAAACCTTCATGCCTGTTTCCTTGTTACGAATGCCCTGTTGCAGTCCTTGATTTCGGCCTTCAGCTGGTTACCGCTGTCGCCGGCTGCTGTGCCGGCTTTTCCCGATCACGCAGCAGAAAGCGTTGGATCTTGCCGCTCGGGGTTTTGGGCAGTTCGGCGACGAACTCGATCTCGCGCGGGTAGGCGTGGGCGGACAGTCGCTGACGCACGTGTTGTTGCAATTGTTCAGCCAGCGCGACGTCGCCCTCGTGGCCGGCGTGCAGTACGACGAACGCCTTCACCAGTTCGGTGCGCTCCGGATCGGGTTTGCCGATCACCGCCGCCTCGATCACCGCCGAATGCTCGACCAGCGCGCTTTCCACATCGAAGGGGCCGACGCGATAGCCGGATGTGGTGATCACGTCATCGGCGCGGCCCACGAAGCTGATGCTGCCGTCGGTATTCAACTCAACGGTGTCGCCGCTCAGGTAGTAGTCGCCAACGAAGGCTTTGGTTTTAGTGCCCACGTAGCCTGAGAACCAGAGCAACGGCGAGCGGCGACGATCCAGCGCCAGCATGCCGGGCGTGCCGGGTGCCAGTTCGCGGCCCTGGTCGTTCAATACCACGACGCGGTGCCCAGGCATGGCATAGCCCGCCGTGCCGATGCTGACCGGGTGACTCAATGCGTGGTGATTGCACAACACCATGCCGAGTTCGGTCTGGCCGTAGTGGTCGTGGACGGTGCAACCGAGGCCGGTGCTGAACCAGCGGATAACCTCCGGCGTCAGTGGCTCGCCGGCGCTGCTTACGGCACGCAGGCGGCCCTTGATCTGCGCTTCCACCTCGTTGCGTGCCGCCAGCAGCAAGCGAAAAGCGGTAGGGGAGCCGGCCATGTTGGTGATGCTGTAATCGCGCACCACACGGCAGGTGCTGTCTACGGTGAAACCGCCTTCATAAAACAGCGTGCTGTGGCCCATGGCGAGCGGCCCCGTGACGGCGTAGTAAAGGCCGTACGCCCAGCCTGGATCGGCGATGTTCCAGAAGTTGTCTTCAGGTCGCAAATCGATCGCGTCCCGCATGTAGGTGACGAAGGCAACGATGGCCTTGAGCGGTACATGCAGCTGTTTCGCAGGCCCGGTGGTGCCGGAGGTGAACATCGCGAGGAACGGCGCTTCGGCGTTCAGCAGTACTGGCTCGAACGCGGTCGATTGGTGATTCACCTGGGTCCAGAAATCATCGGCGCCATCGCCCACCACAAGCCGGCGCGGCGCCGCTTCGATGGCGTCCAGCTTCTCGCTGTTGGCCGCGTCGGTGACGACCAGCTTCGCGCCGGATTCCTTGATCCGGTGCTCGACGGCTTTTGGGCCGAACGCGGTGAAAAGCGGCTGGTAGATGGCTCCGACGCGCCAGGTGCCGAGAATGGTGATCAGCAATTCCGGTGTGCGCGGCAATAGGCCGGCAACGGTGTCGCCTGGCTTGATGCCTTGGCTGTCCAGGAGATTGGCGAAGCGGGCGGCGGCTTCCTTGAGTTGCGCGAAGGTCCAGGTGGCGCGCTGGCCGTCGCGGCCTTCCCAGATGAGCGCGACCTTGTCCGTGTCGGCGTGGCGGTCGCAGCATTCGACGCAAGCATTCATGGCCGAGAGGTCGCCAGAAAGAATGGTCGCGACCGTTTGGTCGTAATCGAACTCGCTGGCCGCAGTGGCGTAGTCGCGCATGTCTGGCTCCTGGGTTTCTTGTTATGGGTCACCGGATATTGGCGCTGCCGGGGAGCTGCAACAATGGCAAAAGCCATCAAACTCGATGAGCGGTTTGGACAAATATCGTCGGCCGGATGCCGGGCCTTCAGCGATCGAACACGCCATTGGTTGGGTCGCCCTCGGCAACCATGGCAGCGAGGCGAGCCCGTTCCGCCTCGCCCGGTATGACGCCTGTGGTTTCAGCTTCTAGGACGACTACGCCATCAGGATTGGTAGTGGTGACCTGCGCCCTGGCACGGCCGCGTTCGTCGATGTCGGTGATGGTCCAGCGGCAGGAGAGGGCTTCGTCGGCATAGACCGGCCGCTTGAAGCGGAACGTCATGCCCGAGGCCAGCCAGCCGATCTGACCACCGATCTCTGTGAGCAGGCTGGCGGTCAGCAAACCGTGGGAAACCGGCGCCTTGAAGTTGCGCAGTTGCGCGTAAGGTTCATCGAGATGGACCGGGTTGTAGTCCCGCGACAGGTGCGCGAACTGCAGAATTTCATCCGTTGTGAATGTGCGGGTCACGACGAACTCGTCACCTACTGCCAGTCCCTCAATGGCGCGTTGTCTGAGTTCTTTCATGACGTCTCCGGTTTGTCACTGCCATTTTTGGGCTGAACGTTGTTGCTCCGATGACGAGCATAGCGGTTTCGGATAAGTGGGCTGGCGGTGCGGGCGAGGTTGGCCGTCTCGTCGGGTCTGATGGGTACATCGGCCCGCTCAGGAACCTGACATGTTTGAAGATCTCGGCATTGAGACCTCGCTCTGGGAAATCGCCTTGCGCGGTTCAGCGGTTTACCTGCTGTTGGCCATCGTGCTGCGCCTGGCACCCAAACGCCATTCGGGCAGCTTGTCGCCCAACGACATGATCGCGCTGGTGATCATCGGCAGCCTGGCGGCCGACGGTATCCGTGGGGATGCCATGTCGCTGGGTGATCTGCTGTTGATGGGGTTGGTGATCGTCGTCTGGGATTACCTGTTCAATCTCGCCGAGTTCTATTCCCCGCGCCTGCGGCAGGTGACCCAGGACTCGCCGACCCTGCTGATTCACAACGGGCAGCTGTTACGAAAAACCTGCGCAGGGAAAAGCTAACCGAACCGGAAATCCTGGCAAATCTGCGTAAGCACGGTATCGAAGACATCGCTGAGGTGCGTTACGCCGTGCTGGAGGTCGACGGCCAGATCAGTGTGATCGAACATCAGCCGAAATCGGTTGAGCGATGACCCTGTTGGCTGAGCGAGGCTGTTGCAACATCCCCGCTTGCGAGCAAGCCGGCTTCACGCCGTTGCCGGGGGGACATTCCGGTCCACTCCTTGTAGATGCGGCTGAACGCGCTGTGCTCGGAGTAGCCAAGCAGCAACGCAATATCGGCAATGCTCAGGCGCGGGTCGCGCAGGTAGCCCTCTGCCATGTTCCGGCGTACCCAGGCCAGTTCTTGGCGAAAGCTGCTGCCGGCTGCGTTGAGGCGTCGTTGAACGGTTCGTGGCGCGCAACACAGGACTGCGGCGACCTGTTCGAGGCTGGGTTCGCCAATGTGTAACAGTCTGGCTGTAGCCTTGCGTACCTGCTCGATCAGGGGTGCTTTTTGCGGCAACTGCTCCAGTAGCGTGTCGGCTTGTCGCTCCATGACCTCGATCAGCCCCGGATCGGCCGTTTTCAGCGGCACCGCCAGATCCCTTACATCCAGACGGATGACGGTTTCGTCCTGCCCGTACGCGACAGGGCAGCCGAAATAGTCGAGATAAGGCTGCAGATCCGAGGGCGGCGGGTTGATGAATTGCACCTGTAGCGGAATCAGCGGCGTGCTGGCCAGGCTACCGCAGAACTGCATCAGTGCAGTGATAGCGGCTTCGTCCGCCAGCGCGCCCGGACGACCCTGCTCAGCTCCCCACACCAATTCGACATAACCGTCGCCCTCACGGCGCGTCATCGGCGTAACGTCGTATACCAGGCGTTGATAGCGATCCAGACGTTGTAACACGGCTGCCAGGTTCGGGCAGGCCAAGAGGACATAGCCCAACACGCCAAGATGCCTGGGCGTCACGGTTTGCCCGAGGTGCAGGCCGAGCAGGGGATCATCGAGATGGCGAGCGGCACGCGCCAGCAGTTCCACCCAGCGATCGATCGGAAACCCATCAAGTTTGTGAGTTTGGGGTAATGGCCGCGACTCGCCCAGGATCGTCTCAGGCGCTACCCCGCGTGCGTCCAGATATTCGAAAAGCAGCTGTACGAAGGTTTCCGGGATCACGCGCCTGTGCAGCGGTTGCGTCATCTTCTGCCTGCTCGCCGGTTGGATTGGCGCGAATTGTCAAGCAGCTTGGCGGTAAACATCAAGACCGGTTTGCGCGCTCGGTACATGCTCCTGCGATAACAAAAACGGACGAGTTTCGAATGCACATATTGATCACGGGCGCGGCGAACGGAATCGGCGCCGCTATCACCGCCATGGCTGCCAGCAAAGGTCATCGAATCATCGCGGTCGATCTGGATAGGGACGCATTGCAGCGGCGCTGGCAAGCACTGCCCAACATTCGCTGCCAGCCCTTGGATGTGCGCGATGCACAGGCCTGGACCGATCTGGTTGACGGACTGGAGCAGGCCGGTATCGAACTCGACGTGCTGATCAACGCCGCCGGGGTGCTGCGCAGCGGGCAGACCGGCGAGCTGAAACAGGCCGATATCGATCTGACGATGGACGTGAACGTCAAAGGCGTCATCTTCGGCGTGAATGCCGTGGCGGTGGGCATGAAGCGGCGGCGCCGTGGACACATCATCAACATCGGTTCGATTGCGTCGCTCTATGCGACACCGGGCACCACGACCTACGCCGCCAGCAAGTTTGCAGTGCGTGGTTTCAGCATCGCGGCCGCGGGCGATCTGCGTCCCTTTGGTGTTGCCGTCACCCTGTTTGGGCCGGGCCCGGTGAAGACCGCCATGCTGGAACAGCAGCGCGGCGATGCCGATGCGGCGCTGACCTTTTCCGGAGCGCGTGCATTGAGCGCCGACGAGGTTGCAGCGGCGATCCTGGGGCCGGTCCTGCGCAAGCGGCCCCTCGAATATTTTCTGCCGGCCAGGGAAGGGTTGCTCGGCAAGTTCTGCAATGCGTTCCCTGGCTTCTTTCTAAGCCAGGTGGACAAAGCCCGCGCCCGAGGCTTACGCAATTTCACCGCGGACACCTATCGCCAGCGAGACGAGGATCGCCAATGACCCATATCACCCAGCTCAAGCACTTCGAGGGTTGCCGCAAAGCCCTGGGTCAACAGGCCCGCGTCGAGGATACGCGCGCCGCAGCAGAGGCCTTCCGCAAGGACATGCTGACCGGTCCGAAGGTGAAGTACTACGAGTCCTTCGATCTGGTGAAGGTGCCTTATCCCAGCCGATATGGCCTGCGCAATGCCTTTTCCCGCGAGCGTCTGGTGGAATATCTGCACATCCAGAATCGCCTGTTCGTGGTGCAGTTCGACACGTGCGAGGGCCTGAAGACCCTGCTCGTATCGCCGTCCGACCATGAGCGCAACGGTGAGACGCCGTTCTTCCGGCGTCTGCAGGACAACACGCCCGGTCCGCTGCAAAGCCTCATCGTCAAGCGTCAGAGCAACGTTCTGGAAATCATCGCGAGCATCGGCCTGAGGCCCGAGGATATCGACTACATCACCTACGACCATCTCCACACCCAGGACGTACGGCGCTGGCTGGGAGACCGTCACAGCCCCGGCCTGCTGCCCAATGCAAAGCTGCTGGTGCACCACCGCGAGTGGGCCTGCGCCCAGGATCTGAACCCCTACCAGGCGGACTGGTACTGCCCCAACGGCATCTGCGGCATTCCAGAAGAGCGCGTCATCCAGTTCGAGGGTGATATCCGCCTCGGCGATGGTATCGCGCTGATTCACACCCCAGGCCATACCGAGGGCAACCATTCCATCGTCGTCCACACCGATGAAGGGCTCTGGGTCACCAGCGAAAACGGCATCAGCGTTGATGCATACGCGCCGCTGCTCTCCAAAGCTGCTGGGGTAGCGAGCTATGCCAGAGCCTTGGGCACTGAAGTCATCATCAACGGCAATACGCTGGAAAACTCCATCGACCAGTACATTTCGATGGTGCAGGAAAAAACCATTGCCGGCCCTTCGATGCGCGACTCACGCTTCCCGAACGTCTTTCCGTCCTCAGAGATGACGCCGTTCTGGCTCTTCCCTGGAACCACGCCAGGCTTCTATGTCGGCAAAGCGGCCCATGGACGCCTGACTCCCCGTTCATAGGTAATGCTTCGTTTTAAAGCATGGCGGCTGGTGCGCCAGTATCAGCCTCTTCTGGTCCGAGCTCGCACGGTGAGCTACACCGGCTCAGGTGCTCTCACCATTACAGCTCTAATCAATTGACAGTCGAGCTTCGTGGAGCGGCCGCAGGTCCTTCGGCTGGCCTTGGTCGAGCATGAGTACACAGATGCTTGAGCGGGTTGTCTGGGTCGCAGAATTATGGCGAACCGCGACCGGCTAGCTCGCGCGTAATGTTCGTCTAGAAGGACGCCCCCATCCTCGCGCTGATCGTGCGCGCAGCATCCAGCAAGCGTTGCGCCGCTTCGCCTTCCGCTTCGGCCATGAAGCCGGGTTCGGTGCCGACAACGGTGATGACGCCAGCTAAGCGCCGATCGCCGCTGAATAGTGGCGCGGACAGTGCGTTAACACCGGCCATCAGCAGGCCGTGCACGTGTTGAATGTGGGTGCGTTGCAGTTCTTTCATGGTTGCGGCCAAGGCAGCGGAGGAGGGCGCTGACGGTTGTTGCAGTTCCTCTTCGCGCAATTGCGCGGTTTCGGCGTTAGGCAGGAAGGCGTTGAACACCAGTCCGGTGGACGAGCCCAGCAACGGCAACACCGAGCCAACCTGCGTCACCAGCGTCACGGCCCGCACGGCCTGTTCGACATGCACGACGGCCGGGCCGCGGTTGCCCCATACCGCGAGAAAGCAGGTTTCGTTGAGGTCATCACGCAGCTGCGCCAGATGCGGCGTGGCCAGCTTGACCACATCCAACCGGCCCAGCGCCGCCAGGCCGACGAACAGCGCGGCGCGGCCCAGCCCGTAATGGTTGGTCAACGGGTCCTGCTCGGCGAAGCCGCTGGCCATCAGTGCCTGCAAGTAGCGATGAACTTTGCTGGCGGGCATGTCGACGTGTTCAGCCAGGCGCGACAACGAGGTTGCCGGCGCCAGTTCGGCCAGGGCCGTGAGAATGTCCGTGCCCACCTCGGCGGCTTGCACTTTTTGACGGCGGGGCGCCATGTCCACGTTGTTGTCTGCCATGAAATCAATCGCCTGTTTCTGCTGCGAGCCTGCGAGGCGCCGTTTATAGCTTGACGCCCATAGGAGTTCAAATTACTTTTTGCGTAAACGCTTTACGCAAAATGAGAGGCGGCCATGCGATCACAACAACAATCTGAAGAATCCCTCGCTTATTTGTCCGGCTTCGGCAACGAATTCAGCAGTGAGGCCTTGCCCGGTGCGCTGCCCGTCGGCCAGAACTCACCGCAGAAGGTGCCGTACGGGCTCTATACCGAACTGTTATCCGGCACTGCATTCACCGTGCCGCGTAGCGAGGCGCGGCGGACCTGGCTGTATCGCATTCGCCCGTCGGCCAACCATGGTCAATACCAGCGCCTGGGCCGCCAGCTCGGCAACGAGCTGGGGCCGGTCACGCCCAATCGGCTGCGCTGGGGTCCTGAGCCTTTCCCCGAGACGGCGATCGATTTCATTGATGGCCTGATGTGCATAACGGCCAACGCCGAGCCCGGCCAGCCGGCGGGCGCGAGCATCTATCGCTACGCGACGAACCAGTCGATGGAGCGGGTGTTCTTCAACGCCGACGGCGAGCTGCTGATCGTGCCGCAGCAGGGCGCGCTGAAGCTGGTCACCGAACTGGGTGTGCTCGAGGTGGCGCCGCTTGAGATCGCGGTGATCCCGCGCGGGATGCGTTTTCGTGTCGAGCTGCTGGAAGCCACTGCACGTGGCTACGTCTGCGAGAACCATGGTTGTGCGCTGCGTCTGCCGGATCTGGGCCCGATCGGCAGCAATGGCCTGGCCAATCCGCGGGACTTTCTCGCGCCGGTCGCGCACTTCGAAGAACGCGACGAGCCGGTGCAGCTGGTACAGAAATTCCTCGGTGAGCTTTGGGCCACTGAGCTCGACCACTCGCCGCTGGACGTGGTCGCCTGGCATGGCAACAACGTGCCCTACAAGTACGACCTGCGCCGCTTCAACACCATCGGCACGGTCAGCTTCGACCATCCCGATCCGTCGATCTTCACGGTGCTGACTTCGCCCAGCGCCATCCATGGCATGGCCAATCTCGACTTCGTGATCTTCCCGCCGCGCTGGATGGTGGCGGAAAGCACCTTCCGTCCGCCGTGGTTCCACCGCAACCTGATGAACGAATTCATGGGCCTGATCGATGGCGCCTACGATGCCAAGGCCGACGGCTTCTCGCCCGGCGGCGCCTCGCTGCATAACTGCATGAGCGCGCACGGCCCGGATCAGGTTTCGACTGAACAGGCGATCAACGCCGAACTCAAACCGCACAAGATCGAGAACACCATGGCCTTCATGTTCGAGACCGGCCAGGTGCTTCGTCCCACACGCCAGGCGCTGGAAAGCCCGCAGCTGCAGAACGACTACGACAGCTGCTGGGCCGGCCTGGCCAAGACCTTCGACAAGAATGAGAGATGACATGACCGCGCAGACCGTACAAAAAGAACTACGCAGCTGGGTCGAGTCGGCCAACGGCCATTCGGACTTTTCCCTCGCCAACTTGCCGCTGGGTGTGTTCAGCCGCGATGGCGGCGAGCCGCGCGGTGGCGTCGCCATTGGCGATTTCATTTTCGATTTGAGCGCTGCTTGCGACGCCGGCCTGTTCGACGGTCAAGCACTGGACGCGGCAAAAGCGGCCAGTGGAAGCAGCCTCAATGCGTTCTTTGCCCTCGGCGCATCGGCCCGCACAGCGCTACGCGGCGCGCTGCAGGATCTGCTCGGGGAGGGCAGTGCGCAGCGCGATCATCTGCAGGGCATGGGTGAATCGCTGCTGCAACCAATGGATCGCTGTCAGCTGCAGGTGCCGGCTAAAGTGGGCGACTACACCGATTTCTACGTCGGCATCCACCACGCCAACAACGTTGGCAAGCTGTTCCGCCCGGACAACCCGCTGTTGCCCAACTACAAATACGTGCCCATCGGCTATCACGGCCGCGCGTCGACCATCGACGTCTCCGGCGCGACGGTGAAACGTCCCAACGGCCAGACCCTGCCGCCGGGAGCCAGCGAGCCGAGCTTCGGCCCGAGCAAGCGGCTGGATTACGAACTGGAGTTGGGCATCTGGATCGGCGAAGGCAACGCGCGCGGCGAGGCGATTGCCATTGGTGAGGCGAGCAGCCATGTTGCTGGCTTCTGTCTGCTGAACGACTGGTCGGCGCGCGATCTGCAGGCGTGGGAATACCAGCCGCTGGGCCCGTTCCTGTCCAAGAGTTTCGCCACCAGCGTGTCGCCCTGGGTGGTGACGCCGGAAGCACTGGAGCCCTTCCGCTGCGCCCAGCCGCCGCGCCCCGAAGGCGATCCGCAACCGCTGCCGTATCTGTACGACGAACAGGATCAGCAGCAGGGCGCGCTGGATATCGAACTGGAAGTGCTGCTGCTGACGGCGGCCATGCGCGACAAGGGTCTGCCGGCGCAGCGCATTGCGCTGAGCAGCACCAAGAACATGTATTGGACAGTGGCGCAGATGGTCACGCACCACAGCGTCAATGGTTGCAGCCTGCAACCAGGCGACCTGTTCGGCTCCGGCACCTTGTCCGGTGCGAGCGCCGACAGCCTCGGCAGCCTGCTGGAAATCACCCAGGGCGGAAAGCAGGCGCTGGAACTGCCTAGCGGCGAGACGCGTACCTTCCTTGAGGACGGTGATGAGATCATCCTCAAGGCCCGTTGCCGTCGGGATGGGTTCGCTTCGATCGGCTTTGGCGAGTGCCGAGGGCGCGTGCTGCCGGCGTCACGTTAAGTACGGCTGGTTCCCATTCGGTCGTGCCGGATTCCGTTTCTGTAGGGCCGAATTTATTCGGCCGTGGATTGCCAAGGCCGAATAAGTTCGGCCCTACGGTTTTCAAAACGGGAGCCAGACATTCAAGGCATGGCGGCGGTTTTCAGTGTAGCGGGCGCCGTCGGGCCGGCTTCGGTTCGGCGTATCCGCTCAGCCAGCGCCTCGGAAAATTCCTGCGCGGCGGACCAGCGCAGGTGCACCGCATCGACGAAAGAATTCACCGGCGTGCGCCAGTCTTTGTCGGCGTTCCAGTAGGTGCCGCCAGTAGCGCTCAGCGCCTCGGCGATGCGCTTGTCGAAATCGGCAAGGAACGTACCGTCCGGGTCGTACTGTTCTTTCCACTGCGGATGCAACGGGGTGGAGACGACCATCAGGCGACGGCCTTCGTGCTGCAACCGTGCGCCCATCTCGCGCAGCGCATCGAAGCAGTTGTCGTCCAGCGCATCCGGGCGGCCATACATCAGGTGACGGGTGTTGCTGGTCTGCAACGGTCCGTCGCCGAATCGGTTGAACACCAGCGGGTCCCATTCGATCTGTCCGGCACGCTGAGCCTTGACGGTTAGGGCATTGCGGGCGAGGGATTTGGGCGCGAAATAACGCATGTAATAGTCCCAGTGCGATGCGCCTTCATAAACGTAGGGGTCGACGTGCTCACGGTTGAACACCGCGGCCGGCACTTTCCAGCAGCCGGCGAAGTCCTGCGGATTGGCGATCATCACCACGCTGCGGATGCCCGGTTCGCGGTCTAACAGCCAATGCCCGACATAGGTTGACTGGTTAGCGAACAGGCCGCAGAAGGCACCGTTCATGGGGCGCGTTTGCGGGATCGCCTTGGCCAGCACATTGCCGTCCACATGCCGCCAAGCCACCGAAGAGCCGATGATCAGCAGGTTGGGCGAGCGAATCGGATTGTTCCGCAGAAAATTGAGTTTTTCGTCGACGCACAGGTTGTTGGAGAACGCTGGCGGCGGCAGATTGCCGGTCCGGTCCAGGCCCAGCAGGCTTAGGCAAAACAGCGTCAGGGCGCCGAACAGCCCGGCAAACAGCGACAGCAGATACCGCGAACTCACCAGCCCAGGTGCGCTGGCCGTGTTGGCTGCGCCCCGTTCGGCGGTGCTCCCGTCCATGGATACCTCGGCGGTATGCGGCATGATCTACCTCCCTTCAAGCTTGGCGCTGATGACCTGGGCGAAGTGCCCAACGTTGCGCAGTGACTCCAGCTCCGCCGTGCGAAATTTGATGCCGAAGCGCTGTTCGGCCGCGACCGTGAGCATGACGTGGGTCTGGCTGTCCCAGCCCTCGATGTCGTTGGCAGTCATCTGCGGCGAAAGCACGATGCTGTCGTCATCGAACACGTCGTGAAAAACCGGGGTGAGTGCTTTTATTACCTCTGCTTCGGTCATGCCTTTACCTCGATGAAGTGGCGGGGCGTGCGGGTGGAAGTCAATTCGTAGCGCCAGAAGGTCGCCTCGCGGGCGGCATCGACAGGAGCCGGATGCTGGACGAAGCCCAGCCGGGGATAGTGCTCGGCGACCATGCCGTTGCGTTCGGTGGCGCGGTATTCGCCGATCAGCGCGCGATAGCCGGCGGCTGTGGCGGCATCGGCGAGTACGTCCAGAACGGCCTCTTCGACTTGCCGGCCCAGTACGCGGCAGCTCATCAGCCAGCTGTCGATCAGCAGTTCGTCGTCGGCGGCCGCCGCATCCGGTCTGGCTAGCACGACACTGATCAGGCCGTTGTCGCCGAATTTGTCGGCCAGGCGGATCGCCAGCGCCACCGAGCGCGGATCGCTGGCGATGCGCTCGACTTCCGCCTCGCTGTAGCGGCGCGTGGTGAGGTTGAACTGGTTGGTCTTGTTGATCAGCTGCGTGCTGCGGGCGAGTTCGGCGGTACCGATCGGCGTTGCGGTCAGCACCATTTCCAGGCCGCGCAGATAACCTTCCATGTCGGTGGCCTGGCTCATGGCGGCCTTGCGCTCGACGTTCAGCGCGTAGTTTCGTCCGCGCGTGGCGTCATCCGAGGTGAAGGACGCCGCCTCGAAGTAGCCGGCCGCCGCGACACGCGCCGGATAGTCGGCTACGTCTTCGGGCAATTCCGGCACCGCGACTTCGGGCAATTCACGCCGCACGATGTCGCGCTCGGCTGGGTTGTCGTCAACGAAGACCAGGCTGTCCAGCCCGATATCCAGCATCGAGGCGATGCGTCGCAGGTTGCCGGCCTTGTCTTCCCAGTTGGCGACAAAAGCGGCGATGTCGCTGCGCTTGAGCGCCATTTCCGGGTGCTCGAATGCCGCTTCGGCGACGCTCGGGTCGTTCTTGCTGCACACCGCGAGAATGATGCCGCGACGCGCCAGCAGCGCCGCATGGCGCTGGAAGGCGAGAAAGGCTTCGCCGCTGGGTGAGCCCTGACCAAGATGAATGCCGTCGATTCCGTCGTCACCGACCACGCCACCCCACAGCGTGTTGTCCAGATCCAGCACCAGGCATTTGCGCGACAGGCCGATGCTGGCAGCGGCGATGCGCGCCAACTGGTCGCCATACAAAGGCGCCAGGTTTGGGCTCACCAGCTGCTTGGCCTGATGCCAGCGCAGCGGTTCGGCCAGGCCGTCGCCGTAGCTGCCACGCGCCGCTTCCCAGGCAAGATCCATCAGCAGTACGCCATCGTCCTGAGCGGCGCTGCGGATGGCTGCATTCAACCGGTCGATCACGGCAAAGGGCGCGGCAGGCACCAGGCCTTCGAACGAGCCGAAGACCGGCGGATCGGCCGGTACGATGGTTTGCTGCACCACTTGCGCAGAGAAGCGTTCACGGGCGCGGCGCCAGAGCAGGCGCAGCTCTTCGACGCGCTCGCCGACGGCCGCATCGACTTCTTCCTGGGAGACCTCGAACGCCAGCTGCAGCGGTGCGTCGCGCGCATCCAACGCCAGCACCACCAGTTGCGGTGCGAAGGCGGCCAGCTGCGCATCGTCCATCAGCAGCGCCTGGCGGTACATGCCATAGGGCGCGACATGAACCGAGAGTGCCAACCTGCGTTGCAACCCGGCCACACGGATCGCCGGTACCAAGTGATCCACCGTATGCGAGGCGAGCAGGGCGATACGCAAAGGCCGCAACCCGGTACCGGATGCGTCGCCATTGGCAACCGCTTGCAGGCCCTCGTTTGCTAGCTTGTCCAGGCGGGTCGTCAAGGTGAAGTCGCGCCGATACCCCGAAAGCCGCGCAGCCGCTGCGAGCCGTGCGAGCGGGTCGGTTTCACGTTTGGCTTCGCCGATGGCGGCGCTCAGGTCTGGATGTTCGGCTAGCCAGAGAAGCTGATCCATTAGCCATTAACTCCTTTTGGGGGTGAGAACCGGATGCTCAGAACTGGAAGTAGAGAAACTCGGTAGGCGCAACGGAGAACGCCACGGCGAGGGCAAAGAAACCCAGCACGCCGATGGCCATGCCAACGGCTGGTGTCGGGCTCCACGAGGCAACCGGTAGCCAGCGCAGCAGCCAGCTTTCGTCCGGATGGGCATCGAGGGCGGTGCGAAAGCGCGCCATCCACTGCTGCACGTTGGGCATGAACCAGACGAACGCCAGCAGCAGTGCCACGGTGAGGTAGTCCGACTTGTCGAACTTGGTATTCAGCTCGCTCAAGCCGACCATGCCCGACAGTATCGCCATTGCCGCCGAAACGCTTTCGGCGCGGAAGAACACCATCGCCACGACCACGCAGAGAAAGGTCAGCAGCACGGCGCCGCAGTGGTGCCAGAGCTTGTCGCTATCGAGCGGCAGGCCGCGGCGAGCCTTCCAGGCGCGAAAGCCATGGGCGACCACCAGGTAAAAGCCATGCAGCAGACCGAACACCACGAACTGCCAGCCCGCGCCGTGCCAGACGCCGGAGATGAACATGGTCAGCACGGTGGGGTAGGCGACCAGCACGACGAAGGTACCCAGGCTCATCTTGCCGCGACGAGGCATCGGCTTGCCTGCCGCCATGCGCGCGCGGGTGATCCGCATGACGATGGGGTTGTAGATATAGGCGGTGAGAAAGCGCGTCAGCGTCATGTGCCAGCGCGACCAGTAATCGATGAGGTTGTGCGCCTTGAACGGGCTGTTGAAGTTCACTGGCAGGCGCAGCGCGAACAACAGCCCCAAGCCGATAGCCATGTCGCTGTAACCGGAGAAATCGAAATAGATCTGCAGCGTATAGGTCAGGGCGCCGAACCAGGCATCGTAGAGCGCCGGCACCGTTCCGTCAGCGGCGACGGCGAAGATCGGCGAGGCCTCGGCGCCCAGCGGGTCGGCGATGATCACCTTCTTGAACAGGCCGAGCAGGAACACCGTCAGGCCCAGCGAAATATTGTCCAGCCGTGGACGAAAGGTACTGTGATCCTTGAACTGCTTGAGCATTTCGCCGTGGTGGGTAATCGGGCCAGCGATCAACTGCGGGAAGAAGGTGATGAACAGGCAATAATTGACGAAGTCGTGCTCGCTCACCTCGCCGTCATGGGCATCGACCAGGTAGGCGATCTGCTGAAAGGTAAAAAAGGAGATCGCCAGCGGCAGGAGGATGTCGCCCACCGACCAGCCCGGGCCGAAGGCATCGTCGAGGGTGCCGAACAGAAAGCCGGTGTATTTGTAGTAGCCGAGCAGCGCTACGTTGGCAGCGACGCCTAGCACCAGAAGCGTGCGTGATGGTCGTCGCAGCAGAGCACCACCAATCAGGTAGTTGACTACCATGCTGCCGACCAGCAGCGGCACGTAGGCCGGGTTCCACCAGCCGTAGAACACCAGCGAGGCAAGGGTCAGCCAGATGGCTGCAAAACGGTGTTTACCACTGCCTGCAAGGAGGACGAAACCTAGAAGAACCACCGGCAGAAACCCGGCGATGAATACCATGGAGTTGAAGAGCATCGTCCTGTTCCCTTTCCCTGAGTCTCCACTGCCGCCCTCTGAATTAGGGCAGCGGCAACAGTGGCTGCATAGCGACTGCAATCGACGCGTTGGCCGAGCGATCCATCCCATCTTGTACTGCGTAACAAACCAGGCATCGGCTACTCGCTGCCATAGATGCCTGCGCATGGTCCGTTAACTGCGACACGAACTTGTAAGAAAAAGTTGCGCCGGTCAATTGATCCATAGCAGTAGCGGACAGACGGAAATACATAGGGATTTGAAGCGAAACGGCTCTATCTGGCGACTCACGCGCTGCAACGCGTCTATCCCAAGGCGGAGAAGAAAAAGCTATGGAACTGAAACGAACACTCGGACCGTAGGGTGGGCTTCAGCCCACATGAGCTGGCACTTACCCACTCAGAGCGCAGCGCCCTTCACCTACGGATGCATAAAGCATGAAGGGCAGGAGCCATCGCAGCACCTGCCCTTTTTCATCAGCCGAGGAAATAGAAGCACCCCGAAATGACCAAGCCCGAATAGACCAGGATCAACAGGCAATAACCCATGATGTCGCGCGCGCCTAGGCCGACGATGCCGAGGATCGGCAGCGCCCAGAACGGCTGGATCATATTGGTCCAGGCATCACCCCAGGCAATGGCCATGGCCGTCACCGCCGGCGTCACACCGAGCGCCTGGCCGGCCGGCAGCATGATCGGTCCTTGTACGGCCCACTGGCCGCCACCAGACGGTACGAAAACGTTGACCAGACCGGCGCTGAGGAAGGCCAGCACCGGGAAAGTATCGGCCGACGACGCGGCGATGAACGACTCGGTGACCTGCTTGCCCAGCGACAGGCCGTCGGCGTTGGCGCCGACCATCATGCCCATGATTCCCGCGTAGAAGGGAAACTGGATGACGATGCCGCTGATCCCGCCAATACCGTCTTGAACTGCACGCATGTAGCGCTCGGGCGAGCCGTGCAGCAGCAGACCGATGAACAGGAACAGCCCGATGACGATATTGAGCGTCAGGGCGAAACCGTTCTCGGCGAAGTAGTAAACGAAATACACCGCACCTAGCGCGACGATGATCAGGTTGAGGATGCGGCTGTCGTCCAGGCGCTGGGCCAGCGTCTCGTGTGGCAGCGGCTGATGTTCCGGCTCCAGCAGCAGTGCAGGGTCTGCAACTTTCGGTTGCTTGGGATGCATGGCCCAATTGAGGATCGGCAGGCCGATGACCAGCAGCGCGATGATGGTCAGGTTCAGGGTGGTGAACAGGGTGTCGCCGACGCCGATGGGGCCATTGATCACGCCGCCGGTCATGCGCTCCAGATCCGCTCCGCCGGTAGCAAGCGACAGCGGAACCGAGCCGGACAGGCCACCATGCCAGATGAGGAAGCCAGAATATGCAGCGGCCACCAGCAGCGGATAGTCGACGCCCTTGACCTCACGGGCCAGCGCACGGGCAAAGACTGCACCGATTACCAGGCCGAAGCCCCAGTTGATCCAGGAACCGGCCAAGCCCACCAACGTGACCAGCACGATGGCGCGGCCAGGGGTGCGCGCGATGCGGGCAAGGCTCGCGAGTAGGCGGTGAATGGCCGGTGCGCTGGCAAGCGCGTGCCCGGTGACGAGAATCAGCGCCATCTGCATGGCGAAAGTAAGCAGGTTCCAGAAGCCTGTGCCCCAGTGCTTCGCCATGGCCGGCAGGCCCTGACCGGTGACGAGCATGCTGGCGGCCAGCACGATGAGACTGAGAAGAATGGCGAAAACGAAGGGTGAGGGTAGGTATCGCTGTACGAGCTTTACGCTCAAAGAGGTAACGGCGCCGAGCATGGTTGTGAATCCTGTGTTGTTTTCTTTGTTATGAGCGGCGCGCGTGCGTGGCGCGCGCCGTTATTTCATCGATGTATTTAGGCGGTTCTCAGGACCGCGGTTCAGAACCCTCCCTATGTGATTTGGTCTAGGGTCTGTTGCCGTTTCGTCGTGAGCCGCGCAACCCTTCGGGCCGGGCCTGTTTTTGCGCGATGCGGCGTTTCTCGTCGCTCATTTGGGACAACCAAACTTCACTCCTCGTGCGATCTCCATGGATGGAGCGAATGCCGCAGGCCCGCCGGGAGCGGGCGCGGCCTTGCCTCGCGCAAAAACAGGCTCCGGCGCGGCCGCGCACGAAACGGCAACAGACCCTAACGCCGTTCAGTTGCGTTCGATCGCCAGCGCAACACCTTGACCGCCACCGATGCACAGGGTGGCGAGGCCCTTTTTGGCGTCGCGGCGGATCATCTCGTGCAGCAGCGTCACCAGGATTCGGCAGCCCGACGCGCCAATGGGGTGACCGAGCGCGATGGCGCCGCCGTTGACGTTGACCTTGCTGGCATCCCAGCCCAATTCATGGCCGACCGACAGCGCCTGCGCGGCGAAGGCTTCGTTGGCTTCGATCAGATCGAGCTCATCCAGCGACCAGCCGGCCTTGTCCAGACAACGACGAGTAGCCGAAACCGGGGCGATGCCCATGATCGCCGGATCGACGCCGGCATTGGCGTACGCCTTGATCCGCGCCAGTACCGGCAGACCGAGCGCCTTGGCCTTGTCCGCGCTCATCAGCAGCACGGCGGCGGCGCCGTCGTTGAGGCTCGACGCGTTGCCGGCGGTGACCGAGCCGTCTTTCTTGAAAGCGGCTCTGAGCTTGGCCAGTGCCTCAGCCGTGGTGCCGGCCCGTGGCTGCTCGTCGGTATCGAAGCGCAGCGGCTCGCCCTTGCGCTGGGGAATCTCGATCGGGGTGATCTCGTCTTTGAAGCGTCCGGCCTCGATGGCCGCAGAGGCTTTCTGCTGCGACGAGGCGGCGAAGGCATCCTGGGCGTCACGGCTGATGCCGTATTTGTCCACCAGATTCTCGGCGGTAATGCCCATGTGGAAATCGTTGAAGGCATCCCACAGGCCGTCGCTGATCATGGAGTCGACCAGCTCGGCGTGGCCCATGCGCAAACCGGTACGGGCCTTGGGCAGGACGTAGGGCGCGAGACTCATGTTTTCCTGACCGCCGGCGATGATTACTTCGGCATCGCCGCAGCGGATGGCTTGGGTGGCCAGGTGCAGCGCCTTGAGGCCGGACCCGCAGACCTTGTTCAGCGTGAAGGACGGCACTTCGTGAGGCAGGCCGGCCTTGACCGAGGCCTGGCGAGCCGGGTTCTGGCCAGAGCCGGCGGTGAGCACCTGGCCAAGAATCACTTCATCGACTTCGGCGGGATTGAGCCCGGTCTGTTCGAGCAACCGCTTGATCACGGCGGCGCCCAGAGCCGGCGCGGCGATGTTGGCCAGCGCGCCCTGAAAGGCGCCGATGGCGGTACGGGTAGCGGCAACGATGACGACGTCTTGCATGGCAAATTTCCTCTTTAGAACGGAAAAGCCTCGCGTGCATTTGCGCACGCGAGGCCCTGATCGGCGCTCAATCAGCCGAAGGTCATTTCCGGTACATGCTCCGGCACCACCAGTTCGCCGGCGGTCTTGGCGATGATCTCCTCGACGCTGACGCCCGGCGCGCGCTCTTTGAGGACGAAGGCGCCGTTCTCGATTTCAAGATAGGCCAGATCGGTCAGCACGCGCTTGATGCAGCCGGCGCCGGTCAGCGGCAGCGTGCACTTGGGCAGCAGTTTGGACTCGCCGTCCTTCGAGGCGTGGGTCATCAGCACAATGATGTTTTCGGCGCCGGCGACCAGGTCCATCGCGCCGCCCATACCCTTGACCAGCTTGCCGGGGATCATCCAGGAGGCGATGTTGCCCTGTACGTCGACTTCGAAAGCACCGAGTACGGTGAGGTCGATATGCCCGCCGCGGATCATCGCGAAGGATTCGGCGGAGTTGAAAATGGAGGCGCCGACGCGTGCGGTGACAGTCTGCTTGCCGGCGTTGATCATGTCGGCGTCGAGTTCTGCCTCGGTGGGGAAGGCGCCCATGCCGAGCAGGCCGTTCTCCGATTGCAGCATCACTTCCATGCCTTCGGGCACGTAGTTGGCGACCAGTGTCGGGATGCCGATGCCGAGGTTTACGTAGTAGCCGTCCTGCAGTTCATGAGCGACGCGCTGGGCCATTTGTTCGCGGGTTAGTGCCATGGTCTTGACCTTTTATTCTTTGAACCGATGAGGAATTTCAGCTGCGGACGGTGCGCTTCTCGATGCGCTTCTCGAAGGTGCCGCAGATGATGCGGTCGACGTAGATGCCGGGCGTGTGGATCTGGGTGGGATCGATTTCTCCGGGCTCGACGATTTCCTCGACCTCGACCACGGTGATCTTCCCGGCGGCTGCGGCCAGCGGGTTGAAGTTCTGCGCGGTGTGGCGGTAGATGACGTTGCCGTAGCGGTCGGCCTTCCAGCCCTTGACGATGGCGAAGTCGCCGGTGATGGCATGTTCGAGGATGTGCGGACGGCCGTTGAATTCACGCACGTCCTTGCCTTCGGCGATGGGCGTGCCGTAGCCGGTCGCGGTATAGAAGGCCGGAATTCCGGCGCCGCCCGCGCGCATTTTTTCGGCCAGGGTGCCTTGAGGTGTCAGCTCGACTTCCAGCTCGCCATTGAGCAACTGCTTTTCGAACAAGGCGTTTTCGCCCACGTAGGAGGCGATCATCTTGCTGATCTGCCGATCTTCCAGCAGCACGCCGAGACCGAAACCGTCGATGCCGCAGTTGTTGGAAACCACTGTCAGGTCGCGAGTGCCCTTGCGCTTGATCTCGGCGATCAGGTTTTCCGGGATGCCGCATAGACCGAAACCGCCAGCCAGTACGGTCATGCCGTCCTGCAGCCCTTCGAGGGCTTCGGCATAGGTGCTGACGCGTTTGTCGAAACCAGCCATAAACCATTCCTTCTTGTTGTTGGTCGTTGATCCGAGTGTCTGCGTCACGGTTAGATTTGTTAAGTTGATTTTTAAGCGCTATTAATTGGATAAATTAAATAAACGCAGCGGCCGATGCGCGCTGTTGCGTCTTGAGCAGATGCAGATCGATGACCATCAAACAGTTGCGCGCCTTTCTCGCGGTGGCACATACGCTGAGCTTTGCCCAGGCCGGCGAACGCCTGCATCTATCGCAATCGGCGTTGAGCCTGACGATCAAATCCCTGGAAGACGGACTGGGCGGGCGACTCTTCAGCCGCACCACCCGCGCGGTGAGCCTGACGCCGGAAGGCGAGGCCCTGTTGCCGCTGGCGCGTCGATTGCTGGCTGATTGGGATAACACCGAGGACGAGCTGCGCCAACGCTTCACGTTGCGTCAGGGGCGAGTGGCGCTGGCCTCGATGCCCTCGTTCGCTGGCAACCTGTTGCCTGCCGTGCTCGGCACCTTTCGCCAACGATATCCGTCGATCAGCGTCACGGTGCATGACGTGATCAATGAGCAGGTTATGGATATGGTGCGAGACCGGCAGGTCGAGCTTGGCATCGCCTTCGAGCCTGAACCCACCACGCCGCTGAGTTTTACGCCGCTGTACACCGATCGCTTCGTGGCCGTGGTGCCCGCCGACTCGGTGCTGGCGAGCCAGGCCGAAGTGAGTTGGGAGGCGCTGCTGCAGCAACCCTTCATTACCCTGCAGCGGCCTTCTACCGTGCGCTTCATGCTGGAAGATCACCTGCGCCAGCGCGGGCGCAGCCTGCCCGTGCAGCTTGAAAGCCATCAACTGGCAACGGTTGGGCGCATGGTCGCCAGCGGCCTGGGTGTGAGTGCCGTGCCGGCGCTGTGCCGCGAGCAGATGTTGGAGGTTGGCGCGTGCTGTGTCGCGCTGGGTGATCCGGTGATCGAAAAACCGGTGGGCATACTGACCAAGCCTGGCCATGAGCTCTCGGTCGCGGCCCAGGCCATCGCCGATACGCTGCGCGCATTCGGCAGTTACCCACGCACGGTTTGAAGTTGGTCGCTCCGCTGGTCGGCTAACGGCGAAACTGTGCGGTTACCGGCCGGTCGGCTGTTGGCCGTTGGTCCAATCACCTATTGTGCTCGGACGCGTTATCGTTGACTTGAATCAAGTCGGGTGGCAGGGCTGCACCCATGGCTGGACTGGCGACCGGCAATCAATGTCGGCGTAACTATAAAAATAGCGAGAGCCTGATGATGGATAGCCTGCTGAAAGAGCGAAGCATGATTTTCGATCGCGCCGACCCCCATGCGGTGTCGGAGTACGTCAATCAGCACGTCGGTTCGCATTGCATCCAGCTGCCACGCACCGGTAATCCGCAAGCCAGCCTGAATCATTGCAAGTTCGGCAAGCTCGACCTCTGCCAGCTGAGTTACGGCGGCAGCGTGCATGTCACCTCGCCAGCGCTGGAAACCATCTACCACCTGCAGCTGCTACAGCGCGGGCATTGCCTCTGGCGTGGTCGCGGACAGGAGCACTACTTCACGCCCGGCGAGCTGCTGCTGATCAACCCGGATGATCCGGTCGACCTGACCTATTCCGACGACTGCGAAAAGCTCATCGTCAAGGTGCCCGCCTCCTTTCTGGAGAAAGCCTGCACCGAAAACCAGTGGCGGGCGCCGAGCGAAGGCATTCGCTTTGCCGCCAACCGCTACGCGCTCAAACAGCTCGACGGCATCGAGAGCCTGCTTGGGCTGATCTGCCAGGAAGCCGAAGCCGAGCACTGCATCCCGCAACTGCAAGAGCAATACAGCCGCATCATCGCCTCGAAACTGCTGTGCACCCTGGCCAACAATATTCACCGCGAGCCGCTGGCCGAAAGCTGCCCATCGTTTGGTCGCATTACCGACTACATCGACGAGCATCTGAAGAAGGACATCTCCGTCGAGCAACTGGCGCAGCTGGCCAACATGAGCCCGCGCTCGCTGTATATGTTGTTCGATCGCAAGGTCGGCACCACGCCGAAGTCCTACATTCGCCAGCGCAAGCTGGAGCAGATTCACGGTCGCCTCAGCGACCCGGCGGACAAAGTGCGCAACATCACCGAGATCGCCATGGACTATGGCTTCCTGCATCTCGGGCGCTTCTCGGAAACCTACAAGAGCACCTTCGGCGAACTGCCATCCGATACCCTGCGCCGCCATCACTGACTGTCTGAGCCGTTGCTCTAGCGGCTCCTTCTCCCTTCATTTATCCCATCCCTCGCATCACGCGATAGGTACGTCCCTCTGCGGCAATTTGCCACCTTGTCCTTTGCAGAAAACGGATAGAGGTCCTGCAGAAAACGGATATTGATACCCCTCCCAGCGCCTTAGCCTTCATCACGTAGAAACAATAACAATGGAGGCCCCGGCCATGGCCCTGGGATTCGATTACCTTGATTCGCTTGTTGAAGACGACAAAGAAAAAGGCATCTTCCGCTGCAAGCGCGAGATGTTCACCGACGAGCGCCTGTTCGACCTGGAGATGAAGCACATCTTCGAGGGCAACTGGCTGTATCTCGCTCATGAGAGTCAGATTCCCGAGAAGAACGACTACTACACGACCTACATGGGCCGGCAGCCGATCTTCATCGCGCGCAACAAGGACGGCGAGCTCAACGCCTTTATCAATGCCTGCAGCCATCGCGGTGCGATGCTCTGTCGCTTCAAGAGCGGCAACAAGGCCACCTATACCTGCCCGTTCCACGGCTGGACCTTCAACAACTCCGGCAAGCTGCTCAAGGTCAAGGACCCCAAGGAAGCCGGTTACCCGGACAGCTTCAACTGCGACGGCTCCCACGACCTGAAGAAGATCGCCCGCTTCGAGTCCTATCGCGGCTTCCTGTTCGGCAGCCTGCGTGAAGATGTCGCCCCGCTGGAGGAATTTCTCGGCGAGTCGCGCAAGATCATCGACATGGTGGTCGACCAGTCGCCGGATGGCATCGAAGTGCTGCGCGGCTCCTCCAGCTACGTCTTCGGCGGCAACTGGAAGCTGACCGCGGAGAACGGCGCGGACGGCTACCACGTCACCGCCGTGCACTGGAACTACGCCGCTACCCAGAACCAGCGCAAGCTGCGCGAAGCCGGTGAAGAAATCCGCACCATGAGTGCCGGCGGCTGGGGCAAGAAAGGCGGTGGCTTCTATTCCTTCGAGAACGGCCACCTGTTGCTCTGGACGCGCTGGGACAATCCTGAAGACCGTCCACTGTACAGCCGCCGCGACGAGCTGGTCGCCGAAGTCGGCGAGGCCCGTGCCGACTGGATGATCGGCAACTCGCGCAACCTCTGCCTCTACCCGAACCTCTACCTGATGGACCAGTTCGGCTCGCAGCTGCGCATCGCTCGGCCGATCTCGGTCGACGAGACCGAAGTCACCATCTATTGCATCGCGCCCAAGGGCGAGAGTGCGGCGGCACGCGCCGCCCGTATCCGCCAGTACGAGGACTTCTTCAACGTCAGCGGCATGGCCACGCCGGACGACCTGGAGGAGTTCCGCGCCTGCCAGGCCGGCTTCCAGGGCCGCGCCATGGAATGGAACGACATGTCCCGTGGTGCCAAGCACTGGATCGAAGGCGCCGATGAGGGCGCCAAGGAAATCGATCTGCATCCCTTGCTCAGCGGCGTGCGCTCCGAGGACGAAGGCCTGTTCGTCATGCAGCACCAGTACTGGCAGCAGCAGATGATCAAGGCCGTGAAGGCGGAACAGGATCAGCTGATCCACGTGGAGGGCGCGTAAATGGCCATCACCTACGAAGCCGCGCGTGACTTCCTCTACCGCGAGGCGCGCTATCTCGACGACAAGGAGTGGGACGCCTGGCTCGAACTCTATGCGCCGGATGCCAGCTTCTGGATGCCGGCCTGGGATGATCGCGACCAGCTGACCGAAGACCCCCAGAGCGAAATCTCGCTGATCTGGTACGGCAACCGCAGTGGCCTGGAAGACCGCGTGTTCCGCATCAAGACCGAGCGCTCCAGCGCCACCATTCCGGACACCCGCACCACCCATAACATCAGCAATCTCGAGTTGCTCGAGCAGGCCGATGGCTTCTGCAAGCTGCGCTACAACTGGCACACCATGAGCTTCCGCTACAAGACCGTGGACCATTTCTACGGCACCAACTTCTACACCCTCGACGTGCGCGGCGAGAACCCGCTGATCAAGGCCAAGAAGGTCGTGCTGAAGAACGACTACATCCGCCAGATGATCGACGTGTACCACCTGTGAGGGCGCAGCCATGACCTACAACATCGCACTGAATTTCGAAGACGGCGTAACCCGCTTCATCGAAACCAACCTCGGCGAAACCGTGGCCGATGCCGCCTACCGCCAGGGCATCAACATCCCGCTGGATTGCCGTGACGGCGCCTGCGGTGCCTGCAAGTGCTTCGCCGAAGCCGGCCGCTACGACCTCGGCGAGGAATACATCGAGGATGCGCTGAGCGAAGACGAAGCCGAGCAGGGCTATGTGCTGACCTGCCAGATGCGCGCCGAGAGCGATTGCGTGATCCGCGTGCCGGCTGCCTCGGATATCTGCAAAACCCAGCAGGCTAGTTACCAGGCCGCGATCAGCAACGTGCGGCAGTTGTCCGAGAGCACCATCTCGCTGTCGATTAAGGGCGAAGCGCTGAATCAGCTGGCTTTCCTGCCAGGGCAGTACGTCAACCTTCAAGTGCCCGGCAGCGATCAGACCCGCGCCTATTCCTTCAGCTCGCTGCCGAAAGATGGCGAGGTCAGCTTCCTGATCCGTAACGTACCGGGCGGGCTGATGAGCAGCTTTCTGACGAGCCTTGCCAAGGCCGGCGACAATGTCAATTTGGCAGGGCCGCTTGGCGCCTTCTACCTGCGTGAAATCAAGCGCCCGCTGCTGTTGCTCGCGGGCGGCACCGGCCTCGCGCCCTTCACCGCCATGCTGGAGAAGATCGCCGAACAGGGCAGCGAGCATCCGCTGCATCTGATCTACGGCGTGACCCTCGATCATGACCTGGTGGAAATGGACAAGCTCGAAGCCTTCGCCGCGCGCATCCCCAACTTCACCTACAGCGCCTGCGTGGCCAGCCCCGACAGCGCTTACCCGCAGAAAGGCTACGTCACCCAGCACATCGAGCCGAAGCACCTGAATGACGGCGAGGTGGACATCTATCTCTGCGGTCCGCCGCCGATGGTCGAGGCGGTCAGCCAGTTCATCCGTGAGCAAGGCCTGCAGCCGGCAAACTTCTACTACGAGAAATTCGCGGCCAGCGCCTGAAGGCAAGGTGTGCAAGGTTTTTTATGTAGGAGCGAGCTTGCTCGCGAAAGGTGGGCTGCACGTTGCCAAACGCCCGGTTCACCGCATCAAAAAGCTTCGCGAACAAGTTCGCTCCTACAAGGGTTTGTGCGTGGCTTCGACTACATCGAGGGTAGGTAGATGAACAAACGTTTCCAGAACAAAGTCGCGGTCATTACCGGCGCGGCCCAGGGCATCGGTCGTCGTGTGGCAGAGCGGATGGCCGAGGAGGGCGGATGCCTGCTGCTAGTCGACCGCTCCGAGCTGGTCCACGAACTGGCCGACGAGCTCGGCGCCAAGGGCGCGCAGCTGCTGACCCTGACCGCCGATCTCGAGCAGTTCGCCGATTGCCACCGGGTGATGGACACCGCCAAGACCCACTTCGGACGTCTCGATATCCTGGTCAACAACGTCGGCGGCACCATCTGGGCCAAGCCGTTCGAGCATTACCAGGAGCACGAGATCGAGGCCGAAGTGCGCCGCTCGCTGTTCCCGACGCTGTGGTGCTGCCACGCCGCGCTGCCGCACATGCTGGAGCAGGGCAGTGGTGCCATCGTCAACGTTTCGTCCATCGCCACCCGCAGCCTCAACCGCGTGCCCTACGGCGCGGCCAAGGGCGGTGTGAACGCGCTGACCGCCTGCCTCGCATTCGAAAACGCCCAGCGCGGCATTCGCGTCAACGCCACCGCGCCGGGCGGCACCGAGGCGCCACCGCGGCGCATTCCGCGCAATACGGCCGAGCAGAGCGAGCAGGAGAAGGTCTGGTATCAGCAGATCGTCGATCAGACCATCGATTCCACGCAGATGAAGCGCTACGGAACCATCGACGAGCAGGCCGGCGCCATCCTCTTCCTGGCCTCCGATGACGCCTCCTACATCACCGGCGTGACCCTGCCGGTGGGCGGTGGGGATCAGGGCTGATCACGATTCCCGGCACTAACGACACGCAGTTTCTACAACAAAAACAATAGAGAGCCTTGCCATGCGAAAAGTAGATGTTCACGAAATCATCGATAACGCCCGCTTCAGCCAGTTTCACTGGCTGGTCATGTGCCTGTGCGCATTGCTGCTGATCTTCGACGGCTACGACCTGTTCATCTACGGCGTGGTCTTGCCGGTGATCATGCAGGAGTGGGGGCTGACCCCGCTGCAGGCCGGTGCGCTGGGCAGCTACGCGCTGTTCGGCATGATGTTCGGCGCGCTGATCTTCGGCACCCTGGCCGATCGCATCGGGCGCAAGAAGGGTATCGCCATCTGCTTCATGCTGTTCAGCGGCGCCACGGTGCTCAACGGCTTCGCCAGCACGCCAACGGAATTCGGCATCTTCCGCTTCCTCGCCGGGCTCGGTTGCGGCGGGCTGATGCCCAACGTGGTGGCGCTGATGAACGAATACGCGCCGAAGAAACTGCGCAGCACCCTGGTGGCGATCATGTTCAGCGGTTATTCGCTGGGCGGCATGTTCTCTGCCGGGCTGGGCATCTACATGCTGCCGCGCTTCGGCTGGGAAGCGATGTTCTTCGCCGCCGCCGTGCCGTTGCTGTTGCTGCCGGTGATTCTCTGGAAATTGCCGGAATCGGTGGGTTTCCTGGTGCGTCAGGGCCGTACCGAACAGGCGCGCAAGCTGCTCAATCGCATCGACCCCAGCCTTGCGCTCGGCGCCGGCGACGAGCTGGTGATGACCGAGGTGAAGGGCAAGAGCGCTTCGGTGCTGGAACTGTTCCGCGATGGCCGCGGCGTGCGCACCCTGTCGATCTGGATCGCCTTCTTCTGCTGCCTGCTGATGGTCTACGCGCTGGGCTCCTGGTTGCCGAAGCTGATGGCCAACGCCGGCTACAGCCTGGGTTCCAGCCTGTCGTTCCTGGTGGCGCTGAATCTGGGCGGCATGTTCGGCGCGATTCTCGGCGGCTGGCTGGGCGATCGCTTCAACCTGGCCAAGGTCGTGGTGGCCTTCTTCGCGGTGTCGTGGTGTCCATCAGCCTGCTGGGCTTCAAGACGCCGATGCCGGTGCTCTACACGCTGATCACCATCGCCGGCGCCACCGTGATCGGTACGCAGATCCTGCTCTACGCCAGCGCCGCGCAATTCTACGGCCTGTCGATTCGCTCCACCGGCCTGGGCTGGGCGTCCGGCATCGGCCGCAACGGCGCCATCGTCGGCCCGCTGCTGGGCGGTGCGCTGCTGGGCATCAACCTGCCGCTGCAACTGAATTTCATCGCTTTCGCCATCCCTGGCGTGATCGCCGCGCTGGCCATGACCGTCTTCGCCGTTTCCGGGCAGCGCAGCAGCGATGCCGCGCCGGCTGCGCTGGCGACGGCGAAGGCCTGATCCACTGAAAACTGGGAAATCGGAAGCTGATATGAGCCACACCCTGATCGAAAGCATCCAGACGGTGATCGTCGACCTGCCCACCATCCGCCCGCACAAGCTGGCGATGCACACCATGCAGCAGCAGACCCTGGTGATCATCCGCATACGCTGCAGCGATGGCATCGAAGGCATCGGTGAATCCACCACCATCGGTGGCCTGGCCTACGGCAACGAAAGCCCGGAGAGCATCAAGATCAACATCGACAGCCACCTCGGCCCGCTGCTGATCGGCCAGGATGCGGCCAACATCAACGCCGCCATGCTGCGCCTGGACAAGGCGGCCAAGGGCAACACCTTCGCCAAGTCGGGCCTGGAAAGCGCGCTGCTGGATGCCCAGGGCAAGCGCCTAGGACTGCCGGTCGGCGAGCTGCTCGGCGGGCGGGTGCGCGACGGCCTAGAAGTGGCCTGGACGCTGGCCTCCGGCGATACCGCCCGCGATATCGCCGAAGCCGAGCAGATGCTCGACATCCGTCGCCATCGCCTCTTCAAACTGAAGATCGGTGCCAACGAGGTCAGCGCCGATCTCAAGCACGTCATCGCCATCAAGAAAGCCCTGGGCGAGCGCGCCAGCGTGCGTGTGGACGTCAACCAGTACTGGGATGAGTCCCAGGCGATCCGCGCCTGCCAGGTGCTGGGCGACAACGGCATCGACCTGATCGAGCAGCCGATCTCGCGCATCAACCGCGCTGGCCAGGTGCGCCTGAACCAGCGCAGCCCGGCGCCGATCATGGCCGACGAGTCCATCGAAAGCGTGGAGGACGCCTTCAGCCTCGCCGCCGACGGGGCCGCCAGCGTCTTCGCTCTGAAGATCGCCAAGAACGGCGGGCCGCGCGCCGTACTGCGCACCGCGCAGATCGCCGAAGCGGCCGGTATCGCGCTGTACGGCGGGACCATGCTCGAAGGCGCCGTCGGCACCCTGGCCTCGGCCCATGCCTTCGTCACCCTGAACGCACTCACCTGGGGCACCGAGCTGTTCGGCCCGCTGCTGCTCACCGAAGAAATCGTCACCGAGGCGCCGGTCTATCGCGACTTCCAGCTGCAAGTGCCGCGCACGCCGGGCCTCGGCCTGACCCTGGACGAAGAGCGCCTGGCGTTCTTCAGCCGCAAGTAAAACGGAGGTTCGCAAGATGCTGTTCCACGTAAAGATGATCGTGAAGTTGCCGCTGGACATGGACCCGGCCAAGGCCGCCAAGCTCAAGGCCGACGAGAAGGAGCTGGCCCAGGGCCTGATGCGCGAAGGCAAGTGGCGCCACCTGTGGCGTATCGCCGGCCAATACGCCAACTACAGCGTGTTCGACGTGGCCAGCGTGCAGGAGCTGCACGACACCCTGATGCAGCTGCCGCTGTATCCGTACATGGACATTGAAGTCAATCCGCTGTGTCGCCATCCGTCCTCGATTCGCGAAGACGACAGCTGATTCATTTTCAGGCCGGGGTTTGCCCCGGTCGGTGTAACGACAATTACAAAATGAGGCCTGAGCCATGACTGTGAAAATCTCTAATTCCGACCACGTCCAGAACTTCTTCAAGGAAGCCAGCGGCTTTCAGAGCGACGAAGGCAGCAGCCGTCTGAAGACAGTGATCAACCGCATCCTGGTCGACACCGCAAAGATCGTCGAAGACCTGGAAATCACCCAGGATGAATTCTGGAAAGCCGTGGACTACATCAACCGTCTCGGCGGGCGCAATGAAGCGGGCCTGTTGGCAGCCGGGCTTGGCATCGAGCACTTCCTCGATCTGCTGGAAGATGCCAAGGATGCCCAGGCCGGCCTCACCGGCGGCACCCCGCGCACCATCGAAGGCCCCCTGTACGTGGCCGGCGCGCCGATCGTAGAGGGCGAGGCGCGCATGGATGACGGCAGCGAAGATGGCGTGGCGACCGTCATGTTCCTCCAGGGCAAGGTCACCGGGCCCGATGGCAAGCCGCTGGCCGGCGCCACCGTCGATCTATGGCACGCCAACACCCAGGGCAACTACTCCTATTTCGACCAGAGCCAGTCGGAGTACAACCTGCGCCGGCGCATCGTCACCGATGCCGAAGGCCACTACCGCGCGCGCAGCATCGTGCCGTCCGGCTACGGCTGCTCGCCGGATGGTCCGACCCAGGAAGTGCTCGATCTGCTCGGCCGTCACGGTCAGCGTCCGGCGCATATCCACTTCTTCATCTCCGCGCCGGGCCATCGCCATCTGACCACGCAGATCAACCTGGCAGGCGACAAGTACCTGTGGGACGACTTCGCCTACGCGACTCGCGACGGCCTGATCGGCGACATCCACTTCAACGACGATCCCGAAGCCGCCCATGCGCGCGGTGTGGAAGGGCGCTTCGCCGAGGTGGCGTTCGACTTCCAGTTGCAGCAGGCGCCGGCGCCGCAGGCCGAGCAGCGCAGCAAGCGCCCGCGGGCGTTGCAGGAGGCTTAATCGGAAGGCAGCTACGCGCCGGCCGTTTGCCGCCGCGTAGCTGGACTGCCGTAGGGTAGATGATGCTTTTTTCATCCGCCGGCTTTTGCGGGATGCCGGTGGTGGATGGGTGAAGCGTCATCCACCCTACGCGAGCTTCAGGCGCGCCGGGTGTTGATGGTCATCCGCCAGGCTTACACGGCACCAATGACAATGCGGTCCGCTGCATAACCGATCTATTGCGTCACCCAACAACAAGAGCGATCCGGACACCGTCACGGATAGCCAGGCCTGTCTTGCGAGGCGTCATGAAAACGCTAATCAGGGATTGCTCCCTATCCGCCGTGGTTGCCGGTTTCATCGCGACCATCATTTCCTACGCCGGCCCGCTGGTGATCATCTTCCAGGCAGCGAAGGCGGGCGGTCTGCCGCACGATGTGCTCTCGTCCTGGGTCTGGACCATCTCCATCGGCAGCGGTGTGCTCGGTATCCTGCTGAGCCTGCGCTACCGGGTGCCGATCGTTATCGCCTGGTCGGCGCCCGGCTCGGCGTTGCTGGTGACCATGCTGCCGGACATCAGCATGAACCAGGCGGTGGGTGCCTACCTGGTATCGAACCTGATCATTCTGCTGGTGGGGCTGTCCGGTGCCTTCGACAAGGTGATCAGTAAACTTCCAGCGGCGATTTCGGCGGCGATGCTGGCCGGCATTCTGTTTCGTTTTGGCACCGATCTGTTCGTCTCGGTGAAGGACCAGCCCTGGCTGGTACTGGCGATGTTCGCCACCTACCTGCTGTTCAAGCGGGCCATGCCGCGCTACGCGGTGATGGCGGTGCTGGTAGTGGGCGTCGCGATGGCGGTTGGCAGCGGTGAGTTGCGTAGCGAAGCGCTGGTGCTGGGCTTGGCCAAACCGGTATGGATCACTCCCGAATTCAGTTGGCAGGTGATTCTGGGCGTGGCGTTTCCGCTGGTGATGGTGGCGCTGACCGGGCAGTTCGTGCCTGGTATGGCCGTGTTGCGCAACGCCGGCTACCAGACCCCGGCGAGTCCGCTGATCAGCGGCAGTGCGCTGGGCACCTTGTTGCTCGCACCCTTCGGCTGCCACGGATTGAATCTTGCGGCGATCACCGCGGCAATCTGCACCGGCAAGGAAGCCCATGAAGACCCCGGCAAGCGCTACATCGCCGGTGTTTCCGGCGGTGTGTTCTATCTGCTGCTGGGCATCTTCGGCGCAACCCTGGTATCGGTCTTCACCGCCTTTCCCTCGGCGCTGATCGCCGCGCTGGCGGGGCTTGCGCTGCTTTCGGCCATTAGCGCCGCCTTATCCGGCGCGATGTCGGTGCCGGCGGACCGCGAGGCGGCGCTGATCACCTTTCTCGTCACCGCCTCGGGCATGTCGCTGCTTGGCCTGTCCGCCGCCTTCTGGGGGCTGATCTTCGGCATTGCGGCGCACTTGCTGCTGACGCTCCGGAAACCGGCAGCGGCGCCGGCGAAGCAGGGCGCCTGCCTGCCACGGGAGCAACCCGCGCGTTGAAGACCGCGCGCCACGCGTCACCGAAAACCCTTGTCGCGCTCATCCGGCCACACCGGAAGGGCCGGCAGCGTGCACCTTGAAAAACAACAACAACGAGGAACTCCATGAAAAACCAGTCGCAGATCTCACGCCTCTCGTTGGCCATCGGCGTCGCGCTCAGCGCGTGCGAAGCGGTTGCCGAAGAGGGCTTCATCGAAGGCGCCAGCGCCACTCTGCAGGCCCGCAACTACTACTTCAGCCGGGATTTCTCCGACATCGTCGGCACCAACCAGCAGTCGAAGTCGGAGGAGTGGGCGCAGGGCTTCATCCTCAACATCAAATCCGGCTACACACCGGGCACGGTGGGTTTCGGCATCGACGTGCTCGGTCAGTTGGGCATCAAGCTCGACAGCAGCGCCGATCGAGTCAACACCGGCTTGCTGCCGACTGGCAGTGACGGCAAGGCGGCGGACGACTTTGGCCGCATCGGTGCCGCGCTCAAGGCACGACTGTCGAAAACCGAGCTGAAGGTCGGCGAGCTGACACCCAACCTGCCGGTGCTGACCTTCAGCGACATCCGCCTGCTACCGCCGACCTACCAGGGCGCCAGCATCGTCTCGCAGGAGATCGATGGGCTGACCCTGCAAGCCGGCCAGCTGCATTCCGGCAGCATGCTCAACGAAGCCGGCGACGGCAAGATGCGCGCCAAGCTCGGCCACGTGCCGCAGCTGGGTGGCAACGCCGAAACCGACCGTTTCAACTATGCCGGTGCCGATTACGCCTTCAACGACAAGCGCACTTCAGCGGGCTTCTGGTATGCGCAGCTGGAAGACATCTACAACCAGCGCTTCTACAGCCTCAAGCACAGCGAGCCGGTGGGTGACTGGGTGCTCGGCGCCAACCTCGGTTTCTATGATTCGAAGGAAGATGGCGAGCGGCTGCTGGGTGATATCGATAACCGCGCGCTGTTTTCGGTGCTGTCCGCCAAGCACGGCGGCCACACCTTCTCCGTCGGTTACCAGGCGATGTTCGGCGATGACGCCTTCCCGCGCGTGTTCAACAACATCACGCCGCTGGGCAACGAAGTGCCCACCTATGAATTCGCCGGTGCCGACGAGCGCTCCTGGCAGGTGCGGCATGATTTCGATTTCGCCGCCGTTGGCATTCCGGGTCTGGTCTCCACGCTGCGCTACATCCGTGGCGACAACGTCGATACTGGCGCCGGCTTCGAAGGCAAGGAGTGGGAGCGCGACCTGGATCTCGGTTACACCTTCCAGAGCGGCTGGCTGAGCGGCCTGGGCGTGCGGGTGCGCAACGTGGTGGCGCGGTCCAACTACCGCAGCGACATCGACGAGAACCGGCTGATCTTCAACTACACCTGGCAGCTGCTCTAGCCGTTTCGTCCTTAGCGGTGAGCTTTGCGATTATCGAACTTGCGGACGATAATCGCCCATTGCATTTCGACAAGGCTGTCCGCCCATGAACGACGAATCCCGTTCCAGCATCGCGCCCACGGCACCGGCGATTATTGCGTCGCCGGCCAAACGCATCGAAGCCCTGACCGGCGACCCGAACTTCATGACCTCGCTGGCCCGCGGTCTGGCGGTGATTCACGCGTTCCAGGAGCGAAAACGTCACCTGACCATTGCGCAGATCAGCCATCGCACGGAAATCCCCCGTGCGGCGGTGCGGCGCTGCTTGCATACCTTGATCAAGCTCGGCTACGCCACCACTGACGGGCGCACCTATTCGCTGTTGCCCAAGGTGCTGACCCTTGGCCACGCCTACCTGTCATCGACTCCGCTGGCGGTCACCGCGCAGCCGATCCTCGACCGCCTCAGTGATCAACTGCACGAAGCCTGCTCCATGGCCACGCTGGAAGGCGACGAGGTGCTCTACGTCGCACGCTCTGCGACGCCGCAGCGATTGATTTCGGTGGATCTCAGCGTCGGCAGCCGTCTGCCGGCCTATTGCACCTCCATGGGCCGCATCCTGTTGGCGGCGCTTGATGACGCCGCGCTGGACGACTACCTGGAACACGCCAATCTGCAGATCAAGACCAGCCGCACGCTGCATACGCCCGAGGCCATTCGCGCGGCCATTGCCGAGATTCGCCAGCAGGGTTGGGTGATCATCGATCAGGAGCTGGAGGTCGGCTTGCGCTCGCTGGCCGTCCCGCTGAAGGATTCTGCCGGGCAGGTGTTAGCCGCGTTGAACGTCGGTACCCATGCCGGTCGGGTGACACGGCAGGAGTTAGAAACGCGCTTTCTGCCGGTGTTGCTGGAGGCGAGCAAGGAGCTGAGTACGAGGCTATTTCACTGACATTGACGCCTCCACTGGTGGGCTGAAGCCCACCCTACGTCGCTGTTTCATTGAGGGGTGACGAATTCGAGGTAAACGACGGAAGCGCCTTCGGCGATTCCATCCTACAACTGCACTGATATTGACGCCTCCACCGGTGGGCTGAAGCCCACCCTTGTATCTCGACTACCAGGCCATTTGGGCTGATAGTTCCCGACTGATCATCGGGGGAAGGTCGCAAGTCGTGCCCACCCTTAGGCCTCGAGCCTGCCACGTAGATAGCGCTTCGACCTTCCAAACTCACTCGAAACAGCTCGAACGGTATCCAGAGCCCACCGTTGGTGAGAGCTCGCATCCACAAGGTTGAGCTGAGTGCAGTGGTGATTGTTTTGAATCAGCACAAGGAGTTCTCATGCCTCACGTCATCGGCATTGATATCGCCAAGCGCACCTTCGATATCGCTACCCTGCAGACCAACGGCAAGTACCGCACCAAGGCTAAAGTGGCCAATGCTGCAGCCGGCTTCGAAACGCTGCAGCAATGGCTGGTCAAGCACAGCGATCTTGGGGCCTGGATCGTGATGGAAGCGACCGGCACCTACCATGAAGCCTTGGCCGAGTGGCTGCACGGCAAGGGCTATCGCGTCTGCGTCCTGAATCCGGCCCAGGTTGCCTATTACGCCCGCAGCCAACTGCAGCGCGTAAAGACCGACAAGGTCGACGCCAAGCTCATTGCCGAGTATGGCGAGCGGCACCAAGATGAGCTGCGGGCCTGGCAGCCAGAGCCTGCTGCCATCCGCCGCCTCAGAGCATTGGTGCGTCGCCTGGAGGATCTGCAGGAGATCCAGCAGATGGAGCGCAATCGTCTGGAAGTGGCCGATGCCAGCGTGCAGGCCTCGATCCGTTCGGTACTTCAACATATCGATCGGCAAATCACCGAAACGCTCAAAGCGATCCGAGACCATATCGACGATGACCCGGACCTGCGCAACAAATGCGACCTGCTGACCAGCATCGATGGCATCGGCGAGCGGTCAGCAGCCTTGTTACTGGCCGAACTCGGCGACCCCTTACGCTTCGCCAGCCCTCGCGCGATTACCGCTTTTGCCGGGCTGAACCCCAGGCTGCAGGAGTCCGGCACCTACAAGGGCCAGACGCGCATATCGCGAACAGGCTCGTCTCGTCTGAGGGCTGGGCTCTATATGCCAGCCGTCAGCTCACTCAAGCACAACGCAGCCATCAGTGCGTTACGTGACCGCCTCAAAGCTCGCGGCAAGACCGGCAAGCAGATCGTCTGTGCAGCGATGCGCAAGTTATTGCACATCGTTTATGGGGTCCTGAAATCGAACCAGCCTTTTGACCCAAAACTGGCTCTTGCTCGCTAAGGGGGTAAGACGGTATCTACGTCGCTTGGCATGTTCTTCCACAGGTCAACCCCGCCAGATTTCGTCTGCACAGGGTACGACCGTAGGGTGAGCCGGGCGGCGCTCCGCTTCAGCCCACCGCAGCGAGAATGGAGTCGTTACCCACAGTAGAGTCATTAACTCCAAGGTCATCATTCTGTTCGATTACCGAACGATTAATCGATTATCGGATTGTTCTAGAGCGGGGCGATGGTTAGTGTGGCTCGCAAGCACTCATTAACGGGTGCACCCACGACCACAAGAGACTGACCCATGGCCGAGCTTCTTTCCCTTGGCGAAGCAATCGATCGCTTCGTCAGCAACGGCGACACCGTCGCCCTCGAAGGCTTCACCCATCTGATTCCTACCGCTGCCGCCCACGAGCTTATCCGTCAGGACAAGAAGGATTTGACGCTGGTGCGCATGACCCCGGATCTGGTCTATGACCTGCTGATCGGCGCCGGTTGTGCGAAGAAGTTGATTTTTTCCTGGGGCGGCAATCCCGGTGTCGGCTCCCTGCATCGCCTGCGTGATGCAGTGGAAAAGCAGTGGCCGCAGCCGCTGGAAATCGAAGAGCATAGCCACGCCGACCTGGCCAACGCCTACGTCGCCGGCGCATCAGGCCTGCCGTTCGCGGTGCTGCGCGCCTACCTGGGTTCCGACCTGCCGAAGGTCAATCCGATGATCAAGTTCATCGACTGTCCCTTCACCGGCGAGAAGCTGGCGGCGGTCCCAAGCGTGCGTCCGGACGTCACCGTGATTCACGCGCAGAAGGCCGATCGCAAGGGCAACGTACTGATCCAGGGCATCCTCGGCGTACAGAAGGAAGCCGCACTGGCGGCCAAACGCTGCATCGTCACCGTCGAAGAAGTCGTCGACGACCTACAGGCGCCGATGAACGCCTGCGTGCTGCCGACCTGGGCGCTGACCGCCGTCTGCCTGGTGCCGGGCGGAGCGCATCCGTCCTACGCCCACGGCTACTACGAGCGCGACAACCGCTTCTATCAGGATTGGGACCCGATTGCCCGCAGCCGTGAGTCCTTCACCGCCTGGATCGATGAATTCATCCGCGATACACCCGATTTCAGTGCATTCCAGGCCAAGCTGGCCGCGCAGCAGGAGGCCAAGTAATGAGCGCTCACGCCAATGACTACAGCACCAATGAGATGATGACCGTTGCCGCCTCGCGCCGACTTGGCAATGGCAGCGTCTGTTTCGTCGGTATCGGCTTGCCGTCCAAGGCCGCCAACCTGGCGCGCCTGACCCATGCGCCGGAAGTCGTGCTGATCTACGAGTCCGGCCCCATTGGCGCCAAGCCCTCGGTGCTGCCGCTGTCCATCGGCGACGGCGAGCTAGCCGAGACCGCCGATACCGTGGTGCCTACCGGCGAAATCTTCCGCTACTGGCTGCAGGGCGGGCGCATCGATGTGGGTTTCCTCGGCGCGGCGCAGGTGGACAAGTACGGCAACATCAACACCACGGTGATCGGCGACTATCATCAACCGAAAGTTCGCTTGCCAGGGGCGGGCGGGGCGCCGGAAATTGCAGGGTCGGCCAAGCAGGTGTTGATCATCCTCAAGCAATCGCACCGCACCTTCGTCGACAAGCTGGCGTTCATCACCTCGGTCGGTTTCGGCGAAGGCGGCGAGCACCGCAAGCAACTCGGACTGCCGGGCAATGGGCCGGTGGGCATCATTACCGACTTATGCATCATGGAGCCCGAAGCCGGGTCCAACGAATTCGTGGTGACCTCGCTGCACCCGGGCGTGACCCGCGAGCAGGTGATCGAGAACACCGGCTGGGCCATCCGTTTCGCCGAAAATCTGAGCGAGACCGCGCCGCCGGCCGAACACGAACTGGTAGCCCTGCGCGCCCTGGAGGCCCGCACGGCCGCCGCCCACGGACAATCTGGAGGTGACGAGTGACACGCGAAGTCTTTATCTGCGACGCCGTACGTACGCCCATCGGCCGCTTCGGCGGTGCGCTGGCCGCGGTGCGCGCCGACGATCTGGCCGCAGCCCCGATCAAAGCGCTGCTGGAGCGCAATCCGCAGCTCGATCCGGCGGCTATCGAAGAAGTCTTCATGGGCAGCGCCAACCAGGCCGGCGAGGACAACCGCAACGTGGCGCGCATGGCCGCGCTGCTGGCCGGGTTGCCGGAAACCGTGCCGGGCGTGACGCTCAACCGTCTTTGCGCTTCGGGTATGGATGCGGTGGGCAGCGCCTTCCGCGCCATCGCCTGCGGTGAGATGGAGCTGGTCATTGCCGGTGGCGTCGAGTCCATGAGCCGCGCGCCCTATGTGATGGGTAAGGCCGATACTGCGTTTGGTCGCACGCAGAAGATCGAAGACACCACTATTGGCTGGCGCTTCATCAACCCCAAGATGAAGGAAATGTACGGCGTCGATGCCATGCCGCAGACCGCCGACAACGTGGCCGAAGAACACAAGATCAGCCGCGAAGATCAGGATGCCTTCGCCCTGCGCAGCCAGCAGCGTACCGGCAAGGCGCAGGCGGCGGGCTTCTTCGCTGAAGAGATCGTCCCGGTGGTGATTAAGGGCCGCAAGGGCGACACCGTCGTCGATACCGACGAGCATCCGCGCCCCGATACCAGTGCCGAAGCGCTGGCCAAATTGAAGCCGGTCAACGGGTCGGACAAGACGGTCACCGCCGGCAACGCCTCGGGGGTCAACGATGGTGCGGCCGCGCTGATCCTGGCCAGCGCCGAAGCGGTGCAGAAATACGGCCTCACGCCGCGCGCCAAGGTGCTCGGCATGGCCAGTGCCGGCGTTGCGCCGCGCGTGATGGGCTACGGCCCGGTGCCGGCGGTGCGCAAGTTGTGCGAGCGGTTGAATGTGGCCGTAAGCGACTTCGATGTGATCGAACTCAACGAGGCCTTCGCTGCCCAGGCGTTGGCGGTGACGCGTGATCTGGGGCTGGAAGACGACAGCACCAAGGTCAATCCGCAAGGCGGTGCGATCGCTCTCGGCCATCCGCTGGGCATGAGCGGCGCGCGCCTGGTCATGACTACCGTGCACGCGCTGGAAAAGTCCGGTGGCAAGCTTGGTTTGGCGACCATGTGTGTGGGTGTGGGGCAGGGCTTGGCGCTGGCGGTCGAGCGGGTCTGACCTTTTTTGCGCGGAGGATGGTGGGCTGAAGCCCACCCTACGGCTAATCAAGCTCCGGTAGGGTGGGCTTTAGCCCACCGTTCTTATCCCCATCACCGCATACACGGCCTTTGATGAATTCCTTGTGCCGCGGCACGCCGCAAGTCATCGTTTTTCGCTCGTTTGCGACTACCTTTAGACCGATTCCTGGAGAGATTCCTATGCCCACCGTCAAACTCGCCGATGGCGAACTCAACTACCGTCTCGATGGCCCGGTCGATGCGCCGGTGCTGGTGCTGTCCAATTCCTTGGGTACCGACCTGCATATGTGGGATGCGCAGATTCCGGCGTTCAGCGAGCAGTTCCGCGTGCTGCGCTATGACACGCGCGGTCACGGCGGATCGGCCGTTACGCCGGGACCGTACAGCATCGAGCAGCTTGGGCAGGACGTCTTGGGCTTGGTCGATTCCCTCGGCATCGACCGTTTCGCTTTCTGCGGCCTGTCCATGGGTGGGCTGATCGGCCAGTGGCTGGGCATCAACGCCGGCGAGCGGCTGACGCGGTTGGTGATCTGCAATACCGGGGCGAAGATCGGCACTGACGACGTCTGGAACGAGCGCATCGACACCGTGCTCAAGGGTGGCGAGCAGACCATGCGCGACATGCGCGACGCCTCCATCGCACGCTGGTTCACCCCGGCATTCGCCGAGCAGCAGCCGGCACAGACGCAGCGCATCACCCAGATGATCGCCAGCACCTCGCCCGAAGGTTATGCCGCTAACTGCGCAGCGGTGCGTGATGCTGATTACCGCGAGCAGCTGGGCGCGATCAAAGTGCCGACGCTGGTCGTCTGCGGTAGCAAGGATCCGGTGACTACGCCTGAACATGGACGCTTCATCCAGGACCGCATCGCTGGCGCCGAGCTGGTGGAGTTCGAGGCTGCGCATTTGTCCAACGTCGAGGTTGGCGATGCTTTTACGCAGCGCGTGTTGGGTTTTCTTCGCGGTTGATTGGAACGAAACGGAGGTTCATCGCGGGATTTGGGGAAATTGATCTTGATGCCGGACTGGTAAGTTCGTGTGTTCGAGGTTGGTGTTACAAATTGATTGCCGCGTTTCGCTGATGCCTTCTGTTTCGCCCTGCTGGGCGAGTCACGTTTTTCCAAACGCCGGATGGCCGGCCCCGGAAAAGTAACCAAAAACGCTTGCCCGCCATCCGGTCCCGGCTGCGTCGGGGTTCGTTACTCGCTTCGCTCGCCCTTCGGGCCAGCCTGCGGCTGTTACTTCGCTACGCTCCGTTTCACTCCATCATCGTTCCAGAGGCCCGCCGTGGTGGGCCATCCCTGGCCCATCACGGCTTTCGCGGCATCCATGCCGCTCAACCTCTTCCACGACGAGTCCGCTCACCCTCCTGAAGGGGCGACCGAGTGCGCGCCTGAACGCCGGTAGCCATTCAACAGAGAGAGCGAGAGGCACAGCCAAGAACTTCCGAAGACACCGAGGCGGCGTTCACATGCCAAACAGGCGAACACTAAACTTATTGTTCCTAACGCCAAAACCAAAAAAACCGGGCCATGGCAGGCCCGGTAAAACCAACGAGGAGCGGAGCGTTCAGTGCCGCTGCGCTGTTACCACAGCGCCATGGTGTAGCTGAGGATCAAGCGGGTTTCGTCCATATCGCTGCCGAAGTTGCTGCGCACGGTCGCGTTGCGCACCTTGAGGCCGACGTTCTTCAACGGCCCGCTCTGGACGACATAGGCGATGTCGGTGTCGCGTTCCCATTCCTTGCCTTCGCTGTCGCGGTTGACGACGTTGACGTTATCGCCGGTCACGTAGCGGGTCATCAGACTCAGGCCGGGGATGCCCATGGCAGCGAAGTCATAGTCATAGCGAACCTGCCATGACTTCTCATCTTCGTTACCGAAGTCATTGATCTGCAAAAGATTGATCAGCGAGTTATCGCCGCCGCTGATGTAGGCGAAACCGGTATCGCCACTCATCTTCTGGTAGCCGCCAGTGAATCCATGGCCACCGATCTTGTAGGTGAAGAGGGCGCCGAAGGCGTTGTTGTCGACGTTGCTGCCGCCATCATCAGTGGAACGCACGTAGCGCAGATCGGTCTTGAAGCTCTGGTTGTCACCGATCGGCAACACATGCACGACGTTGAAGTTGTGCTGGTCGTAAATGCCGTCCAGCCCGCCGTAGTAGTAGCTGCCGGTCAGTTCGGGCGTGAACTGGTAACGAGCGCCGGCGAACAGGAATTCATCGCTGGTGGCCGTGCTGCCCAGGACGATATTCCGAGAGCCGGCGTTGAAGACGGCCATCTCTTCGCTGTCCGACGAATCGCGATAGCTGATGTCGGTGAGCTTGCCCGCATCGAGGGTAAGGCCTTCGATTTCCTTGCTCTGCAACCAGGCGCCGCGATAGGTGTTGGGCAGCAGACGGCTGTCGTTGCGCATCACTACCGGAATGACCGGCTGCAGCGTGCCGAGGTGCAGGGTGGTGTTGGACACCTTCGCCTTGGCGGTCAGGCCGGCCGAGCCGTAATCATCCTGAGCACGTTTCGGCGCTTCGTTGTCCCGTTGCAGCAGGCCAGTACCGGCACGATCCGGGCTGGAATCGAGCTTGAGGCCCAGCAGGCCGAGGGCGTCGACACCAAAGCCAACTGGGCCTTCGGTGTAGCCGGACTCGAACTTCAGAATGAAGCCCTGGGCCCATTCGTCCTGCTTGGCCTGCGTCGCATCAGAATTACGGTAGTCCCTGTTCATATAGAAGTTGCGTAGCTCGACGGCGGCCTTGCTGTCGTCGAAGAACGCGGCGCTGGCGGGGCCGACGAGGCTCAGTGCAGCGCCGGCGCATAGCAGTTGGCAGATGGTTTTGCGGTCGTGGTGCATGGGATTTCCTCTTGTTGTTATGAGTGCTGCGTTGAATCGCGAGTCGTACCGATTCAGGTCTGCGCCTGTCTGGAACGATGGAACTGATTGAGCGAATGCCGTGCCAGTCCCGACGAATCTGGCGAAAAAAGATGGAAGGGCGCTGAAACAGGCGGGCCAGAGACGTGCAGGCGGTTGGCATCGATAAATGCCGGTGAAGGAGAGGCGAATCCCGTGTGTCCGTCATGCTGGACATGTACCGAATGACGGGCCGTCGATGTCCAGCGGAGCGGACGAGTTGGTGGCGGACTCGATAAGAAGAGCCGTGGAAAGCAGTGGGATGGGCTCGCGCCCATCCCAGGTTTCGTTACCAGCCTTTGCGGCTTTTCACGCAGGCGAAGCTCGACGCTTCATTCACGTCGCGCTTGCCGACGTACTTCGGCCAGGCCGGGTATTCGCACAGTGGACGGGTACGGCCGGGTACCGCAACGGTGTCGGTGACGATTTGCCGCCTGGGTGCGATGCCCCGTTCGACCCAGTTCTCCAGCGCCGTCAGCGAATCCCAGGAGGCGTTGAAAATCGTGCTGGCCGCATGGGCATAACCGGGGATTTCGTAATAGCGCATGAACCGTCGGGTCTGCCCAACGCCCATGTCTCGCTGCACGCGCTGGTAGTACTCGGCCGTAGCGCGGGTGCTGACCAGCTGATCCGAGGTGCCATGGGCCATGAGTATCTTGCCGCCGTTTTCGGCGAAGGCCGATAGATCGGTCTGGTTGACGTCCTGGCGCAGCGACAGCGCATCGATGCGTGCCTGCCAGGGACCAAGGTTGGTCGGGTCCAGCGTCAGCGAATTGAAGGCCGGATTGCGCGTAACGAAGTAGCGCACCCACTCATCCCAGAATCCTGAATGGTAAGGCGCGCCCTCCGCGAAACCGGTGCCGTGCACGGGCATCGGGTAGTCCGGCTGCAGGGTGTTCAGGCCCAGCCGATTGACCACGGCCTGGACCCCATCACCCGGACGGCCCAGATCGGTGCCCCAGGTATTGAAGCCTGGGTAGCCGCGCTCGCCGCTGGCCAGCGGTTGGCTGAAACGGATTGGCGTGTTGAACACCTTGAGCGCCTTGATCTGCGCATCGGACAGGCAATCGTTACCGGTATCGGCGCCGCCACGGCAGCGCAGCGGGCGGCCGTTGAGCTTGGCCTTGGCCGGGTCGAACTGCCCGTTGCAGGCGTTCTGATTGCTGATTACCCGGTCGCGCGCGCCGTCCAGCCCGTCGCAGGCCTGCATCGCGGCTTCGAGCAATGCCGCGCGTTTCTCCAGGCTGGGAAAGGCACCGGGCGCCGCCAGGGCGCGGGTGATGCGGCCGAACTGCAAGTCCAGCGCTGCCCCGTTGTAAGCCGGGTAGAGGGCGATAGCGCCTTGGAAGTCCGTCGGCCATTGCTGTACCACGGCTAGCGCCTCGCGCCCGCCGGTCGAGCCGCCGGCGAAATAGCTGCGCAGCGGCTGGTGGCCGTAGCGCTGTTCGATCAGGTACATGGCGGTGTCGCGAGTTTTCTTCAGCGCATCGTGGCCGTAGTTCGCCAAGGCTTCTTCATTCCAGGCGAAATCACCGGGATTGACCGGATTGGCGACGTGGCCCGAGTCGCTGGCGAACACCGCATAGCCACGGCCCAGCGGCGTCGGCTGGTCGACCGGCCCGGCCGGGACGTTGCCAGCCACGTTGGGGACGGTGCCGTTGTAACCGCCACCGCCGTACATCATCGCCTTGTCGTTCCACTGCTCCGGCAGAACGATGCGCATCTTGATGGTCGGTGAGCTCGGGTCGACCGGCGCGATTTCCACGTTCAGGTCGCAATGCGCGCCGAAGGTCTGCGGCGCACTGCCACCGCCAGCCACCAGCGTGGCAGACGTTACCCGGGCGCCGGAGGTAGACAACGCGATCGCCGCGCTCGGGATTTTCGCTCCGGAGAGTTCGTTGCAAGTGGCGGCTAGGGCAGGTTGGGCAATCGCCGCTGCCAGTAGAGCGGGTGCGGCCAGCAGCAGACGCGACGACGCCGAGCGGCGTGCACAGGTTGCGCGGGGTGCTTTCATGAGGGCTTCCTTCTTCTTGTTGTCGTGCCTGCGACAGACGCCGCGAGGCGAGTGCGCCCGGGCGAACGAATACGGCAGCAGCCAGGCGCAGCAGACCGAGCCAAAGGCATGCCAGGTGCAAGCGCTGAAGGCCCGCTCCTGATAGCCGGTCGTCCGCATGCTGGCGCGCCGCTCTAGCGCGATGAAATGGAGCCTGGATCAATTGTTCGTCGGTGCCGTTCGCTGTCCACTGGATGCGACATGAATGATCGAACGTCCGGCAAGCTGGACACTCTGTCTTGCAACTCGGACCCTCAGCTGGCGGCGCGCCGCAAAAGCAATCGGCTCCTTATCTACGGATTCGTTAGGCTTGCACGGATCAGACGAACGAACCGGCTATATCAAACCGTCTGGCTATACTTTTTTCACATGCGCGCACCTGTCACGCGCCCTTCGCTTAACTTCCGCTAGAGACCCGTCGGCCTTATGGAAACGCTTTATCTGATTTTTCTGCTGTTGCTTGCGGTGGGTGCGAGCCGGGTACTCGCCAACGTCGTGCCAGTGCCGCTGCCGATCCTGCAGATTCTGATGGGCAGCATGCTGGCGCTTCCACCGTTCGGGATGGGCGTGGAGCTGCGGCCGGAGATCTTCATGCTGCTGTTCATTCCGCCGTTGCTGTTCTTCGACGGCTGGAAGATTCCCAAACGCGAGTTCACCGAACATGGCGCCGAAATGACCGCCATGTCGTTGGTGCTCGTATTGGTCATCCTCGTGGTGGTGGGTTACTTCATCCATTGGTTGCTGCCGACGATTCCGCTGGCGGCGAGCTTCGCACTGGCGGCCATTCTCTCGCCAACCGATGCGCTGGCCGTGATCGCCATCGCCCAAGGCCGACTCCCGCGCCATATGGCGCACCAGTTGGAAGGCGAGGCGATGATGAACGACGCCACCGGCCTGGTCTCGTTCAAGTTCGCGCTGGCTGCCGCCATTACCGGCAGCTTTTCGCTGGCGACGGTTACCGGTGAGTTTTTCCTCATCGCGCTGGGTGGGCTGCTCATCGGTGCCGGCCTGAGTTGGGCGGTGGGCAAGGGCAAGCAATGGATGACCGCGCGGGACCTGTTCGATCCCTCGACCTACGTGGTGATGATCCTGCTGCTGCCCTTTGCCGCGTTCTTCCTGGCCGAGCATGCGGGCATGTCCGGCATCCTCTCGGCCGTGGCGGCGGGCATGGTGCAAAGCCGCATCGATATGCTGCCGGTGAAGACCAGCACGCGCATTCTCAACCGCAGCATCTGGGAGATGCTCGATTTCAGCTTCAACGGTCTGGTGTTCCTGCTGCTGGGGCTGCAATTCCCACGAATCGTGGAGCGGGTCTGGGAGGCGGCGGGGCAGCAGAGCTACAGCATGCCGATGTTGATCTTCAGCGCATTGGCGATCATGGCGCTGCTGCTGGTGATCCGTTTTGGCTTCGTTTACGCCTATCACTGGAGCGAGGCGCAAGTACGTCGCGCACTCGGAAAGACTGTCCAGCCTAAGCCCCTTCGACTGTTCTCAGCGCTTAGCGCCGTGGCAGGCGTGCGCGGAGCGATCACCCTGGCTGGCGTCCTGTCGATTCCGTTGATGATTGACGACACGCCATTTCCGGGGCGCGATCTGATGATTTTCCTGGCCGCCGCAGTGATCATCCTGTCGCTATTGGTCGGCGCGCTGGGCATTCCCTATTTCCTCAAGCAGCTGCCCAACAACGATGTCGAACAACATAGGGAAGAGCTGAAGAAAGCCCGTCGGGTCGCCGCTCAGGCAGCAGTCACCTGGCTTGAAAACTGGAAACAGGCCAACCCTGCCGAGGATCCAGACGAGGCGCTGTTGCGCAGCGAGGTCACGGCTCGGGTTACCGAGTCGTATCGGCACGACATCGAGGCCTTGATGGATCACCAGGATCGGGCAAACCAGGCCCGTCAGACGCAGGTGCTTGAGCGTGACATTCGCGTGCGGGCCATCGCTGTGCAGCGCAAGGAGATGTACCGCATGAGGAAACGCCACCTGATCGACGAACAGATGCTGCAGATCCTGCTGCGCGAACTCGATTACGAGGAAGCGGCGCTCGGTGCGGGTGACGCGGTTTAGCGCTGTTTCCGTCTCGCGGCGAAGGAAAGCTAGCGTCCGGCCTGATCCTGATGGGGCTCGGGTTCGAGCACGGCGATGGTGTGATTGCTGCGCTTGAACGACACCAGCTCAGCCAGCCAAGCCTGTAGTACTGGCGAACTCCCTTTCTGATTGCGCAGCGCGATGGACAGAATCTCGCGTGCGATGGTGACCATCGCGCTCTTGCTGCCGAGAAAATGCCAGTTGAACCAGCCATCGCCATAGGTCAGCGGCGTCTTCTGGCCGGGCGCGAGGGGGATGTAAACCTTCACCGACAGATCGAACAGCACCTCCGGCTTGGAGATGATCAGCAGCCTTACGTCCCCTACCTTGCTCAACCAGTAGCGATGATCGAAACGTCCTCCCGTCAGCTCGGCGGATTGGCTCAAAGCCTCGTTGATCAATGCTCTGTTATCGATGAGTTGCACGGTGAAGGATTCCGTTTGCAAAGTGTGATGCCACATCCGCTATATGAGCAGAGATGAGGCCGGGCTTTGTAGAGCGCCTCAGAAGCTGGCGGCTTGCTCCGCTGCCGCTTCGTTTGGCATGTCTGTTTATCGGTCCATTGATGGTTTTGTTTAGCGCCGAGTGTCGAAATAACGACTGCACCGGTCGCGTCCCGATACTTATCTGAACGGCTTCGGCAGACCGGCACGAATAGCTGCCGCATCGAGCGCGTGGCAAGATCCGCGTTCACGCAACCGAACACGTATTAAGGAAGCGATCCATGATCGAGCGGCTTTTCGTATACGGCACCCTCGCACCGGGGCGGCCGAATGAGCACATCCTGGCGTCGGTCCCCGGTACTTGGGAACCGGCAAGCGTGACGGGCACGCTACGTGAGGAAGGTTGGGGCGCGGCGCTGGGTTTTCCCGGCCTTGATCTGGATGCACAGGGCGAGACGATCAAAGGCTTCGTGTTTAGCTCCGAGCAGCTTGCGGAGCATTGGGCAAGGCTCGATGAGTTCGAGGGCGACGCCTATAGGCGCATCCTGGCAGACGTCAGGCTCGGCGATGGTCAGACCGTGAAGGCGCATCTCTACGCGCTCGTAGCTGGCTGAGCTACGGGGGACAAGACGCTGCGAATCGCCCGCAGCGCATTGTCCCGTTCAGTGTCACTTGGCGAACAGCTGACTCATGTCTTTGAACGCCTTGAATTCCAGCGCATTGCCGCAGGGGTCAAAGAGAAACATCGTCGCCTGCTCGCCAACCTGGCCCTTGAAGCGCACATAAGGCTCGATGACGAACTGCGTGCCCAGCGAGCGCAGACGCTCGGCCAGCGCTTCCCATTCCGGCCAGCTCAGCACGATGCCGAAATGCGGAACCGGCACATCATGGCCGTCCACCGCGTTGGTATGCGCGGCGTCCTGGGATTGGGTTTTCGGATGCTCGTGAATGACCAACTGGTGCCCGTAGAAATCGAAGTCGACCCAATGCTCGGACGAACGCCCTTCGGCAAGGCCAAACACTTGCCCGTAGAAATGGCGGGCCGCCGGCAAATCGTAAACGGGGATCGCAAGGTGAAACGGGGAAAGGCTCATCAGGGCTTCCTTCTTATGGACAACTTTATAGAGAAACAGAAGCGAGCATTCTGGCCGATTCTTCCCACCATCGATAACGGATATGTTTTGATTCTAGCCTCAAGAAAATCGATGGAACAGATCAGTGATTCGTGAATTGAAAACCTTTTTGGCCATCGTCCGGTGCGGCAGTTTCGCCGCCGCAGGCAATCAGATCGGATTGACCCAATCGGCCGTGAGCGCTCAGATCAAGAACCTCGAAGATGCGCTAGGCATGCGTTTATTCGATCGAACGGGGCGCGCGGCTCATCTCAATGCTGCCGGGTTGCGTGCGGTGCCGCTGGCCGAACAGATTCTCGATACCTTTGCGCTGATGGGCCAGCCGGAGTCGCTGAGCGAATACCGCGGCGAACTGCGCATCGGCGCCATCGCCACCGTGCAGACCGGGTTGCTGCCGCCGGTACTGCTGCGTTTGCTGCGCGAAGCACCGAGTGTCGCGCCCAAGCTGGTACCGGGCGTTTCGTTGAATCTGCTGTCGCAGGTCGATGCCGGGGACATCGATCTGGCGGTGATGATCCGGCCGCCATTCGCGCTGCCCAAGGAACTGCACACCGAGCTGATCCAGAAGGAGCCCTTCGTGCTGATCGCGCCGCTGAACATCGAGGGCGACGACCCGTTCAAGCTGCTCGTCGAGCAGCCGTTCGTGCGCTATGACCGCAGCTCCTTCGGCGGTCGCCAGGTCAGCCATTTCCTGCGCAAACATCATCTGGACGTACGCCCGGGCCTCGAACTGGACGAGCTTGATGCCATCGTCAAGATGGTCGAAAGCGGTCTGGGCGTGGCGCTGGTCCCAACGGCCGGGCTATGGCTCGAACGCGCGCCCACGGTACGCATCCTTTCCCTTGGCGACGCGACGTTCTACCGCGAACTGGTGCTCGTCAGCCGCCACAGTGCACAGCGATCACCTCTGCATCAATTGTTTCGGCGCTGTCTGTGGGAGGTGTTGGACGCTGAGGAGAAAAGCTCGGTTGCGTGAAGCTCAGTAGCATGGGGTGAAGTCGCGCAGCAGACCGATGTTACCTACTCGTTCAACCGTCGCGGTTGAACGCCGCACCCTGAGGCTGACCGCCCTCGAACTGCGTAACATGAAGGCCGGGCCAGCTCATGGAGCGTTTCAGGCTTTTCTGCTTCTTGGTAGGAAGATTGCCAACACACCAAACAACGGCAGGAACGAACACAGCAAGTACACGTATTCGATGCCGTGAACGTCCGCCAGATGCCCCAGTAACGCCGCGCCAATCCCGCCGAAACCGAACATCAATCCAAAGAACACCCCGGCAATCATCCCGACATTCCCGGCACCAGCTCCTGGGCATACACGACGATGGCCGAGAACGCCGAGGCGAGGATGAAGCCGATGACAACGCTCAGGACGCTGGTCCAGAACAGGTCGATGTGAGGCAGAAGCAGCGTGAACGGCGCTACGCCAAGGATCGAGAACCAGATCACCGCCTTGCGGCCAATCTTGTCGCCGATCGGCCCTCCGAAGAACGTTCCCGCTGCAACTGCACCGAGAAACAGGAACAGATGCAATTGGGAGCTGGCTACCGATAGATCGAATTTCTCGATCAGGTAGAAGGTGAAGTAACTGGTGAAGCTGGCCATGTAGAAGTACTTGGAAAATACCAGCAAGCCGAGCACCACCAGCGCGCTCATCACCCGACCTTTCGACAAGCCATGAGACGCCGCCTGACCTTGCTTGAGCTTGAACAGACTCAAGTGATTGGCGTACCAGCGGCTGATTCGATAAAGCACGAACAGCGCAAACACGGCGAACAGCCCGAACCAGGCCACATTGCCCTGACCGTACGGAATGATGATCGCCGCAGCCAATAGCGGCCCGAAGGCCGACCCCGCATTGCCGCCGACCTGGAAGGTCGATTGCGCCAGGCCGAACCGCCCACCCGAAGCCAGGCGCGCCACGCGAGAGGCTTCAGGGTGAAAGGTCGAAGAGCCGATACCGATCAACCCTGCCGCCAACAGAATCAGCGGAAAGCTAGCCACCATCGACATCATCAGAATGCCGATCAAGGTGCAGACCGTGCCGGCCGGCAAGAGCCATGGTTTGGGATGGCGGTCGGTGTGGTAGCCGATCCAAGGTTGCAGCAGCGAGGCCGTCAGCTGAAAGGTCAAGGTGATCAGGCCAACCTGGGTGAACGTCAGGCCATAGCTGGCTTTGAGCATTGGATAGATCGAGGGCAGCACTGCCTGAATCAAGTCGTTGATCAAATGCGCCAGCGCGACCGCACCGATGATTCGCATGACCAACGGGCTGCTTTGTTGTGTCGCCGGTGCCAACGTCGCGCCGGCCTGGGCATTGATGAGAGCCATGGGAGGTTCCGTGCAGAAGGGGTAGAAACGGCAGGTGCGTCAATTTGCCATTTTTCAGTGCAGTAGCACCATCCCTTAGGCTGCTAAGGAAACTCAGCTGGCTAAACTGCACCCGACGGCTGATTCCGCCTAACCTCTCAAGGTTTCGTTGAGATAGAATAGAAATCGAAGCTAAATAAACATATTTCATATAAAACGTAACTCTTAAGGAAATAATATGTCAAAGCGCCTGGTTGTTTTTAATCATAAAGGTGGAGTAAGTAAAACCACTACAGTGTACAATCTTGGTTGGATGCTTTCAAAAAAATACAAAGTCCTTGTAGTGGATGCAGACGCACAATGTAATCTAACGAGTTTAATTCTCGGCGACGACTTCGAGCAATACTACGTTGATGATCAAACACGCCTACATAACATTAAAGATGGTGTGGCTATGGCCTTTCAAGGCAAGCCGCAACCGATAACAGCAGTAAATTGCTTCAGCCCTCAAAAAGCCCCTTCCCTTTATCTCTTGGCGGGTCACGCAAATCTCTCTGAGTATGACGCGTCTCTAACTTTTGCTCAAACCTCTAACAATGCACTTTCGACCCTCCAAAACTTGCCCGGCGCATTTTCTGAATTACTTCGATTGACTGAAGAAAAGTATGCAATTGACTATACTATTATTGATCTTAACCCAAGCTTGAGCGCCACAAACCAAAATTTCTTTCTTTCTGCGCATGCATTCATAATTCCTACTAATCCTGATCCATTTTCCATCATGGCAATTAACACACTAAGGTCCACTTTACCTCGATGGGCCGAGTGGAAACGAACTGCTGTTCAACTTTTTTCTGAATCCGCTTATCCTCTACTGCCAGGGGTGCCGAAGTTTTCCGGAAGCCTTATTCAGAGATTTAACATTCGAAACGGTAAGGCTGCGCGGCCTTATCGGGACAACATTGATGAAATAAAAGCATCTCTTAGCGGGAACTTCTATGAAGCAATATCTTCCGTAGGAATGGTTTTTACGCCTGAACAGTATGGTGCTGAATTTATAGAAGATAAATATTGCCTAGCTGAAGTACCAGATTTTCAGGGGTTATTGCCTAAAGCACATCAGGCTGGCGTTCCCGTCTACGACGTGACAGATGCTGATATTGCAGAGACTGGACCAGTGCTGGCACAGCTGCAAGCAAAGCGAATATTATTCAATACATATTTTGTCGATATTTCAAATAAGCTGGTGAGTTTATTGGCTCATGCGTAATGCACTTGCGCTTTTTAACGAAAACATAATTAGCGCTCGCCACGCTGGGGGGCTTTACGACTATTTAATTTCAACCGTTAGTGTGCCGGCTTCATTTGAGGATCTACTGCGTTCGCAAGTGGTATATTCAGTTAGCGCGTTCGATAAACTTATTCACGATCTCGTGCGCATCGGTATGATTGAGATTTTTACAGGGCTTCGCCCTCCGACGCCAAAGTATTTGGCTGAACCAATTTCAATTCAGATTCATAGTGACTTAATCAGTGCTTCTGTACCACCGAAAGAGCATATTTTTGAGCAGGCGATTTTTCGAAAATTAAAAATCGTCTCGTATCAAGATCCAGTTAAAGTAGCTGACGGGTTAAGCTATATTTGGGATGAGGGGCAGAAGTGGCAGAAAATTTCCGAAAAAATGGCACAACCAGATAGCCTAGTTCGAACCACATTGAAACTCATCGCTGACAGGCGAAACACGATAGTTCATGAGGCTGACATTGATCCTCTCACGAATGAAAAACTCAGCATTAACAAAGCTGAATGTGAAGAACTAACAAATTTTCTGCATCGTTGCGGTAATGAAATAGCCAAGCTAGTAATTCGATAAAATTAAAGCCTGGGACTTTTTCAGACTATCCTAAGCAGAGCGTCTGTTTTTGGCCGTTCTTTGCCGGTCACCCTTCGGTATGTACTGGTCAAAGTCGGGTTCGAGCAGTGATCGAATGCAATTGATTAGTCAGTACGGATGCAACTGGGCGGTCAAGTGCGTGCGACAGCCGCTGTGCTGCCGCGCACGATCAGGTTGTAGGGCAATATCAGGTGAGGGGTGGCAAGAAGGCGGTGTTCGAACTGAGCTACCAACATTTCGACCGCGTGCCTCCCGAATGCCTCTGCGGGCTGGGCGATAGTCGTCAGTGGTGGATCGCTGAAAGCAGCGAAGGGAATGTCGTCGAAGCCGGCGACCGACACGTCCTGCGGAACGCGCAAACCGGACTGGCGGATGCGCTGCATGGCGCCTATTGCCATTTCATCGTTTTCGCAGAAGATCGCGGTCGGTCGATTCGGGTTGTCGAGCAGTTGCCCGGCCGCCTCGTAACCGGCCTGCAGGGTGAAATTGCCGCGGCGCAGCAGCTCCGGATCGAGCGCGATGCCTGCGTCATTCAGCGCATCCTCGTATCCGGCGATACGTTCTCGGGTCAGGGGACTGCCTTGCGGTCCCTTGATCAGGCCGATACGGCGATGGCCCAGCGCGAGCAGGTGTTCGGTCATTGCGCGGGCCGCGGCGCGGTTATCCAGTCGAACAGTGGGGCAGGGTGGCGTGTCGAGCACTTCGCAAGCGTTGACCATCGGCGGTAGCGCATTGTCGTGGAGACAGGTTTCAGCGAAAGGGTTGAAGGCGCGTAGCTGGATCAAGCCGTCGGCCTGGTGGGCGTGAACCAGTTCGGCATAAGCGATCTCCACGTCTTCGCGGCCCAAGGTATTGCACAACAGCACGCGGTAATCGAAGGCTTGCGCGGCTTCTTGGATGCCGCTGATGACGCGGGCGAAAAACACGTTGGCGATGGCCGGGACCAGCACGACGAGATTGCGCGTCTTGCGCGAGCGGAACTGCACGGCCATCAGGTTAGGTCGATAGCCCGCCTGTTCGACCGCTGCGTTCACACGGTCGCGGGTCTGCGGCGATACCTTTTCGGGCGTCTTCAATGTACGCGAGACGGTGGCGACGGAAACCCCGGCCAACTCGGCCACCTTGCGAATGTTTGGCATAACTCCTCGATCATCGGCGCCGACCCCGTCGGTCAGCGGTGACTAGCGTAACGCAGCGCATCCGACTTGACAGTAAGGCTTTCGGTGCTAACTTCTGAACCAATGTAACCGGTTACATCACAAGTGATCAAACCTCGAAAGCTGGAGCAAAGGCATGGATTCAACCGGTCGATCTAAGGTCCGGATGGGCATGGTGGGCGGCGGCGAAGGCGCGTTCATCGGCCAGGTGCACCGACAGGCGATGCGCCTCGACGGCCATATCGAGCTGGTTTGTGGCGCCTTTAGCCGCGACCCCGAAAACAACAGGCGAAGTGGTGCCGCACTGCACCTCGATCCGGACCGTTGCTACGAGTCCTGGGAGGCGCTGCTAGCGGCCGAGCAGGCGCGGCCGGTGGATCAGCGCATGGAGTTGCTGGTCATCGTCACGCCCAATCATCTGCATGCGCCTATAGCCGAGGCAGCTCTGCGAGCCGGCTTTCATGTGTTTTCCGAGAAGCCGGCGGCACTGTCGCTGGCGGATATGCAGGTGCTTGCCGAAGCCCAGGCCGACAGCGGCCGACTTTATGGATTGGCGCATACCTACCAGGGATATCCGATGGTCTGGCAGGCGCGGCATATGGTGCAGGCTGGCGCGCTCGGTCGATTGCGCAAAATCTTCGTCGAGTATCCGCAGGGTTGGCTGAGCGAAGACCAGGCAGGGCAGGGCAACAAGCAGGCGGCCTGGCGCGGTGAGCCAGCTCAGGCGGGGCCGAGCGGATGCATGGGCGACATCGGTATTCACGCGTTCAACCTCGCCGAGTTCGTCAGCGGCCAGCGCATCGAGCGGCTATGCGCGGATCTTGGCGTGCATGTCGCGGAACGGCAGCTCGACGATGACGGTGCTGTGCTGTTCCGAACCGACGGTGGCGCAAGCGGCGTGCTAATCGCCAGCCAAGTCTGCACGGGCGAAGAGAACGCCCTGACGTTGCGCCTGTATGGCGAGCGCGGCGGCCTCGAATGGCGCCAGGAAGAGCCGAACAGCCTGGTTCATCGCCCCCTCGGCGAGGCGCTGCGAATGCTGCGTGCCGGTGTCGATCAGCGTTGGCTGTGCGACGACGCGCTTCGGCGTCTGCGCCTGCCTGCCGGACATCCCGAGGGGTATCTCGAGGCGATGGCCAATCTCTATACCGACTTCGCCAAGTCCATCCGCCTGGGGCGCACGCCCGAAGTGCCGGGTATCGATGCCGGCCTGCGCGGCATGGCCTTCATCGAGACGGTCATCGCCAGCCATCACAGCGATGCCAAGTGGACGCCATTCCCCGCTACCGAACGATAGGAATTCAAGATGCAGCAACCCATGACATCCAGCGGTATTCGCGGTCCAGCTATTTTCCTTGCGCAGTTTCTCGGCCCGGAGGCGCCATTCGATACCCTGCCAAACCTGGCGCGCTGGGCGGGCTCGCTCGGCTATTGCGGGGTTCAGCTTCCAACGCTCGGAACGCAGTGTCTGGATCTGCAACGCGCCGCCGAAAGCCAGACCTACTGCGATGAACTGAAGGGACTCTGCGCTGAAGCCGGCATCGAAATCAGCGAGCTATCGACCCATCTGCAAGGCCAGCTGGTGGCGGTGCATCCGGCGTTCGAAGGCCTGTTCGATGACTTCGCCCCGGCCGAGCTGCGTGGCAAGCCCAAGGCCCGTACCGAATGGGCGATCGATCAATTGCACCTCGCGGCCAAGGCCAGTCAGCGTCTGGGGCTCAGCGCCCATGCGACGTTTTCCGGCGCGCTGTTATGGCCGTACATGTATCCGTGGCCACAACGACCGAGCGGTCTGGTCGAGGAGGGCTTCGCCGAACTGGCGCGGCGCTGGAGACCGATCCTCGATGCGTTCGAGGAAGCCGGGGTCGACCTGTGCTTCGAGATTCATCCTGGCGAGGATTTGCATGACGGCGCCTCCTTCGAGCGCTTCCTCGACGCGGTCGATCACCATCCCCGCGCGAAGATTCTCTACGACCCGAGCCACCTGTTGCTGCAGCAGCTGGATTATCTCGGCTTCATCGATCGCTATCACGAGCGCATCGGCATGTTTCATGTGAAAGACGCCGAGTTTCGCCCGGACGCGCGTTCCGGTGTCTACGGCGGCTATCAGAGCTGGACCGAGCGCCCCGGGCGATTCCGCTCGCTGGGCGACGGCCAGGTCGATTTCAAACAGATATTCAGCAAGCTGACGCAGTACGGCTATGAGGGCTGGGCAGTACTCGAATGGGAGTGCTGCCTCAAGGATGCAGCGCAAGGGGCGGCGGAAGGCGCCCCTTTCATTCGACAGCAACTGATCAACCGCGCCACCCGGGCCTTCGACGATTTCGCCGGCGTTGCGAGCAGCGCTTCGGCAAACCGCCGGTTGTTGGGCTTCGATTGAGGCGTATCTCACTGACACGACGTGCACTACAACAAGGACAAAACCATGAGCACACTCAATGCACGGCTGAGCCTGATGATGTTTCTGCAATTCTTCATCTGGGGCGGCTGGTTCGTCACCCTCGGCACCTTTCTGGCCAACAACCTGAGCGCGACTGGCGGCCAGATCGGAATGGCGTTCTCGACCCAATCCTGGGGCGCGATCCTGGCGCCGTTCGTGATCGGCCTGATCGCCGATCGTTACTTCAATGCCGAGCGCTTGCTCGCCATCTTGCATCTGGTCGGCGCGGTGCTGTTGTTCCAGCTTTACCGGGCCAGCGACTTCAATGCGTTCTATCCGTTCGTGCTGGGCTACATGATCGTCTACATGCCTACATTGGCCCTGGTGAACGCTGTGGCCTTCCGGCAGATGCGTGACCCGACGCAGGAGTTCTCGAAGATCCGGGTGTGGGGCACGGTGGGTTGGATCATCGCCGGACTGGTGATCAGCTTTTTGTTCGGCTGGGATTCTCAACGGGCCATCGCGGCCGGTGCGCTACGCAACACCTTCCTGATGTGTGCCATCGCCTCGGCATTGCTCGGGCTGTACAGCTTCAGCCTGCCGAGCACGCCGCCGCTGGCCCGGCGCGGACAGGGCGGTTTGAAAGAAATACTCGGCCTGGATGCGCTCAGGCTGCTGAAGGACCGCAGCTTCGCCATCTTCTTCCTTGCCTCGGTGCTGATCTGCATTCCGCTGGCCTTCTACTACCAGAACGCCAACCCGTTTCTCGCGGAAATCGGCGTGGAAAATCCGACCGGCAAGATGACCTTGGGGCAGATTTCCGAGGTGTTGTTCATGCTCCTGCTGCCGCTGTTCATCCAGCGCTTCGGCATCAAGAAGACCTTGCTACTGGGCATGCTCGCCTGGACGTTGCGCTATGCGTTGTTCGCCTATGGAAACAATGGCGATCTGCTGTTCATGCTGGTCACTGGCATCGCCTTGCACGGGATCTGCTACGACTTCTTCTTCGTCTCCGGCCAGATCTATACCGACGCCAAGGCCGGTGAGACCTACAAGGGCTCAGCACAAGGCTTGATCACGCTCGCAACGTACGGCGTCGGCATGCTTATCGGGTTCTGGATCGCCGGAAAGGTCACCGATCATTTCGCAAGCACGGAAGGCCACGACTGGCAGAGCATCTGGCTGTTCCCAGCGGTTTTCGCATTGGGCGTCTTCTTGACCTTCCTGTTCGCCTTCCGCGAACAACGGCCAGCCGGGCTCGCGGCGGCTGCCAAAGCGGTCTGAAACGCAGCGGATCAGACGCCGGTCATTCACGACCGGCGCTCTCCGAACCGTTGACGCTTGGCCCAGCGCAACGATGCGATTTACCGGTCCCAAACTCGTTCTGCCAGGCCGACCGTCAATCCTAATGTGGGAGGTAGTTGCACAAATCTTCTATGACGGCCGTCCATCTCCTTACAGAATGCAGATTCGCAGGCCTTCGCCTGTAGCCATTTCGTCATTGAAGAGCCAACCATGGGTGCCAACAGCTGGGTCGATCTGAAGTTGGATGCCGAAACGGGCATCGAGACCATTCGTGCCCATTTCGAGGGCCATGCCTACGACCCGCATTGGCATGACAGCTATCTCGTCGGCTTTACGGAGCAGGGTGTGCAGCAGTTTCACTGCCGCAAGGTATTGCATAACAGCACGGCGGGGCAGGCGTTTTTGCTGGAGCCTGGTGAGATTCATGACGGTCGTGCCCCAGCGCCTGACGGCTTCACCTATTCAATGCTCTACCTGCAACCGCAATGGCTTGAAATGCAACTGCGTGCACTGTTCGAGGAGGCGCCTGAGCATTACTTGCCAAGCTTTGCCGAAACCTTGGCAAGCGAGCCGGATTTGGTGAAATACATCGCCCAAGCATTCCAGGCAGTGCACGGCTCTGACCTGCGAATCGTCCGGCACGCGGCGTTGGATGCGTTACTGGAAAAGCTGTCCAGCCGTGTTCACTGGCGGCAGAAGACGGAGCTAAGCCCGCGGTTGCCTTCGGTGGCGATCAAGGCGCGGGATTTTCTGCACGCTCATCTGGACCAGGACATCGGTCTGGATGACCTGGCACAGGTAGCCGATGTGGATCGCTTCCGGCTGTCCAGAGCGTTCAAAGCGGCGTTCGGCCTAGCACCTCACGCGTATCTGGTGCAGCTGCGCCTCAGTCTGGCACGCAAGCTGTTGCGCCAGGGTCTGGCTCCAGCGAGCGTCGCGGTGCAGCTGGGTTTCGCCGATCAAAGCCATCTTGGCCGCTGGTTCCGTCGTGCCTATGGGTTGAGCCCAGCGGTTTATCGCAAGCGCTGCTCAAACCTTCCAGACCGCTGACGCGCCCCGAAGGAACATGGCAGAAACACCCACTCGGAGTTTCTGCCATGTTTTCTATTCATTCCAAATCCCGGATTCATTGGGGGTTGGCGCGATGAGCCAGTTTCTGCCCTTCGCTCTGTTTGCTTTCGTGGCATCGATTACGCCTGGGCCGACCAATATTCTGGTCCTCAGCAACAGCACTCTTTATGGTTTGCGTGCCGCGATGCCCATTGTGCTGGGTGCCTGTGCCGGGGCCGCGATGATCGTGCTGCTGGTTGGATGGGGATTGGGAGGGGTGTTGCTGCGCTATCCCCTGGTGCAACAGGGCATGGCCTGGCTCGGTATGGCGTGGATCAGCGTATTGGCCTGGCAGCTGTTCCGCAGCCCTGCGAGCGGACTCGCTACGGATCCCGACAGCAAACGTATGGGTGCCGGCGGTGGCGCCGCGTTGCAGCTGGTCAACCCGAAGACCTGGATGATGGCGCTCGCGGTCATCAGCGTCTTTACCGGAGCGGATGCCGGCTCGGTTCAATACGGCGTTTACGCATTGATCTTCTTTCTTGTCGCTGTGCCTTGCCTGGTCGCATGGGCCATGCTCGGCCGGGGTGCCGCACGAGTCCTGCGTTCGGGGCGCGCGTTACGGCGGTTCAATCAGGGTATGGCACTGCTGTTGCTCGTTTCGGCTTGGGCAAGCCTGCTGGCATGAAGGGAAGCGGGCTTCGGCGCGGCTAGCAAAGGCACTATCATGCGCGTCCGATTCGGCCAGAACATTCAGCATGCGGTATGGGGAACCAAAGCCCCTGAGCGAATGGTCTTAGCGCGTAGATATATGCATCGACCGGTGCCTTGATTGCTCCCATGCGGCCCATTGCTTGGCCACGTTTTCATTTCCAAAGGAACGACTGATGAGTCTCGACCTCAACGCAGGACGCTTGCCCGAAGAACACACGCTGACCAACCTCCCGCGTCTGATTTCGCGCTATTACAGCGAGCGCCCCGATCCCTCCGATCCGGCACAGCAGGTTTCCTTCGGCACTTCCGGCCATCGCGGTTCGTCGCTGAAGAACAGCTTCAACGAATGGCACATCCTCGCTACTACTCAGGCAATCTGCGATTACCGTCGAGAGCAGGGCATCGACGGGCCGATCTTCGTCGGCATGGATACCCATGCGCTGTCGGAGCCGGCGTTCGTTTCGGCGCTGGAAGTGTTGGCCGCCAATGGCGCCGAGACGCGCATCGACGCCGGTTGCAGCGAAACCAACGGCGAGCCGGGCTACACGCCGACGCCGGCCATTTCCAACGCGATTCTGGATTACAACCGGGGCCGGATCAGTGGCCTTGCCGATGGCATCGTTATCACCCCGTCACACAACCCGCCGGCCGATGGCGGTTTCAAGTACAACCCCACCAACGGCGGCCCGGCCGATACGGGCGTGACCAAGTGGATTCAGGACCGCGCCAACGCGTTGCTGGTGGCCGGGCTGAAGGGCGTCGAGCGGATGGATTACGCGCAGGCGCTCAACGCATCGACGACCCAGCGTTTCGACTTCATCGAGCACTATGTCGGTGGGCTGGGGCAGGTGATCGATCTCGACGCGATTCGCGGCTCGGGTCTGAAATTCGGTGTCGATCCGCTCGGCGGCGCCGGCGTGCATTACTGGACGCGCATCGCCGAGCGTTACGGTTTGCCGCTCGAAGTGATGTCGACCCGCGTCGATCCGACCTTCCGCTTCATGCGTCTGGATTGGGACGGCAAGATCCGCATGGATTGCAGCTCGCCACACGCCATGGCCGGACTGATCGAGAACAAGGACCGCTACGACGTTTCCTTCGCCTGTGACACCGACCATGACCGCCATGGCATCGTCGCGCGCTCGGTCGGGTTGCTCAATCCCAACCATTATCTGGCCGTCGCCATCGAGTACCTGTTCACTCACCGCCCCGAATGGAGCGCGCAGGCCGGCATTGGCAAGACGCTCGTGTCGTCTTCCATGATTGATCGGGTGGCCAGCGGAATAGGGCGTCGCGTGGTCGAGGTGCCGGTGGGCTTCAAGTGGTTCGTCGATGGTTTGATGGATGGCAGCCTGGGCTTTGGCGGCGAGGAATCAGCGGGTGCTTCCTTCCTGCGCAAGAACGGCGGCGCCTGGTCGACGGATAAGGATGGCCTGATTCTCGGCCTGCTGGCAGCGGAAATCACTGCGGTGACCGGCAAGGACCCGGGCGAGCGTTACCAGGCGCTGACCGAGCGTTTCGGCGCACCGGTGTATCAGCGCATCGACGCTCCGGCCGACCGCGAGCAGAAGGCCAAACTGGGCAAACTCTCGGCCTCGCAAGTGAAGGCCGGGGAGCTTGCCGGCCAGCCGATCACACAGATTCTCACCGAAGCGCCGGGCAATGGCGCCGCCATTGGTGGGCTCAAGGTCGCGACCGATAACGGCTGGTTCGCCGCTCGGCCATCCGGTACGGAGGATGTCTACAAGATCTACGCCGAAAGTTTCGAAGGCGAGGCGCACTTGAGGCGCATCCAGGAAGAGGCCAAGGCACTGGTGGACGGTGTGCTGGCCGGGTGACAGGCGCGATTCAGCGTCGTCCAGCGGGTCGGACATAGGCCCGCATCGATATGTGTCGCGCTCTGAGCATGTACAAAATACTGGACATGGTATTGGCCGGCTGAAGGGTAAGGACACCCGCTTGCATGGCCCGAGCGCGCGCTATCTCGGGCGCCTCGGCCTTTTTACACAGCATTTACCGCTCTGGCATGGCTTTCGCTCTGGTTTTCCGGTCTCGCTTGTTTCCGTGCCGCACCGTCGATGCAATATCGACGATGCGGCCGGCGCGATTAGAACAATAAGGAAAACCATCCATGAATGCCCTATGCAAACCTTTCGGCACATCAGCCGTCGGCGCCCGACCGTCCCGCTTCACCATCACTCCGTCCAGCAGGCTCGATGCGAGCCGCTACTCTGATTGTCATCAGGGCGCCATGCGCACCGCTGCCCTGATCGTTACCGTTACCCGCAGCAATCGGAGACAGCCATGATTCTGAAAGGCAAAGCAGCCCTGGTCACCGGCTCGACCAGCGGGATCGGTCTGGGCATCGCCTGCAAGCTGGCAGAAGCGGGTGCCGATGTGATGCTCAACGGTTTCGGCGATGTGGAGGCGGCCATCGCCCGAGTGTCGGCCTACGGCACCCGTGTGCTGCACCAGGCAGCCGACGTCTCCGATGCCGAACAGATCGCCGAGATGGTCAGCCAGACCGAGCGCGATTTCGGCTCCCTCGATGTGCTGGTCAACAACGCCGGTATTCAGCATGTCGCGCCGGTCGAGAATTTCCCGGTCGAGCGCTGGGACAGCATCCTCGCCATCAACCTGTCCTCGGTGTTCCACACCATGCGTCTGGCGCTGCCAGGCATGCGCGAGCGCAACTGGGGGCGGATCGTCAACATCGCTTCGGTTCACGGCCTGGTAGCTTCGGCGCAGAAATCGGCCTATATGGCTGCCAAACATGGGGTGATCGGCCTGACCAAGACCGTCGCGCTGGAAACCGCTTCCACCGCCGTCACCTGCAACGCGCTCTGTCCGGGTTGGGTGCTGACGCCGCTAGTGCAGCAGCAGATCGACAGCAAGATGCAAACCCATGGCGACCCGGTCCGCGCGACGCGGGAGCTGTTGATGGAGAAACAGCCTTCGCTGGATTTCGTGACGCCCGAAGAGCTGGGTGAGCTGACGCTGTTTCTCTGCAGCGACGCCGCCAAGCAGGTGCGGGGTGCGGCCTGGAACGTCGATGGCGGCTGGCTGGCGCAGTGACGCTGCGGCCTTCATCGACCTTTCGGCAACGCTTCATGCACTTAGGAACGGGCGTCTGAACTCTACGCGCCGGTGAGCAGTTGCGGTTCGCCAATGACTGGCGCGCCGCCTTCATAAGGATGACGTCCCATGAACAGCTGCTTTCGTCAGTTTCGTATCGGTCAGCGAGTGTGGATGCTCAGCCTTGGTTTCGGGGTGGTCGTAATCCTGTTCACCTGGTGGATGGTGGCCAGCCTGCAACGCAGCCTGACCGATGAAAAAATGGCTGCGGTGGATGCTGCGTTGACCACCGCCGTAAGGGTGATGGAGCACTACGAGGGCAAGGTGCGCGCCGGTGAACTCGCACTGCCGGAGGCGCAAACCAGCGCCATGGAGGTGATCAGTACCATCCGCTACCTGGGCGATCACTACCTATGGATCAACAACATGGATTACGACTGGCTGATGCATCCGGTCAGCCCGCAACTGGTCGGTCGCGACCTGCGGGATCTGAAGGACAAGGCCGGCAAGCCTTTCGTGCAGCTGTTGGTGGAGGGCGTGCGCAGCAACGGCTCCATGCGGCTCGAGTACCTCTGGCCGCGTCCGGGCGCGACCGAACCCGAGCTCAAGCTGACCGAAGCACGCGGCTTCAAACCCTGGAGCTGGATGGTGTCCAGCGGCATTCACCCCGCCGATATCGATGCCGCGGTGAATCGCGAAGTGACGACTGCCCTGTTCGTTGGCGCGTTGATCCTCGCTGCGCTGGCGGGGTTCAGCATGCTGTTGATCCGCAGCATCACCGGCCCTTTGCGTGCAACGGTCGCCATCCTGGAGAAGGCTGCGGAAGGCCGCACTGACCTTACCGTGCGCCTACCCACACAGGGCCGTGACGAGCTCGTTCAGATGGCACGCAGCTTCAACACGCTCATGGAGGCCGCCGGCGGCGTGGTCGGCCAGGTGGGGCAGGCCAACCTGAAACTGATGACTGCCAGCGAGGATCTGTCTCAGATCACCTCAGGCGCCCAGCGCGATGCCGAGCGCCAGGAAAGCGAAACCATCAGCTTGGCCGCCGCAATGAACGAGATGGTCGCCACCGTGCAAGAAGTCGCACGTAGCGCCAGTCTCGCGGCTGATTCGACCAAACAGACCGAAGCAGAGGCCGCGCAAGGTCGGCGGATGGTCGAGCAGACCATGCAGGAAATTGCCGACCTGACCGGCGACTTGTCGCAGGCGCGCTCGGTGGTGGAGAAGCTGGCAAAGGACTCGCATGACATCGGCACCGTACTCGACGTGATCAATGGCGTCGCCGAACAGACCAATCTGCTTGCGCTCAACGCCGCGATCGAGGCCGCCCGTGCGGGTGAGCATGGGCGCGGTTTTGCGGTGGTGGCCGACGAGGTGCGCTCGCTGGCGCAACGCACCCAGCGCTCGACTCAGGAGATCCACGCGATCATCGAGCGGCTTCAATCAGGCGCGACCACAGCCGTCGAGCGCATGGCCCGCAATGCGGAAAAGGCGCAGTCGACGATGGAACAGGCCTCGCGGGCGGGTGAATCGCTCGGGGCCATTACCGCTGCGGTTTCCACCATCGACGATATGAACCTGCAGATCGCCGCTGCCGCCGAGGAGCAGACCGCTACGGCCGAGGAAATCAATCGCAGCGTCAACGGCATCCGCGACACCGCCAGTTCCGCCGGGCAGACGGTCACCCGCACCCGCGCCGCCAGTACCGAGCTGCGGGCGTTGGCTCAGGAGCTGGGTGGTCAGATCGAACGATTGAATGCCTGATCGGCCCCGGTGGCGCCGTCCAGTTCAAGCCTGGACGGCGACACCGGGTTCAGCACGGTGATTCGTGCGGGCCGCCGCCAGTTCTGATTGAGCGCCGCAGATGGGCTTGCAACGTCGTTTACTCAAGCACGTTCGCCCCGAGGTCGGGCCCCCCACGAAAGGCCGTGTGAGCACTGACCCCCTGTGGGAGCCGTGCCCTCGCGGCGAATACAGGCCGCAGGCCTGTCCAGCATCCGTAGCGTCGAGAAGGATTTACGCGAGACCACGTCCAATAACCGGCCTGTAGGATGGGTAAAACCCATCGCGAAGTGCTAGCCAGCGTGCAGCTGATCGCGACGTTGGGTGGTGGTAAAGACTTCACACAGAGCATGAGTCGCAAAGGGAATTGTTGGGCCAATGCAATGGCCGAAAGCTTTTTCGCTACATTGAAAAGGGAGGAGGCTTGGGGGATCTATCCCAGCAAGAAGCAGGCACAACTATCGATCGCCAGCTACGTGCATGGGTTTTACAACAGCAGTCGGCTGCACTCGGCTTTGGGCTACCGTTCTCCGAACGAATATGCCAAAAGCCTGATGCAGACGACTGGATAGGCAGCTTCTTGGCGTCCGTTGCCGAGGGACAGGCCCAGGTTCCGTCGAGAGTGCAGCGCACGGGACCGAACACCCTATGCGCGCACTGTCTCGACAGTCGCAACATGTGCTGGATCATTGAGAGCGCCTCCACACCAGGCAATGGCGTGAAGCTCGAACAGAGAGCTTTAGATCGCTTCTTTACCGAGGGTTGCTTTCAGCGCACTGAGGCAGCGTTCTTCGGCGGTGTCGAGTTCCAATTGCATCTGCTGGATATCGAGCTGTTGTTGTTCGAGCTGCTGGCGGCGTTCGGCGATCATGCCGAGCATGATGTTCAGCTGCTTCTGGTTGCCGGCCTTGGGATCGTAGAGCTCGATCAGCGTTTTGCATTCGGCCAGCGAGAAGCCGATGCGTTTGCCCCGCAGGATCAGCTTCAGCGCCACGCGATCCTTGGGGCTGTAGATGCGCTCCTGACCACGGCGAGTGGGCGAGAGCATGCCCTGTTCTTCGTAGAAGCGGATGGCGCGGGTGGTGATATCCAGCTCATTGGCCAGGTCGGAAATGCTGTAGGTCTGCTTTGCCATTAAGGTGTCCAATCGTGCTGTCAGCGGCTCGAACTGAGCCGGCGTATTGTTTTTCAAGTGCCGGCAAGGCTACACGCCAGCGTAAACCGTGCACAGTGGCGCATGGCTACCGCGCGTTGGGCCTTAGCGATGGATGGTGCAGCCGGTCGCTTCCTGTATCTGCTCGAAGCTCACCCCCTCGGCCAGTTCCACGAGCTTCAGCCCCTGCTCGGTGACATCCAGCACGCCGAGGTCGGTGATGATCCGATCGACCACGCCGACACCGGTAAGCGGCAGGTCGCATTGCTCGATAATCTTGTGCGCGCCCTTGGCGGTGTGCTCCATCAGCACCACGACGCGTTTGACACCGGCCACCAGGTCCATGGCGCCGCCCATGCCCTTGACCATCTTGCCGGGGATCATCCAGTTGGCCAGATCGCCTTTTTCCGAGACCTGCATGGCGCCGAGAATCGCCAGGTTGATATGTCCGCCGCGGATCATGCCGAAGCTCATGGCATTGTCGAAAAAGGCGCTGCCGGGCAGGGCGGTCACGGTCTGCTTGCCGGCGTTGATCAGATCCGGATCGATCTCGTCTTCGGTGGGGAAGGGGCCGATGCCGAGCAGACCGTTTTCGCTCTGCAGCCAGACGTCCATGCCGTCCGGAATGTAGTTGGCGACGAGGGTCGGCAGGCCAATACCGAGGTTGACGTAGAAGCCGTCCTGCAATTCCTGCGCGGCGCGCTGCGCCATCTGTTCGCGTGTCCAGGCCATGATCAGCTCCTCACCGTACGTTTTTCGATGCGCTTCTCGGCGTTCGGGTTGTGGATGATGCGTTGCACGTAGATGCCCGGTAGATGAATCTGGTCGGGGTCCAGTTCGCCGGTGTCGACCAGCTGGTCGACTTCTGCCACGCATACCTTGCCGGCCATGGCGGCGAGCGGGTTGAAGTTGCGCGCGGTCTTGTTGAACACCAGATTGCCCGCCTTGTCGGCTTTGTAGGCCTTGACCAGCGCGATGTCGGCGGTCAGCGATTCTTCCATCACGTACCACTCGCCGTTGAACTGGCGCGTTTCCTTGCCTTCGGCGATCAGCGTGCCGTAGCCGGTCCGGGTGTAGAAGGCGGGAATGCCGCACCCGCCGGCGCGCAACTTCTCGGCCAGCGTGCCCTGTGGCGTGAATTCCAGCTCCAGTTCGCCCGCCAGATATTGGCGCTCGAACTCTTTGTTCTCGCCCACGTAGGAGGAAATCATCTTGCGCACCTGGCGCGTTTCCAGCAGCACGCCGAGACCGAAACCGTCCACGCCGGCGTTGTTGCTGATCACTGTGAGGTCTTTCTTGCCGGTGTCGCGCAGCGCTTCGATCAGGGCTTCAGGAATGCCGCACAGCCCGAAGCCGCCCACGGCGAGGGTCATGCCGTCCTCGACCAGGCCGTCGAGGGCCTGCTGGGCGTTGGGGTAGAGCTTGTTCATAGCGTGCCTCTCTTACTGTTCTGTGGCCCCGGGTTTTACAGGTGCCGCTTTGTGGGAGGCCCGCCCTCGGGGCGAAGCTCTTTCTGTTTAAGGCGTCCCTGCGGTCCGCATCGCCGCGAGGGCGCGCCTCCTACAAAAAAGTGCGGCGTCAAGTGCCGCTGCGCGCCTGCGCGACCCGCGAACCGTTGGGGCGACCTAGCAGATCACTGATGCGTTGCCCCGCGGCGACCAGCGCATCCAGATCGATACCCGTCTCGATGCCCAGCCCGTCGAGCATGTAGAGCACATCTTCGCTGGCCACATTGCCGCTGGCGCCCTTGGCGTAGGGACAGCCACCGAGCCCGGCAACCGAGCTGTCGAATACGCAGAGGCCTTCCAGCAGACAGGCATAAATATTAGCCAGTGCCTGGCCGTAGGTATCGTGGAAATGCCCGGCGAGCTTGTCGCGCGGCACTTCGCGGCTGACGGCCTCGATCAGTTGGCGGGTTTTGCCCGGCGTGCCAGTGCCAACGGTGTCGCCCAACGAGACCTCGTAGCAGCCCATGGCGAACAATTCGCGGGCCACACGGGCGACGCGCTTCGGATCGATCTCGCCTTCGTAGGGGCAACCCAGCACGCAGGACACGTAGCCGCGTACCTGGATGCCGTTTTCGCGTGCCGCCTCCATCAGCGGGGCGAAACGCGCCAAGCTCTCGTCGATGGAGCAGTTGATGTTCTTCTGCGAGAAGGCTTCGGACGCAGCGCCGAATACCGCGACTTCGCTGACACCGGCTTCGATGGCTGCTTCGAGGCCTTTGAGGTTCGGCGTCAGGGCGGCGTAGGTCACGCCCGGCTTCTGCCTGATCTGCGCGAAGACATCGGCCGAGCCGGCCATCTGCGGGACCCATTTGGGCGATACGAAGCTGCCGACCTCGATGTACTGCAGGCCGGCAGCGCTGAGGTCATCCACCAGCCGTACCTTGTCCGCGATGCTGATCGGCTGTTTCTCGTTCTGTAGGCCGTCGCGTGGGCCGACTTCCACTAGGCGGACGTGTTTGGGCAGGGTCATAAAGGCTCCATGGGGGCGGGCGACGTAGCGTCTTCACCTGTTTGGTTAAATAGTTGTCGAGTAATGGAAATATTTGTGCGGAACCAGAGTTTTTCTGGTGGGCTGAAGCCCACCCTACACAGCTTCCATTGCTTGGTAGGCCGAAGCGGAACACCGCCTGGTCCACGGTAGATACCGTCTTCCCCCTTAGTGAGCAAGAGCCAGTTTTGGGTCGAAAGGCTG
>DALZYJ010000008.1:0-90703 GCA_031988485.1 Pseudomonas sp.
GCAAGCTGCAAGCTGCAAGCTGCAAGCTGCAAGCTGCAAGCTGCAAGCGAATCAGTGTCCGGGCCCGCGCCAAGGGGCTGTCGAGCTTTCCGCTTTCGCTTGAAGCTTGCCGCCTGATGCTGATCGCCACTTTTTGAAGCTTGATGCCGCCGTGTCTAAGCCCGAAACTAGCGCGCATGAAAAACGCCACGACGTCGTATCTCAAGCATCACTTCCTGATCGCCATGCCGCAGATGGCGGAGCCCAATTTTGCCCAGACATTGATCTATCTGGTCGAGCACAATCGGGACGGCGCAATGGGCCTGATCGTCAATCGTCCGAGCGGGCTGAACCTGCTCGACATACTTGAACAGCTGCGCCCGGACGAGCCCGCCGATCCCGCGAGCCAACAGATAACGGTTTTCTCAGGCGGGCCGGTACAGACCGATAGAGGGTTCGTGCTGCATCCGGCCGATGCCCAGTTTCAGGCGACGCTCGGCCTTGGCCAGCTTGGAGTGACCACATCCCAGGACGTACTCTTCTCGATCGCTGACGGCTACGGACCCAAACAGCATTTCATTGCCCTCGGCTATGCCGGCTGGGAACCGGGCCAGCTGGAGGCGGAGCTGATCGACAACGTCTGGCTGAGCTGCCCGGCACAACCGCACATTCTTTTCGACCTTCCCTACGATCAGCGCCTGAATGCCGCCGCCGCATCGCTGGGCGTGGACCTCAGCCTGCTTAGCACTCAGGTAGGCCACGCATGAGTGCCCTGCGCCTGTTGCTGGGTTTCGATTATGGCACCAAGCAGATCGGCGTCGCGGTCGGCCAGGCCGTCACTGGCCAGGCGCGCGAACTCTGCGTGCTCAAGGCGCAAAATGGCGTGCCCGACTGGTCGCAAATCGAGGCGCTGCTGCGCGAGTGGCAGCCGGACGCGCTGGTGGTCGGCCTGCCGCTGAACATGGATGGCAGCCCCAGCGAGATGAGCGACCGTGCGGAAAAATTCGCCAGGCGCCTCAACGGTCGCTTCAATCTGCCAGTGCACACCCACGACGAGCGCCTGACCACCTATGAAGCCAAAGGCGAACGCATGCGCGGAGGACAGCACAGTGGCTACCGTGAGCGTCCGGTCGACGCGCTCGCGGCCGCGCTTTTGCTCGAAGGCTGGCTGACAGCGCAACAGACCGCCTGAGCCGCCACCAAGGAGAACTCATGACACTGCCGAACCCCGATCAGCTACTGCCCGAAATGGCCGCGGCACTGAATCGACATCTCGCCAGGCACCGCATAACCGAGCCCCGTTTCATCGGCATCCACACCGGCGGCGTCTGGGTCGCTCAGGCGCTTCTGGACCTGCGCGGCCAGCAGGAAGCGCTCGGCGTGCTAGACGTGTCTTTTTATCGCGACGATTTCACTCAGAACGGCCTGCATCCCCAGGTTCGCCCATCGGCGCTGCCCTTCGAGATCGAAGGCCAGCACCTGGTGCTGATCGATGACGTGCTAATGAGCGGCCGCACCATTCGCGCCGCGCTCAACGAGCTGTTCGACTATGGTCGGCCTGCCAGCGTCAGCCTTGTTTGCCTGTTGGATCTCGATGCCCGCGAACTGCCTATCCGGCCGGATGTGGTTGGTGCGACGCTAGCCTTGCCGCCCGAGCAACGGATCAAGCTGCTCGGCCCGTCACCGCTCGCTCTCGAGCTACAGACCCTCGCCCCCGCCCAATGAGACCTTCGATGACGCCCACCGACGCCAAGCGCCCCTTGCAGCTGAACGACAACGGTCAGCTGCGCCACTTCCTGTCCCTAGACGGCCTGCCGCGCGCACTGCTGACCGAAATTCTCGACACGGCGGACTCCTTTCTCGAAGTCGGCGCCAGGGCGGTCAAGAAGGTTCCGCTGCTGCGTGGCAAGACCGTCTGCAACGTGTTCTTCGAAAACTCCACGCGCACGCGCACCACCTTCGAACTGGCGGCCAAACGCCTGTCGGCCGACGTGATCACGCTGAACGTCTCGACCTCGTCGACCAGCAAGGGCGAAACCCTCACCGACACCCTGCGCAATCTCGAGGCCATGGCGGCCGACATGTTCGTCGTGCGCCACGCGGATTCAGGCGCGGCGCACTTCATTGCCGAGCACGTCTGCCCCGATGTCGCAGTGATCAATGGCGGCGACGGGCGCCACGCGCACCCGACCCAGGGCATGCTCGACATGCTGACTATCCGCCGTCACAAGGGCGACTTCGAAAAGCTCTCCGTCGCGATCGTCGGCGACATCCTGCATTCACGCGTGGCCCGCTCGAACATGCTGGCACTGAAGACCCTGGGCTGCCCGGACATCCGCGTGATCGGCCCGAAAACCTTACTTCCGGTGGGGTTGGAGCAATACGGCGTCAGCGTTCATCACGACATGAACGAAGGACTGCGCGACGTCGACGTGGTGATCATGCTGCGCCTGCAGCGCGAGCGCATGCAGGGCGGGCTGCTGCCCAGCGAGGGCGAATTCTACCGGCTCTACGGCCTCACCACGCAACGCATGGCGCTGGCCAAGCCGGACGCCATTGTCATGCATCCGGGCCCGATCAATCGCGGTGTGGAAATCGAATCGGCGGTAGCCGACGGCGCCCAGTCGGTGATTCTCAACCAAGTGACCTACGGCATCGCCATCCGCATGGCGGTGCTGTCCATGGCGATGAGCGGCCAGACCGCGCAACGTCAGCTCGAAACCGAATACGCTGCCGAGGAGCAGAACTGATGCCAACCCAGATCCTCGGTGCCCGGCTGATCGACCCTGCCAGCGGCCGCAATGAAATCACCGATCTCTACTGCGCAGACGGCAAGATCGTCGCCATCGGCCAAGCGCCAGCAGGCTTCGAAGCCGCGCACACGATCGATGCCCAGGGACTGGTAGCCGCTCCCGGACTCGTCGACCTGTCCGTCGCCCTGCGCGAACCGGGCTACAGCCGCAAGGGCAGCATCGCCAGCGAGACACTAGCGGCAACCGCCGGCGGCATTACCAGCCTGTGCTGTCCGCCAGCGACCAAGCCGATCCTGGACACCGCCGCGGTGGCCGAGCTGATTCTCGATCGGGCGCGCGAATCCGGCCACGCCAAGGTCTTTCCGATTGGCGCCCTGACCCGCAACCTGGCCGGCGAGCAGCTGTCGGAACTGGTCGCACTGCGCGATGCAGGCTGCGTGGCCTTCGGCAACGGGCTGACCAACTTCACCAGCAATCGCAACCTCAGCCGCGCGCTGGAATATGCGGCAACGTTCGACCTCACCGTCATCATCCATTCCCAGGACAGCGACCTGGCCGAAGGTGGATTGGCGCATGAGGGCCCCAGCGCGGCATTTCTCGGCCTGGCCGGCATCCCCGAAACGGCAGAAACCATTGCGCTGGCCCGCAACCTATTGCTGGTGGAGCAGTCCGGCGTACGCGCCCACTTCAGCCAGCTCACCACCGCTCGCGGCGCACAGATGATTGCCGATGCCCAGGCGCGCGGCCTGCCGGTCACCGCCGATGTGGCGATGTATCAGCTGATCCTGACCGATGAAGCGTTGCACGGTTTTTCCAGCCTGTACCACGTACAGCCGCCATTGCGCAGCACGGCCGATCGTGACGGCCTGCGCGAGGCGGTCAGGGCCGGCGTGATCTCAGCAATATCCAGCCACCATCAACCCCATGAGATAGATGCCAAGCAGGCGCCGTTCGGCGAAACCGAGCCCGGCATCAGTAGTGCGGACATTCTTCTGCCGCTGGCCCTGACACTGGTGGAAGACGGTCTGCTGGACCTGCCGACGCTGCTCGCCCGCCTCAGCCATGGCCCGGCTACTGCCCTGCGGCTGCCCGCCGGTCGACTGGCTGTCGGCGAAGCAGCTGACCTGGTGCTGTTCGATCCGCGCAGCTCGACTCTCGCGGGCGAGACCTGGTACTCGAAAGGCCGCAACTGCCCCTTTATCGGCCACTGCCTGCCAGGCGCGGTGCGCTACACCCTCGTAGATGGCAGGGTCAGCTACGAGCGTTGATGGAGGCTGGAGCTGGAGCTGGAGCTGGAGCTGGAGCTGGAGCTGGAGCTGGAAAGCGTGCGACCTGGACGCCAACTTCCATCAAGCTCTCGTTCAGCCTTCCAGCCTCCAGCGCTTTTTATCGGCTTTTCTCGACGTTGCGCAGCGAGACCTGATTGTTCAGCGTCCAAAAATCGTAGAGCACGCCAACGAAGAACAAGCCGCCCGAGCATAGATAGATAATTCCCGTGATCCATTTGCCTTGATACATCCGGTGCACGCCGAATACGCCGAGGAAGGTCAGCAGTATCCACGCCACGGTGTAATCGATCGGCCCCGGCTGGAAGCGCATGTCAGCCTCGCGATCCATCGACGGAATCAGGAACAGATCGATGATCCAACCGATGAAGAACAGGCCGAGCGTGAAGAACCAGATGGTCCCGGTGACCGGCTTGCCGTAATAGAAGCGGTGGGAACCGAGAAAACCGAATATCCACAACAGATAGCCGATCAGGGTGCTATGGGTGTTCTGCCGCATCTGAACCTCGCTGACTGGTAAGCAGGCTGGCGCCTGCGTTGAATTACATATCGAGCTTATCCGATTCGCTTCATTCGAACCTTCTGCCGAGCGGAGGTTGCCGGATAAAGCGGTCGTGATACTGTATGCACAAACAGTATCACGATGCCTTTACCATGCAATTGATCGATAAACTCAGCGTCCTGGCCGATGCCGCGAAATATGACGTGTCCTGTGCCAGCAGCGGCGCGCCAAAACGCAGCTCGAAAGGCCGCAGCGGGCTCGGCGCTACCGATGGCATGGGCATCTGCCACAGCTTTACGCCAGATGGCCGCTGCGTAGCCCTGCTGAAGATTCTGTTGACCAATTTCTGCCTGTACGACTGCCAGTACTGTGTGAACCGCCGCTCCAGCGATGTGCCTCGCGCACGTTTCACCCCGGAAGAGGTGGTAACACTGACATTGGACTTCTATCGACGAAACTGCATCAGCGGACTGTTTCTCAGCTCCGGCATCATCCGTTCGGCCGACTACACCATGGAACAGTTGAACCGCGTGGCCAAGCTGTTACGGGAAGAACACGAGTTTCGCGGCTATATCCACCTCAAGACCATTCCCGATGCCGACCCGCTGCTGATCGCCGAGGCCGGCCGCTACGCTGATCGGCTCAGCGTCAATATCGAGTTGCCTACCGAAAGCAGCCTGATCCGCCTGGCGCCGGAAAAGCAGGTCGTGACTATTAAGCAGGCGATGCATTCGATCCATCAGGGCGAGACCGAAGCGCAGGCCGAAAAGCGAGCACCGCGCTTCGCACCAGCCGGGCAAAGCACGCAAATGATCATCGGCGCCGACGCCACGGATGACAGCACGATTCTCCACACGGCTCAGTCGCTGTATGGCGATTTCCGTCTGCGCCGGGTCTATTACTCGGCGTTCAGCCCGATTCCGCACAGCCCCAAGACCGTGCCGTTCGAAGCACCGCCGCTGCTGCGCGAGCATCGGTTGTACCAGGCCGATTTCCTCATGCGCGGTTATGGCTTCCGCGCTGGCGAACTGCTCGCCGGGCCGGGCAATCTCCCGCTGGATATCGACCCCAAGCTCGCCTGGGCGCTGTCCAACCGCGAGCATTTTCCGGTCGATTTGAACCGCGCCGAGCCGTCGTTGATCGCACGCATTCCCGGCATCGGTATTCTCAGCGCCAAGCGCCTGGTCGCCCTGCGCCGGCAAAAACGCATCCGTTTCGAAGACCTGACGCGGCTGCGCTGCTCGCTGGAGAAGGCCAAGCCCTTCGTCATTACCCAGGACTACCGGCCGCCGCTGGCCTACCGCGAATCCGCGGCCTTGCGCCAGCAGCTCAGCGAAGGCCCCCAGCAGATGGCGCTGTGGTGATGCGTCAGGTGCGCTTCGACGGCAGCTTCGAAGGTTGGCGCAATGCTGCCCGCGCCCTGCTTGGTTCGAGCGTCGCTCCTCATGAGGCGGAATGGCTGAGCGGCGATTCATCAGGCAGCCTATTCGACTGTTGCGACGCCTCCCCCGAGCCGACCGGGCCCTCATCGCCCATCCGTATTCCGCGGCAGCTACTGGACGAATTGGAAAGCGCAGCGCGATTTCGCAGCGCCGACCGCTGGAGCCTGCTGTATCGCATTCTCTGGCGGGTCGCCAAAGGCGATCAGACGGCCAGGCTCGCCGGCGATGTTGACGGCAGCGAACTGCATGCGCGGATCAAGGCGGTACGCCGCGAAGCTCATCATATGCATGCCTTTCTCCGCTTCAGTCCATTGAATAGGGAAAGCGCTCCAGACTATGTCGCCTGGTTCGAACCCGCACACGACATCCTGCTCAGCGCGTCGCCACACTTCGCCGAACGCATGGGCCTGCATTCATGGCTGATCGCGACGCCGGATGATGCGGTGTTATGGGACGGTCAGAACATGCACTACGCCAGCCCCTGCCCGCCTCATTGGCGGCAGTTAGCGCGAGATACACAAGATTCTGGCGCCGAGCTGTGGAAGACCTATTACGAAAGTACTTTCAACCCCGCGCGGCTAAATCGCGAGGTCATGCAGAGCAACTTACCGGTGCGGTTCTGGAAAAATCTGCCGGAAGGGCCGCTGATTCCGCACTTGATGAGCCGCGCCCGAGCCGGTGCGCAACGCGACGGTCAGGCCGAACGTGTTGCCAGCCAGCCGGGCAAGCGCATCGGCCCGCCACCTACTGATTAGCGGAAGCTGCGCCCCGGATCGTCATTGCTGACTTCCAAGGTCAATCCCTGGGAAACGCTGCTCAGATGCTCGCCGTCAGTCTCCGAGCCCAGCTTGATCATCAGGCGCAGGTCGTTGGAGGAATCGGCGTGCAGCAAGGCGTCTTCGTAGGTAATTTCGCCCTGCACATAGAGGTTATAAAGCGCCTGATCGAAGGTTTGCATGCCCAGATCGGTAGAACGCTTCATCAACGACTTGAGCTCGTGCACCTCGCCCTTGCGAATCAGGTCGGCAGCCAGCGGCGTGTTGATCAGCACTTCGATGACCGCGCGACGGCCCTTGCCGTCAGGCGTCGGAATCAGTTGCTGGGCGACAATGGCCTTGAGGTTTAGCGACAAATCCATCCAGACCTGCTGCTGCCGGTCGGCGGGGAAGAAGTTAATGATCCGGTCCAGCGCCTGGTTAGCGTTGTTGGCGTGCAGGGTCGCCAGGCAAAGATGGCCGGTCTCGGCGAAGGCGACCGCATAATCCATGGTCTCGCGGGTGCGCACCTCACCGATGAGGATCACGTCGGGCGCCTGACGCAGGGTGTTCTTCAGCGCTATATCGAAGGAATCGGTATCGATGCCGACCTCGCGCTGGGTGACGATGCAGCTCTGATGCTGGTGGATGAACTCGATGGGGTCTTCGATGGAAATGATGTGACCGCTGGAGTTCTTGTTGCGGTAGCCGATCATCGCCGCCAGAGAGGTCGATTTGCCGGTACCGGTCGCGCCGACGAAAAGCACCAGACCGCGCTTGGTCATGGCCAGTTTCTTCAATACTTCCGGCAGTTTCAGATCTTCAAGCGTCGGGATGTTGGTCTCGATACGGCGCAAGACCATGCCGGCCAGGTTGCGCTGATAGAAGGCGCTGACGCGGAAACGGCCGATACCCCGCGCGCTGATGGCGAAGTTGCATTCGTGGTTCTCGGCGAACTCGCGGCGTTGTTGCTCGTTCATCACCGCGTGCACTGTTTCGCGGGTCATTTCCGGCGACATCGGCGTCTTGTTCACCGGCAGGATCTTGCCATTGACCTTCATCGAAGGCGGCACGCCTGCGGTAATGAACAGATCGGAGCCGCCCTTTTCCACCATCAGGCGCAACAGTTTCTCGAATTCCATTGTCATTCTCGTATTCGTCGGGCGAAACCGCGTCGAAGCAAATCGGCGGTTCGGCCGTCGTCGGCCGAACCGTCTAGGGGATTAGAAGTTTTCTGGCTGCTTGGCCTTTTCCTTGGCACTGTCGCGCGAGATCAGCCCTTTAGCCAGCAGCCCCTTGAGGCATGAGTCGAGCGTCTGCATGCCCAGCGAACCACCGGTTTGGATCGAGGAATACATCTGCGCCACCTTGTCCTCGCGGATCAGGTTACGAATCGCCGGGGTGCCGATCATGATCTCGTGGGCCGCCACCCGACCACCTCCAACCTTCTTCAGCAGGGTCTGGGAAATCACCGCCTGCAACGATTCGGACAGCATCGAGCGGACCATGGACTTCTCCTCGGCCGGGAACACGTCGACCACGCGGTCGATGGTCTTGGCCGCCGAGGTGGTGTGCAGAGTGCCGAATACCAGGTGGCCGGTTTCCGCGGCGGTCAGCGCCAGGCGGATGGTCTCCAAGTCACGCATCTCACCCACCAGGATGATGTCCGGGTCTTCCCGCAGCGCCGAACGTAGCGCCTCGGAGAAGCCGAGCGTGTCGCGATGCACCTCACGCTGGTTGACCAGGCACTTCTTCGACTCGTGGACGAATTCGATCGGATCTTCAATGGTAAGGATGTGGTGATACTTGGTGTTGTTCAGGTAATCGAGCATCGCCGCCAGAGTGGTCGACTTACCCGAACCGGTCGGGCCGGTGACCAGCACCAATCCGCGCGGCACATCGGTGATCTTGCGGAAGACTTCGCCCATACCGAGATCCTCCATGGTCAGCACCTTGGACGGAATGGTCCGGAACACCGCACCGGCGCCGCGATTCTGGTTGAAGGCGTTGACCCGGAAGCGCGCTACGCCTGGCACTTCGAACGAGAAGTCGGTCTCTAGGAATTCCTCGAAATCCTTGCGCTGCTTGTCATTCATGATGTCGTAGATCAGCGCATGTACCTGCTTGTGGTCCATAGCCGGCAGGTTGATCCGGCGCACATCGCCATCGACGCGGATCATCGGCGGCAGACCGGACGAAAGGTGCAAGTCAGACGCACCCTGCTTGGCACTGAAGGCCAGCAGCTCTGTGATATCCATGGGACTCCCCAATTACAAGCAAGCAGGTAGAATGCCGCGCAGACCCTAAGGTGGCAGGCGCAGGTAATGTCCACGATAGCGAACAATATTGCAAAGGTCGCAGCGCGCATCCGTGAGGCGGCGCAAGCTGTAGCACGCGATCCCGACGAGGTGCGTCTGCTGGCGGTAAGCAAGACGCAATCGGCCGAGGCCATTCGCCAGGCCAGCGACGCCGGGCTGCGAGATTTCGGCGAAAATTATCTGCAGGAAGCCTTGGAGAAGCAGGCCGATCTTGGCGACCTCTCCCTCACCTGGCATTTCATTGGTCCGATCCAATCGAACAAGACCAAGCAGATCGCCGAACACTTCGACTGGGTCCACTCGGTGGACCGCCTGAAAATCGCCCAGCGTCTTTCCGACCAGCGCCCCGAGTCGCTACCGCCCCTGAATATCTGCCTGCAAGTCAACGTCAGCGGCGAAGCCAGCAAATCCGGCTGCGAACCACAGGAGGTGTCGGAGCTGGCCCACGCTATTGCCGCCCTGCCTCGCCTGCGTTTGCGCGGGCTGATGACGATCCCCGAACCGACCGACGATCCTGCCGAGCAGCGTGCCGCTTTTGCGCGTCTGCGTCAGTTGCAAAACGATCTCGACCTCGATCTCGACACCCTTTCTATGGGCATGAGCCAGGACCTGGAAGCTGCCATCGCCGAAGGCGCCACCTGGGTCCGCATCGGCACCGCCCTGTTCGGCGCCCGCGCTTATCCGTCGCAGACAGCTAAGCACGCCCCTCCGCATGAATAAAGGAAACCCCGCATGAGCACACTCCGTATCGCCTTCATCGGCGCCGGCAACATGGCCGCCAGCCTGATCGGCGGGCTGCGTGCCCAGGGCGTTCCGGCTGCATCCATCTGCGCCAGCGATCCCGGCGCAGATAAACGCGCGGAGCTCGAAGCCACGCATGGCGTCGAAGCCTTTGCCGACAATGCCCAGGCACTAGCCGGAGCCGATGTCGTCGTGCTCGCGGTCAAGCCGCAGGTGATGCAAGCTGTCTGTCGTGACCTAGCCGCGCACCTGCAACCGAACCAGCTGATCGTATCGATCGCCGCCGGCATCAACTGCGCAAGCCTGCAGACATGGCTCGGCGAGCAAACACCACGGGCGATCGTGCGCTGCATGCCAAATACGCCGTCGCTGCTGCGTCAGGGCGTTAGCGGCCTTTATGCCAACGCTCAGGTCAGTGATACACAACGTCAGCAAGCCGAGCAGCTATTGTCGGCGGTGGGCCTGGCGCTCTGGCTGGACAAGGAAGAATTGATCGACGCCGTGACTGCGGTCTCCGGCAGCGGCCCGGCCTATTTCTTTTTGCTGATCGAAGCCATGACGGCGGCCGGCGAACAGCTGGGGCTACCTCGCGCCACGGCGGCTCAACTGACCCAGCACACCGCGCTGGGCGCCGCGCGGATGGCCTGCGAAAGCGACGTCGAGGCGGCCGAATTGCGCCGCCGGGTCACCTCACCGAACGGAACCACCGAAGCGGCGATCAAAGCCTTCCAGACAGGCGGCTTCGAGCGTCTGGTTCAACAGGCGATGAACGCAGCCGCACAACGCTCGGCCGAACTCGCTGAACAATTGGGCAAATAAGGAACCTTCATGTCACAACTCTCGCAAGCCCTGATCCTGATCGTCCAGACGCTCGGCAGCCTCTACCTGCTGATCGTGCTGTTGCGCTTCATCCTGCAGTTGGTCCGGGCTGACTTCTACAATCCGCTGAGCCAGTTCATCGTGCGCGCCACGCATCCGCTGCTCAAGCCGTTGCGCCGGGTAATTCCAAGCGTCGGCGGGCTAGACCTCTCGTCGCTGGTGCTGGCCATCGTGGTTCAGGTGCTGCTGATGGCCGCAATCCTGATGTTGGCCTACGGCACCATTGGCAACCCCCTGCAACTGCTGGTCTGGGCAATTATTGGCGTCACCGGGCTGTTTCTGAACATCTTCTTCTATGCGCTGATCATCAGCGTGATCCTGTCCTGGGTAGCACCCAACAGCCACAACCCCGGCGCACAACTGGTCAGCCAGATCGTCGAACCGGCGCTCGCACCCTTCCGCCGATTGCTGCCCAACCTCGGGGGCCTGGATATTTCGCCGATTTTCGCGTTTCTTGCGATCAAGCTGATCGACATGCTGGTAATCAATAACCTGGCTATGATGACCCACATGCCCAACATTCTCCGCTCACTGATCTGAGGCAACCGCTCATTGGCCTGATATGGCCTTTGAGCGCCAGTTCACAGTGGCTCGATTGACCTCTACCGGCCTCCTGGGATAATCGCCCGGTCACGCCTTTCTGGAAGCACGACGATCATGGAACGACTCGACCGACAGGTGGATGCTTACGTCAACTGGAAGCGTGATCTGGTACGCGAGATCACTCGCTACCGCAGTTGGCTGGCTCACAATCGCCTCACCTCGGAGGTGGTCGACTCCCGATTGGAACGTGCGCTGAAGCTGCTGCGGACCGATCACATCACCCTGGCCTTCGTCGGCGAGTTCTCTCGCGGCAAGACCGAGCTGATCAACAGCCTGTTTTTCTCGGAATACGGCCAGCGCATCCTGCCTTCGCGCGCCGGCCGTACCACCATGTGCCCAACCGAGCTGTTCTTCGATCCACGCGCGGAGCGGTCCTATATCCGTCTGCTGCCGATCGAGTCGCGCTTGGACGACAACAGCATTGCCCAACTCAAGCGTACACCGCGCTTCTGGCAGAGCATTGCACTGGATCCGAACGATCCGGACGCCATGGTAGAAGCCTTCAGCCAGGTTGCCTCGAGCAAATCGATGCCCGTAGAGCGCGCCATTCAGCTCGGCTTCCATCCCGACTCGCTGGAAGACTCAGAGGTTGCCGGCGAGGTGATGGTGCCGGCCTGGCGGCACGCCATGATCAACTTCGACCATCCGCTGTTGCGCCAGGGGTTGCGTATCCTTGATACGCCTGGCCTCAATGCGCTGGGCAGCGAACCGGAACTCACCCTGTCAATGCTGCCGAATGCGCAGGCGGTGATCTTTCTGCTGTCGGCCGACGCCGGCGTCACCGCCAGTGATATGGGTATCTGGCAGCAACACATCAGCCAGCTCGACGACAGCAAGCGCAATCGCCTGTTCGCCGTTCTGAACAAGATCGATGTCCTCTGGGACGACGTGTCCGGCGGCACCTTCGTTGACGACGCCATTCGCCAGATACAAATCAGCACCGCCCAGCAGCTGGGTATCGCTGTCGAAGACGTGCTACCGCTCTCGGCCAAGCAGGCGCTGCTGGCCAAGATCCGCGGCGATGAGTCATTGCTGGAGCGCAGCCGGCTAGCGACCCTGGAACATCTGCTCTGCGAACGCGTCATTGCGCACAAAGAGCACCTGCTGGAGCAGCAAGTGGTTCGTCAGGTGCTGGCCCTGCTGCACAACAGCCAGCAGATCCTCACCCAGCGCCTGGGCAAGATTCGTGAACAGAGCGAGCTGCTCGACAATCATCGCCAGGATAACGGGCAACTGCTCCTGGAACTCACCGCCCGCACTCGCCATGACCATAACCAGCACCACAAGCGCCTGCTCCAGCTGAAGACCAACCAGCGGTTGCTGCAACGCCAAGGCGACCTGTTGCGCGGCACCGTGCGCGCGGAGCGCCTGGAAGAGCACCTGACACGCCTGCGCCGCAGCCTGACCGGCAGCCTGACCACGCTCGGCATCAATCTCAGCATCCTGCATTTCTTCCGCGCGGTGGAGCAGGACCTGGGCGCGCTGGAACAGGAAGCTGCGCTGGCGAACAAAATGGTCTCGGCGATCTATCGTCGCCACAATGAGGCAAACCCGCTGCACGGTCTGGATGCTCCGCTGTTCCGCCTGACCCCTTATCAGATCGAGCTCAAGGGCCTGCAGAACAAGGCCGATCAGTTCCGCCTGCAACTCAAGACGCTACTCACCGAACAGCGCACTCTGACGCGACGCTTCTTTGCCACGCTGGTGCAGGAGGTTATCGGTCTGCACCAACGCCTGCGCCAGGAGGCCGAACACTGGGCTGGCGAAGCCCTGATGCCGCTGATGCAGCACTCGCTGGAGCACAAGCAACAGCTCGAAGCCCACATGTTGCGCCTCAAGAGCCTGGCACAGGACGGCCAGCAAGCCAGCCAGCGCGGCCGACTGCTGGCACGCTATATCCTCGAATTGGAGCAGCAACTGGCCCTGGCCGTGGAAATGTCGCGATTGCTGCGCCGGCCGGCACCGATCAGACGCCAGAGCAAGGTTGTCAGCTTGACCAGCGCCATTCTGGGGTGAGCGGCGTTGCGATTAAGGATGAATTGAAGCGCGCTTACCTTTAGACTTTGCCGCCTTCTTTCGCAAGAGCCAGGCTCGATGCCCACTGACATACCAGCCGATTCCGTTGGCCTGGTGAGCCCGCAGGTCGCGCATTTCGCCGAACCACTGGTGCTCGCTTGCGGCCGCACCCTGGCCGACTACCAGCTGATTTACGAAACCTATGGCGAACTGAACGCCGCGCGCAGCAATGCGGTGCTGATCTGCCATGCCCTCTCCGGGCATCACCACGCCGCCGGCTACCACAGCATGGACGACCGCAAGCCGGGCTGGTGGGATTCGTGCATCGGGCCCGGCAAGGCCATCGATACCAACCGCTTCTTCGTCGTCAGCCTGAACAACCTCGGCGGTTGCAACGGCTCGACGGGGCCGAGCAGCCTCAACCCGCAGACCGGCAAGCCCTACGGTGCCGATTTCCCGGTCGTGACCGTGGAAGACTGGGTCAACAGCCAGGCTCGTCTGGCCGACGTGCTGGGCATCGAGCAATGGGCGGCGGTGGTCGGCGGCAGCCTGGGTGGCATGCAGGCGTTGCAGTGGAGCATCAGCTATCCCGAGCGGATTCGTCATTGCGTCGCCATCGCCTCGGCACCCAAGCTGTCGGCACAGAACATTGCCTTCAACGAAGTGGCGCGCCAGGCCATTCTCTCTGATCCCGAATTCCACGGCGGGCATTTCCAGGAGCAGGGCGTGATTCCCCGGCGCGGGCTGATGCTGGCGCGCATGGTCGGGCACATCACCTACCTGTCCGATGACGCCATGGGCACCAAGTTCGGGCGCGGACTGAAGAGTGAGAAGCTCAACTACGACTTCAACAGCGTGGAGTTCCAGGTCGAGAGTTACCTGCGCTACCAAGGCGAGGAATTTTCCGGCCGTTTCGACGCCAATACCTACCTGTTGATGACCAAGGCGCTGGATTACTTCGATCCGGCTGCAACTCACGACGATGACTTGGCCGCGACGCTGGCAGGTGCCAAAGCCGCCTTCTGCGTGATGTCCTTCACTACCGACTGGCGCTTCTCACCGGAGCGCTCACAGGAAATCGTCAATGCGCTGATGGCGGCACGCAAAAACGTCTGCTACTTGGAAATCGACGCTCCGCAAGGCCACGACGCCTTCCTGATTCCGATCCCACGCTACCTGCAAGCTTTCCGCGGTTACATGAACCGCATTGCCGTATAAGGAACCGACATGCGCGCCGATCTGGAAATCATCCAAGACTGGATTCCCGCCGGCAGCCGGGTGCTCGACCTCGGCTGCGGCAACGGCGACCTGCTCGCCTGGCTGCGCGACCACAAGCAGGTCAGCGGTTACGGCCTGGAAATCGACCCGGACAACATCGCCGCCTGCGTCGAAAAGGGCGTCAACGTCATCGAGCAGAACCTGGATCTGGGCCTCGGCAACTTCGCCAGCGACAGCTTCGACATGGTGGTCATGACCCAGGCGCTGCAGGCCGTTCATTACCCCGACCTGCTGCTCAAGGAAATGCTCCGGGTCGGTCGCGAGTGCATCATCACCTTCCCCAACTTCGGTCATTGGCGCTGCCGCTGGTACCTGGCTAGCAAAGGCCGCATGCCGGTCTCGGAATTTTTGCCCTACACCTGGTACAACACGCCCAACATTCACTTCTGTACCTTCGAGGACTTCGAGCGACTGTGCCAGGGACGTGGCGCGCGCGTGCTCGAACGCCTGGCGGTCGACCGCGAGCACAAACATGGCTGGGGTAGCCGCCTGTGGCCGAACCTGCTCGGCGAAATCGGCATCTACCGCGTCACCGGGCCGAACAGACGACCCGCTTCACCGATGGAGGGAACACCATGAAACGCAGTCTGCTCTGCCTACTCGCACTGCTGTCGACGATGCCCGCCTGGGCCGAACGCAAGCACAGCTTCGGCGAATACGACGTGCATTACATCGCCTTCAACTCCGGCTTTCTGCAGCCGGACATAGCGGCGGCGACTGGCCTGGTACGCAGCAAGACCCAGGGCGTAGTTAACATTTCAGTGCTCAAGGCCGGCAAACCAACAGTGGCGCTGGTCAATGGCACCGTAAAAAACCTGCTGGGCCAGGATCGGCCGCTGACCTTCAAGCAACTGAAGGAGGGTGATGAGGCCATCTACTACTTGGCGCAATTTCCCTTCGACTCGCGCGAAACGCTGCGCTTCAACCTGACCGTGCAGCCGATGGGCGCCGAGTCGGTCAGTTTCGACTTCACTCAAGAATTCTTCCCGGACGAATGATGCCTTTTAAAGAACTGGTGCTAGCCAGCCACAACGCCGGCAAGCTCAAGGAACTCCAGGCCATGCTGGGCGACGCCGTACGCGTGCGTTCGGTGGGTGAATTCAGCGATGTGGAACCGGAAGAAACCGGTCTGTCGTTCATCGAGAACGCCATCCTCAAGGCCCGCAATGCGGCGCGGGTGTCCGGCCTGCCGGCCCTGGCCGACGATTCCGGCCTTGCGGTCGATCATCTCGGCGGCGCGCCGGGCATCTACTCGGCGCGCTATGCCGACGGCCAGGGCGATGCGGCGAACAACACCAAGCTTCTGGACGTCCTCAGTGATGTTCCCGATACCGAGCGCGGCGCGCAATTCGTCTGCGCCCTGGCACTGGTACGCCACGCAGACGACCCACTGCCTATCATCTGCGAAGGCCTCTGGCACGGGCGCATCCTGCATGCGCCACGTGGCGAACAGGGTTTCGGCTACGACCCGCTGTTCTGGGTGCCCGAGCGCGACTGCTCCAGCGCCGAAATGATGCCCGCCGACAAGAACCAGATCAGCCACCGCGCCCGGGCCATGGCGTTGCTCAAGGCGCGGCTGGGGATCGCTTGAAAACCGCTAAAGGCTCAAGGCTGGACGCTGGACGAAAAAGCGACACCCTCGTTCAGCCTCCAGCCTTCAGCGATGACCAGGCACAGACTATCGAGCTGCCACCTCTGGCCGCCTACGTGCATATCCCCTGGTGCGTGCGCAAATGCCCGTACTGCGATTTCAACTCCCACGCCGCCGGGCCGCAGTTGCCGGAAGATGAGTATGTCGCAGCGCTGCTGGACGATCTCGACGAGGATTTCGATCAGGTCCAGGGCCGCCGACTCAGCTCGATCTTCTTCGGCGGCGGCACGCCCAGCCTGTTTTCCGCCCAGGCGCTGGGTCAGATTCTCGAAGGGCTGGAACGACGCGTCGGCTTTGCCGAGGACATCGAGATCACCTTGGAAGCCAATCCGGGCACCTTCGAGCAGGCGAAATTTCGCGACTACCGCGGTCTTGGCATCAATCGTCTTTCCATCGGCGTGCAGAGCTTCCAGCCGGACAAGCTGAAGGCCCTGGGGCGCATCCACGACGGCAATGAGGCGATTCGCGCCGCCGATATGGCCCGCGCTGCCGGCTTCGATAACTTCAACCTGGACCTGATGCACGGCCTGCCCGACCAGAGCCTGGACGATGCACTGAGCGATCTGCGCATCGCCATTGCGCAGCAACCGACGCACCTGTCCTGGTACCAGCTCACCGTCGAGCCCAACACCGAGTTCTGGAACAGGCCGCCGCAGCTACCCGAGGACGACACCCTCTGGGACATCCAGGAAGCCGGCCAGGCATTGCTCGCCGAACACGGCTACGTCCAGTACGAAACCTCGGCCTACGCCCAGCCCGGCCGCCAGGCGCGACACAACCTCAACTACTGGACCTTCGGCGACTTCCTCGGCCTCGGCGCGGGCGCCCACGGCAAGATCAGCCGGCCCGACGGACGCATCCTGCGCAACTGGAAAACCCGCCTGCCCAAGGACTACCTCGACCCGGCCAAGCGCTTTCGTGCTGGTGAAAAGCAGTTGCAGGCCGAGGAAATGCCCTTCGAATTCCTGATGAATGTGCTGCGCCTCACCGACGGCGTGCCGGCGCTGTTGTTCACTCAGCGCACCGGTTTGCCACTGGAGCTTCTGGCCGAGGCCCGCCGCGAAGCCGAAGCCCGCGGCCTGCTGGTCGCCGACCCGCAGCGCCTGGTCGCCACCCCCAAGGGCCAGCTGTTTCTCAACGACTTGCTGCAACTTTTTCTGCCCTAAGGACCCCTGGATGGATCTCGTACTCGACCTTATCGCCACCCTCTCGCGCTGGAGCCGCAGTCATCTTTCGGATATTTCCCTGGCGATCATGGCCACGCTGTTCGTGCTGTTCGGACCGGTGCTCAATGCCTGGGTGAAGAGGAATATTGGCGGGCTGAATTTCGTCCTGCGCACGTTGCTGTTCGTGGTTTTCTGTGCGGTGGTTTATGGGCTGGGAATCATCTACCTGAGCCCCTGGCTGGCCAAGGGGCTGGCGCAGTTCAACAACTACACGCTGGCGCCGGTGTTGATTCTGGCGTTGTTCATTATCGGGGTGGTGGCTGATCGGAACTAGGGAGCACCGCCGTAGCCTCTTTTTTGAAGTACGTGGCTTACTGCATATGTGTTTTTTTTCAGATTTACCGAGCGGCCTGAGGCATAGGTTTCGCCCTGCTGGGCGAAACCTGATTCTGAGCACTACATCAACCGGTGCATGTAGTAGGTCAAAGCCCGGAATCTATCGCGGAGGCGTAAAGCTCTATCCGAAGCCCAGCGCCATCCAAAATCGCCTTTATCAGTTCCCACCCATTCTCAACGCCGCTGGCGAGAAGTCTCGTGGGCTGAGCCTGACATCGAAATCGTACATCGGCTCGTTGTTATCCAACCCGTCGACGAAGTAATTGCCATCCTTGAGGTGATACAGCGTCTCCAGCGTGCTGGCGAACATTGGCACTTCGTAGTAGCTGATCGGGTGGCTTTCCTGAAGGCCAATCAGCTCGCTGTTTTCATCGAACAGATCGACGGCGAGAATCTGCCAGCTGTCTTCATCGATATAGAACCGGCGCTTGTCGTACGGATGACTGAAGCCCTTGCGCAGGGTCGCCTCGACGATCCATACCCGATGCTGTTCGTAGCGCAGCAGTTCGGGGTTCAGGGTGCGCGCGCCGACGATCGAATCGTAGGGAATGCCTTGCTGGTGAACCGCGTAGCTGTTGTACGGCACCAGCATCTCGCGCTTGCCGATCAGCTTCCACTCATAGCGATCCGGCGCGCCATTGAAGGAGTCGACCACGTCAGCGGTAGCCAAGCCGCTGGTGTCCGGCTGCAGCGAGTCGTAGGCCAGCGACGGCAGGCGCCGTACGCGGCGGTCGCTCGAACTGTAGCGCCAGGCCTTGCGGATGGCCAGTACCTGGTCCATCGGGTCCTGCACGACCAGCGAGGAGCCGGACAGCTTCGCTGGCGCGGTGACCCGGTACTTGTAATAGAGCAGCGTATTGTCCAACTGCGCCTGGTCCATGCCATCGCGGTTGTAGACGTAGTAAACGTGTCGATCCCGCTTGATCAGGTTTGCCCGGCCGTTGATCACCACGGCCTGGTTATTGATCATGTGGGTCTGTTCGCCCTTGTAATGCACGACGTGGTTCCAGATCACTTCCATGCCGTCTTGCGGTATCGGGAACGGAATACCGGAGGCAGCGCCTTTGATGCCGTTGCCGTTGGCAATCAGCTCGGCGGAGACGGCATTGGCGCGCGTCTCGTCATAGATGCGTCGGGGCGCCGAGGCGCTGCGGCGTGACGGGAATACGCGCAGATGAAAGTCAGGATTACGCTCGATCAGTGCACGGAGACCTTCCGGCAGAAGCGCGGCATATTCGGCGGCATTGCTGCTATCGACTTGGTAAAGCACCGGATCGGCGGCGTAGGGGTCCAGATGATGCATCCCGACGGTGTAGCCTTCCGGCGCTTGAACACCACCGGTCCAGGCGGGAATCGTACCGGCGGCGTTGGCGGCGCGCTCGGCACCCAGCGGGGTCAGGTCCTGCCCCAGCCGGGCGGCCTGCGCCTCATCCACCTTGGCCTGGGCCTGGCTGGCGAAGGCTGCCAGCAGCAGAATTCCAAATTTTCTGTACATCGCTTTGCTCCTTGCTGCGCAACGGGTGCGCCGCATGTAACGGCCTCTGCCGGCAGGCAGGGCTCTCATGAGGTGTTGGAGATCGAGCCTTCCTGGCTTTGTGTTCTTATCGGATCTTCCGTGGGGCCGCTTGGTACGGCTCTAGAATCAGTCTATGCGTTCGAACTTGAGGTCCCAGACTCCGTGGCCCAGACGTTCACCGCGTCGCTCGAACTTGGTTGTCGGACGCTCTTGTGGGCGCTCGACGTATTGCCCGTTTGCCGCCTGGTTGCGATAGCCAGGCGCGACGCTCATGACTTCGAGCATGTGCTCGGCATAGGCTTGCCAATCGGTTGCCATATGCAAGACGCCGCCAACCTTCAATTTTTGTCGCACCAGTTCGGCGAATGCCGGCTGCACAATGCGCCGCTTGTGGTGGCGACTTTTGTGCCAAGGGTCGGGGAAAAACAGCAGAACCCGGTCCAGGCTGGCGTCGGGGACGCATTCACGCAGCACTTCCAGCGCATCGCAACTGTAGACCCGCACGTTATTCAGATTTTGTGACAAAAGCCCGTTTAGCAGCGCACCGACACCCGGCGAATGCACCTCGACTCCAATGAAATCCAGCTCAGGCGCCGCCGCGGCCATTTCCAGCGTCGAATGGCCCATGCCGAAGCCGATCTCGAACGTGCGTGGCGCCTGCCGCCCGAAGACCTGATCGAAATCACGCTGGCCGTCGGCCAGCTCCAGGCCGAATCGCGGCCAACCCTGGTCCAGACCGCGCTGCTGGCCCTCGGTCATACGACCGGCACGCATCACGAAGCTTTTGATGGTGCGCATGCGCCGTTGGCCGTCGGCCGGGGTAGAAATGTCACTCATGAACGAACCTGCGGGAGAAGCCGCGCAGTCAGGCGAGTGCGCGGCGGAATACGGAGAGAATTAGCGGATCAGACCTTCCAGCGGCGAAGAAGCACTGGCATAGAGCTTCTTCGGCATGCGCCCGGCCAGGTAGGCCAGACGCCCGGCGTCAATCGCGTACTTCATGGCTTCGGCCATCAGCACCGGATTTTGCGCGTGGGCGATGGCACTGTTCATCAGCACCGCCTCGCAGCCCAGCTCCATGGCGATGGTCGCATCGGACGCCGTACCGACGCCGGCATCGACCAGCACCGGCACCTTGGCTTCCTCGAGAATGATGCGCAGGTTGTACGGGTTGCAGATGCCCAGGCCGGTGCCGATCAGCCCGGCCAGCGGCATCACCGCGATGCAACCCATCTCGGCCAGCTGGCGCGCGATGATCGGATCGTCGCTGGTGTAAACCATGACGTCGAAGCCTTCCTTGACTAGCACTTCGGCGGCCTTGAGGGTTTCGATGACGTTGGGGAACAGCGTCTTCTGGTCGGCCAACACTTCCAGCTTGACCAGCTTGTGGCCGTCCAACAGTTCGCGGGCCAGGCGGCAAGTACGCACGGCCTCTTCGGCGTCGTAGCAACCGGCGGTGTTCGGCAGGATGGTGTAGCGATCCGGCGAAATGACGTCGAGCAGATTGGGCTCACCCGGGTTCTGGCCAATGTTGGTGCGGCGTACCGCGACGGTAACGATCTCGGCGCCGGACGCTTCGATGGCCGCGCGGGTTTCATCGAGGTCCTTGTATTTACCGGTGCCTACCAGCAGGCGCGACTGATAAGTGCGACCGGCAAGCGTGAAGGGTTTATCGTGCGGAACTGGGCTCATGAGACCATCCTGTTCAGGCGTAATGAAGCGAGAAATACGCCGCTGCACGGGCGACGTCCGGAATATTGATGCGCTGCTATCGTCAGCCGCCACCGATGGCATGCACGACTTCGATCTGATCACCTTCGACCAGAATCGTCGCGGCATGCTGGCTGCGCGGTACGATGTCGCGATTGAGCTCGACCGCCAGCCGACGCCCAGTCAGTGCCAGGCGTTGCAGCAGATCGGCCACCGACTGACCGTCAGGGAGCTCGTAGCGCTCGCCGTTCAACTGAATGTGCATAGTGGTCGCCACCATAGCCAAGGGGCCAGCATTCTAGCCCGATCGACCCGGAGCACCAAGGCGCTGAGTGCCGCCATTCATCTCGCCGCGACGACACCTTCGGCCACCCGGTTTTCACACATCTGACGAGACGGCTTGTCAGCCACGAAAATTCCAGGCTGTGAGCAGCAGACAGATCCATCCCGCCAGAAAGGCCGTGCCGCCGATGGGCGTGATGATGCCTAGCTTGCTCACCCCGGTAAGCGTCAGCAAATAGAGGCTGCCGGAGAACAACAGGACGCCGAGCACGAACAAACCGCCCGCGGCAGTCAGCAGACGGCTCGGCGCATGCAGTGCGAACAGCGCAACCCCGAACAGCGCCAGGGCGTGAATCAGCTGGTATTGCACGCCGGTTTGGAATACCGCGAGGTAGTCGGCGCCGAGGCGGGATTTCAAACCATGCGCGGCAAAGGCACCCAGCGCCACGCCGGTCAGCCCAAAAAAAGCAGCAAGTAGAAGATAGGCGCGAATCATTCAGCAGCTTCCGGTCAGGTGTATTGGCGGTCGCTATAATGCCCGTTCCCTCTAGTCGCGACTATGTACACATGCTCCGAGCCCTACTGCGCCGACTGATCAAACTGCTGCTTTGGCTGGCCGCGCTGTCCGTGCTGCTAGTGCTTGTGCTGCGCTGGGTTCCGCCGCCGGTCACCGCGCTCATGATCGAGCGAAAGATCGAATCCTGGAGTGATGGTCAGAGCATCGACCTACAGCGCAGCTGGCGGCCCTGGAAAGTACTGCCAGACGATCTAAAGATGGCGGTGATCGCCGCCGAGGATCAGAAATTCGCTAAGCATTGGGGCTTCGATATCGCCGCTATCCGCGCCGCGTTCGCACACAACGAGCGCGGCGGCTCCCTGCGCGGTGCCAGCACGCTGAGCCAGCAGGTGGCCAAGAATCTGTTTCTCTGGTCGGGCCGAAGCTGGGTACGCAAAGGCCTCGAAGTCTGGTTCACCGGCTGGATAGAGCTGCTGTGGCCAAAAAAGCGAATCCTGGAGGTGTACTTGAACAGCGTTGAATGGGGCAACGGCATATTCGGCGCCGAAGCCGCTGCGCAGCACCATTTCGGCGTCGGCGCTGCACATCTCTCAGCCACCCAGGCCAGCCAATTGGCCGCCGTATTGCCCAACCCGCGCGAGTGGAACGCCGGCCGTCCCGGCCCCCATGTCCGCCAGCGTGCCGGCTGGATTCGCCAACAGGTTCGCCAGTTGGGTGGCAGCCATTACCTGAACGGCCTGCAGGAATCGGGCGCGCGCTAAGGTTCCGTAACCGCTTAAAGGCCCATCGAGACAGGCTGACGGAGCGTTATGGCAGGACGCCATCGCAACGAGTAAGCTGCCCGACATGAGGCGAGATGCTGTAGAAAGCCAAGTAGATCGGCCCATCCAGTAACTTCTCGCTCGATTCGCCACTCAATGCACGACAGCGATAGCATGAGCGCAACCGAAAACAGCGCGCCCCTCAATCGGGTACGGCAATTCTTCAACTGGCGAAACAGCGTTGCCTGGCTGGTTCTGGTATTCACGCTGCTCGTGCAACTGGTCATCCTGCAGCACTTGCGCAGCAATGAAACGCGAGCGGCTATCACCCAGTTCGAATTCCTGGTGGAAAAGACCACCGAAGCCATCGGCAAACGGCTGATCGACCATGAGCAGATCCTGCTGGGTGCCGCCGCCCTGTTCGACACCAGCGGCGATGTTTCGCGTGAGCAGTGGCGCCTCTACAACGAACGCCTGCAACTGGCCAAGCGCTACCCCGGCATCCAGGGCGTAGGCTTCGCCGAGGCGGTGCTTCCCGAACGACGCCTGGAGCATATTCAGAGCGTTCGCGGTGAAGGCTTCGTCGATTACGACATCCACCCGCCCGGCGAGCGCCCGCTCTATATACCCATCGTGTATCTCGAGCCGTTCGCCGACCGCAATCTCGCCGCATTCGGCTACGACATGTTTGCCGAACCGGTGCGTTGGCAGGCTATGTCGACGGCCGCCGAAACCGGTCAGACGCGCCTCACCGGCAAGGTCAAGCTGCGGCAGGAAACCCATGGCGATGTGCAGGCCGGGGTGCTGATGTACGTCCCGGTGTACCGCCAGAATATGCCGACCGACTCGCCGGGACAGCGGATGCAGGCATTGCGCGGATTCGTCTACAGTCCTTATCGGATGGACGACCTGATGCGCGGGATTCTCGGCGTGGCCGATCCGAATCTCAGCTTGCGCGTCTACGCCGGCCCGCGGGAACAGGCCGAACAGCTCATCTTCGCCAGCCGCAATTCGCCGCGCGCCGAAACCTCGCGGTACAGCCAGACCCTGCAAATAAACCTGTATGGGCAAACCTGGACGCTGAACCTGCAAAGCCTGCCGGAGTTCGATGCCTTCTTCCATGGCAACGACAAGCTGGTGATCGGCCTGGGCCTGGGCTTCAGCTTGCTGCTGTTCTTCCTGACCTCTTCGCTATCGCTCAGACGCAGCCGTGCCGAGGCGCTGGCCCAGCAGATGACCGAGCATATTCGCGAGAACAAGCGCGCCCTCCAGCTCAGCGAAGAGCGCCTGAGCCTTGCCATCAAAGGCAGCAACGACGGCCTCTGGGACCTCAATCTCGAGACCGGCACCTTCTATGCCTCGCCGCGGGCCTGGCACATGCTCGGCTATCGTCCCGGCGAGTTGCATTCGGATCTGAAGCTCTGGGAACGGGTCATGGCACCCACTGACCTGCCTCCGGCAAAAAAACAACTGGCTCAGACGATGCTTTCCGCGGTGGACCACTTCACCACCGAACTGCACTTTCAACACAAGAGCGGCAAGTTGGTCCCGGCGCTGATCCGAGGCTATATCCAGCGCGACCGCAACGGTCAGCCGCTGCGTATCAGCGGCACCAGCATGGACCTGACCGAACACAAGCGCATCGAGCAGATGAAGGACGAGTTCGTCTCGACCGTCAGCCACGAGCTGCGCACACCATTGACGTCCATCAGCGGCGCCCTGGGCCTGGTGACCGGCGGTGCGCTGGGTGAGGTGCCGCCAGCCATGGAGCAGATGCTGGAGATCGCTCATCGCAACAGCCTGCGTCTGGGGCATCTAATCAACGATCTGCTGGACATGGAAAAGATCACCGCAGGCAAGATGACCTTCGACATGCGCGAGCATTCGCTGTACCGGCTGCTGGAAGAGGCGCTGGCCAGCAACCAGGCCTTTGCCGCCCATTACGGTGTGAACTGCGTGCTGCGTGACGCTGCTCAGGTCAACGTCCGGGTCGACGGGCTGCGCCTGCAACAGGTGCTGACGAACTTCCTTTCGAACGCGATCAAATACACCCCGGAAGGCGGTGAAGTGACCCTGCATTGCAACCTGACCGAAGCTGGTCACGTCCGCATCAACGTCACGGATCAGGGGCCGGGCATCCCGCCGGGCTTCCAGAAACGTGTGTTCGAGAAGTTCGCCCAGGCGGACGCGTCCGACAGCCGTCAGAAAGGCGGCACCGGCCTGGGCCTCACCATCACCAAGGAATTCATCGAGCGCATGGGCGGCCGGGTCGGCTTCGACACCGAACAAGGCCAGGGCACGACCTTCTGGTGCGAACTGCCGGTAGTCGAATCGACGACCACCACGATCGATCAGGGTCAACCACGCCTGCTGGTTATCGAAGACGAACCGGATACCGGACGGCTGCTGCATTTGATGCTGCGCGATGCCGGCTATGCGGTTGATCGTGTGCAGAGCCTGCATGCCGCACGCAGCAAGCTCGCCGCCATTCGCTATGAAGCAATGACTCTCGACTGGCATTTGCCCGATGGCAGCGGGCGCGAGCTGATCGACGAAGTACGCGCCAACCCCGCCACGCAGGACCTGCCGATCATCGTGATAACGGCAGCCAGCCGCTTCGAGCAGAGCGATGCTGACACCGGTATCACCTGGCTACACAAGCCCATCAGCGCCGCGCAACTACTGATTGCCGTTACCGATAGCCTGGAACGCTCCGAACGTCGTCCGTGAGGGAGTCGCTTCAAGCAAGCGTTCGCCGGAAACAAAAAAGGCGCTGCAAATGCAGCGCCTCGGGAGCAGCTATGATCAATCAAGCCTGAACAATCAGGCCTGAATGGAACCCTTGAGCTTGTTCATCGCGTTCTTTTCCAGCTGGCGAATGCGCTCGGCAGAGACGCTGTACTTGGCCGCCAGGTCGTGCAGGGTGGCCTTCTCTTCGCTCAGCCAGCGTTGTTGCAGAATGTCGCGGCTGCGCTCATCCAGGGTTTCCAGCGCCTCGTGCAGGCTGGAATTGGAACTGTCGCTCCAGTCGGCATCCTCGAGCTGACGCGCCGGATCGTAACGATGATCTTCGAGATAATGCGCTGGCGACTGGTAAGCACTATCGTCGTCGGCATCAGCTGACGGATCGAACGCCATGTCGTGTCCGGTAAGGCGACTCTCCATTTCCCGCACTTCGCGCGCTTCGACGCCGAGACTGTCGGCAACCCGCTCGACTTCTTCGTTGCTCAGCCAGGCCAGACGCTTCTTCTGGCTACGCAGGTTGAAGAACAGCTTGCGCTGCGCCTTGGTCGTGGCGACCTTGACGATGCGCCAGTTGCGCAGAATGAATTCGTGAATCTCGGCCTTGATCCAGTGCACCGCGAAGGACACTAGGCGCACACCCATTTCCGGGTTGAAACGCTTGACCGCCTTCATCAGGCCGACGTTGCCTTCCTGAATCAGGTCGGCCTGGGCCAGCCCGTAGCCGGAATAGCTGCGGGCGATATGGACGACGAATCGCAGGTGGGCAAGCACCATCTGACGTGCGGCCTCGAGATCCTGATGGTAGAACAGGCGCTCTGCCAGGTCGCGTTCCTGCTCGACCGTAAGCAGCGGAATGCTGTTGACCGTCTGCACGTAGGCCTCGAGATTGCCTCCCGGGACCAGGGCTTGAACAGGTTGCAGATTAGTAGTCATGCAGATCCTCCAATAATGAAGCTGCAGCAGTTTAGCACTGCCGGGTCAGACTGCAAGCCTATGGAAAAGTTCCCTTACAGCTCTATAAATTCTATATAAATCAATTAGTTATCAACGAGGCGCCAGCTCGCTTAGATGCCGCGCCACCGCCAACCAGGCGCCAATATAGCCCAGCAGCAAGGCACCGAGCACCAGCGACAGTCCATCTTCGACCGGCACCCCGGCCAAGCCGAAATCACTGCCATACAGGCCGGCCAGCCCCACCACCGCCTCGTTCAACCAGCCCAACCCGTAAGCCAGCAGCAGCCAGGCGATCAATCCGGCGCCCAAGCCGTACAAGGCCCCCATGTAAAGGAACGGGCGCCGTACATAGCCGTCGGTTCCGCCGACCAGCTTGACCACCTCGATCTCGGTACGCCGGTTTTCGATATGTAGGCGAATGGTATTGCCGATCACCAGCAGCAGCGTCGCAATCAACAGCAGGCTGAGACCGAAGACGAAGCGATCGCCCAGTTTCAGAATGGCGGTCAGGCGCTCGACCCAGAGCAGGTCCAGCTGCGCCTGCTCGACCCCGGGCAGTTCCGCCAGGCGTTGGCGCAGCGCTTCGAGATTGTCCCGATCAACTTCGCTGGGCGTCACCAGAATCACGCCGGGCAGCGGGTTTTCCGGCAGCTCACGCAGCGCCTCGCCAAGGCCGGACAACTGCTGAAACTCCTCCAGCGCCTGCTCGCGGCTGATCCAGCTGGCCTCCGACACGTCCGGCATCGTCAGGATCTCTTCGCGCAATGCGCTTCCCCGCCGCGCGTCCACGTCCAGTTGCATGAATAGCGAAATCTGCGCGGCCCGCTGCCAAGACCCGCCGAGCCGCTCGACGTTGTCCAGCAACAGCGCCAGCCCCATGGGCAGGCTCAGCGCAACGGCCATAACCAAACAGGTAAAAAAGCTGCCGATCGGTTGTTTGACCAGCCGCCCGACGCTGTCGACCATGCTCGCGCGGTGGCTTTCCAGCCAGGCATGGAACAGCGTTTTAAAATCCGGCTCGTCATCTCTCGGCTGCTCGGGCTTGTTCCGCACGCCACCGGCGCGTTCGGCCGGGTTCGGATTGTTCTCGGGTACGCTCATCGGGCGGCCTCCCCGTCGCCGATCAGGCGGCCACGCTGCAGGGTGAGCATGCGGTGGCGCATACGGGCAATCAGTGCCAGGTCATGGCTGGCGATCAGCACCGTGGTGCCAAGTTTATTGATGTCCTCGAACACGCCCATGATTTCCGCGGCCAGCCGCGGATCGAGGTTGCCCGTCGGCTCGTCAGCCAGCAGCAGCGCCGGACGATGCACCACGGCGCGAGCGATACCAACGCGCTGTTGCTGCCCGGTGGACAGATCCGAGGGATATTGCAGCGCCTTGTCCTTGAGGCTGACGCGCTCCAGCGCGGTCATCACCCGCTGGCCGATCTCGCGCTTGTTCAGGCCGAGGATCTGCAGAGGCAGCGCGGCGTTGTCGAATACCGTACGGTCGAACAGCAGTTGGTGATTCTGGAACACCACGCCGATCTGCCGACGCAGAAAGGGAATCTGCGCGTTGCTGATGCGCGACAGGTCCTGCCCGGCCAGCAGCAGCTTGCCGCTGGTGGGCCGCTCCATCGCCAGCAGCAGGCGCAGCAGCGTGCTCTTGCCGGCGCCGGAATGGCCGGTGACGAACAGGAATTCGCCGCGCTGCACCTGGAAGGACAGTTCATGCAACCCGACGTGGCCGTTGGGATAGCGCTTGCCGACCTGGTCGAAACGAATCATGACGGGGGGTTACCTGCGCTCGTTCCTTTTTCGGCGAACAGTGCGCTGACGAAGGCGTCGGCCTCGAAGGCGCGCAGGTCGTCGATGCCCTCACCTACTCCGATATAGCGGATCGGCGTACCGAACTGCTTGGCCAGCGCGAAGATCACCCCACCCTTGGCGGTGCCGTCGAGCTTGGTCAGCACCAGACCGGTGAGCTCGACCGCCTGGTTGAACTGCTTGGTCTGGTTGATGGCGTTCTGTCCGGTGCCAGCATCGAGCACCAGCAGCACTTCGTGCGGCGCCGTCTCGTCCAGCTTGCCCATGACCCGGCGGACCTTCTTCAGCTCCTCCATCAGATTGTCCTTGGTATGCAGGCGGCCGGCGGTGTCGGCGATCAGCACATCGATGCCACGCGCCTTGGCGGCCTGCACGGCATCGAAGATTACCGAAGCGGAATCGGCGCCGGTGTGCTGGGCGATCACCGAGATGTTGTTGCGCTCACCCCAGACTTGCAGCTGCTCCACCGCGGCGGCACGAAAGGTGTCGCCCGCGGCGAGCATGACCTTCTTGCCTTCGAGCTGCAGCTTCTTGGCCAGCTTGCCGATGGTGGTGGTCTTGCCGACGCCATTGACGCCGACCACGAGGATCACGAAGGGCTGCTTGCCGGGCTCGATCCGCAGCGGCTGCTCGACCGGCTTGAGCAGGCCGGCCAGCTCCTCCTGCAACGCCTTGTACAAAGCGCCGCTGTCAGCGAGCTCCTTGCGCGAGACGCGGCGGGAAAGGTTCTGCATGATCGCTGTGGTGGCCTCAACGCCGACATCGGCGGTCAGCAGGCGGGTTTCCAGCTCGTCCAGCAGGTCGTCGTCAATGGCCTTTTTGCCCAGGAACAGGCTGGCCATGCCTTCGCCGATGCTGGCGCTGGTCTTGGACAGGCCCTGCTTGAGGCGTGCGAAGAAGCCCAGCTTGGTCGGTGCTTCTGTCGCAGCGGGAGCCGGTGCCGGCTCGACGGCTCCTTCTGCAAGCGCCGATGCCGGCGGCACGTTCAAAGGCTCTTCAACTAAAGGCTCTTCGGGCTCGACGATTTCCACTACCGGCTCGGGCTGCGGCAGCGCGGCTTCCGGCTCTATTTCCGGCTCGGTAGCGAGCTCGGACTGCTCTGTCTCGATCTCGACTAGCTGCTCCAGGGCCAGCTCATCAGGCTCATCGGCGAACGGCTGGCTGTCTTCCAGCGGCTCGGATGGCGGCGGTTCGGCTACCGGGGTCTGCGGTTTCTTGCGCAACCAGCCGAACAGGCCTTTCTTCTCGCCGGCCTCGGCCGGCGCCTTCTTATCGTCGTTGGAACCAAACATGAAGAAGATTTTCTCAAGAGGGCAAACGCCGGCGGCCACGCCACCGGCCAGACGGGCGCTATCCTAGCACCGCACAACCGGCTGCGCTAAGCGCTCTAAGGCAGCGGCAAGTTGTAAGCCACAAGCGGCAAGCAAAAGCGGTTTCGGGCTGCAGGGCTTGGATATGCATACCTGGTTCGAGGCAAATGACGGAAGCGCCTGCGGCGATTCCATCCTACGACCGCTGCAGGTGTGCATGCCTCGGCTTTCGTAGGTTGGATTAGCCGAAGGCGTAATCCGATGCTGTCTCTGCCACTTTGCCCTTGTCACAAGGCCCCAGTACCATGCCCCGCGTGTTCCCGCCTGCCAGCGCCTATCGGCGGGATTCATTCCAGAACGAGCCTTTCACTATGCCCCCGATGCTACGACGCGCCGCCGCTCTGCTGTTCGCCGCTCTATACCTGCCACTGGTGACTGCAGCCGACACCCAGCCCACCCACGAGTTCTTTCTGGACAACGGTCTCAAAGTGATCGTCCGCGAGGATCACCGCGCACCCGTGGTGGTGTCCCAGCTCTGGTACAAGGTCGGCTCCAGCTACGAGTCACCAGGCCAGACCGGGCTTTCCCACGCGCTGGAACACATGATGTTCAAGGGCAGCCGCAAGCTTGGCGCCGGCGAGGCGTCACGCATCCTGCGCGAGCTCGGCGCCGAGGAGAACGCTTTCACCAGCGACGACTACACCGCTTATTACCAAGTGCTGGCGCGTGATCGCCTGGCGGTGGCCTTCGAGCTGGAAGCCGACCGCCTGGCCAGCCTCAAGCTGCCGGCCGACGAATTCGCCCGCGAGATCGAAGTGATCAAGGAAGAGCGCCGGCTGCGCACCGATGACAAGCCCAGCTCGCTCGCCTACGAGCGCTTCAAGGCCATGGCCTACCCAGCCAGCGGCTACCACACGCCGACGATCGGCTGGATGGACGACCTCGATCGCATGACCATCGAGGAGCTGCGCGCCTGGTACCAGGCCTGGTATGCGCCCAACAACGCCACCCTGGTGGTGGTCGGCGACGTCACGGCCGAGGAAGTGCGCAGCCTGGCCGAACATTATTTCGGCCCGATCGAAAAGAGCGCGGTTCCCAGCGCCAAGCGTCCGCTGGAACTGGACGAACCCGGCGAGCGCCGCCTGACCCTGCACCTCAACACCCAGGTGCCGAGCCTGATGATGGCGTTCAACACGGCCAGCCTGGCGACCGAGACGGACAACCCGCGGCAGATCCATGCGCTGCGCCTGATCGCGGCACTGCTCGACGGCGGCTACAGTGCGCGCCTGCCGCAGCAGCTGGAACGCGGCGAGGAATTGGTGACCAGCGCCGCCGCCTGGTACAACGCCTATGCCCGCGGCGACAGCCTGTTCGTGCTCAGCGCGGCGCCCAACATGCAGAAGGGCCGCACCCTCAAAGAGGTGGAAGCCGGCCTCTGGGGTCAGCTCGAACAGCTCAAGCAGACCGCCCCCACCGCGGAAGAACTCGAGCGGGTTCGCGCCCAGGTCATCGCCGGGCTGGTCTACGAGCGCGACTCCATCACCCAGCAGGCCACCACCATCGGCATGCTGGAGACCGTGGGCCTGTCCTGGCGCCTGATGGACGACGAGCTCGCCGCCCTCGAGGCCGTGACACCGGCGGACATCCAGCAGGCCGCCCGCACCTATTTCACCCGCTCGCGCCTGAGCGTTGCCCATGTTCTGCCCGAGGAGTCCGGCGATGAGTGATCGCAACCTGCTGCGTCGCGGCCTGTACGGCCTGGCCCTGCTCTGCGCTTTCGGCCTGGCCGCCTGCGACAGCGAGACCGGCGAGACGGTCGCCTCCATCCCGCCCGCGAAGAATGTCGCCACACCGGCCGAATCCGGCCAGGCCATTGCCAAGGCGCAGGACGAAACCCGCCTGGAATCGCTCGACGAACTGGACGACCAGCCCCTGCCGCGACGCAAACTGGACATCCAGACCTGGCAGACCGAAGGTGGCGCCAAGGTACTGTTCGTCGAAGCCCATGAATTGCCGATGTTCGATCTGCGCCTGACCTTCGCCGCCGGCAGCAGCCAGGATAGCGGCGCCCCCGGTCTGGCGATGCTGACCAACGCCATGCTCAACGAAGGCATCGAGGGCAAGGACGTTACCGCCATTGCCGAAGGCTTCGAAGGCCTGGGTGCCGATTTCGGCAACGGCTCCTACCGCGACATGGCCATCGCCAGCCTGCGCAGCCTGAGCGCGGCGGACAAGCGCGAGCCGGCGCTGCAGCTGTTCAGCCAGGTGGTTGGCCAGCCGAGCTTCCCCGAGGATGCGTTGCAACGGATCAAGAATCAGGTGCTGACCGGCTTCGAGTTCCAGAAACAGAACCCCGGCAAGCTGGCCAGCCTGGAACTGTTCGAGCAGCTCTATCAGAACCATCCCTACGCGCACCCCAGCGAAGGCACGCCTGAATCCATTCCAAGCATCAACACTGCGCAGCTACGCGACTTCCACGCCAAGGCCTACACCGCCGGCAACGTGGTGATCGCGCTGGTCGGCGACCTCAGCCGCGAAGAGGCCGAGGCGATCGCCGCACAGGTATCTTCCGCATTGCCCCAAGGCGCTGCGCTGCCGCCACCGCCCGTGCCGCAGCAGCCTGCCGCTACGCACGAGCACATCGACTTTCCGTCCAACCAGACCCACCTGCTGCTGGCGCAGCTCGGCATTCCCCGAGGCCACCCGGACTATGCCGCGCTCTACCTGGGCAACCAGATTCTCGGCGGCGGCGGTTTCGGCACCCGGTTAATGGAGGAGGTGCGCGAAAAACGCGGACTGACCTACGGTATTTATTCCGGCTTCAGCCCCATGCAAACCAATGGCCCCTTCATGATCAACCTGCAGACCCGTGCCGACATGAGCGACGCCACGCTGCAGTTGGTACAGCAGCTGGTGGGGGCATTTCTCGCAGAAGGCCCGACCGAGGCCGAGCTGGAGCGCAGCAAACGCGAGGTTGCTGGCAGCTTTCCGCTGTCTACCGCCAGCAACGCCGATATCGTCGGCCAACTGGGTAGCATCGGCTTTTACGACCTGCCGCTGACCTATCTGGAAGACTTCATGCAACAGGTCCAGGCGCTGTCGGTCGAAGAGGTCAAGGCGGCGATGAACGAGCACCTCAGCGCAGACGATTTCGTGATCGTCACGGCAGGACCGGAGGTCGAGCAGAAGCCGCTGCCGCCACCGAGTGACAAGCCCCTCGAACCAACCAGCAGCGTTCCGGAGCATTGATGGCCAACCCGCCCATTCGCCCTTCCGCCCACGGCGGCCAGGGCCAGCTACGCATCATTGGTGGCGAGTGGCGCAGCCGGCGCTTCGACTTTCCCGACGCCGAAGGCCTGCGCCCGACGCCGGATCGTGTGCGCGAAACGCTGTTCAACTGGCTCGCACCCTATATGTCCGGTGCCCGCGTGCTCGACCCCTTCACCGGTAGCGGCGCGCTCTACCTGGAAGCGCTGTCGCGCGGTGCCAGCATGGCGCTGGCGCTGGATGTGAACGCCAATGCCATCGCCAGCCTGCGCAAGCACCTGGATACGCTCAAGTGTGGTCAGGGCCAGCTACTGCAGAGCGATGCCTTGCGCTATCTGGAAACTCAGTCGCCGACGCCTTTCGACCTGGTGTTCCTCGACCCGCCGTTCAACAAGAACCTACTGCATCCGGCCTGCGAGCTGCTGGAAAGCAAGGGCTGGCTGGCCGACCACGCCTGGGTCTACACCGAAAGCGAAGCCGTGCCTTCGAGCCTCGGCCTGCCCGGCAATTGGCGGTTGCACCGGGAGAAGAAGGCCGGGACGGTGCACTACGCGCTATGGGAGCGCAACGCCTGATCAGGCTGACCCTTATCTCCAACTGCTGCGCCCGAGCATGACCGCCACGCATCCCCCTACTCGTCCCGGTGCCCACGAAGCTTTCGCTCCGGCCTGGTGGCTGCCGGGCGGACATCTGCAGACGCTGTGGAACCCCTTCTGCCGCCGCGCCGCCAAACTATCCCGCCAGCGCGAACGACTATGGCTGGCCGACGGCGACTTCATCGACCTCGACTGGCATGGTCCGCACGACCCGGCGGCGCCGCTGGTGCTGATCCTGCACGGCCTGACCGGCTCCTCCCGCTCGCATTACGTGCTTGGCCTGCAGGCGCAGCTGGCCGCGCGCGAGCAGGCCAGCGTCGCGATCAACTGGCGTGGCTGCTCCGGCGAGCCGAACCTGCTGCCACGCGCCTATCACTCCGGCGCCAGCGACGACCTGGCCGAAGTCATCGCCCATCTGCAGGCCGCGCGACCAATGGCGCCGCTGCAGGCGGTGGGTTACTCGTTGGGTGGTAACGTGCTGCTCAAGTACCTGGGTGAAACCGGCAGCGCGACGCCGCTGCACAAGGCCGTGGCGGTCTCCGTGCCATTCCGCCTGGACCAGTGCGCCGACCGCATCGGCATCGGCTTCTCGCGCGTCTACCAGGCGCATTTCATGCGCGAGATGGTGGCCTACGTGAAGGACAAGCAGCAGCTGTTCACCCGCCAAGGCGCCACCGACCACCTGTCGGCGTTGCAGCGTCTGGGGCCATTGACGGGCCTGCGCACCTTCTGGGATTTCGACGGCCGCTTCACCGCGCCGCTGCATGGCTACAGCGATGCCAGCGACTATTATCGGCGCGCCTCCAGCCGCTACTTCCTGCCGGACATCCGCATCCCGACCCTGCTGATCCAGGCCGAGGACGATCCCTTCGTGTTCCGCCACAGCGTGCCCGAAACGGCCGAGCTCTCGACGACCACGACGCTGGAGCTGCACCGCAGCGGCGGCCATGTCGGCTTCGTCGAGGGCACCCCGAACAGCCCGCGCTACTATCTGGAGCGGCGTATACCGCAGTGGTTGAACGGCTGCTGATCAGCTCGTCCGTAATCGCGCCGAGGTCGGGCTCCCACGAACACAGCGCCCCAGTGGGAGAGGCACCCTCGCGCGAATACAGGCCGCAGGCCTGTCACAAGCGCAGACTTGCCTGAGTCGATAGCGAACAAGTAAGCAAGCGGCCGCCCGTTAGCGTCCCGTCTTGCAGCCGCCGCTGGCCAGTTGCGCCAGCAGATACAAGGAAGCCGAATAGTAGTCTTCCGTACCCACAGGCGATGCAGGCGCGGGTGCCCCCGTCAGATAGGCGTGAATGGCCGCGACGCCCGTGGAGATCGGATAAGGCGCGACCGTCCCGTCGTCGAGGTTTATCCAGGCCGGCGGCTGCTGTTTGCCTTCGCTGCGCCAGAAGCGGTCGAACGGCTTGAGCAGGTCGGGATACTTCGCATCCAGGCCGCCCCAGCGGTAGTACAGCGGGATTCGCACCGCATCGAAACTGAAACGCTCAGGCCAACCGCCGGCGGGATACGGGCGGCCGCGATCCGGCAACAGCAGCCAATCCGGCGGCAGGTCGTACTTTCCGAACCGCGCCAGCTTGAGCAAACGCGGCGCATCGCTGAGCAGGTCTTTCCAGGGACCCCGATGGTCGACGCGGTCGAACTCGACGAATGCCGGTATAACCAGATAGGAAAGGTTGATGACCGTTCCCGCGGGCTGATCGAACCCCTCGATTCCGGCCAATAGCGTGGTGTAACCCTGAATGCGCCGGACCAATCGCCGGGCGACCGCCTCGCGGATTTCAGCCGACCTCTGCAATAGCTCGGCATCGCCCCAACGCTGACCGGCGCGCAGCAAGGCCCAGGCGATCAGCACATCACCATCGCTCGCATCGTTAAGATCCGCGATTGGCGGCGTCCCGTTCGGATCGTAGCGCCACGCAAAAAGCGCAACGTCCTGACGGCGCAGCGTCGAATCGGTCCAGCGCCAGAGCCGATCGAAGGCGTCCCGGTCGTCTGCCGAAACGGCAAACAGCATGCCCCAGCCTTGCCCTTCGGAGTGGCTGACGTGGCCGTTACCGGTATCCTCGATGCGCCCATCGGGGGCTAGGAAGCGTTGGCGGTACTGATCCCAGTCTGCTGGGCAGAGCTTTTCCACCGCGCCATACGCCAGTGGACAACACAGGCTGACGCCAAGCAGCATGGCCGCAATCCAGCGTTTAGGCACCATGGCAGCGGAACACCAACGCCATCTCGACCTGCTCCATACAGCTGACCTTCAATGGCGCACCTTCACCGAGCACCACCAACCAGGCTTCATACAGGCCTTCCAGCAGTGCCGCCATGGCTGCTTGCCATTGGCTGGAGCCGCCGCCCGCACCGGGATAGGCGCCGTGGGTCAGCGTCAGGCTTCTGCCATCGGTGGTCAGGGTTACCCAGCCCCAATCCATGCCGAGCCATTGATTGTTGATGGCCTCTTCGAGTGCTTCGAGCGTGCTCGCGCTCGGCGTTCCAAGCTCGTTGGCCATACGGCGACCTACATGGCGCATGAACGCACAACCATCGTGCTCGCCCGCCGAATCGAACATTTCTCCGACCAGCGCCTGCAGCATGGGAAGGCCTTGGGCACCGCCGCGCTGCTTGGCCATGTACGCCAGGCTGCGTGTTTCGATTGGGTTAGCCGAGGTCAAGGCAGTTTCTCCAGGTTGTGTTTGATGTAGATCGAGCCGGTGGTCTCTTTGTACTCACCGAAACTGTCATAGCCCAGGGCGCCGCCGACCTTGGTCTGATCGCCGAGCTTGTATTCGAGCTTGCCGCGCAGGTTGAACGCCATGCCGCTTTCGCTCTGTCCGCTGTAACGGCTCTGTACCTGGACGCTGTTGTCGGTGACGTATTCGCTGACCACCGCCTGCACTGCCTCCAGCGCACCCTGCATGTCCGAGTCATCGGGGAAATAATCGGCGCTGTCCTGACTGTAGGACTGATAGCCCAGCGCGCCACCCACCTGCATATCCCAGCGCTTGCCGAACGATTGCGACCACTGCACCGGCAGCGAGACGCCCACGTAGTTTTCCGGACTGAAATAACCGCCATGACCGGACGTGTAAAAGCCAAGGTTCTTGTCGAAGCTCATCCAGTCCAGACCAACCCCGACTTGCAGCTGGCGATCCTGCTCCTGAATCGGCCGGACGTAGATACCGCTGCTGAAGCCCAGGCCGGTATTGTCGACGACGTTTTTCCCGGCATAACGATCGGCCTTGCCGCCGACGTAGAAGCCCGCACTACCGTTATCGTAGCTGTACTGCACGCCGGCGCCGGTGCGCGTTACGGCGCCCCACTCCTTACCGGTCAAAGGATCCTTCGCGCCCGCATAGGACAGCAGGCTATCGGTAACCGCGCGGCGATGGACGTCGATGTCCAGCCGGCCATTCTGGCCCAACTTCGGCGATACCTTGATCCCGCCGACGATATTGGTCTGGCTGAAGCCCAGCGGCGTGGTGCCGATGTCCGCGCTGATCAGGTCGCCCTTGTAGGCCAGATTGAGGGCAACGCCCGCCTCGTTCTGCGAGCCGGGTTTGTAGCTGTCCAGCAGCTTCTCCGGCGTGTTCGCAAGCAGATTGTTACGAACTGCCGTGGCGTCCTCGACTGACAAGCCTGCGGCGATCAGCCCCTGTTGAATGCCTGATGCCATTTCCTCGCGGCTGGTGGACAGCAGCTCGGCACGCTCCTGAGCGGTGAGCGCTCGGTTTTCACTCTGGAACACCTGCTGGGTGCGTACCTGCAACCGTGACTGGTAATCCGTTTCGACAGCCAAGCGGAAGGCACTGGCCGAGCCGTTGATGGCGCCCGCCGGGATAGCATGACTGCCAAAACGTGTAGCCGTCGAATCGCTGGCCGTACCCGCACTGAGGCTCACCGGTGTGGCCGTCACCTCCAGCCGCCCCGACTCCAGCGGCACGGTGGAAAGCGTCATCGGTGCCGAGAATTCGGTGAGCTTGCTCAGGCCGGCTTCGCCATCGCGGGCACGCAGCTGGCCACCGACGGACACGAACGATGCGGTCTGCTCGCGCACTTGAGTCAGAGCGTTGTCGATATCGCGTAGCAGCGGGTCGCCCACCGGCGCCGATTGCGCGGCACTGGCGAACGGCTGGTGCTGCAGATAAGCGGGCAGTGCGCTGTCGACTGCCGCCAGCGAATAGGCTGAAGGGTCGCTGGCCTTGCGGAAGGGGTTGGTCTGGACGAATGGCCGGGCGCCCTGAGCCAGCAGCAGTGAACCCTGCCCCGCCAGCCGCTGCTGTTGCTGCCGCTGAGCGTTTTCCAAAAGGATGCGCGCCTGCTGATGCTGCCCCTTGGCCTGGGCAACGCGGGCGCGCAGGAACAGCCGGCGCGGTTCGTCCATGCCGGTGGCGGACGCGAGCAACGCATGGGCGCGGTCGGGCTGCTTGTTGCCAAGCGCCGCATTGACGCCGCCTTCGATGGCTTCCGCGTGGTTCGGCTGGCGCTGCAGGACGTGGTTGTACACGCTCGCCGCCGCCGGATACATCTTGCCGTCGTTGTACAACCGCCCCATCGCCAGCAGCAGTTCGTCGTTAGCCGGCGAGACGTTGATGCGTGCCATCAAGGTGTCGTAGGCACCCGCGAAATCACCTTGCAGACGCTGATTATCGGCTTGGGTAATGGCCAGCCCATCGCGCAGCTGATCGATGCCGGCCTGGTCCTGCGCAGTGAGCTGACCGCGCTGGGCAAGCCTTCTCATCAGCACATCGGCCTCGGCGCTCTGGCCGGTCTTGCCCAGCACGGCGAGATGGCCCAGATAACCCTGCACCGGTCCGTCGACGGTGTCGGACAGATCGTCACGCACCAGATTCAAGGCCAGCCCCGGCTCGCCGAGATCGGCCAGCGCCTCGGCAATCCGTCCTCGGGCTGCCAGGTCCTTTGGCGCATTGTCGTAAAGCTCACGCAGCGCCTGGCGGGCGACGACCGGGTTTCCGGCACTCGCCTGCTGTCGCGCGGTTGCGATGCGCTCGTTGACCACCACGCGCTGCTGCAGCTCGCGCATTTCCAGGGTCTGCTGCGCGGCCGGAACCCCGGCGAGCAATCCGGACGCCTCGTCCCAGCGCGACTGCTCGCTTGCCAGCAGCGCCGCTGCGTGGCGCGATTCGGCGTCGGGTCGCTGGACAAGTGGCGCCATCATCCGCTCGGCCTGTTCGACTTCGCCCTGCGCGTTCAGCAAACGCGCATAGGCCAGTCGAACCCAGGGGTCGGCGGGCGCCATCGCCAGCGCCTCGGCGTAGAGTTGGGCGGCGCCGTCGACATCGCCGTTTTTCGCCAGCGCTTCGCCGCGTTCGCGCAGCGCCTGGGCTTCCAGTCGCTCAACCGAAACCAGACTCTGCTTGGCCAGTGCAGGCGTGCTGCGCAGCAGTTGCGCCGCGCCCTGAATGTTCCGCTGGCCCAGCAGACTGTTGTACAGGCCGAGCTGGCTCGCGGAATCGTTCGGAGACGCCTCGAGAATCTGCCGATAGACCGCTTCGGCCTCGGCCGGGCGCTCACCGCGCAAGAGCAGCTCGCCCAACAGCAGATTCGCCGTCCTGCGCTGATCCACCGTGCCTGCATTGAGTTGCCTGACCTGTTTTTCGGCCCCGGCGATATCGCCTGTGTCGCGTGCTTTGCGTGCATCGGCCAACCGGCTGTAGAAATTCGCATCGCGCAGGGCCGCGGCCCATTGCTGCTTTTTGTTGGGCGCCAGCTTGATGGCCTTGCTCAGGCTGGCAGCGGCCTGCGCGTACTGCTGATTGCGCAGCTGCACGACGCCGAGCCCGCCCCACGCGTCGGCGTCCTTGGGATTCTTGCTGATCGCTGCCCTGAAGTTCGCCAACGCGGTGCCCGTCTCGCCCTTGCTCAACGCAGTGAAACCCGCGCCCCGTTCCTGGCCCTGCTTGGCCGTCTGGGCCCGCGCCATGGCCGCTTCGTACTGCTGGCCAATCTCCTGATCCTGCGGATTAGCCGCCATGTACTGCTCGTAGCGCGCGCGGTCCGCTTCGGTCGGCGAGAGCCAGAGCAGCGCCTGACGCCAGGCGCCGCTCGCCGACGCGGAAGCCGGCGCAAGCTCGGCGAGCCGCTCGATGCCTTGACGGCGAGTCTCCTCGCGATAAGTCAGTGCCCGGGCGTAGGCGAGTTGCACGCCGGCATCGGTGGGCTGATCCTCGGCCAGGCGCTTCAGGCCCTCCACGCCTTCCTTCCAGGATGCCGCGTCGCCGGCCAGGGTCTGGTAGTACTCCGAGGCAAGATCCGGCGACGGCGTGCCGCCGTTCAGCAGCGCGCGGTATCCCTTGATCGCTTCCTGCGTACGGCCACGACTGGCCAATTGGCGCACCGCAGCGAGCGCCCGGTCGTCTATCTGTGCGCGGCGGTCGGCGCTGTTCAGGCTGGCCAGGTAATGACTATCGGGGCTAGCAGCTCGAAGACGTTCGATCCATTGCTCCCGAGCCTGTTTGTCCTGCGCGTAGAGCGCCATGCGATACAGCGCTTCTTCGGCGTTCGGTCGCACCAGCAGCGCGCGATCCAGCACCTGGCGCGCCATCTCCAGCCGATTGCGTTCGTGCCAGAGATCGGCCTGCTGCATCAGCACGGAAAAGCCATCGTTCGGCGCTGGCGCGGTCTGGGTCCAGCCCAGCGCCGGCAGCAGGCTGCAGAAGATGGCAAGGGCCAACGGCCGAGGCCGGAACCGACTCATCATGGTTGCTCCCGACGGGCCGCACGGGCACGCAGCAGAGGATAGAGACATGCGGCCGCCACGGCAGCGGCAATCAACAGCATGAACATCAGCAGGAAGGGGCGCTCGCTGAACAGCCAGCGCGCGTACATGTTCAGCGGCAGCGTGCCGTAGGTGAGCTGCTGGCCGACCCGGTAGCTCATCACCCGATTGTTGCTTTCGAACACGGCGAGATCGCCCCGGATATCCGTGTTCAGCTGGGCATTCTCGAGCCGCTGCACCGCATCCGGCAGCCACTCCTGACGGCTCGCCAGCAGCATGACCATGATCCGTGTGTCATCCACGGGGGATGCAGCGCTTAGCAGCCCCTGAAAACTCTGATAGCCGGAGAGCGTCCGGTCGGCGGCATCTGTTTCACGCCCCCAATCGCCCTTGGCCAAGGCGATCGCGCGCTCCAGCGGGCTCTGCTCCCGCACCCGCAAATGCGCGTCTTCGCGTCGAAATGCCGACGTCGCCAGCAGCGGATCGACTTCTAGCCGCGGCCCGATCTGGCCGACAACCAACAGATCCTTGCCCTTCATCGCGTCGCTCAGCTGGCTGCCGAGCTGCACGCGCAAACCGCGCGCCGGATAGCCGCTGGCATTACCGAAGCGGCCGGCCAGTTCCAGCAAGGCTTGCAACTCGGACGCCGTAGGCGATTTCGGCAGGATCGCCAGGGTCTCGGACAGGTCGGCCATGCGCGTGAACGGAAAGCCCGCGCCGACGAAGAAGGAGAGGTTGGGCAGCTGCGCGAAGTGGTAGGTCTTGGAAAGATCGATCGTCGAGTCGCCCTCGATGGCCGAATAGGCAGCGTCCGGCAGACTGCTACCGCACTCCGAGGTGTCGCCGTAATCCAGGTTGAAATAGAAATCGAGCCGGTTCTGCCCGTAAATCAGATAGGCGGGAATCGGTACCACGATTTCTTCCAGCCGCGAGGGGTAACCAAGCCGTTGTTTGGCCTTTTCGAACAGCCCTGGCTTGAGCACCGGCAGCGAGGTCAGGTAGTTGTCGTTCAGGGCGATGTCGAGGCGCGACTTCGAGGCATCGAACCACTCGCCTTCGGGGAAGCGGTAATGCAGGCGCAGCGGAATATTGCCGTTGCGCCAGACGAAGGTGTCGGGCGCCGCGCGGAAGTCGATAGTCATCTGCCCAGGCATCAGGCTGGTGCTGGTCAGCGCGCCCTGCTCCGTCAGATGCGCCAGCGGTACGGGCTCGTCCGTGCGCAACCAGGCGGGTGCATCGAACGGCACTCTCGGCGCAACCGGACGCGCCTGCACCCGCGCGCGATCACCTTTCAGCCCCTGGCTCTGCAACGTCAGTACGTCGACGGCGGTTTTCAGTTCGTTGGCATCGCGCCCCAGCACGAGTAGCAGCTTGGACAGGGGCTGGCTGGGATTGTCGATCACCGCTAGCGTCGGGCCTTCGATCACCGGCGGTTCGAGCCCGTCGGGCAGCGAGTCGGCCGTTGCGATCAGGATGGCGTTGGTGGGCGGCAACTCACCGTAATAGACGGGAAAACGCGCGCTGCGATAGCCGGCCTGCGCACCGAAGTACGAAGCGACCGCCGCAGCGCTTTCGGCCATGGCGGCATTCGGCTCGGCGCCGAAGACGAACGGCAGCGTGACGATGCCCTGGCTGGCAGGGTCGAAGAACGGCTGCGGTAACGCGGCCAGGTCGTTGACCATCGGCAGCGGCTGCGTGACCAACTCGATTGCCGAGCTGCGGCTGAGTGTCGCCCAGAGCGCCGGGTTGAAGGGGTTCTCGCACTGGTCCGAATAATGGGCGCGCAGGCGAAAGATCAGCCGGTTGTAGGGCAGCATCATCATCGGATCGAGCGGCACTTCGAGGCTCTGGCCGGAGGCCGTGTCCGGCGTGAGCGCAACGCGCTGGATCAGTTCGCCGTTGAGCAGGATTTCCAGATCGCTGGTATCGGGCAGCAGCTGGTCCGAGTGGCTCATGGTGAGCTTCAGGCGCGCGTCGGTGACCAGATCCTGCTGGCTGACGGAAAACGGGACGTTCAACTCGCCACGCATCCCGCGAATGGACGGATCGCTGGCGAAGCCCAACTTGCCAAACGTCAGCGTTTCTACCCGCGTCGGCACGCTGAACAGCGGCGGCACAGGCGCCTCGACGACCTCGGCCTGCGGCGCCGGAAGATCGGGCAGCGGCGCGACTTGTGCACGCGCAGTGCTCGGCAAGGCCGCCGCTGCCGCCATGCACACGCCGACCAGCATCACGGCGACGTTCGCTGCAGGCCGCTCGGGGGCTTTGCTCGAAGCATATTTCTTGCGGCGTCGGAGCAAGGGCGAAAGCGCGGTTCGTACCACCAGGAGCAGCGAGCGCAACGGCCTGTCCCTCGGCGGCGAGGCGAGCGGCAGCCATGCATCCGCGCGGCCCATGATGATACGCACCAGCTCGCGGCGCTGAGCGATTCCAGGCGCCTGGAAGTTGAGGCGCAGGATGCCGGGCTCCGCTCCGGAGACCTTCACCTCGAAGATCTGCGAACGTTCGCCGTAGGTGATTTCGGCATACTCGACCACCTCGGTGAGCATCTCGTCGGTCGGCAATGCCAGGCGCATGCCGCCCATCGAGATGTCCTGGGTCGTGGTTTGCAGCGTGCGGCCATTGTCCAGATGCAGCACGACCGGCAAGCGGATGTCGATCCGTATCGTTTCGCGCACCTGGCGCTTTTCGTGGGCGACCGCGATGGCGGCGAACAACAGCACCAGGCTGAACAGCGCCCAGGCGATGTTCAGCGCCAGTACGTAGGGGTTCGGCGCGATGGTAGCGAGCCAGAAGTAACGTACGCAGCCGAGCGCGATGCCGAGCAGCAACACGGCGGCCACGATGATGTGAGGCCGCACGATGCGCGCATCGAAGTAATCCTTGTCCAGCAGGTCGCCTTTGTCCGTCACGTTGAACTTGCCGCGCTTCGGACTGAACAGCGTGACGAACGTCGGCAAGGCGATGTGGAAGCAGAGCACCGTCTCGTATATCTCGCCCCAGAAGGTGTAGCGGTGCTTACCCTGGATCCGGGTATTGGTGATGATCGCGACGGCCAGATGCGGCAAGGCATAGACAAAAATGGCGGCGGCCGACGAAAAGATGATGTTCTGGTCCAGCAACAGGTACGCGAGCGGCGCCGTCAGGAAGACGATGCGCGGCAGGGCGAACTGGAAATGCAGCATGGCATTCAGGTAGCAAAGCCGCTGCGGCAACGACAAACCGCGCCCCAGCAGCGGATTGTCAAGACGCATGATCTGGGTCATACCGCGCGCCCAGCGAATGCGCTGCCCGATGTGCAGGACCAGACGCTCGGTCGCCAGTCCCGCCGCGAGCGGTATCCCGAGAAACGCCGTGTTCCAGCCCTTGCGCTGAAGCTTGAGTGCCGTATGGGCATCTTCGGTGACGGTCTCGACCGCGAATCCCTTGGTGTCTTCCAATGCCTGACGGCGAATGACGGCACAGGAGCCGCAGAAGAAGGTGGCGTTCCAGAAATCATTGCCCTTTTGCACAGGCCCATAAAAGAGCTCGCCTTCATTGGGCACTTTGCGTCCGTCCGAAAGGTTGCGTTCGAAAGGGTCCGGGGAATAGAAGTGGTGCGGCGTCTGGATCAAGGCCAGCTTCGGATCGTCCAGAAAGGCACCGACGGTGGCCTGCAGGAAAATCTGCGTTGCCACGTGATCACAATCGAAGATGCAGATCAGCTCGCCGCTGGTCTTGGCCATGGCGTGGTTCAGGTTGCCGGCCTTCGCATGATTGTTGTCGGAACGGGCGATATAGCCGACACCCGCCGCGGCGGCGAAGGCGCCGAATTCGGGGCGTTTGCCGTCGTCGAGAATGTAGATACTCAGCTTGTCGCGCGGGTACGCGAGGTTCTGCGCCGCGAGCACGGTGTCCTGCACCACGCTCAGGCTCTCGTTATAGGTCGGGATATAGACATCCACGGTCGGCCAGCGCGAAACATCTTCCGGCAACGGCGCGATGCGGCGTTCCAGCGGCCAGGCGGTCTGGATATAGCCGAGGATCAGGATGATCAGGGTGTAAATCTCGGCCAGATAGAGCCCGAATCCGAGAAAGGTTTCGAGCCCGTTGCCGAACACCAGCGTTTCGGTCGTTCGCCAGTACATGTAGCGCAGCGAGACGGTAACCGAGATGACGATCATCACTAGAGTCATCAGGCGGCTGCGCATCCTGCTCAGCACGAGCGCGGCGCCGATGGTGGTGACCATCAACAGGGCCTGCATTTCCAACGCCATCGGAACGACGACGACCAGGCCCAGAGCGGCGAGCGAGCAGCACAGCACCAGGTTGGCCAGGACTTGCCTGGCCAGGCCAATTTCGTGCGACATGAATTAAAACCTTCCTTAGTTCCGGTTAGCCTGACGGTGGGCCTGGCTGTGCTCGAGTCGTTGCGCCAGGCGCCGTGCTATCTGGTCGATGTCGTGCGCTGACGCCGCCGCAGGCTCGAAGGTAAAGACGGTCTGTTGCGTCGCGAGGGCTTCGGCGAGCGCCTCGTCACGGTGCACCATGCCCAGCACCTGGCCGCCAAGCCGCGCGCGAAGAAACTCGGTGATGTCCTGATTGAGCCGCCGGCGTCGGTCCACCTGATTGATGACGTAGCCAACCGAGCCCAGGTCGTTGCGCGAATAACGGTAAAAGTCGCCCTGCTCGATCTTTGGCAATTGGGATACCGATCCCGAATCCGCCAGCAACACGGCGATTCGATAGTCGGCGATGCGATCCAGCGCATCGAGCGCGGCGGTCGGCCCCGGAGGCGTGTCCGCAATCACCATCAAACCGGGAACCGCCAGAAAGTCGCGCAGCCCTTCGGCGAGCACATTGGGGTCTTCGCGCAGATGTCGTTCGAACAGCTGCGTGGCGTCCGCCGAGCAATCGCCATAAGGCAGCACGCGTATCCCGCTCTGCGTGGTCAGGCTGAGCCGGCTCCAATTGGGCTGGTGTGGCGCATGAGCGACATAACCACGGTCGTCATTGAGCGGAACGCCCAAATGCAGACGAAGCGCGTTCTGCACGTCGAAATCGATGACAACGACCGGATGACCAAGACGCTGCAAGGCAAAGGCAAGATTGGCAGCCAGGGTCGTCTTACCGACGCCACCCTTGGGAGAGGTTATGCAAATCAATGGCATCGGCTGATGGCCTTCAATAGCTGTACCAGGTCGGTACGCTGAGCGTCTTGTGGTTCGGCGGTCGCGGCTTTGCGGAACAGATGACCGAAGCTTGGTTTAGCCGCGGTCGCTTCGACCGTTGGCCGTCGCGCTGTAACGATGGCTGGCTCAGGGATGGGCTCTGGCTGGCTCTGCGCCTGGGCAGCCACCGGCTGTGGCGGCGTGCCAATGGACGCCAACATGGACCAGTCGGCCTCTCGAGCGTTGGGCTGGATCGGCGAGTGGGCGGCAGGCACGTCCGCGCCGAGGGCGTCCGTTTTAGCGGGATCTACGCTGCGCGAGACCGCATTCAACAAACTCCAATCGCTGGAGCCTGCATCCATCGAGGCGCCAAACTCGCGGAATTCGACGCGACTGCCGGTGAGCTCGTTGAGACGTCGTATATCAGTGTCGCGTCCGCTCATTTCCTTTCCTCTCCAAACCATAGTCAGCGCCGAACACGTAGCCGATCGAACAAGCGTGTTCCGGCCGGCGCGGCTGCGGCACTGCTATCAGTCTGAAAAGAACGTGCCACTGCGTTAGTTTGATGGTGGCACTAGGCTATGATCAATGAATATTTGTGACATCGGTCAAGTCAGCCGACTGGCGGCATGTCAGAACAGCAGCGTCATGGGAGCGTATAGCTGTCGGTAGAGCGCCTCGAACGACGCTCGGGCATCCGTCGTCACGTACCCATCCTCGAGCGCCAGCAACTGGGAGATGCCCTGGCGCAGGGATTCCCGCTCCAGCGCCCCGCTCGGCCCGCCGCTGACCGTGCGGAGAAAGCGTACCCAGGACGTAATGATGATCCAGGCGTTGACCGCCAGTGCCTCTACTTGGCGGGGCGTCATATTGAGAATGCCGGCGTCGACGAATCCCTGATAAATCTGCTGTGCGCTCAGCAGATGGCGCTTGGCGAAGAGGCGATAGCGCTCGGCGAGTTGATCGTCGCTATCCAGCAGATGCTCCAGATCGCGGTGCATGAAACGGTAATCCCACACCGCCGACAGCAATGCTTCGAGATACAGAGTCTTGTCTTCAACGGTCAGCGCGCGACCCGCCGGCAGTTGCAGAAAGGCGTCGACATCCGCCTCGTAGCGACCAAACAGCTCGGCAATGATCATCTGCTTGTTGCGAAAGTGGTAATAAAGGTTGCCCGGGGAGATGCCGAGATGCGCGGCGATATGGTTGGTGGTGACACTGCGCTCGCCCTGGCTGTTGAACAGCTCCAGGCTGGCTTCGAGGATGCGGTCGCGGGTGGTGGGTTTTGCAGGCATCGGCAGCGGCTCATCCGTCGTGCTTGGAGCAGGAGCGCAAAGATAACGCTCGCGCCGCATTCAAGCACCTCGATTGACAAAATAGAGTAATGACTCTAAAACATTCCGATTCCGCCCACACCGGTCAATCGCCATGCCCGCCACCGTCTCCCATCTCTTGACGAAACCCGAGATCGATCGCTTGCGGCCGCTGTTCGATCGCCAACGCAAGGCGTTCCAGGCCTACCCCAGCCCCAGCGCCGAGGATCGCCTGCAATGGCTGGAGGCGCTGCACGATCTGCTCGCGCGAAATCAGCAGCCGCTGATCGACGCCATCAGCGAGGACTTCGGCAACCGCTCGGCGGATGAAACGCGGCTGGCCGAGATCATGCCCAGCCTGCATGGGATTCGTTACGCCAAGCGCCATCTGGGCCGCTGGATGAAGCCGTCTCGTCGCAGCGTCGGCATGGCCTTTCAACCGGCCAGCGCGCGCGTGGTGTATCAGCCGCTCGGTGTGGTCGGCATCATCGTGCCCTGGAACTACCCGCTCTTTCTGGCCATCGGCCCACTGATTGGCGCGCTGGCGGCGGGCAATCGGGTGATGCTAAAGATGAGCGAGGCCACGCCTGCGACAGGGCGGCTGCTGCAGGAACTATTGGCGCAGATTTTCCCGGATGAGCAGGTCGCGGTGATCCTCGGCGAAGCCGATACGGGCATCGCTTTTTCGCAGCTGCCCTTTGATCACCTGCTGTTCACCGGCAGCACCAGCGTCGGCCGGCATGTGATGCGTGCCGCCGCGCAGAACCTGACGCCCGTCACGCTCGAGCTGGGCGGCAAGTCGCCAGCCATCGTCTCGGCCGACGTACCGCTTGCCGACGCTGCCGAGCGCATCGCCTTCGGCAAGACGCTCAATGCCGGGCAAACCTGCGTTGCACCCGATTACGTGCTGGTGCCGAAAAGTCGCGTCGAGGGTTTCGTCGAGGCCTATCGCGAGGTGGTCCGGCGCTTCTATCCGCAACTGGCGGACAACCCCGACTACACCTCCATCATCAATCCGCGCCAACACGCCCGGCTGCAGGGTTATCTGGACGATGCCCAGGCCAAGGGCGCACGCCTGCTGCCAATATTCGAGCAAGGCCAGCAGCGGCGCATGCCGCACTGCCTGCTGCTGGATGTGAACGATGAAATGCAGGTGATGCAAGACGAAATCTTCGGCCCGCTGCTGCCCATCGTGCCCTACGACGACCTCGACCAGGCATTCGCTTACATCAACGCCCGCCCGCGCCCGCTGGCGCTCTATTACTTCGGCTACAACCGGGCCGAGCAGCGCCGCGTGCTGCGTCATACCCACTCCGGCGGCGTCTGCCTCAACGACACGCTGCTGCACGTCGCCCAGGATGATCTGCCTTTTGGCGGCGTCGGCCCGTCCGGCATGGGGCATTACCACGGGCACGAGGGGTTTCTGACCTTCAGCAAGGCCAAGGGCGTGTTCATCAAGCAGCGCTTCAATGCCGCCCGGCTGATCTATCCGCCGTACGGCAAGGCCTTGCAGAAGCTGATCTACAAACTGTTCGTACGCTGACGCACGGTCACACGATGCCCACGCCAAACACTTCCGCTCTCTCCCGCCGCGGCCTGCTCAAGGTCGGCCTGTTCGGCAGCGCCGCGCTTGCCGGCGCCGGCCTGCTCGGCAGCCTCTCCGGCTGCAGTGCCGAGCGCGCCGCATCCGGTTTCGAAATGCTGCGCGACAGCGACCTGCCGATGCTGCGTCGCCTCATATCTGTGGTGTTGGAGGGTGCGACACCGATGTCGGATGACGCGCACGCCGTCGAGGGCACTTTGGCGAGTCTCGACCAGGGGTTGGCGCACCTGCCGCCCGCCCTGTCGAAACAGGTCCAGCAGCTATTCGACCTGCTCAGCCTGCCACTGACACGCGGCCCACTGACGGGTATCTGGGGCGGCTGGGAACAGGCGCAGGACAGCGACATCCAGGCATTCCTGCAGCGCTGGGAGAACAGCTCGCTGGCGTTGCTACGTCAGGGCTGCGCCTCGCTACAGCAGATGATCCTGATGGCCTGGTACGGACGCGCGGAATCCTGGCAGCACTGCGGCTACCCCGGTCCGCCCGCTATCTAACCTTCCGTTGCACTTCTCATATCAAGGAGCCGAGATGCCGGTTGCCGACCCTTTTGCAGAAGGCCTCGCTCGCGGCTGGAGCGTCCATGACGGCTCGCGGCTTGAGCAGGACATTACCCTCGAAGCCGATATCGCCATCGTCGGCAGCGGCGCGGGCGGAGGCACCAGTACGGAAATTCTCAGCGCGGCGGGCTTCAAGGTCCTGCTGATCGAGGAAGGCCCATTGCGCAGCAGTCGTGACTTCGACATGCAGGAGCCGGCGGCGTACGCCTCGCTCTATCAGGAGGCGATCGGCCGCACCAGCAAAGACGGCGCCATCACCATCCTGCAAGGGCGCGCCGTCGGCGGATCGACGCTGGTGAACTGGACGTCGAGCTTCCGCACCCCGACGCAGACACTCGAACACTGGGCTCGCGAACACGCCGTCAAAGGGCTTTCAACCGAGACGCTGACGCCCTGGTTCGAACGCATGGAGCAACGCCTGGGCATTGAGCCCTGGCAGCTGCCGCCGAACGCCAACAATCAGGTGATCCGCGATGGCTGCGAGGCCCTGGGCTACAGCTGGGCGGTGATTCCGCGCAACGTGCGCGGCTGCTGGAATCTAGGCTATTGCGGCATGGGTTGCCCGACCAACGCCAAGCAATCGATGCTGGTGACGACCATTCCCGCGAGTCTGGATGCCGGTGGCGAGCTGCTCTACCTCGCCCGCGCCGAGCGCCTCGTCGTCGATAGAGAACGGGTCACCGCGCTGGAATGCCTGGCAATGGACGCACGCGGCGCGGCACCGACGGGACGCAAGATACGCGTCCGCGCACGTCACTACATCCTTGCTGGCGGCGGCATCAACACCCCGGCGATTCTGCTGCGCTCGGACGCGCCGGACCCGCATCAGCGTGCTGGCAAGCGGACCTTTCTGCATGTGGTGAATTTCTCTGCCGCGCAATTCGAGGCGGTGATCAATCCCTTCTATGGCGCGCCGCAATCAATCTACTCCGACCACTTTCAGTGGGTCGACGGCATCAGCGGACGCATGTCCTACAAGCTCGAAGTACCGCCCATCCACCCCGCCCTGGCCGCGACGCTGCTGGGCCGCTTCGGCGTCGACAACGCGCTGCGCATGGCGCAGCTGCCGCATACCAACGCAATGCTTGCGCTGATGCGGGACGGTTTTCACCCCGACAGCGCCGAAGGCCAGGTGCAGCTGCGCAGCGATGGCTCGCCCACGCTCGACTACCGGATGACGCCCTACACCTGGGATGGCATCCGCCGCGCCTATCACAGCATGGCGGAAATCCAGTTCGCCGCCGGCGCCAAGACAGTGCTGCCGCTGCACAACGACGCCACCCATGCGTCCAGCCTGGCGCAGGCGCGTGGGATCATCGACGCGTTGAGCCTCGAGCTGTACCGCACACGGCTCGGCAGCGCGCATGTCATGGGCGGTTGCGCCATGGGGGAAGATCCGCGTCTGGCCGTCACCGACAGCCTCGGCCGGCACCACCAGCTGGACAATCTGTCGATTCACGACGGCTCGCTGTTTCCCACCAGCATCGGCGCCAACCCGCAGCTATCCGTCTACGCCCTGGCCGCCAAATTCTCCAACCAGCTGGCCGAACGGCTGAAAACAGCCTGACCACCCGCTGCCGGAACCATCCGTATTGATGCTTTACGCTGCCGTTACCGAGCCGCTACCATCCAACCCCCACGCATGCGTCAGGACGCCGCGATGAATCGAGTGCTGTATCCGGGAACCTTCGATCCGATCACCATGGGCCACACCGACCTGGTCGAGCGCGCCTCACGCCTGTTCGACGAAGTGATCATTGCGGTCGCCGCCAGTCCCAACAAAAACCCGCTGTTCCCGCTGGAGCAACGCGTGGCACTGGCTCAGGAAGTCACCTCGCACCTGCCGAACGTCAAGGTGATGGGCTTCTCCAAGCTGCTGGCACACTTTGTCACCGAACAGAAGGCCAACGTGCTGCTGCGCGGCCTGCGCGCGGTGTCCGATTTCGAGTACGAGTTCCAGCTGGCCAATATGAACCGTCAGCTCGTTCCGGACGTGGAAAGCCTGTTTCTGACGCCGTCGGAGAAGTTTTCCTACATTTCCTCGACGCTGGTGCGCGAAATCGCCCGGCTCGGCGGCGACGTCTCGAAGTTTGTTCATCCGTCCGTGATGAAGGCGCTGACCGAGCGCTACGCCTCGCGCTGAGGCATTCCAGATTCGGGCGACAGACGATCGGCGACAGAGGGTGATCACTGCCGCGTGCACCGGGCGAGCCGATGCGGCAAAATTGCGCGTCGTTTTTACCTGCGCTGCGGTCATGCCGCAGCTGGAGCTAGCTGGATGTCCCTGATAATCACCGATGACTGCATCAACTGCGACGTGTGCGAGCCCGAGTGCCCGAACAGCGCGATTTCCCAGGGCGAGGAAATCTACGTCATCGACCCCAACCTCTGCACCGAATGCGTCGGCCATTACGATGAGCCGCAGTGCCAGCAGGTTTGCCCGGTTGACTGCATTCCGCTCGACGTGAACAACGTCGAGAGCAAGGATGAGTTGATGCAGAAGTACATGATCATCACCGGCAAGGCCTGATCACTCACCGCTCGCCTTTTCAACCGTCCAACGCAAAACGGCTTCGCACGCGGTAACGCGGCGAAGCCGTGGGATATAAAGCAGATCGGATCGAAGCTCGATCCGATTGCAGCACGATCAATCCTGGCGGTTGTAACCGACGCGGGTACAACCCAGGCAGCGGGCGAAGGCTGCAGCACCGGGCTCGACCACCAGCGCCTTGCCGGTTTCCTTGATACCGCCACCCATGGCCGTGAATGGCAGACTGACGACGAACAAGCCGGCACCGACCACCGTCGCGGCAATCAGCAGCGGCCGCGCGATCAGCAGATCACCAACGATGGAAAAAGCCTTGGGCGCTTCGACGGTGTACATGGGATCGCCACTGGCGTTCTGCTGCACCGATTGCGCTTGGGCCGGCATCGTCAGCAGGCCAGTGGTCAGGGCCAAAGCAACAGCGGTGGAACGAAACAGATTCATGATGTGGTCCTTCAGCTGGGCGAAACGAGGCAGATGTTTGTTGTGGCGGTCACTATAGCAGCGGCCGGCCTTTGTTGATCGTGAACACCGTCAATGCCTGCGCAGCCACACGTCATCGCTGACAGCGACCGCAGTAGACACTGGCACGTTGACCCAGGCGGATCTCGCGCAGGGTCGAGCCGCAGGTCTTGCAGAAATCCCCGCCACGGCCGTAGACGAATAGCTCCTGCTGAAAATAGCCGGGTTTACCGTCGCCGCCGACGAAGTCGCGCAATGTCGTGCCGCCGCGTTCGATGGCATGGGCGAGCACGCGCTTGATCTCGGCAGCGAGCTTCAGATAGCGCGCCCGCGAAACGGCCCCCGCCGCCCGCCGTGGATCGATCCCGGCGGCGAACAGCGCCTCGCTCGCATAGATGTTGCCGACGCCCACCACCACCGCGTTATCCATGATGAACGGCTTGATCGCCATGCTGCGCCCGCGTGACAGCTGGAACAGACGGTCGCCGTCGAACGCATCGTCGAGCGGCTCCGGACCCAGATTGGCGAGCAGCGCATGGCTCAGCGGCTCATCGCTCCAGAGCAACGCGCCAAAGCGTCGCGGATCGGTGTAGCGCAGCGCCATCCCGGATTCCAAGACGATATCGACATGCTCGTGCTTGCCCACCGGCAGATCCGCCGGCACCAGCCGCAGGCTGCCGGACATGCCCAAGTGAGCGATCAAGGTGCCGACCTCGGCCTTTATCAGCAGGTACTTGGCCCGGCGCTCGACGGCTTCGATGCGCTGGCCGGACAGCCGCACATCGAGGTCTTCCGGGATCGGCCAGCGCAGCCGCCGCTCGCGCACGATGACGCGGCTGACGCGTTGGCCGACGAGATGCGGCGCGATGCCACGGCGAGTGGTTTCGACTTCAGGTAGTTCAGGCATGGGTATCGGGCGGAACGGAGGTGGCCGAATCCTAGCATGGCGGCAAGCGGCGGGCTTCCAGTCGCGAGCAAATCAGCCGGAGTGTATGGCGCAAAGCAGCCATGGAATGAGTGCGAACTTTGGCTGAGCGCATGGTTCGGATTCCAAGTAGCCCAAGTTGCAAACCGACCAAGAGGAAATCAAATGACTGCTTCCCTGAAAGGCAAACGCGTGGCGATTCTGGTGACCGACGGTTTCGAGCAAGTCGAGCTGACCGACCCGAAAGAAGCGCTGGAGAAGGCCGGCGCGACCGCCGAAATCGTTTCGTCATCCAATGGCGAAGTGACCGGCTGGAATCACACCACGCCGGCAACCAAGTTTCATGTCGACAAGACCTTCGACAGCATCCGCATGGAGGACTATGACGCCCTGCTGCTCCCCGGTGGCGTGGTCAATTCCGACACCATCCGCACCGACGAAATGGCTCAGGAACTGGTGCGCGACGCGGCGCGGGCGAACAAGACCATCGCCGTGATCTGCCACGGCGGCTGGCTGCTGGCCTCCGCCGGTCTGGTCAAGGGCAAACGCATGACCAGCTGGCCCTCGCTGACCGACGACCTGAAAAACGCCGGCGCCGACTGGGTCGACGAACAGGTGGTGGTCGACGGCCATCTGATCAGCAGCCGCAAGCCCGACGATATCCCGGCGTTCAACGAGGCGCTGATCAAGGCGCTGGGCGGCTGATATCGCGTTATGTCTGCGCTCCCGTAGGGTGGGCCGGGCGACGTTCCGTGTCAGTCTGGTAGGGTGGGCTTCAGCCCACCAAAGACGATGCGGTGCATTGCTACGTTATTGAATGAATCCGGTGCGCTAAAGCACACTCTACGGACTGGGTCGACGAACAGGTGGTGGTCGACGACCATCTGATCAGCAGCCGCAAGCCGGACGATATTCCGGCATTCAACGAGGCGCTGATCAAGGCACTGGCAGCATAAGAGCCGTTTGAGGCTTGAGGCTTGACGAATATCTGCACGGTGCTCGTCCAGCTTTCCAGCCTCCAGCGCTTTTATCGGCCGCTGCCCCTATAATCGCGCCCTTTGCCGGAGCCCCGCCGATGACCCTGCCCAGCCTGCGCCTCAAAGCCAACGCCGATCGCCGCCTGCGCGCCGGTCATCTGTGGGTCTACAGCAACGAGGTGGATACCGCCGCAACCCCGCTGTCCGGCTTCGCCGCTGGCGACCAGGCGATTCTCGAAGCGGCCGGCGGCAAGCCGTTGGGCATCGTCGGCGTGTCGCCGAACAACCTGATCTGCGCCCGCCTGCTGTCGCGCGATCTCAAGCACAGCCTGGACAAATCGCTGCTGGTGCATCGCATCCAGGTCGCCTTGAGCCTGCGCGAACGTCTGTTCGACCAGCCCTGCTACCGCCTGATCTACGGGGATTCCGATCTGCTGCCAGGCCTGGTGGTGGACCGCTTCCATGACCATCTGGTGGTGCAGCTGGCTTCGGCCACCATGGAGCGCAACAAGGACGCCGTGCTCGAAGCCCTGGTGCAGGTGCTCAAGCCGCGCGGCGTGCTGTGGAAGAACGACTCCAGCGCCCGCGACGCCGAGGGCCTAGAGCGTTACGTCGACACCGCCTTTGGCGTGGTGCCGGAATGGGTCGCGCTGGAAGAGAACGGCGTGAAGTTCGAGGCGCCAGTGCTGCAAGGCCAGAAGACCGGCTGGTTCTACGATCACCGCATGAATCGCGCGCGGCTGGCGCCCTACGTCAAGGGCAAGCGCGTGCTCGACCTGTTCAGCTACATCGGCGGCTGGGGCGTGCAGGCCGCAGCCTTCGGCGCCAGCGAGGTGTTCTGCGTCGACGCCTCGGCCTTCGCCCTCGATGGCGTCGAGCGCAACGCCGCACTCAATGGCGTCGCCGAGAAGATGACCTGCGTCGAGGGCGATGCCTTCGAGGCGATGAAAGAGCTGAAGAATGCCGAAGAGCGTTTCGACGTGGTCATCACCGACCCACCCGCCTTCATCAAGCGCAAGAAGGACCTGAAGAACGGCGAAGCCGCCTACCGCCGTCTCAACGAGCAGGCCATGCGCCTGCTCAACAAGGACGGCATCCTGGTCAGCGCCAGCTGCTCGATGCACCTGCCCGAGGATGGCCTGCAGAACATCCTGCTCGGCAGCGCCCGTCATCTGGACCGCAACATCCAGCTGCTCGAACGCGGCGGTCAGGGCCCTGACCATCCGGTACATCCGGCGATCCCGGAGACGCGCTATATCAAGAGCATCACCTGCCGGATCCTGCCCAACAGCTGAGTAACAAGGCCTGCCGGATGTTTCGACAGGCCTGCCCACCTTTCAAACGTGACCAACGGCGAGCAGATCAAACGTCTGCCGCTGTAAAGCCATCGGCTGTCACACATACCGCCAGACCACTTCCCGCCCTGCGCCGCCAGCGAATCAGTACTTTTCTTTGGCCGGCCTTGCTCGTCTTTTGCCTTGTCGAAGCCCGATTTAGACAAGCCATGAAAAGTCTTCATACCTGCAATGAGGCATGCGGGTTAGACGATTTTGTATTCAATTCTATGGTTCAGGAAAACGGCAACAGAGCCGTGTTGTTGAGGCCGATAGAGGAAGGAAGATGACGATCGAGGCAGTTGTCTGGCACGAATGGTATCCAGTAGCGGTGGTGGAAGATGTACAAGATGGCGTGCAGTACCGCACCCGCGTTCTGGGTTACGAGATCGAATATGGGCGTGACAGCGAAGGCGTTTTCAGCGCACGCCTGATTGATGAAACCGGCACCGCATGCCGAACGCAGACTCGCTACCACACTCACTGGATTTCGCTTGGTGAGCCCGGAGACAACTTTTTCGCCCTGCCCGAGTTCGACGAGGCGGACCGCCGCATCCTCGGTGCAGGCTCGATGAAGGTTCACGTTTCGGGCCTCAGGGCTATCGAGAACTTCCTCGATATGGCGCATTTCCCCTACGTACATACAGGGCTGCTGGGTGAGGAGCCGCATACCGATGTTGCGCCCTATCGGGTGGAGCGCGACGTCGAGCATGACGAAATCTACGCGCGCGACTGCAAGTTCTACCAGCCGATGGCTGCCGCGGCTGCGACCGATGGCATCGAGGCCGATTACATCTATCGCGTGGCGCGACCTTTTGTTGCCGTGCTCTATAAAACCAGCCCGCCGCAGCCCACCCGCCGCGACGCCATCTGCCTGTTCGTGCAGCCGGTCGATGAGCAATGGTGCATCGCGCATGTGGTGCTGGTTTATATCGACGAAACCACCAGCGACAGCGATCTGCGTCTCTTCCAGCAAACCATCTTCGGTCAGGATCTGATGATCCTGAACAACCACGTTCCGCGAACCTTGCCTCTCGATCCCAAGTTAGAGGTGCCGACGCGCGCCGATGCCATGTCGGCTGCCTATCGCCGCTGGCTCCGCGACAAGGGCGTTGCCTACGGCACCTACCGCGCCGCCTGAACACGGACTTCAAGAGGAACACACATGAATATTCCAGATAACAACTGGTATCCGGTGGCGCGTGCCGACGATCTGACCAAGCGCCACGTTTTCCATGGCCAGCTCTGCGGCGTCGAACTCGCCATGTGGCGTGCCGACGACGGCCGCGTGAACGCATGGGAAAACCGCTGCCCGCACCGTAGCGTCCGCTTTACGCTCGGCGCGAACACGGGCGAGAAGCTGCGCTGCCAGTACCACGGCTGGCAGTACCAGAGTGGCGACGGTCGTTGCACTTTAATCCCCGCATCGAGCGAAGCAGCGCCACCGCGAAGTCTTTGCGCGCGCACCTTTGCTGCAGCAGAGGCGAAGGGCTACGTGTGGGTCAACCTGGCTGCGGAAGCCGGGACCTTCTTGGAAAATGGCTTCTCGCCCGCAGCCGAGCCGCTGCCTCTCATCTTGCGTAACCTGACCTTCAATACAGATTTCGATAGGGTTTGCGCCGCTCTGGAACGCTATGCCGATGGCGATAAAAGCGCTATCGCCGGTACCGTTGCGCTGCAACGAAATGGCACCCAGATCGATCTGTCCTGGCAGCGTCCGGCGGGTGACTGCAAGGTGCGTTTCTGGCTGCAACCAGCGGACCAATCCAAAACCATCGTTCACAGCTCCGCCAGCCAGGCGGGCATGGATGAGCGCGAGGCTCTACGCTGGCATAACCTGCTGCTGACGACCCTGCGGCGCCACGTCGAAAGCGGCAAGACCCCGGCAGAGCGCTCATCCCTCTCGATACCCGCCGCAAGCCCTCGGCTGATCCCCGTGGCGCAAAGCACCACCGCACCCAAGCCAGCGCTGATTCAGACCCTTGTCGCAGAGCGCAGCGACACAGCCGAAGACATCGTCGCCTTCACGCTGAAGCTGCCCGAAGGCGAGCAGCTCGCCTTCGAAGCCGGCGCGCACCTCGACGTGCATACCCCCAATGGCCTGGTGCGCCAGTATTCGCTGGTCAACTCGCCAGGTGAGCGTGATCGCCTGGTGATCGGCGTGAAGCTGGAGCCAGCCTCGCGCGGTGGGTCACGCTCGCTGCACGAATCACTTCAGGTTGGCGACAGCTTGACCGTGTCGGCACCGAAGAACCATTTCGGCCTGATGCCCGATCAGAACAGTTTGCTGATCGCCGGCGGCATCGGCATCACGCCGATCTTGGCAATGGGCGCGGTGCTGCAAAAAAACCATCGCCCTTATGCGCTCCACTATTTCGCGCGCAGCCAGGCACATGTTGCCTTTGCCGATCGCCTTGCCGCCCTGGACAGCCATCTGCTGCATACCGGCCTGTCGGCCGAGGCGACCCGCGACGCCATCGACCAGGCGCTGCGCGAGGCGGGCACCGACAGCCATGTCTATGTCTGTGGCCCCCGCCCCTTGATTGACCTGGTATGCGAACGCGCGCCGGCCAATGGCATAGCCGAGGCGAACGTGCATTTCGAGCTGTTCGCCAATGAGGTATCGCACGAGGACGATCAGCCTTTCCGCGTGCGCCTGCAAACCAGCGGCGCCGAATTTATGGTGCCTGCGGGCGTCAGCCTCGCCGACACGCTCAAGGCCCGTGGCATCGAGATCGACACCTCGTGCGAGCAAGGGGTCTGCGGCACCTGCCGGACCGGAGTGGTGGACGGTGAGCCCGAGCACCGTGACGTCTACCTCAGCGAGGAGGAGAAGCAGAGCAAACGCTGCCTGATGCCCTGCGTGTCGCGTAGCCGTTCCGAACTCTTGGTTCTCGACCTGTAGGAGCGTGCAAAAATGATCACCCTCTATGACTACGAACTGTCGGGCAACTGCTACAAGTTGCGTCTTTTCATGAACATGCTCGGCCTTGAATACGAAAAGGTCGGAATAGAGTTCTTTCCGGGCAAGGAGCACAAGAGCGATGCCTTCCTGGCCATCAACCCGCTCGGCCAGTTGCCTGTACTCGACGATGACGGTTTCGTGCTGCGCGATGCGCAGGCGGTGCTGAGCTATCTGGCGGCTCGCTACGACACCAGTGGCCGCTGGTATCCGACCACCGACGCCCGTGATCTGGCCGAGGTCAATATGTGGCTGGCCTTCGCCAACGAAATTACCGGCACGGCATCGGCAGCCCGCCTACATGACCTGCTGAGCTACGACCTCGACGCTGAAAAGGCGCGCGCCGGCGCCCATGCGCTGTTCCGCGTGCTCGACGAGCGATTGTGGTTTTCCGAGCGTGAAGAAGGCGGTTGGATTTGCCGTGGCGACCACCCGACCATCGCCGACATTGCCTGCTTTCCCTACGTGATGCTCTCCGACCAGGGCAGCATTTCGCTGATGGATTACCCCGCGCTCAGACGCTGGACCGATCTGGTCAAGCGCCTGCCGCGTTTCATCCCCATGTCCGGAGTCTTCGATACAGCCTTGCAATAAACAATAAAAACAATAGTTATCCTGAGAGGAAAAAAATAATGAGCGTAAAACGCTATATTCCCTCCGACTCGCGTGCACCCGTCGATGAAGTCCTTCCTATCGGTCGCCTGACCGCACTTGGTATGCAGCACGTCATGGTGATGTATGCCGGCGCGGTGGCCGTGCCTTTGATCATCAGCATGGCCTTGAATCTGCCCAAGGAGCAGACCGCTTTTCTAATCAGCCTTGGCCTGTTCGTTTCGGGCCTGATCACACTCGTTCAAGCGGTCGGCATTCGCGGGTTCGGCATCAAGATGCCCATCATGATGGGCATCTCGTTCACGGGCGTAGGGCCGATGGTGGCCATCGGGACCAATCCAGACCTGGGGCTGGCCGGCATTTATGGCTCGATGATCGTGGCCGGCATCCTGGGCATCTTGTTGGCACCGCTGATGGCCCGCCTGTTGCGTTTCTTTCCACCCGTGGTGATAGGGACCGAAATCCTGGTGGTAGGGTTGGCACTGATGGGCGTCAGTGCCAACTGGGCCTCGGGTGGCCTGGGCAATCCTGATTTCGGCAGCCCGAAGTTCATCGGCATGTCGTTCCTGGTGCTGACTTTCATCCTGATCATCACCAAGTTCTCGCGCGGTTTCGTGCGAAACACCGCTGTATTACTGGGCATCATGTTCGGCATGTTGCTGTCGCTCTCTGCCGGCATGGTGGACTTTTCTGCGGTGGAAGAGGCTGCCTGGTTCGGCGTGGTATTGCCGATGCAGATAGCGCTGCCCAAGTTCGACTTCTGGGCGATCGTTGCGATGACCATCGTCATGCTGGTGACCTTCATCGAAGCCACCGGAATGTTTGTCGCCGTGGGCGAGATGGTTGGCAAGCCGGTGGATCGAAAAGAGATGGTCAACGGCTTTCGCGCTGATGGTTTGGGCACGCTGGTGGGTGCGATCTTCAATATCTTCCCTTACACCTCGTATGCCGAGAACGTCGGCCTGGTCAGCATCACCGGTGTGCGCAGCCGCTGGGTCTGCGCGATGGGAGGCCTGATCCTGATGGTGCTGGGGCTGTTTCCCAAGATGTCGGCACTGATCGCCTCGATTCCGCCCGCCGTATTGGGTGGCGCGGGGCTGATCATGTTCGGCATGATCACCGCGTGCGGTGTGCGGATGCTGGCCCAGGTCGACTACGTGAAGAATCCGTTCAACGCTTACATCATTGCCATCAGCGTCAGCGTCGCCATGCTGCCGGTAATCAACCCGCAGTTCTTCGAGCAGTTCCCATCGCAACTGGCCCCCCTGCTGAAGAGCAGTATCTTGTTGGCCGCCATTACCGCCGTGATACTGAATATCTACTTCAACATCATCGGCGGAGCGGTGAAGGAAAAGGAAAAGGCGACGCTTTCGGGGCTGGAAAGTACCCAGTAGCTGCTTATCGTTCGACGCAGAAGAATGGTGGACTTGCGGGCGACAGTCTTCACGGCATCGCCCGCTTTTTTCTGGAGTACCTATGGCAAATCCTGACGCCGCACCAAAGCCCCGCCGCTGGACGCTGCGCGGAGCGAGAGGACAGTCCTAGTGCACAACGTCGACCTGAAGTCGCTACAGGTGTTCGCGGCCCTGCTTAAGGAGAGCAATGTCACGCGCGCTTCGCAGTCGCTCAACATGACGCAGTCCGCCGTCAGCCACACACTCAACCGGTTGCGTGAGTTGTTTCACGACCCATTGTTCGTGTCGATGGGGCGGGGCATGGTGCCGACACAGCGTGCGCTCGAATTGGCAGCGCCCTTGGCGAATACGCTTGAGTCGCTGGAGCTGTTGATTCGGCCCGCCGCAACGTTCGATCCTGCAAGCTTCGATGGCGTGTTCCGAATCGCCACGACGGACTACATCAGTTTCATTCTGCTGCCGCTGCTAGTTCAGCGCCTGACCGCCGTTGCTCCTAAGGTCGAGCTGGATATCCGCCCGCTGAAACCGCAAGACGACCTCATCGCTCTGAGAAACGGCGAGATAGACCTGGTGTTGTGGAACGAGGAGTCCGCGCCGCCGAGTTTCTATGCCAGGAAGCTGTTCGCCGACCGTTTGAAGTCCATCGTGCGAGTCGGTCATCCCGATATCGACGGTGATCTCTCGCTGGAGCAGTTTTCAGCAGGCAAGCACCTGCTCGTCAGCAGCAACTACGGCGCGATCAAGGAGGCGGTCAACGGCCTCTATCAGACGCTCGGCATTCGGGCGCACACCTCCGTGACCGTGCCACATTTCCTGTTGGCGCCGTTCCTGATCGCGCAGTCGAACCTGATCGGCATGATCGCCGAGCTGACCGCCCGCCGCCTCGTCGATGTGGTGCCGCTGCAAGTGCTGGAACCGCCGGTCGAAGTGGCAGGTTTTACGGTTTCCCAGGTGTGGCACGAGCGCCGTCACACCGACCCTGCTCACCGCTGGCTACGCGACGAGCTGGCCCAGGCGGCGGAGAAGGTCCGTGAAGACCAGGCGCTATGGGCTTCCCCGTTGAGTTGGCCGCCATTGCATGACTGACGCGTCACCTGCGGTTGCGTGAGCAGGCAGCCTGGACGGCCCATCGCCCAGGTACGTCCCATCAGCTTCCAGGACGGCAGCCTTCCCCGCCCCGACCAGCCCGCGTAGAATCGGTCCCATTCCTCGCCAGCATCCCCCGGCGGGCCAAGAGCCCAGGCCGCACGAGCGTTACCCTGTCTCGATACGGCCCCTGCGCACGCACGGTCATCTGCCGTTGCACGCGATACAGGTGACGCTCACCATAAGCACCATTCGATCAGCTGATTAGCCGCAGGAACCGTCATGCCCGATTACCGCTCGAAAACCTCTACGCACGGCCGCAACATGGCCGGTGCCCGCGCGCTGTGGCGCGCCACCGGCATGAAAGATGAAGACTTCAAGAAGCCGATCATCGCGGTCGCCAACTCCTTCACCCAGTTCGTGCCTGGCCACGTGCACCTGAAGGACCTCGGCCAACTGGTCGCCCGTGAAATCGAAAAGCACGGCGGCGTGGCCAAGGAATTCAACACCATCGCAGTCGACGACGGCATCGCCATGGGCCACGACGGCATGCTCTATTCGCTGCCATCGCGCGAGATCATCGCCGACTCGGTCGAGTACATGGTCAACGCGCACTGCGCCGATGCCATCGTCTGCATCTCCAACTGCGACAAGATCACCCCCGGCATGCTGATGGCCGCCCTGCGCCTGAACGTTCCGGTAGTGTTCGTCTCCGGCGGCCCGATGGAAGCCGGCAAGACCAAGCTGGCCAGCCATGGCCTGGACCTGGTCGACGCCATGGTCATCGCCGCCGACGAGAGTGCTTCCGACGAGAAGGTCGCCGAATACGAGCGCAGCGCCTGCCCGACATGTGGCAGCTGCTCCGGCATGTTCACCGCCAACTCGATGAACTGCCTGGCCGAAGCCCTGGGCCTCGCCCTGCCGGGCAACGGTTCGACCCTGGCCACCCACAGCGATCGTGAGCAGCTGTTCCTGCGCGCCGGTCGTACGGTCGTCGAGCTGTGCCAGCGCTACTACGGCGACGGCGACGAGTCGGTCCTGCCGCGCAACATAGCCAGCCGCAAGGCGTTCGAGAACGCCATGACCCTGGACATCGCCATGGGCGGCTCGACCAACACCATCCTGCACTTGCTGGCCGCCGCCCAGGAAGCCGAGGTCGACTTCGACCTGCGCGCCATCGACGCCCTGTCGCGCAAGGTGCCGCAGTTGTGCAAGGTGGCGCCGAACATCCAGAAGTACCACATGGAAGACGTGCACCGCGCCGGCGGCATCTTCTCCATTCTCGGCGAGCTGGCCCGTGGCGGCCTGCTGCACACCGATGTCCCTACCGTGCACAGCAAGACCCTGGCTGAAGGCATCGCCCAATGGGACATCACTCAGACTCAGGATGAGGCGGTGCACACCTTCTTCAAGGCCGGCCCGGCCGGTATCCCGACGCAGACGGCGTTCAGCCAGTCGACCCGCTGGGACAGCCTGGACGACGACCGTGAAAACGGCTGCATCCGCTCGGTCGAGCACGCCTACTCGCAGGAAGGCGGCCTGGCCGTGCTCTACGGCAACATCGCCCTGGACGGCTGCGTAGTGAAGACTGCCGGTGTGGATGAATCCATCCACGTATTCGAAGGCACGGCGAAGATCTTCGAGAGCCAGGACAGCGCGGTGAAGGGCATCCTCAATGACGAGGTAAAGGCCGGCGATATCGTCATCATCCGCTACGAAGGCCCGAAAGGCGGCCCGGGCATGCAGGAAATGCTCTACCCGACCTCATATCTGAAGTCCAAGGGCCTGGGTAAAGACTGCGCCCTGCTTACCGACGGCCGTTTCTCCGGCGGCACCTCGGGTCTGTCCATCGGCCATGCATCGCCGGAAGCGGCTGCGGGCGGCGCCATCGGCCTGGTGCGTGACGGCGACAAGGTGCTGATCGACATCCCCAACCGCAGCATTCAGCTGCAGGTCAGCGATGAAGAGCTGTCTCACCGCCGCATCGAGCAGGACAAGAAAGGCTGGAAGCCCGCCGCACCACGTGCGCGCAAGGTGACTACGGCGCTCAAGGCCTACGCCCTACTCGCCACCAGCGCCGACAAGGGCGCGGTGCGCAACAAGGCGATGCTGGAAGACTAATTCGACAAGCAAGCCTTCATCCATCGAGCCCGGCCCTGCGCCGGGCTCGTCGTTCTGGTGCGGCGTACCGCTACGGTACTTTTCAGCCCGGCACCGGCTGTAAAACGCCCACGCATTTTTTCCCTTCGTTGCCACTCGTCCGTGAAGTCATTGCATTGCCGATTGCTTTTTTTTCGACTTACCGGCCGTTACGCCTTGCATAGGTGACGTAAATGACCTGAATACGGCTTTTTGGCATCAGATCGCTGCCATTACTTGACATTTCGGTCAAGAAAAAATGTATACAAAAAGCTAGTAATCTCGGTAACGAATTGTCTACATTAGGGGCACAAGAACAAACAGCGAGAAAGGATCATCATGACAGCCTCATCCGCAAGAACATCTGCCGAGAAGCGCCCAGAGGACGAAAACCTCGGCGTCGGTGCCAACCTGGCCTATGGCCTGCAACACGTATTGACCATGTACGGGGGCATTGTCGCGGTGCCGCTGATCATCGGTCAGGCAGCCGGTCTCACCCCTGCCGAAATCGGTCTGCTGATCGCCGCCTCGCTGTTCGCCGGCGGTGCGGCCACTCTGCTGCAAACCCTTGGTCTGCCGTTCTTCGGCTGTCAATTGCCGCTGGTACAGGGCGTATCGTTCGCCGGCGTGGCGACGATGATCGCCATCATTGGCAACGACGGCGCCGGCGGTCTGCCGGTGGTGTTCGGCGCGGTGATCGCCGCCTCGTTGATCGGTTTGCTGATCACACCGGTGTTCTCACGCATCACCAAGTTCTTTCCGCCACTGGTCACGGGTATCGTCATCACGACGATCGGCCTGACGTTGATGCCCGTCGCGGCCCGCTGGGCCATGGGTGGCAATAGCCAGGCACCAGACTTCGGCAGCATGGCCAACATCGGCCTGGCGGGCTTCACCCTGATGTGCGTGCTGTTGCTAAGCAAACTCGGCAGCGCCACCATTTCCCGTCTGTCCATCCTTCTGGCGATGGTTGTCGGTACTGTGGCGGCGGTGTTCTTCGGCATGGCTGACTTCTCCGGCGTGCTCGACGGCCCAGTGGTCGCCCTGCCTTCGCCGCTGCATTTCGGCGCACCGGTGTTCCAGTTTGCCGCGATCCTGTCGATGCTGATCGTGGTCATCGTCACCCTGGTGGAAACCTCGGCGGATATCCTCGCGGTCGGCGAGATCATCGACACCAAGGTCGACTCCAAGCGGCTGGGCAATGGCCTGCGGGCGGACATGATTTCCAGCAGCCTGGCACCGATTTTCGGCTCCTTCACCCAGAGCGCTTTTGCCCAGAACGTGGGACTGGTGGCCGTGACCGGCATCAAGAGCCGTTACGTGGTGGCCTTCGCCGGTCTGATTCTGGTGACGCTCGGCCTGCTGCCGGTGATGGGTCGTCTGATTGCTGCCGTACCGACCGCTGTGCTTGGCGGTGCCGGCATCGTGCTGTTCGGCACCGTGGCCGCTGCCGGTATCCGTACCCTGGCGCAGGTCGAATATCGCAACAACATGAATCTGATCATCGTCGCCACCTCGATCGGCTTCGGCATGATCCCGATCGCCGCGCCGAGCTTCTACCATCACTTCCCGTCCTGGTTCGAGACCATCTTCCACTCGGGCATCAGCTCGGCGGCGATCATGGCGATCCTGCTGAACCTGCTGTTCAACCACCTGACCGCCGGTAACTCGGACCAGCAGTCCGTATTCGCCGCAGCCAGCGAGCGCACCCTGCGGTACCAGGATGTCGCCGCGCTGCATGACGGCGACCACTTCCTCGATGGCAAGCTTTATGACGTGGACGGCAACGAGGTGCCAGTGCTCGGCGCAGAAGACCACGGCGCGCCCCCCACGCAGCCGCCGCAAGCCAAGATGACCGGAGCAGTCCCGACCAGCAGTTAAGACGGTACGGACCAAAAATGCCCGCCTCATCGAGGCGGGCATTTTTTAGTGCTGTTGCGCTGATTCTCAGTTTTTCAATATCTCGCGCAACTCGTCCCTGGCCTCAGCCAGCTTGCGCTCTCGCGTTTCGATCTTCTGCGAATCGCCGTCACGCAACGCTTCTTGCAGATCGGCTTCACGCTCCTTGATCTCCTCCCGCGCCTCTTCGATCTCTTCCTGCCGTTCGGCCTGCAGTTGCGCTTCGCTACAGTTCGCCTGGACCTTGCTCAGCGCAGTTTCCAGACCGCGAACACGCCCGGCGTTGCCCTGCTCACGGGCATGCTCCAGTTGGCGGCGAATTTCCACTTCCTTCTCGGCACAGTTTTCCTGGGCGTGGGCCAGCCCGGTAACGAGCGATAGCAGTGTCATTGCGATGGCGCTTTTCATTCGGAGCACTCCTCGATTGAGCTTCAGTGGGTGTTAGCCGTGTCGATGTAGCGGGCACCATAGCAAGCGACATAACGAGCGGCAGCAAGACCCGCCCCTGTCCGTACGACAACCCGGTCAGTAGAATCGCGTTCTTTCACCTGGAAGGACGGCCATGACCGCATCCAACAACAACAACAACAACACCGCCCCTGAAACGCCGGACGAGCTGGTCTACGGGCTCGACGACCGGCCGCGTCCCTGGATCGCCTTTCTCGCCGCGCTGCAACATCTGCTGGCGATCATCGTGCCCATCGTCACCCCCGGCCTGCTGATCTGCCAGGCCATCGGCGTGTCGCCGCGAGATACCAACATCATCGTCTCCATGTCGCTGGTGATCTCCGGTATCGCTACCTTCGTGCAGTGCAAGCGCTTCGGCCCGCTGGGTGCCGGGCTGCTGATCGTCCAGGGCACCAGCTTCAATTTCGTCGGTCCGCTGATCGCTGGCGGCGTGCTGATGGTCGGCCAAGGCACGCCGGTTGAGAGCGTGATGGCGGCGATTTTCGGTGTAGTCATCGCCGGCTCCTTCATTGAGATGGGCGTGTCGCGCATCCTGCCGTTCATCAAACGGCTGATCACTCCATTGGTGACCGGCATCGTGGTGCTGATGATCGGTCTGACACTGATCAAGGTCGGCCTGATCAGCATGGGCGGCGGCTACGCGGCCATGGGCGACGGCACCTTTGGCAGTCGTGAAAACTTGCTGCTGTCCGGTGTAGTGCTGGCGACGATCGTGGTGCTCAACCGCCTGCCGGTAGTGTGGCTACGCAGCTGCGCGATCATCATTGCACTGGCCATCGGCTACGCGTTGGCCGCCTATCTCGGGCGCCTGGACTTCACCGGCATGCGTGAAGCCGAGCTGTTCGAAGTGCCAATGCCGTTGCATTTCGGCCTGAGCTTCTCCTGGGGCCTGTTCATTCCCTTGGTGGTGATCTATTTGGTCACCTCGCTGGAAGCCATTGGCGACATCACCGCCACCAGCAAGCTGTCGCGTCAGCCGGTCGAAGGTCCGTTGTGGATGCAGCGCATCAAGGGCGGCGTGCTGGTCAACGGCGCCAACTCGCTGCTGGCCGGCATTTTCAATACCTTTCCCAGCTCGGTGTTCGCGCAGAACAACGGCATCATCCAGCTGACCGGCATTGCCAGCCGCTACATCGGCATGTGGATCGCCGTGATGCTGGTGGTGCTCGGCCTGTTTCCGGCAGTCGCCGGGGTGCTGCAGGCGGTGCCTGAACCCGTGCTGGGCGGAGCCGCGCTGGTGATGTTCGGCGCGGTTGCGGCGGCAGGCATCAACATTCTCGCCGGCGTTCAGCTGGATCGCCGTGCGCTGCTGATCGTCTCGGTGTCGCTGGCGCTCGGTCTGGGCTTTTCCCAGGTGCCGGAGTTTCTGGCGAACCTGCCGGTGGCGCTGCGCAACGTGCTGGAATCGGGCGTCGCCACCGGTGGCATATGCGCACTGCTGATGAACTGGTTTCTGCCCGAGTCGCCCGAGGCGACACGCGAGCAGGCCTGATCATCCCAGGCGCTGACGCACCTCATCGGCAATCGCTAGGGCGGCGGTCAGCCCTGGCGATTCGATGCCGAACAGATTGACCAACCCGGCGATGCCATGCTGCGCCGGGCCGTCGATGCGAAAATCGGCGGCTGGCTCGCCAGGGCCGCTGATTTTTGGCCGGATACCGGTGTAGGCCGGTTGCAGCGCGCTATTCGGCAGCGCCGGCCAGTAGCGGCGGATGGCTGCGTAAAAGTCCTCGGCGCGCCGGGCATCCTGCTGATAATCGAGTGACTCGACCCACTCTACGTCCGGGCCGAAGCGGGCCTGGCCGCCGAGATCCAGTGTCAGGTGCACACCCAGCCCGCCGGGCTCGGGGAGCGGATAGACCAGATGCCGAAAGGGCGTCGCCGTCGCCAGGCTGAAATAACTGCCCTTGGCGAAATAACGCGGCGGTACCGCATCGGCAGCCAGCCCGCGAGTCCGGGCAGCGATCACCGGCGCCGCATGCCCGGCGCAGTTGATTACACTTTTCGCGACCAGGGTCATCGGCTCATCACCGCCTATATCGACACGTAACCCGCTATCCAGAACCTCGACCGCCTCCACCGGTGCGCGCAACGCCAACAACGCACCCGCGCGCTCGGCGTCGCCCTGCAGCGCCAGCATCAGCGCGTGGCTGTCGACGATGCCGGTGCTCGGCGACAGGAGCCCCGCGACGGCACTGAGCTGCGGCTCCAGCGCATTTACCTCGTCGGCATCGAGCCGTTGCAAATCATCGACGCCGTTGGCTGCGCCGTGATCCTGTAGCGCCTGAAGTTCGGCCAGCTGCGACGCCTCGGTCGCCACGATGAGCTTGCCGCAGCGCCGATAAGGCACGCCGTGGCTGTCGCAGAACGCGTACAGCGCGTCCCGTCCGGCCACGCACAGCCGCGCCTTCAGCGAGCCTTGTGGATAATAGATGCCGGCATGGATGACTTCACTGTTGCGCGAACTGGTGCCCGTGCCGATAGCCACCTCGGCTTCCAGAATCAGCACCTCGCGCCCGGTTTGCGCTAGTGCCCGCGCCACCGCAAGCCCCACTACGCCGGCACCGATGACGATGCAATCGACCTGATCCATTATTCGCCCCTCTTCGTTCGGCGAGCGCCAGACTGCCGCAACATCGAACCGAGGCCAAGTATCGGTTGCCTATCATTGAGCACACTCGAACGACTGGAGGCTCCATGCGCATCGGCGTCATATCCGATACCCACGGCCTGCTGAGGCCGGAAGCCGTCGCGGCCCTGGAAGGCTGCGACCGGATCATCCATGCCGGCGACATCGGCAAGCAGGAGGTGCTGGACGCGCTGCGTGAGCTGGCGCCGCTGGATGCGATTCGCGGCAATGTCGACAGCGGCGACTGGGCCGCAGCCATCCCGGAACGGCTGGATCTGCAACTTGGCGGGCTGCGCATACACGTGCTGCACGACCTCAAGGAACTGGCGCTGAACCCTGCCGCCGCCGGTATCGCCGTGGTGATCGCCGGGCATTCCCACCAGCCGAAGATCGAAGAGATCGACGGCGTGCTCTATCTCAACCCAGGCAGTGCCGGTCGGCGCCGCTTCACGCTGCCGATCAGCCTGGCATTGCTCGACATCGAGGACGGACAGCCCCGTCCGCAGCTGGTTACGCTGGGCTAGCTAACACCCATATAACGATCGGCACGATGATTGATCGCCAGCACCAGATTCAGCGCCACCGCACCGAGTACGGATAGCGCGACCTTTTCCGGCGGCACGATGAAGATCGCCGCCAGCACGATCAGCGCGTCGATACCCATCTGGAAGGTGCCCGCGCGCAGGCCGATACGCTCCTGCAGATACAACGCAAGGATGTTCACCCCGCCGAGGCTGGCGCGGTGGCGGAACAGCATCAGCAGCCCGACGCCCATGGCGAAGCCGCCAAACAGTGTCGCGTAGTAGACATTCAATTCGGCGAAGCGGATCCAGTGTGGGGTCAGCTCGGCCAGCAGCGAAACCAGCCCCACCGCAACGACGGTGCGCAGGGTAAACCCCCAGCCCATCCGCCAGATCGCCAAGAGGTAGAACGGCAGGTTGAGCGTGAAGAACACCAGCCCGAAAGGCCAACCGGCGAAATACTTGAGCAGGAAGGCCAAGCCCACCGTGCCGCCGGTCAGCAGCCCCGCATGGCTATAGAAGGCGATGCCCAAGGCCACCATTGCGGTACCGAGCAGCAAGGCCAGCGCATCCTCCCAGAGTGGATGGCGCACCAATAGCGCAGCGATGGTCCCCGCCTGGCCGGCGTCCGGTGTGTTGTTCTGCATGGAAGCATCTCGTGGCAGGCGAGCCAAAAGCATAGTGCCTGACGCCAGGCGGGGACTTGGCGTCGATCAAGAAATGATCGACAGGGCGGTTCAGCGGCGCTGCCAGGTCTCGAAACGATAGCCCGGCGCCTCGCCCTCGGCCGGATGCGCCTGACAGTCGCTGCGCTGCCACTCGGCTTCGTCAAACGGCGGGAAGAATGCGTCGCCGTCTGGGGCGGCTTCGATGCGGGTCAGATACAGTCGCTGGGCCCGACCCAAGGCCTGGGCATAGAGTTGCGCGCCGCCAATCAACATCAGCTCATCGACACCCTGCTCGCGCGCCCATGCCTCGGCGCGAACCAGCGCCGCGTTCAGGCTGGCGAAGGTTTCGGCGCCTTCGAGCTGCAGATCCGGCTGACGGCTGACCACCAGATTCAGTCGCCCCGGCAGCGGGCGCCCGAGCGAATCCCAAGTCTTGCGACCCATGATGATCGGCTTGCCGAGAGTCATGGCTTTGAAGTGCTTGAGATCGGCTGGCAGATGCCAGGGCATGCGGTTGTCGAGGCCGATGACCCGGTCTTCCGCGAGCGCGGCGATCATGGCGAGGGGAAGTGAGGTCTGATTCATGGCGGCGAGGATAGCAGAGGGCCCACGGGCAGTCAGCGGCGCCGGATTAACGTCAACATCACCGAACCGTCATCTTCGTTCCACCGAAGCGTCAAGCGGGCGTCACTGTTACGCTTCAGGCTTATCGCTCCCCTTCCACGGAGTCGCCCCCATGGCCCGCGCCACCTACACCCTGCGCCACTGGTTCACCGCCTGCAGTTTGCTGCTGCCGATCGCCGCCTTCGCCGCCTCGCCCGATTCGGTCCGCGAGGCCAAACTGCAAGATCGCAACGAGCCCCATCCGCTGGTGATCGCCCACCGCGGTGCCAGCGGCTACGTTCCCGAGCACACGCTCGCTTCCTACGCCCTGGCCGTCCTGCAGGGCGCCGACTACGTCGAGCCGGACCTAGTGATGACACGCGACGGAGAGCTGGTCGCCCGTCACGACAACGAACTAGGGTTGACCACCGATGTGTCCCAGCATCCCGAATTCGCCGATCGCAAGCGCACCCAGAAGGTCGATGGCGTATCGCTCACCGGCTGGTTCAGCGAAGATTTCACCTTGGCCGAGCTGAAGAGTCTGCGCGCCATCGAGCGCATTCCGGATATCCGCCCCGGCAACGCCCGCCTCGACGGCAGCCTGGAAATCCCCACACTGCAAGAAATCATCGACCTGGTGAAAACCCTGCAGCTGAGCGAGCGCCGGCGCATCGGCCTCTACATCGAGACCAAGCACCCGACGCATTTCCAACAGCTCGGCCTGACCATGGAGCAACCGCTGGTGCGCACCCTTCACCGCAACGGCTACGCGGGGCGCAACGCGCCGGTGTACATCCAGTCGTTCGAGGTGGAAAACCTGAAAACCCTGAGCCGCCTGACGCAGCTGCGTCTGGTGCAGCTGTTCAGCGGTGGCCAGCCGTACGACCAGCAGGTGCGCGGCAGCGAGCTGACCTACGCACAGATGGCCACCGCCGAAGGGCTCAAGGCGATTTCACGTTATGCGGCGGGCGTCGGCCCGGAGAAAAGCTACATCATCCCGCGCGACGCTAGCGGCAACCTGGGCCAAGCCACTGACTTCGTCCCGAACGCCCATGCCGCCGGGCTCAAGGTGCATCCCTACACCTTCCGCGCCGAGAACGCCTTTCTGCCGACCAACCTGCGCAAGGGTGATGCCCGCAGCGATCACGGCGATATCGAAACGGAGATTCGTGCATTCCTGGATGCCGGCATCGACGGCCTGTTCATCGACCAGCCGGATATCGCGGTTAAAGTACGCGCCACGGCCGAATAGCGCTAAAGAACAGGCGGCACGGACGCCGCCCTCAGTCGATCACTGACGATTGGCGATTTTCTGTAGGTTCTCGTTGATCTTGAACAGCACGATCAGCAGCTCGCACCAGACCCGCGTCCCGATCAGGCCGAACAGCAGCACGCCAAGGCCGGACCAGAAGCCCCCGCCGTACTCGCTGAACATCGTGACGATCGCCCCCACGACCACGCTGATCAAGCCCAACCAGTAGATGAAGATAATGATCTTCGGCGTCAGCATGGAGTCGAAGAAGAAGATGTCTTTCATGGCGAAGTCCTTTTGAAGCGCACAGGGCCGCTGATCGCGGCTTGGCGAATCGGCCTGTCCCTGGCGGATGATGCGGCGAACCGCGAAATGTTCGGCCGCGGATGCTAGCAGATCGGCCCGGTGCGAGCCGGGCGCCATTTCACCCTTCGGATCGGCAGCGGTTATTCTCAGGACCGAGCCCGCCCACTATGAGAAGCCGCGTGTCTGCACCTGTTCTGCCAAACCCTCTTGACCGTCTCTGGCTGACCGAAGCCGTACGTCTGCGCGAAGAACACGCCGGGCCGCTGGACGATGCCGAGGCCAATCGCCAGGCCCGGGCGCAGGGCGGCGAGCTATCCGAGCTGATCGAATATCGCGCGCTGTGGCTGGCCCGTCGCGATGGGCTGATCGACGCATTGCGACATTGGCGGCAAGGCGCTCGGCTGGCCGGCTTCGCACTGGCGCTGCTCGCGCTGTTTACCGGAGCCGGCCTGGCCTGGGCGGCGCTGGGCGATGGCCAGCGGCCGGTCAACGTGTTCTGGGCGCTGGGCAGTCTGCTCGGGCTGAATCTGCTAACACTGCTCGGCTGGCTGCTGGGGTTCTTCCTGGCCGGCGACAGCGGCGGCTCGCTGGGTCGGCTGTGGCTCTGGCTCAGCGAGAAGCTCGCCCGCGATGCCCGCGCCGTGCAGCTGGCGCCGGCCCTGCTGACGGTGCTGGAGCAGCGCCGCCTCGGGCGCTGGCTGCTGGGGCTGGGCGTACACGGGCTTTGGCTGCTGGCCATGGGCAGCGCCCTGCTTACACTGTTGGCACTGCTCGCCACGCGGCGCTACGGCTTCGTCTGGGAAACCACCATATTGGGCGAAGACGCTTTCGTCGGGCTAACCCAGGCGCTCGGTGCATTGCCGTCACTGCTGGGCTTTAGTGTCCCGGATATCGACCAGATCCGCGCCAGCGGGGCGCTCGGCAATGACTTCGAGAGCGCCCGTCAGCGCTGGGCCGGCTGGCTGGTGGGCGTGGTGCTGGTCTATGGCTTGCTGCCGCGCCTGCTGCTGGCGCTGTTCTGCCTGTGGCGCTGGCGCCGCGGGCGTGCGCAGCTGCGTCTGGATCTGCAACTGCCCGCCTACCGCTTGCTGCGCGAACGGCTGCAGCCGCCTAGCGAACGCCTCGGCGTCAGCGATGCAGCACCGAGCCAATTGCATGCGCCAAGCCTCGGCAAGCAACTGAACGGCAGCGAAGGCGCTGTTCTTGTGGCCATCGAACTGGACCAGAACCGCCCTTGGCCACCGAAGCTGCCTGAATCGGTCGCCGATGCCGGCGTGCTGGACGACCGCGAACAGCGCCGACGCCTGCTCGACCAGCTGACCCGCTTTCCGCCACAGCGCCTGGCCATCGCCTGCGACCCACGCCGCTCGCCGGATCGCGGCACCCTGGCGCTGATCGGCGAACTGAGCCGCTGCGCCAGCGAGTCTCGGATCTGGCTGTTGCAGGCGCCGGTCGGCGAGGCGCTGGACAGCCAGCGTCTGGAGGATTGGCGACAGGCGCTGGATAGCCTTGGCCTGGCTCATTCCAGCAGCGCCCCATTGATCTGGCTGGAGAGTGGTCATGACTGACGACTACGGCGCGATGGTTTGCCTGATCGTAGGGCGGGTGAAACCCGCCGACACGCAGCGGCCTTGCTCGCTTGGTAGATCGCACCGGGCCTACTCGTCCTTGCCGAACGGTGGAGGCTTCCCATGAGCGCACCGCTGAAACTCGCCCTGGTCGGCCATACCAACGTCGGCAAAACCTCGCTGCTGCGCACCCTCACGCGGGATGTCGGCTTTGGCGAGGTCTCGCACCGGCCGAGCACCACCCGCCACGTCGAAGGCGCGCGACTGTCGGTCGAGGGCGAGCCGCTGCTGGAGCTGTACGACACCCCCGGCCTGGAAGACGCCATCGCCCTGCTCGACCACCTCGAACGCATCGAGCGTCCCGGCGAACGCCTCGATGGCCCGGCACGCACCGCACGCTTTCTCGACGGCAGCGAGGCGCGTCAGCGTTTCGAGCAGGAAGCCAAGGTGCTGCGCCAGCTGCTCGCCAGCGATGCCGGACTCTACGTGATCGATGCGCGCGAGCCGGTGCTGGCCAAGTACAAGGACGAGCTGGCGGTGCTCGCCGGGTGTGGCAAACCGCTGTTGCCGGTGCTCAATTTCGTCGCCCAACCCGGTCACCGCGAAGAGCAGTGGCGCGAAGCGCTGGCACGGCTGGGCCTGCATGCGCTGGTGCGTTTCGACAGCGTGGCCCCACCGATCGATGGCGAAAGGCGACTGTACGAAAGCCTGGCGCTGCTGCTGGAGCAGTCGCGCGCGAAATTGCAGCGGCTGATCGACGATCACGAAGCCCAGGCGGCCGCGCGGCTGAGTGAGGGCAACCGGCTGATTGCCGAGCTGCTGGTGGATGTCGCGGCCTGTCGGCGCAGCGTAGCGGCCCAGCCTGACTTGGAACGCGGCGCGATCCGCGAGCTGCACGACGCCGTGCGCGCCCGCGAGCAGCGTTGTGTTGAAGCGTTGTTGCGGCTCTACGGTTTTCGCTTACAGGACGCCGCCGCCGCCGACCTACCCTTGCTCGACGGCCGCTGGGGCGATGACCTGTTCAACCCCGAAACGCTCAAACAGTTGGGCGTGAAGATCGGCGGCGGGATGGCAGCGGGCGCGGCAGCCGGGGCGGGAGTCGACCTAATGGTGGGCGGCATCACGCTTGGTGCCGCCGCGCTGCTCGGCGCCATCGCCGGAGGCGGCGCGCAGACCGCGCGGCACTATGGCAACCGCCTGCTCGGCAAGCTCAAAGGCCAGCGAGAATTGACCGTCGACGATGCGGTGCTGCGCCTGCTTGCCCTGCGTCAACGGCAGTTGTTGATCGCCCTCGCCGCCCGAGGCCACGCCGCCATGGACGCCATCCGCCTCGATGCACCGGACGACAAAACCTGGCGCGAGGGCAAGCTACCCGAGGCGCTGCAGCGCTGCCGGGCGCATCCGGCATGGTCTTCGCTCAACTCCGGCGCTCGGCTGCAGGACGGCGAACGGCAGGCAGCGCTCGATGCATTGCAGGTCGAATTGCGTAGCAGCTGAACCCACTCGCCTGTCCCCTTGGTGGGCTGAAGCCCACCCTACCAACTCGTCGGGCCGGGCGGCGTTCTGCGTAGGGTGGGCTTCAGCCCACCACCAGCCAGTCTCAAGGTCTATTCGCGCTTGCTGGCGACCTCTTCGGCCATGCGCGTCAGGCCCAGGTGGCGGACGTCGGTGCCGCGCACCAGATAGATCACCAGTTCGGCGATGTTGCGGGCGTGGTCGCCGATGCGTTCCAGCGAGCGCAGGACCCAGATGACGTTCAGCACGCGGGAGATCGAGCGTGGGTCTTCCATCATGTAGGTAACCAGTTCGCGCAGGGCGGTCTTGTATTCGCGGTCGACGGTCTTGTCGTACTGCGCCACCGAAAGCGCCAGATCGGCGTCGAAGCGGGCGAAGGCGTCCAGCGCTTCGCGCACCATCTTGCGCACCTGGTCGCCGATATGACGCACCTCGACGTAGCCGCGCGGCGACTCGCCTTCTTCGCACAACTGTATGGCGCGACGGGCGATCTTGGTCGCTTCGTCGCCGATGCGCTCGAGATCGATCACCGACTTGGAGACGCTGATGATCAGCCGCAGGTCGGACGCCGCCGGCTGGCGACGGGCGAGGATGCGCACGCACTCCTCGTCGATGTTGCGTTCCATCTGGTTGATCTGGTCGTCGATATCACGCACTTGCTGCGCCAATCCCGAGTCGGCTTCGATCAGCGCGGTGACCGCGTCGTTGACCTGCTTTTCCACCAGCCCGCCCATGGCCAGAAGATGACTGCGCACCTCCTCCAGCTCGGCGTTGAATTGCTGGGAAATGTGTTGGGTGTGGCTGTCTTTGTTGATCATTTGTTCGCTCCGCGAAAGCTGGAAGCTTGAAGCCGGAAGCTCGAAGCCTGACTGTCTGAACCTTTCTTCCAGCTTCAAGCTTCTGGCTTCAAGCTGGCGCGCTCTGCGCGCTTAACCGTAACGCCCGGTGATGTAGTCTTCCGTCTGCTTCTTGGCCGGGTTGGTGAACAGCGTATCCGTATCGCCGTACTCGATCAGTTTGCCCATGTACATGAACGCCGTGTAGTCGGAGACGCGCGCGGCCTGCTGCATGTTGTGGGTGACGATGACGATGGTGTACTTGGATTTCAGCTCGTAGATCAGCTCTTCGACTTTCAGCGAGGAGATCGGGTCCAGGGCCGAACTGGGCTCGTCGAGCAGCAGCACTTCGGGCTGCACGGCGATGGTGCGGGCGATCACCAGACGCTGCTGCTGGCCACCGGAGAGGCCGAGTGCCGATTCGTGCAGGCGATCCTTCACTTCTTCCCACAGGGCCGCGCCCTTGAGCGCCCATTCGACGGTTTCGTCGAGCACGCGCTTCTGCTTGATGCCCTGGATGCGCAGGCCGTAGACCACGTTCTCGTAGATGCTCTTGGGGAAGGGGTTGGGCTTCTGGAACACCATGCCGACGCGGCGGCGCAGGTCGGCCACGTCCTCACCCTTGCGGTAGATGTTGTGGCCGTCGAGGTTGATGGCGCCCTCGATGCGGCAACCGTCGACCAGGTCGTTCATGCGGTTGAAGCAGCGCAGCAGCGTGGACTTGCCGCAGCCCGACGGACCAATGAAAGCCGTCACGCGCTGGCGCGGGATGTTCATGCTGACGTTGTACAGCGCCTGCTTCTGGCCATAGAACAGGCTCAGGTCCGGTACTTCGATGGCCACCGGCTCGTCGGCCAGGCTCAGGCTGCGCTTGTCGCGGCCAAGGGCGGAAATGTCGATGGAATGGGTTTGCGTCGCTGACATGGGGTTGTCTCCGTAATCGCTGGAGGCCAGAGGCTGAAGGCTGGACGGGTCGGTGCCGCTTGTCCGTCCAGCCTCAGGCCTCCAGCGCTTTTATCGGCTGTTAGTGGTCGAGCGCCTTGTACTTCTCGCGCAGGTGGTTACGAATGACGACCGCACTGAGGTTGAGCGTCGCGATCACCAGCACCAGCAGCAGTGCGGTTGCATAAACCAGCGGTCGCGCCGCTTCGACGTTGGGGCTCTGGAAACCGACGTCGTAGATGTGGAAGCCCAGGTGCATGATCTTCTGGTCCAGGTGCAGGTAAGGGTAGTTGCCGTTGAGCGGCAGGCTCGGCGCCAGCTTGACCACGCCCACCAGCATCAGCGGTGCCACTTCGCCGGCGGCACGGGCGACGGCGAGGATCAGGCCGGTCATCATCGCCGGGCTGGCCATGGGCAGCACCACCTTCCAGAGCGTTTCCGACTTGGTCGCGCCGAGGGCCAGCGAGCCTTCGCGAATCATCCGCGGGATGCGTGCCAGGCCTTCCTCGGTGGCGACGATCACCACCGGCAGGGTGAGGATCGCCAGCGTCAGCGACGCCCACATCAGGCCCGGCGTACCGAAGACAGGCGCCGGCGCCGCTTCGGGATAGAAGATGCGGTCGAGCGAGCCACCCAGTACATAGACGAAGAAGCCCAGGCCGAATACGCCGTAGACGATGGACGGCACGCCGGCGAGGTTGTTTACCGCGATCCGGATGATGCGGGTGAGTACGCCCTGCTTGGCGTATTCACGCAGGTAGACCGCCGCGATCACGCCGAACGGGGTGACGATCACCGCCATGATGATGGTCATCAGCACGGTGCCGAAGATGGCCGGGAAGATGCCGCCCTCGGTGTTCGCCTCGCGCGGCTCGTCGCTGACGAATTCCCAGACCTTGGCGAAGTAGAAGCCCAGCTTTTCGAACGTCGTCATGGCGTTCGGCCGATAGGCGCGTACCACCTTGTCGAGGGTGACTTCTTTTTCCCGACCGTCCATGGTGCGCATGACGATGCTGTCGCGGCTGAAGCTCTGGTAGAGCGACGCCAGCTCGCCTTCGAGCGCCTTGTATTCGGCATCCCATTGGGCGCGCTCGGCGTCCAGCTGTGCCTGCGCGGCGGCGTCGAGTTCGCCGTCGAGCTCCAGCTTGCGGGTCTTCAAACGCAGACGTTCGAGGCCATGGTTGATGCGGCCGATATCGACCTTTTCCAGCTGCGATATCTGCGCGTGCAGCTGCTCGATGCGCTCGATGCGGCGCTGCAGCTCGGCCCAGGCGGCATCGCCCTCGGCGACCAGTTGCCCGCTTTCCTTGACGCTCAGCAGCTCGCCGTAGAAGTTGCCCCACTCGCGGCGCTCCACGACGACCAGCTCGGATGGCGTGCGAGGGTTGCTCAGCCATTCGCCGACGACCCAGGAAAAGTCCGCGCCATAGACCTCGCGGTTGCCGACCTTGAGCAACTCGCGGGTCATGAACTCGCCGCCCTCGACGTCCACCGGCAGACCGCTGGCGGCCAGACGGGCACGCGGCACCTGCTCGGCCTGTACCACCTCGCCGGCCAGCACACGCGTCTCGGCGCCAGGCACGTGGTAATCGGCGACCATGACGTCGGCTGGCCAGAAGTGTTCCAGCCCGCGCACGGCGATCACGGCCAGCAGGCCGAGGGTCATGATCACGGCGATGGAGACCGCACCGGCGTTCATCCAGATCCAGGGAGTGCCGCTCTTGACCCAATTTATCAGCGAATCCTTTTTCACGGATCGATACCTTTGTCGAAATCTTGTCGCAGCCAACGGCTGCACGCTTGTCAGTGTCCGCTTAGAGGCTGGCGTACTTGCGACGCAGGCGCTGGCGAATCAGCTCGGCCAGCGTATTCATCACGAAGGTGAAGATCAGCAGCACCATCGCGGCGAGGAACAGCACGCGGTAGTGGGTGCTGCCCACCTCCGATTCGGGCATTTCCACCGCGACGTTGGCCGCCAGGGTGCGCATGCCTTCGAAGATGTTGGCTTCCATGATCGGCGTGTTGCCGGTGGCCATCAGCACGATCATGGTTTCGCCGACCGCGCGGCCCATGCCGATCATCAGCGCCGAGAAGATGCCGGGGCTGGCGGTCAGCAGCACCACGCGCACCAGCGTCTGCCAGGGCGTCGCGCCGAGGGCCAGGGAGCCCAGGGTGAGGCTCTTGGGCACACTGAACACGGCGTCTTCGGCAATCGAATAGATGGTCGGGATCACCGCGAAGCCCATCGCCAGACCGATCACCAAGGCGTTGCGCTGATCGAAGGGAATGCCCATTTCGTTGGTCAGCCACAAGCGCATGTCGCCACCGAAGAACCAGTTCTCCAGATAACCGCTGACGGCCAGCGAGCCCCAGCCCACCGCGAGGATCACCGGGATCAGCAGCACCGCCTCCCAGCCTTCAGGGACGCTCAGGCGGACGCCTTCCGGCAGTCGGCTCCAGAGCCAGGCCGCCAGCAGGATGCCCAGCGGCATCAGCAGCAACAGGCTGAAGATGCCGGGCAGGTGGTTTTCCAGATAGGGCGCGAGGAACAGGCCGGCGAAAAAGCCGAGGATGACGGTCGGCAGCGCTTCCATCAGCTCGATCACCGGCTTGACCTTGCGGCGTAGCGCCGGGGCCATGAAGTAGGCGGTATAGAACGCTGCACAGATCGCCAGCGGTGCTGCCAGCAGCATCGCGTAGAAGGCCGCCTTGAGGGTACCGAAGGCCAGCGGCGAAAGGCTCAGCTTGGGTTCGAAGTCACCGGTCGCGGAGGTCGACTGCCAAACGTAATCCGGTTCCGGATAGCTTTCGTACCAGACCTTGCCCCACAGCGCGCTCCAGGAAATTTCCGGGTGCGGGTTATCGATCACGAAGCGCTGCAGCTGGTCGCCCGATTCCACCAGCAGGCGCGTGGCCCGCGGCGACAGGGCAGCGACAGCCGCGCCTTCGGCGACCGGCTCGGTTAGCAACGTGCGATGCGCGGTGCTATGGAAAATGCCCAGGGTGCCGGCGCTGTCGAGGGCGAGGAAGCCCTTGCGCCGCTCTTCCGGAAGGATCTGCGTGACCGGCTGACCAGCCAGCTGGAAGTTGCGCACGTTCTTCAGCTCAGCTTGGCCGTCGTTGCTACGCACCATGAACCATTGACCGATGCCGCCCGCCGAATCGCCGACCAGCAGCGAGATACCGCCCAGCAGCGAGGCGACCGTGGTGATCTCACCCTTGCCGCCGAGCAGTTTGTAGCGTCCGTTGAGTTGCTTGCGGCGCAGATCGAAGACATCGACGCTGGCACGACCACTGACGGCGAACAGCCACATATGCCGCGGGTCGATGCGCAGCGCCTTGATCGGCTCGGAAAGCTGCGGCAGAGCCAAGCGCTCCTCGTCCAGCGTGGTCTCGCCGGTCAGCAGGTTTTCCGTGGTCGAGATGCGCAGGGCCTGCAGCGCGCCATCGCTGGCGCCGGCGACCATCAGCGTCTTGCCATTCACGCTGACCGCGGCGTGGGCGATGGGCCGGCCTTCGGGGTCGAGCTGCAGCGGTTGCTGGCCGAACGGATAGTCCAGCTGCGGAGTGATGGTCTTGTTGCCGTCCGGGTAGGTGATCTTGTAGTTGTGCTCGACGACCAGCACTTGGCCATTGTCCAGGCCCAGCACGATGCGACGATTGCCCGGCGTGTCCTGGCCAACCGAGACGATGCGACTGCCAGCCGGCAGCGGCAGCTCGAGGGTGCGCAGGGATTCGCCGGTGCTCAGGCTGAAGAAGCGCACCAGGCCATCGTTACCCAGGCGCATGGCGACCTGATTCTGCTCTTCCATGGCCAGCAACAGCGGCTCGCCAGCCTCGGCCAACCAGGTCGGCTGCTGCACATCACGCGCCTCCAGCTCGGCGCCCTGGAACATGGGCACGACCACCTGAGCGAGGTAGAAGAAGATCAGGCAGATCGCGCCGAGTACGGCTAGGCCACCGATGGAAACGTACCAGCGCGCCAGGTTGTCTTTCAGCGCACGGATGCGGCGCTTGCGTTGCAGAGCCGGTGTATTGAAGTCCAGCCGTTGCACATCGGAGTTCGCGCTCATGGTCTCTATATCGTTCATGCGAAGGATCCTGGCCGCTCAGGCCGCTAAAACTGCCGCGCCCGTTGGCGCGAGTCGTTTCCACTGGCTACGGAGGGCCGGTCGGGCGCCTAATTTAATAAAGCCGTGTGACAGAAACATTACAGCGAGGTGACGCGACAACGCCCGCCAGCGCAAACGTGCGTGGCGGGCGTCGGGTTCAAGCTCGCAGCAGGTGCCGCGAGTCCGTGCGTCTTACAGACCCAGGTCCTTCAACGTCTTCTCGACCACAGTCTTGGGCAGCGGGATGTAGCCATCCTTGACCACGACTTCCTGACCCTGCTTCGACAGCACCAGCTTGAGGAACTCGGCATCGATCGGGCTCAGCGGCTTGTTCGGCGCCTTGTTCACATAGACGTAGAAGAAGCGGGCCAGCGGGAACTTGCCAGCCAGGGCGTTTTCTTCGCTGGCTTCGAAGGCCTCGCCACCCTTGGACAGGGGAACGGCGCGGACGCTGGACGTCTTGTAGCCGATGCCCGAGTAGCCGATGGCGTTCAGGGTGCTGGAGATCGACTGCACCACCGAAGCGGAGCCCGGCTGCTCATTCACGTTGGGCTTGAAGTCACCTTTACACAGGGCTTCTTCCTTGAAGTAACCGTAGGTGCCGGATACCGAGTTGCGGCCGAACAGTTGAACTGGCTTGCTCGCCCACTCACCGGTCAGACCCAGATCGCCCCAGGTCTTGATGTCCTGCTCGCCGCCGCACAGACGGGTGCTGGAGAAGATTGCGTCGACCTGCTCGATATCGAGGCTCTTGATCGGATTGTCCTTGTGCACGAACACGGCCAGGGCGTCGATGGCGACCGGCACTTCGGTCGGCTTGTAGCCGTACTTCTCTTCGAAGGCCTGGATTTCGTTGTCCTTCATCGGACGGCTCATCGGGCCCATGTTGGCGGTGCCTTCGGTCAGCGCCGGCGGTGCGGTGGAGGAGCCGGCAGCCTGAATCTGGATGTTGACGTTCGGGTAGCTGCGCTTGAAGTCTTCAGCCCACAGCGTCATCAGGTTGGCCAGCGAGTCGGAACCGACGCTGGACAGGTTGCCGGAAACGCCGGAGGTCTTCTCATAGGTCGGCAGTGCCGGGTCAACGGCGGCAACAGCGCTGGCAGCGCCGACGCCAGCGGCTACGAAAGTGATGGCCGCCATCAAACGATTCAGTGTCATACCTTGCTCCTAGCAGGGGTGTGCTCGAGTGTGTTGGAACGGGGGCCATTGTCTGCAGGCCGCGTGAACACTCTATGAACGGAATATGACAATCTGGTTACGGCAGCGGACTTGCGACTGGGGCGGTCGCTGCTGACACATCCAATCGCTATACTCGCCCCCGCCCGCACTACTGCAGGCTTCCGCGCCATAACAACAACCGCGCCGCGAGTCGACCGATGAAAGAATACGAACAGGAAGATCCGATTCCACAGGGCGACCTGGCCCTGCAACTAACTGCGCTGCCACGCGAGACCAACGGTTTCGGCGATATCTATGGCGGCTGGCTGGTCTCGCAGATGGATCTGGCCGGCACCGCCATGGCCAGCCGCGTGGCAGCCGGCCGCGTGGCCACGGTATCCATCGATCGCATGGCGTTCATGGTGCCGGTGGCGGTGGGCGCGCAGCTGTCCTTTTATACCCAGACGCTGGATGTCGGACGCAGCTCGATCCGCATGCTCGTGGAAGTCTGGAGCGACGACCCCGTCTCCAGCGAATGGCGCAAGGTCACCGACGCGGTGTTCGTCTTCGTCGCCATCGACGGCAGCGGTCGCACGCGCCCGGTATCACCACGCCGCTGAGAGGCGGCTGGACTCGGTTGCCGAATCGGTGCTCATTGCGTAGCGGTTCTTGCCGGCCTGCTTGGCTTCGTACAGGGCCGTGTCGGCGGCGTGATACAGCTGTTCGGGGCTCTGCTCCGGCTGCAGCACCGCCACGCCGATGCTCGAGGTGACGTGAGCGCCATGCACCGAGGCCGGGTGCGGCAACGCGCGCGCTTGCAAGGTCTGCAGTATCTGCCCAGCAATCGTCTGTGCCGATTGCGCGTCGCAGTCGAGCAGTAGCAGCGCGAACTCCTCGCCGCCCACCCGCGCAGCCAGATCCAGCGGTCGCCGCGAGAAATCCGCGAGCAGCACACCGAATTCCCGAATCAATGCATCACCTGCCGGATGCCCAAGGCTGTCGTTGTATTCCTTGAAGTTGTCCAGATCGAGCAACAGCAAGGCCAGCGGCTTGCGTTCGCGCCGCGCTTGCAACAGCGTCTGCGGCAAGGCGGTATCGAAACTGCGGCGGTTGGCCAGCCCCGTCATGGCATCGTGTTGAGCGACCCAGCCGAGCAACTTGCGCGTCAGGAACTGTTCGCGCTGCGAGTATTCATGCACGTAGCGGCTGATCGCTCCGAGCACCAGCAACAGCAGGTAATAGCTGACCGAAATCCAGTGCACCAGCAGCTCGCTGGATGAAAGCACCACGACCGCGATCAGGACATCGAACAGGATGATCGCCATCGCACTGGCCAGGGCACGCCAGAAGGTTATGCCGAGAAAGAAGAAGGAACTGACGATCAGCAGGCCTGCGCCATAGCGAAAGGCGAGTTCCGGCTGGGTGATCTCGTATTGCATGTCGATCCGCGCCGCGATCACACCGATCAGCACGAGAAACGCCGGAAACATGCGATTGGCGATGATTCGCGCGCGCCGGTAAAACAGAGTCAGCACCAATATCGCCAGACCAGGGACGATCTGCAGCAGGCGCAGCACGGTCAACTCACGCAACCACTCGGGATCGTGATGGCCGAACAGCTGGTGCTCGACATAGAGGTAACCGCTGACCACCAGGATCAGCAAGCAGGCACCGAGCTGTTGCGCCAAGCGTGCCTGGCGGCTGAGGTAACGGCGAAATTCGCGTTCCAGTTCCGGCACGAACAGCAGGCGTCGGAAGCCATCGAGCATCTGCCGCCCATAGGGCGTGTCTCGGAAATCTTCGGCGGATCTAGTTTCTATGGACATCGGTGAAGCTCATGCGTAGGCGCGGGCACATGATAGCAATTAGACATCGCCGTGCTCGTTTTTCCGATGAGCGCCTCGCCATTCGTCTGGCTTGCGGATGTAAGCGCGACGTACCACTATCGCCTACCGACATGCACCACTGGATGTAACGCGTGACAGCCCTTCTGCTCGCCCTCTGGCCTTTATTCGCGTTGATCGTTGCCGGCTACTTTCTACGGCTGAAAGACTTCCCCAACGAGGCCTTCTGGCCCGGCGCCGAACGCATCAACTACTTCGTCCTGTTCCCGGCGCTGCTGTTCAGCAGCCTGGCCACCGCGCCGCTGGACAATCCCGCGCTGGCGCAGCTGGCCGGCGCGGTCATGCTCGGCTTGGGGCTGGCCTGGATCGGGCTGTTGCTGATCAAACGAGTACGCGGCTGGCCAGCCGCCCGCTTCGGTGCGTTTGCCCAGGGTGCGCTGCGCTTCAACACGTATCTGGGTCTGGCGGCGGTGGGCAGCCTGTTCGGCAAGGAAGGCCTGGCGCTGGCGGCGCTGATGCTGGCGCTGATGGTGCCGACGGTGAATGTCATGTCGGTCTGGGCGCTGACCGCCGAGCGTGGCCTCAATGTGCGCTCGCTGTTACTGCCGATCATCAAGAATCCGCTGATTCTCGCCTGCCTGGCCGGTGCGCTGGTCAACCTGTCAGGGCTGGGTTTGCCCGGCGGCACGGATCGGTTACTAGGCCTGATGGCCGCCGCCAGCCTGCCGCTGGGATTGCTCTGCGTCGGCGCGGCACTCAAGCCGCAGGAGCTGAGCGGCGAAATCCCCGCGCTGGGCTGGAACAGCGCGGTACGCCTGCTGGCCGTCCCGCTGCTGGCTTATGGCGTGGCGCGAGTTCTCGGGTTGCCGGACATGGAGACGACCATCCTGGTGCTGTTCTTCGCCCTGCCCACCGCACCCACCGCCTACGTCCTGACCCGTCAGCTCGGTGGCGACGGCCACTTGATGGCCGGCATCATCACCCTGCAGACGCTGCTGGCTGCGGCCAGCCTGCCGCTGGTGCTGATGTTGCTGGGCAGCTGAATACTGTCCCGGCAATGCGACAAGCACCGCGCGCTTAATTACCCTCTCCGTAACCATTTCAATGAAGGTCAGCCACATAGAGAGACTTTCAGAAAGCGAGATCTTGCTGAATAAGGACAAGGCTACCGCTGCGCTTTTTCGATATTGATACAACCTACACGCTGTGATCCAATTCACGCCCTTTTTAGTTTGTGAGTATCCGGGACGACGCTCATTGCGCTATACGCCCTGCTTGTCGAGCCGGAAACGCTATTCACCAGCAGGAGCTTCGGTGAACCTATCCCCGTCTAAAACACTCAGCCTCATCATTGGCGCCATCGCCCTGAGCGGGTGCGCCTCACTCGACAATGCAGGCAAGAATTACGGAACAGCCATCGGCTGCGTTGGTGGTGCCGTACTAGGCGCAGGCTTGACATACGCACTGACCGGCGATGCGGAGAAGGCTCTGATCGGCGGTGGTGCCGGTGCCGCCATCGGCTGTACGGCCGGACATAAGTGGCAGAGCCGCTTGCAGCGGCTGGAACAGCTGGCCAAGGAAGAAAACCTCAAGATCCAGCTAGAGACGCTGCAGACGCAGGACGTGGCAACTGCCCATCCCGCGCCAGAACAAGCCGGCATCGTCGCTCAGGTGCAGGATGAGGGAATGTTCCCGGTCGGAAGCGCCAGGCTCAGCGCCGAAGGTGAACGCCAAGTGCGCAAGCTCGCCGCCGCCTTTGCACCCGGCAAAGACGAGAAAACCGAAACCGCTATCCTTGTCGTCGGCCATACCGACGCAACGGGTAGTGCGTCGCTCAATCAGCGCCTGTCTCAGCAGCGTGCCCGCGCGGTGGCTAACATCCTCGCCGAGCAGGGCATCGCGCGTGACCGCATGTATTTCCAGGGTGCAGGTGCGTCCCGCCCTATCGCCGACAACGCCGATGCCTCGCAACGTGGGAAAAACCGGCGAGTCGAGATCGTCGAAGTGACCGACCGCAAGGTGCTGGTCCAGCGCATCAATGCCGAGCGCAACAACCCCAAATACCTTGCCCATGGCACTTCGGTAGAGGCGCCGTCCCGCACCGTCAGCGTCGGGCCAAAGGCGAAGACCGAAAAGGCCCCCAGCAACAGCACCGGTACCGCCGCCAGCACGGCCTCGACCCGCGCCAAGCCTGCTCGCCGCCACACCGGTGAGGTGCTCGACTTCGGTGGTCAACCTGCCGCCAACAGCAGCTGGACCCTGGGTCAGGCCATCACGCCGAAGAAGGCAAGTGGCCTGGCGATCATCTCCAGTGCCTATGCCTCGGAAATCCCGATGCGCAGCTGCGAAAGCGACCGTCCGCGGGAAACAGGGGAAGTACTCAACCTGGCTAGCGGCAAGGCTCTCGAAACGCGTGACACCACTGATTATCTGCCTGGCTACAACAACCGTGTCTGGGCGCAGCGGGTAAACGGCCATCTGGTGACCCTTTCGCCCGTATCGATCCTTCGCGACGGTGCCAGTGTCGACCGGCAGCCGTTCGTGCAAATCGTACCGAACTACGACAAGGGCAACCGCCAACCGCTGCAGAAGGCCAACGCGGTAGCCAACACCTACGAAGGCGAAGACCGCGTGCTGTATCGGGTCTTCCTGCAGAGCCCAGAGGCGCCGCTGTCGTGCATGGACGTGGTGTTCAGCAAGGGCAGCGCCAAAGCTACCGAAGGTGCGCTTTTTTATCCTGTTAGTAATGGCGAAAGCTATACCGCCCGGTTCGTGCCGATCCGTACATAAAGGGAATTCGTGATGGAAGACTTCAGTTTCAATGCGCTCATGGCCCTGGCCTGGGCAAACAAGCTGATCACCGGTGCGGTGATATCGACGCTATTGGCAGCCGTTCTGATCAAGTTTTATTGGGACAAGGTCGGCTACTTCCTGATGCGGACGTGGCATGGCGTACCCTTGGTCGGCACAGTCGCGCGCCTGGCTCGGGAAAGCACTAGCACCGATCATAAGCAGTGGCTGCTCAGCGAGACCTCTCTGTGTAACAACTACTACGACTACTACCAGGACGTTGGCGAGAAGAGCGCGGACTACTACAACAAGTGCGAATCCTATCTGGACACCATCGGCGAAGCGGGCCGCCGTGAGCGGCCGGTCTGGGTGCTGATCCTGATATTCCTGCTGATTCTGTTCGAGGCCGTTGGTTTCGCCTACGTGCTGGTTCCCTTCATCAATCAGAACCTGTCGTCCAATGACCAGACCTACCTCGGCTGGATGGCGGCTTTTCTGCTGTCGATCATTTCCGCCGGTTTCGCCGAGGCCGCGGGCCGGGCCATCCACCACAATTCGCTGGTGAACAAGGCCCGCCACTGGTGGGAAGGCGATCGTGACCCGAACAAGGTCACCCCGCTCAAGCAAATCCAGCCGGGCGTGCGCATCAAGGAGACAGAGAAGGACGAAGGCGGCAAGGATTACAACCGCATCCTCGCCCGTCTGGTGACCAATCAGACCGTCACACCGCGCCGTGGCTGGATCATCGGCTGCGCCCTGGTGGTCATCATCATGGCCTGCGCCGCCTTTGGCATACGCGCCTATCAGCTCAAAAGCATGGAAACCGATATGGTCGGCAATCCCAGCGCGTTTGCCGAGCAGAGCTACGAAAGCGGCGCCAGCCCGTTCGAGTTGCCTGACGAATCGGCTGCCATCAATGACGCAGCGACCGACAGCGTGCTGACCGACAAGATGGACGCGATCCGCAGCGCTTCGCTGATCACCTTCGTCGTGCTGTCGGTGATCTACGTTGCGATTCAGGCCGTAAGCGTCTGGCTTGCCTCGATTTTCGGCTTCGCCGGCGTCGAGTCGAAGAAGGCCTGGGAATACACGCACCGCTTCAATAGTGCAATCGAACTGGAGCGCTGGATGGAGACCCAGCGCATAAAGATAGCCGCCCATGCCGACCACAAACTGCGCATGCTGCAGATGAAGCTGGCCAAGCGCGTCACCACCGACAGCAATGTGCAGGCAGCCCTGCATGGCGCCCAGGGGCGGGACTTCAACGCATACGTCCTGCGCATGCAGGAAGAGGCCGGCACTCACCGCTCGCAGCCGCAACCGGTGTTTCAGGCCACAGATTCTCGTCCCACCGCACCGCAACCGGCAGTGGCTGAGCCAACTGCGGTCGTTATCCCCGCGCCGATCGTCGAACCCATTGTGGTCGCCAACCCGCCAGCGCAGGTTGCCGAAAGTGCCGTGGTCAGTCTCGTCAGCGACCAACCAGTGGACATTGTCCCTGCCTTCGACCTGAGCGCCCTGCGCAGCAAGGATCTGACGGGCTATAGCGACGAGCAGCTGGCGACCATCTGCCGGGCCAAGGGTTACCCGCTTGAGGCCGTGCTGGCGCTGCGTGCCGATCAGCAATTGCTGAAAGATTTCGAAGGCATCTGAATGAAGCTCAAAATGCTATGTGCCGCGCTGCTTTGCCTGCCTGCATTGGCACAAGCGGCGCAACGCAACGACATTCCGGACTGCTACGACTACGCCAAGATCAGCGAGTACCGTCAGCCCGGTTCTGGCCGTGAACTGACCGTGATCGTCGACCAGACAGTACCGATGCCAGAAAGCATCCAGAAGGCCGCCTGGGGCCAGATCACGCGCTTCGTCAACGCTGGCGACCGGGTTCAGCTCTACAGCTTTTCGGCGTTCCTGCCTGATCAGTTCATGCAGTTGCGCTTTGCCGGCGAGCTGAACCAACCAGTGCCCGGCAAGAGTCGGAACTCGATCGGGATGCAATCGCTGCGTTCGTTTGACAAGTGCCTGATTGAACAGCAGGCATACTTTCGCAAGAAATTCGGTCGTGAATTCGTCGCCGTGCTGCGCGAAGCTTCTGAAGAGATTCCACGCAGTGAGATTTTTCACTCGCTACGCGAGATCGGCAGCGATCTGGCGCAACAGCCCGCAGATGATCGAGTGGTTCTGCTGATTTCCGACATGCTGGAAAACAGCGATTTCGGAAGTTTCTATGCCAACAACCGCATTCGCGACCTGCAACCTTCAGCCGAACTCAAGCGAGTGAGCGAAAAGCAGCTATTTGCCGACCTGCAGGGTGCGCGGGTGTATGTTGCAGGTGCCGGCCTGGTCACTCACGACATCAAGCAGGCTTACCGCTCGGGCAAGACCATGGAGCTGCTGGAGCAATTCTGGCGAGGCTACTTCCAAGGCTCGAATGCCGAACTCGCCGCGTTTGGGTCACCGAGCCTCAATGTTGAGCTTCACTAACGATACGCGGACGCGAGAGCGGCGAGCTGACCTCCGTGCTCGCCGTCGTTATCAGCCTAAATCGCCGCAGAGTTGCTTGTAGCAACGATCCCTGTGGCTTGCTCATTAGCAGTTACGTCGAGTTCGCAAGGGCCTACCGGAACAAATTTCAGCAGCGCTGACGCACAGCCGTTTAACGAAACGGGTGCGGCGGTTGCCGACCTTGATCACTATCGCCCATGTTCAGAACAGATTCAGTTGGTCGTGTGGTGGCTCGCTGGAGTGTTGTGCGATCACCTGCTCAACAGCGGGCCGCTGCGCTCCGTCCAGAGAAAGACAATCCGCCAGCCCCGCCGCCCGCTCTGCGCGGGTGCCGACTGCCTCGGCGACGCGGGCCGGCAGCGCCCATATCTCCACCTTGCGCTTGGCGCGCGTGATACCGGTGTAGAACAGCGAGCGGGTCAGCAGCGGGCTGGGTTGCTCCGGCAGCGCGAGCAGCACTTCATCGAACTCCGAGCCCTGGCTCTTGTGCACCGTCATGGCGAAGGCGCTGTCGTGGCTCGGCAGCCGCGCCGGGGCGAAGCCGCGAAAGCCCTCGTCACCCTCGAAGCACACGCGCAGGCCGTGCTCGGTTTTCAGGCACAGGCCGATGTCGCCGTTGAACAGGCCCAGCGCGTAATCGTTCTGCCGGACCATCACCGCGCGGCCCGGATACCAGCGCTCGCGTGCCGGCACGCCGAGGCGTCGCTTGAAGCGCGCTTCCAGCGCCTCGTTGAGGCCGGTGACGCCGAAGGCGCCTTCGCGCTGGGCGGTGAGCGCGCGGAAGCCGTTGAAGGCTGCGAACGCCATAGCCGGATCGGCTTGCCGTGCGGCCTGTAGGTAGGCTGCATAACCCAGTTCCAGCCGTTCGATCAGCGATACGGGGGTGGGAGTCGCGTTCCAGGCGAGATCCGCGCGGCCTTCCTGCAGCAGCGCAACGGTGCCCTTGGCATCACCGCCGTTGATCCGCCGCGCCAGCTCACCGATTCCGCTGTCGCCGGCGAAGCGATGGCTGTGTGTCAGCAGCACCACCGCATCACCCAGGCGCGAGCGCGGCGTCTCGACCGGCACTTGCTGGCCGGTGATGCGCTGCAGATCGGCCGCCGCCTGGGCATCGAAACCGCGCCCTTCGCAGAGTTCGGCGAACACGGCGCCGGCTTCCACCGCCGCCAGCTGGTCCTTGTCGCCGAGCAGGATCAGCCGCGCCTTCGGCGGCAACGCGGTGACCAGCTTGGCCATCAGCGCCAGATCGACCATCGACGCTTCGTCCACAACGAGCACGTCCAGCGCCAGCGGATTCGCTGCATCGTGACGCACCTTCGGGCTGTCGCCGCGACTGCCGAGCAGTCGATGCAGGGTGCGCGCCTCGTCCGGTAGGGCCTCTTTAACCGCATCGCTGACCGGTAGCTCAGCCTTGGCGTTGCGGATCGCCTCGGCCATGCGCGCCGCCGCCTTCCCGGTGGGCGCCGCCAGGCCGATGGCGAGACGCTCAGCCCCGGGCTGCTCCAACAGCGCAGCCAGCAGCCGCACCACGGTGGTGGTCTTGCCGGTGCCAGGGCCGCCGGAAATTACCGCCAGCCGACGACGCACTGCTTGAGCCGCCGCCAGTCGCTGCCAGTCGGGCGCTTGCTGATTGAAGGCGAACAGCCGCGTGAGACTGTCGGCCAGCTGCGGTTCGTCCACTTCCGGTGCGTCGGCAGACCGAGCCAACAGCTGCTCGGCCAGTTGCTGTTCATAGGCTTGGTAACGGGCGAGATAGAGGCGGTCTTCGACGAGGATCAGCGGTGCGTAGTCGCCGGGCGTGCCGACCAGCGAAGACGCCTGCAGCTGGACACGCCATGCCGCGAGCGGCGGCAGACTGACGTCGAACTCCGGCCAGGGTCGCGTACCGGCGAAACGTGCGAGCGGCAGACAGACATCGCCGGCCGACAGCGCCTCGCAGCACAGCGCGGCGGCGAGCAGTACCGGCTCCGCGGCCTCAGGATCGAGGCGTTGCAGGCTGGCAACGAAGGCGCGTTCCAGTGGGCCGAAAGGCAAATC
>DALZYJ010000008.1:90803-185168 GCA_031988485.1 Pseudomonas sp.
GGCAAAGGTCATCTGTCAGCCTCCTCGAACAACCGTGGAGTGGGTCGGGCAGCGGCCCGCTTTAGCCCACCGGCGGAGGCCTGGCTGTGGTGGGCTGAAGCCCACCCTACGGGTGCAAGCGCCAACATCGGCTCCATGCTGCCGGGATCGAGGCGTTGCAGGCCGGCGACGAAGGCACGCTCCAGTGGGCCGAAAGGCAAATCGGCAAAGGTCATCTGTCAGCCTCCTCGAACAACCGTGGAGTGGGTCGGGCAGCGGTCCGCTTTAGCCCACCGAAGATGGCCGTAGGATGGGTGAAACCCATCGTTGGCGACACCATAGGACCAATCATTCGCCCTCCTTGAATAATCGATCCAGCGCATCGAGCAAGGCATCGTCCGGGCGCGCGAAATAGACGCCAGCCTCGGGCATGCCGCGCAGGAATAGATAGAAGGCACCGCCCAGCTGCTCATCGTGAAAATCCGCCAGGCGCTGATGCAGGAAGCGGCGTAGCGCCACCAGATAAATCAGGTACTGCAGGTAATAGTGTTCGCCGGCCAAGGCTTGCAGCAGACGACCACCACCGTAATAGCTGGCGTCCGGGCCGAGCCAGTTGGATTTGTAGTCGGCGATGTACCAACGCCCGTCGTGCTCGAAGGTCAGGTCGATGAAGCCCTTGAGAAAGCCCTTGAGGCTGTCGAATTCCAGCCGCGCCGCCGCTTCGCGCAGGGGCGCAGCCAGACCGTTGTCTGGGTCGGTGAGCAATGCGCGTAGGCGTGTCACGTCGAGCCCCTGGACCGGGAAGGTGAAGCCCAGCTCGGGCAGTCGCCGCGCGGCTTGCAGGCCGGAAAGACTCAAGCCGGTGCCGTCCAGGTCGGCGTCCAATACCTGCTGCAGATGCCCCGTGGCGATGTCCTTCCATTCCAGCGGCAGGCCGTAGGCCTGCAGCGCCGGCTCGACCAGCTCCGGCAGTTCGGCCTTGCCGCGTGCCCAGTTTTCGAGAATCGCGTGCAAACAGGTACCGGCCCGCGCACCGCGCGGGAAGGCGAAGAAGCCGCTGCCCGGCTCGCCGGCATCCGGAATCGCCAGGGCGTCGCGGTCAGGCGCTTCCATATGCATACCGGCGGCCAAGCCGGAAAAGCTGCCGATACGCCAGGCGCTGTGCAGGTTGCGGTTGAGCTGCGACAACTGCTGCGGCGGCGCGGCGCGACCCGGCCCTTGGGCGCTGGCTTCGCGTTGTTCGAGCGCGAGACAGGCCATGCGGCCATCGCTTTTCTCAACCAGGCGCTCGATGGCCAGGCGCAGGCTGCCGCCGTCGAGATCGGCCAGATGATTGCCCAGCTCTGTCAGCGGCTCGGCGCCTTCGAGTTCGCGGCCGTGCAGCAGCCAGGCCAGCGCGCTGGTGTGCAGGCCTTCGTCAGCCAGGCTGCCATCCTTCTTCGGCTTGCATAGGTTGACCGGTCCCCAGTGCAGCCAGAGCCGGTCACGCGCGCGGGTCAGCGCGACGTAGGCCAGGCGCAGCTGTTCGGCAAAGACTTCCTGACGGGCACGTTCGAGGTTTTCCTCCAATTCGTAACTGCCTAGATCCAGCAGTGGTTGGCCGTTGGCATCGTGGCAGCGGGCGCTGTCAGGATTCTTGCCGAGCAGCTTGCCGTCCCAGAGGAAAGGACAGAACACCAGCGGATATTCCAAGCCCTTGCTGGTATGGATGGTAACGATCTGCACCCGCTCGGCATCGCTTTCCAGCCGCAGCAGCGATTCTTCACCGGCGCCTTCGCTGCTGCGCTGCATGTTGAACCAGGCGAGCAAGGGTTCGAGGCCGGGACGCAGCAAGCTCTCGGCCTGCAGCAGTTCACCCAGGTGCAGCAGATTGGTCAGCCGGCGCTCGCCATCGACCCGCGCCAGCAGCCGCTCGGCCACCGCCTGCTCGTCGAGCCAGGCCCGGAACACGCGCATAAAGCCCTGCTGCTGCCAGAGCTGGTGGTAGCGCTCGGCGGCTTCGCGTTCGGCGTCCCACTGCAGCTGGTCATCCTGGCAACGAGCGAGATCGGCGGCGCTGCGGCCCAGCAGGCGCGTCGCCAGAGCGTAGCGCAGCAGCCCCTCGCGCCCCGGCTCGGCATAGGCGGCGAGCACGGCAGCCAGTTCGGTCGCCTCCTCGCTGCGCCAGACGCTGTCGCGCCCGCGACGCACGCTCGGCACGCCGCGCGCGGCCAGTTCCTCGGCGATCATCGCGGCCTGCCGGTGATTGGCCACCAGCACGGCGATATCGCCGCCTTTCAGCGGTGTGAACACACCCTTTTCGTCAAAACCCGCGCGCCCTTCCGCGGCCGCCGCCAGCTGCAGGGCGATGCGCCGGGCGGTGTCGCCCGCTGCCAATTGCGCGGCCTCGCCCTTGCCCAGCGGATCATCGCCGAGCCAGACCAGCGACAGCGGCGCCGCTTCGCCCTCCTCTACCAGACGCAAGCTGGCGCGCGGCTTTTCGGCGGCACCCACGGGCGGGTATTGCAAGTCGCTTTGAGCGAACGGCTGCGGATGGTCGAACAGTTGGTTCAACGCATCGATCAGAACCGGCGTGGAGCGGTAGTTGGTCGGCAGGTTGTAGGGCCGATCGGCCTGATTGCGTGCGGTGATATAGGTCGCCAGATCGGCGCCACGGAAGGCGTAGATCGCCTGCTTGGGATCGCCGACGAAGCACAGCGAGGCCTCGCCACTCTTGGCGTAGATGCGATCGAAGATGGCGTACTGGATCGGGTCGGTGTCCTGGAACTCATCGATCAGCGCCAGCGGATAGGTGGCGCGCAGCGAGGCGGCCAAGTCTTCGCCGACCGGCCCTTGCAGTGCTTGGTCCAGCCGATTGAGCAGGTCATCGAAGGCCAGCAGCCGCTGCGCCGCCTTGCGCTCGGGCAGTTCGCGGTTGAGCCGTTCGAGTAGCGTCACCTGTAAGGCGATCAGCCGCTGCTTGCCTGCCGGCAGTGCCTCGGCCACCCGGTCGGCCAGCTCGTCCAGCGCATGGGCCAGCGCGCAGACAGGCGCGTCGAAACCCTTCTTGCAGGCCTTGCTCAATGCGCGCACGCCAAACTTGGCGGCACCCTCGGGCAGATCGAACATCACCGCCGGATCGGCGAAATAGGCGTCCAGCTCGCCCTGCCAGGGTTCGAATTTGATGCTTTTGTGAGTGCTTTGATTAAGCCCGCCGTGGTTCAACAACTCTGCGACCCAGGCCTTGCCGGCCTCTCGCCAGAGCACCGCGGCCCGCTGCCAGGCCGCCTCGACAGGCCGCAGGTCGGCTGCCATCGGAGCCTCTTTCGGCTCGACTCTCAGATAGGGCTTGCCCAGATGGCTGCGCAGCCGCTGACGCAGCCACAACGGGGTAATGCGGCTCTTGGCCAGAAAGCGCGCCCAGGCCGGATCGGCCTCGGCCAGCTCGCTGCGCCAGGCGTCGGCCAGCAGCGCATCGATGATCTCGCGGTCGTCGGCGGTCAGCTCGCTGTCGAAATCGCCACCGGCTTCGAAGGCGGCATCCTGCAGGGCTCGCTGGCAGAAGCCGTGGATGGTGAAGATCGCCGCCTCGTCGAAGCCATGCACGGCCAGCAGCAGTCGCCGCCGCGAGGCTTCGTCCGGGTAACGCGCGTGCAAACGGTTGAGGAAGTCGTCGCCGCTCGGCGTGCCTTCATAGACCGCCAGCAGATCGGCCAGCCGCGCGCGGATACGCTCGCGCAACTCGGCCGTCGCCGCGGTGGTGTAGGTGACCACGAGGATCTGCCCCACGGACAACTGTCGTTCCAGCAGCAGCCGAGCGTAGAGCGCGGTGAGCGTCCAGGTCTTGCCGGTGCCAGCGCTGGCCTCGATCAGCGAGCGGCCGTCGAAGGGCGAGTCGAGCAGATCCAGGCTCATGCGAATCTCCCGCAATCATGGGACTCATCAGCACGCTTTCGCGACGAAGCGATGCGGCCACGGAGGAGCCATTCCACGGTGCACGAGCTTTTCGTAGGGTGCGCTGCGCGCACCATCAGGCCTCTATGCAGGCGGTGCGCGCAGCGCACCCTACGGGGTGAGTAGAGAATCGGCGGGCTCATGCGTCTTGCTCCTCGTCCTGGGCCAGGGCGTCCAGGGCCGGGCCGATCAGCTGTTCGGCCAAAGTTTCGAAGCGCTCGTCCAAGGGATCGCGCTCGCGAAACGCCAGGGCATTCCAGGGGTCTTCGGATTCGGCGGCGATGGGGCTGAATTCGGCACCCAGCCAGGCTTCGCGGGCGCGCTTGCGAGCGTAGTCCAGCGGTTCGCTGCCGCGGGCCGGTTTGCGGTAACCCTTGGCGAAGGCATGGCTGCTGCGTGGCAACAGTGGCAGAGGTTCACGAATCGCGCAGCGATAGGCGGCGAGCCAGGGTTCGAGCAATTGCGCGGCGTTCGCCAGCGGCCCGAGCTGCCAGTCGCCGGCTGGCGAGAGCATCAGGCTGTGGCGTTCGATGCCCGGCGTGGCGGCCAGGTTGAGTAGCAAGTGGCGCAGCCAGAACGGCGGCAGGTCCCATTCGCCGAGTTTGCCGAGCTTCCAGCCGAACAGCCCGCCCGGCGTCACGCCATCGAGCCAGCCGTGAACGCGTACGCCCGCCAGGATGATGTCCACGGCGAGCGGCTCGGCAACCTCGTCGGGACGCAGCTCGAACAATCGCGGCGCGAAGGCGCGCACCGGACCGCGCAGTTTGCCCCACAGCGCCTGGCCCACTTCACCGGGCGGCAGCCAGCCGGCGGCGCAGGCCATGCGGCGCTCTTCCAGGTCGCTCCAGCCATGCTCCAACGCTTGCAGCGACAGGCGCCGCAAGCCGTTCCAGGCTGGCATTTCGAGTTCGAAAGGCTCGTCGCTGGCAAGCGATTCCTGGGCGTCGGCCAGGCGCAAGCCGAGGCGCTGCTCCAACAGGAAGCGCGCCGGATGGCGAAAGCATTGCAAAAGCTGCGACGGCTCGATGGTCAGCCAGGCCTCGTCCGGCTCGGCGAGCAGGCTGGCGAACGGCTGTGCTGTGCTCTGCGGCGGCTCGGCCAGACGCTGGGCGGCACGGAACCAGGGCAGCGAATAGCCAGCGCAGAGCGCGTCGCGGAAATTGCCTGGCGAGAAGGGTTGCAGCGGATGGGCGATGAGAATTTTCTGGCTGGCCTTGGATTCTATCGGCTGCGAGGCATCTGTGTTGGCGGGTTCGCGAGCAAGCTCGCTCCTACAAACAGCGGTCATGTCGACGGTTTCAAGCACTTCGCTGAGCAGCACGGAAGGCGGCAGCACGGCGTTGTCGCGTGGGTCGCGGCCGACATAGGACAGGTACAGCGCCTCGCGCGCCGACAGCAGGGTTTCCAGCAACAGGTAACGGTCATCCAGCCGTCGCGCACGATCACCGCGCCGCGGATGGCGACCGATCAGGTCGAAGCCCGACGGCGGTGTGCGCCGGGGAAAAGCGCCGCCGTCCAGGCCGAGCAGGCAGACCACGCGGAACGGCAGGCTGCGCATCGGCACCATGGTGCAGAAGGTCACCGCACCGGTGAGAAAGCCCGAGGCGCCGCCGCCCTGCTGCAACGTGGCGCTGAGCTGCTGGTGCACCAGCTCCAGTTCGATGGGGCGTTCGAGGTCCGCGGCCAGCGCCTGGTCGCGCAGCGAAGCACAGGCCTGGGACAGCAACAGCAGGGTGTCGCCCGCCTCGCGCTCGTCGAACAGGGTGTCGAGCAAAACTTGTAAGTCGTCCGCCCACTCGGCCAGCGAACGCGGCCGAGCCAATTGATCGGCCAGCTTGCCAAGGCGCTCGACGAACTCCACCAGCCGCCCCAACAGCTGGCCGCGCGCGCCCTCCAGTGCGTCCAGCGGCCAATGCTCACCGAGCAGCGGCGCGGCATCGCCGGCCAGTTGCGGTGGCGCGGCGAAGCCGAGCAGCAGCCGATCCAGCCCTTGGCGCCAGGTGAAGGCCGATTCGTCCGGCAGGCCCAACCGTGCACGCTGACTGCCGTCGCGGCCCCAACGCACGCCCGCTTCGCGCAGCCAGTCGCGCAGCAGCGGCAGGTCTTCGCTTTCGATCCCGGCGCGACGGGCGATGGCCGGTTGTTCCAGCCAGGCGAGGATTTCCTCGGCGGCGAAGCGACTTTGCGCCAGCATCAGCAGTTCGAGAAAGGCCTCGATCAGCGGTACCTCGGCGCGCAGGCTACGGTCGGCGAGGCTGTAGGGAATCCGCGGAATGCCCTCGCGCGGGGCGAACACCGCCTCGATGAAGGGCGCGTAACGCTCGATATCGGGGGTCAGCACCACGACCTGATCCGGGCTCAACGCCGGATCGGCGGCGAAGCGCGCCAGCAGCTGGTCGTGAAGAATCTCCACTTCGCGCAGCGGCGAATGAGCGATGTGTACTTCCAGCGAGCGATCACCTTCGGCCAGCGTCATGCGCTCGTCGGGCAAGCGGGTGCGCAGGCGCAGGATGTCGTTCTGCAGCGCATGCAGCAGGCTGTCGTCGCGCAGAGCGTCGTCTTCGGTATACAGGCCGATTTCCTGACGTCCTTCGCTCGTCGCGAGGCTGAACAGCGAATCGAAGAAGTCGCGGCCCTGCTTGCCCAGACTCGCCAGCAGCGGATGGCCCACATCCAGATACCAATCGTCTGCGCCGCTCTCTGGCTGCCGCGCCAGCTCGCGGATATCGCGTATCTCGCCCCAAGCCTCGCGGCTCGGGTTGAGCGCACAAACGACGACATCTATATGCCGCGCCAAGCCATCGAGCACGCGCAGGTGATGCGGCGGCAGGCTGCTGATGCCGAACACCAGCAGCCGCTCGGGCAGGCCGGGCAAGGGTTCGTCGCCATAAAGACGCTGCAGCAGATCGTCGAGCAGACGCGCGCGATGCGGATGGCCGTCCTTGGTCAGCTCGCGCCAGAGCAGTGCTTGCCAGGCTTCGTCGGGACCGAGATCGAGCGTCTCGCCGCGTTCCCAAGCGGCCAGCCAGTCGTCGCGGTAGAGCAGGTACTGGTCGAAAACATCGGCGATCTTCGCCGCCAGCGACAGCCGCCGTCGCTCGTCGCCGCCGTCGAGGTACTGCGCCAGCCGCGGCGCGAGTTCGAGATTGGCCGGCTCGCACAGCCAGCCATAGAGGCGCCACGTCAGCGTCGACGGCGAGAACGCCGACTGCTCTGGCAGGCTGCCTAATACGGTGCGACTCAGATCCCAGACAAACTTGGCCGGCAGCTGCATCTCCAGCTGCATGGCGATGCCCTGCTTGCGCGCCAGTTCCAGCGTCAGCCAGCGGCCCATGCCCTGGCTCGGCACCACCACCAAAGCCGGCGCGAAGGGATCGCTGAGCGGCTGGGCGAGCAGGCGCGTGGCCAGTTCACCGAGGGTTTCCAGGTCGGGCGCGTGGTAGAGGCTGAGCATGGGCAGACCATCGAAAAACGAAGTGGGTAGGTTACAGACCACCCGCCCGGCTAGCGAGTGACGGCAACATGGTGCGCCGTCCGCGCGACGATCTGCGTCGCGCCGCTCAGTCATGACAGTTACTTGAACGGTGCTCCCGCGCGAGGGTCAACCCGATATCCCTCGATTGTTATCGCGTCGCTCGGCGCCGACGCTTGCCGTTTCCGCTCGCCGGAGAACCACACTGATGTTGACGTTGCTGCACCTGCTTTCATCCATCGCTTTGCTGGTCTGGGGCACGCATATCGTGCGGACCGGGATCATGCGGGTCTACGGCTCGCATTTGCGGCGGCTGCTCGGCCACAGCATGGCCAACGCGCCGATGGCCTTCACCGCCGGCATCGGCGTCACCGCACTAGTGCAGAGCAGCAACGCGACGGCATTGCTGGCGATCTCGTTCGTCGCGCAGGGATTGATGGCATTGCCCACCGCGTTGGCGATCATGCTCGGCGCCGACGTCGGCACGGCGCTGATGGCGCGGGTGCTGACGCTGGACCTGTCATGGCTGTCGCCGGTGCTCACGCTGGTCGGGGTCTGCCTGTTCCTGTCGCGCAAGCAGACCCGCGCCGGCCAGCTCGGACGCGTGCTGATTGGCCTTGGGCTGATCATTCTGGCCCTGCAGTTGATCGTCCACGCCGCCGAGCCGATCACCGAGGCGCGCGGCATGCGCATGCTGTTTTCATCGCTGGCCGGCGACACCTTGCTGGCGGTGGTCGTCGGCGCGTTGTTCGCGGTGCTCTCTTATTCCAGCCTGGCGGCCGTGTTGTTGACCGCGACCCTGGCCAGCGCCGGCTTGATCAGCCTGCCGGTGGCGCTCGGCGTGGTGATTGGCGCCAACGTCGGCAGTGGCGTACTGGCCTGGCTCAACGCCACCGCGCAACCCGCGTCGGCTCGCCGCGTGGCGCTGGGCAATCTGCTGTACAAGCTCGCCGGGCTGGTGGTGCTGCCGTTCCTGCCGATGCTGGTGGAGTGGATGGCGTCCCTCGGCTACAGCGCGCAGACCCAGGTCATCGCCTTCCACCTGGTCTACAACTCGCTGCGCTGCCTGCTGTTGCTGCCCACAGTGGGGCTGATGGCGAGGCTATGCGAACAGCTACTGCCGGAGCGTGTGCTGGATGGCGGCATCGCTCAGCCGCGCCATCTGGACCCGACCGCTCTGGACACCCCCAGCCTGGCCCTGGCCAACGCCGTCCGCGAGACCCTGCGCATCGGTGACATGGTGGAAATCATGCTGGCGCGCCTGCTCGAAGTATTGAGGGAGGACCGGCCGGAGCCGGGCGAGGAAATCCGGCGCCTGGATGACGATGTCGATGCGCTCTACAGCGGTGTGAAACTCTATCTGGCGCGCATGCCGCGTGAAGATCTGGCCGAACAGGAAAGCCTGCGCTGGGCGGAAATCATCGAGCTGGCGATCAACCTGGAACAGGCCGGCGACATCATCGAGCACATGCTCGGCAAGGTGCAGAACATCAAGACCTCCAAGCGCCGCTCGTTCTCCGACAGCGGACTGGATGAGCTCAGCCAGCTGCACGCCCTGCTCAGCGCGAACCTGAGTCTGAGCCTATCGGTGTTCTTGTCCGGCGACTCGCACAGCGCGCGGCAACTGCTGCAGCAGAAGCGGCAGTTCCGCAAGCGTGAACGCGAGCTGGCCCATGCGCATGTGCACCGGCTGCATCAGCAGGTGGTCGAAAGCATCGAAACCAGCGCGGCGCATCTGGAGCTGATCGCCGACATGAAGCGGCTGAACTCGCTGTTCTGCAGCGCGGCGTATGCGGCGCTGGACGGCGCGGGTGGCAGCAAGAGCCGACCCTCAGCCGAAACAGCACATGACGCGGCGCCCGCCGAGCATCATCTGCCGGGCAGGCCGGCATAGGCGAAGCCTGTCCTTAAGAGCATGCCGTTCACTTAAGCGCTGTCGGTTCATGGCACGCCTGCGTTTCGGACAGGCCTGCGGCCTGTATTCGCCGCGAGGGCGCGCCTCCCACAGGTTGGACGCGTACTGCTGCTTTATGGACCCGACCCTGGGCGTAGTTTTTCCGCGCTTGGCTGGCTTCTGCCAGCGTCGCCGCGACGGCGCGTCCGCTAGGGCGAGGTGAGCATCGGGTGCTGTGTAGAAGGCCCGACCTCGGGGCGAACTGGACAGCATTGCGTTATGGGACAGATGGTTCTGGCTTGGTCCTGATTCCGCCCTTGCGCTTGACCCCGGTTCGCTCACTCATTGCTTGAGGCTGGCGCTGCGACAGCAAGAAAAAACCCCGCCCATGAGTGCATGGGCGGGGTTCGGGTGACACTGAACGGCGAGTCGAGTTAGCTCGACTTACGACGCCGCTGCATCAGGACGATGAGGCCGAGCAGCACGAGGCCGGGCAGCCACATCCACTCCTTGGCCCAGCGATCGGTTGGCGCACGGACCGCGAGGATTTCCTGATCGAACTCCAGGCCCAGCTCGGCGGCGGGGCTGCCGAAGGTGACGCTGTCGACCAGCACTTTGCCGTCCTGCTCGTAGGTCATCAGGCCAAGCTTTTCCAGCTTCTCCTCGCCGGTCGCTCCGTCCGGAATCGCCACCAACAGACTGAACTCACGCATATCGCCCACCGCATCTTCACCACGGATGCGCAGGCGCAGCTGACTGTCCTCATCTACGGCTTCCAGCGCCTGAACCAGCTGCGCCGGAGGAATATCGCGGTAGGGGTCGTGCACCATGTCCATCCAGAAGCCCGGCCGGAACAGAGTGAAGGCCACCAGCAACAGCAGCACGCTTTCATACCAGCGGCTACGCACCAGGAAATAGCCCTGGGTGCCGGCGGCGAAGATCAGCATCGCCCCAGTGGCAACCAAGAAGATCAGGATGCCGTGCCAGAGTCCAACATCGATCAGCAACAAATCAGTGTTGAAGATGAACAGGAACGGCAGCGCGGCGGTACGCAGGCTGTAGTAAAACGCCGTAACGCCGGTCTTGATCGGATCGCCTTTGGACACCGCGGCAGCGGCGAACGAGGCCAGCCCCACCGGCGGCGTGACGTCGGCCATGATGCCGAAGTAGAAGACGAACAGATGCACGGCGATCAGCGGCACGATCAACCCGTTCTGCTGCCCCAGCGACACCACCACTGGCGCCAGCAGACTGGACACCACGATGTAGTTGGCGGTAGTCGGCAGGCCCATGCCCAGGATCAAGCTGAAGACCGCGACGAGCAAGAGCATCAGGAACAGATTGCCCATCGACAGCATTTCGACCAGATCGGCCAGTACCAGGCCGACGCCGGTCTGCGAGACCGCACCGACGATGATGCCTGCCGCCGCAGTGGCGATGCCGATACCGATCATGTTGCGCGCGCCAGCGATCAGGCCTTCACGCAGGTCAACCACGCCGTCGTTGAAGCTGCCGTGCTGATGCCCGCCGTCGCGGCGCATCCAGCTGAGCAGCGGACGCTGGGTCAGGAGGATGATCACCAGCATCACCGTGCCCCAGAAGGCCGAAAGGCCGGGCGACAGGCGCTCGATCATCAGGCACCAGACCAGCACCACGACAGGCAGCAGGAAGTGCAGCCCAGAGAGCAGCACCTCGCGGGTATTCGGCAGCTCTTCCAGCGGCTTGTCCGGATCTTCGGCTGGCAACGGCGGATTGCTTGCCGCAACTTTTAGCAGCCCCAGATAAACCAGTGTCAGCAGCACCGAAATGCCGGGCAGTGCGTAATCACCAAGCGCAGGCTTGAGCCAGCCGAGGCCGTAATAGACCGCCAGCGATAGCCCGGAAATCAACGCCGCGCCGAACGCAAAGCCGGTCAGGCGGCGCAGCCAAGGCTTGGGCTGGTGCGTGCCGATTGGCAGCATGTTCTGCTTGAGCGCTTCAAGATGCACGATATACAGCAGCGCAATGTAAGAGATCGCCGCCGGCAGAAAGGCGTGCTTGATGATTTCAACGTAAGGAATGCCGACGTACTCGACCATCAGGAACGCCGCAGCGCCCATCACCGGCGGCATAATCTGGCCGTTGACCGAGGACGCCACTTCCACCGCACCGGCCTTTTCCTTGGAAAAACCGACCTTCTTCATCATCGGAATGGTGAAGGTGCCGGTGGTGACCACGTTGGCGATTGACGAGCCGGAAATCATGCCGGTCAGTGCCGAGGACACCACCGCCGCCTTCGCCGGGCCGCCACGCATGTGGCCGAGCAGGCTGAACGCCAGCTGGATGAAATAGTGCCCCGCACCAGCGCGGTCGAGCAGCGCGCCGAACAGCACGAAGAGGAAGACGAAGCTGGTGGACACGCCCAAGGCGATGCCGAACACGCCCTCAGTGGTGATCCATTGGTGGTTCGCCATCGCGGTGAAACTCACCCCGCGATGTGCCAGCAGCCCTGGCATATAGGGTCCAGCCAGGCTGTAGACGATGAATATCAACGCGATGATCGCCAGCGGTGGACCGAGTGCGCGACGAGTGGCTTCCAGCAGCAGCGGGATACCAATGCAAGCGGTGACCAGATCGGCGGTCGTCAGGTTGCCCGGACGCTGCGCCAGTTGTTGGTAGAAGATGAACAGGTAGGCGGCACTGGCAGCGGCCACCAGGCCCAGTGCGATGTCGATCAGCGGCACGCGATCGCGCGGCGAGCGCTTGAACGCCGGATAGGCCAGAAATGCCAGCAACAGCGCAAATGCCAAGTGAATCGAACGGGTTTCGGTGTCATTGAGCACACCGAAGCGCAGCATGAATGGCAGCGGCGAGGCGATCCACAGCTGGAACAGCGACCAGAGCAGGGCCAAGCCCGCAATCGCTTTTGCCATGGCGCCTTCGGGTATGCGCGCACCGACGTCCTTTGCTACCAGCTCTTCGGTGGACAGTTGATTGTCTTGCATGAAATGAGGCCTGTTTTTCAAGTAACGGAACCACGAAAACCCGTGGCACCGGGCTCACGGGTTTTCAGGCGAATGCTGCGAGCAAGTGCCCGCAGCATCGGTGCAACAAGCAGTCGGCAACCCGTTTGCGACGGTCTGCCGGGCCGTTACATCCAGCCACGTTCCTTGTAGTAGCGTTCGGCGCCTTCATGCAGAGGCGCGGACAGGCCGACCTTGATCATGTCTTCCGACTTGAGGTCCTTGAACGCCGGGTGCAGGCGCTGGAAACGCTCGATGTTCTCGAACACCGACTTGACCAGCTTGTAAACGATCTCGGCATCGACCTTGGAAGTGGTGGAGAGCACCGCCTTGCCACCGATCGACTGAGTTGCGCTGTCGTTGCCCCTGTACATCCCACCAGGAATTTCGGCTTTGGTGTAGTAGGTTTTTTCAGCCAGCAGCTTGTCGATTTCCGGACCGGTGATCGGTACCAGAACCGCGTCGACTGTGGTGGTGGCTTCCTGGATCGCGCCGTTGGGGTGACCGACGAAGTAGGTCATGGCATCGATGTTGTTATCGCCCAGCGCGCTGGCCAGTTCGGCCGGCTTGAGTTCGGCGGCGAGACTGAAGACCGACTGGTCCCAGCCCTTCTCTTTCATGATCTCTTCCAGCGTGTCGCGCTGGCCGGACCCGGGGTTGCCGATGTTGACGCGCTTGCCCTTGAGGTCGTCCAGGCCCTTGATGTTGGCGTCACGACGCGCCAGGACGGTGAAGACTTCGCTCTGCAGGGAGAAGATCGCGCGGATGTCGTCCATCGCGCCTTCCTTCTCGAAGGGCGCCAGACCTTTCATCGCCTTGTATTGATGGTCCGACTGCATGATGCCGAAATTGAATTCGCCGCTGCGCAGCCCGTTGACGTTGGCTACACCACCGCCGCTGGCAGGCGCGTTGCACTTGACGCCTTCAGCGTTGCGGTTGACGAAGCGGCAGATCGACTGACCTGCAACGTAATAGACGCCTGTCTGGCCACCGGTACCGATGGTCACGAACTGCTCTTGCGCTTGAGCCACGCCGCCCAGACCAGTCCCCGCCAACGCGGCGGAAAATATCCATGCCAAGGATTTGCCTTTCATGGATTCACTCCTTATTGGTTGTTGGAATTGCCTCGCCGTACCTCGTGAGCATTGGCGAGAAGTTAGGAGTCTAGCAGGCCATCGGATTCACACGTAACGCTGTGATCGATGCGGGTGGAAACCAGGCCGGCCAGCACATCGAGACCGCAGATTTCGACTCGCTTGCCGAACAAGCGTTCCAGCAGGCGCGTCGCTGAGCGGTTCAGCCGTCCTCCTGCTCCTTTTCACCCAGACGGCGGTACAGGGTGCGGCGACCAATCCCGAGCAGCGCGGCGGCGCGACGCTTGTTGCCATCGACCCGCTCCAGCACGTGGCGGATGTAACGCATCTCCAGCTCGTCCAGCGTCGGCAGCAGCGGGCCGTCGATCATCAGCCCGAGCAGTTCGTCGGCACGGGTCGCGGGGGTACTGTCCTGATAGCTGGCGATGCGCGTCGGCAGATGTTCCAGCTCGATGTCGCGGCCATGGCAAAAGGTCACCGCGCGCTCCATGGCGTTCTGCAACTCGCGCACGTTGCCGGGAAAGGGATAGCGCCTGAGCTGTTCCAGCGCCGTACGCGACAGGCCACGTACGGGGCGCCCGTCGCGTGCGGCGAAGTGCGCGACGAAGCCGGCGGCGAGCAGTTCGCGGTCCTCCTCGCGGTCGCGCAGCGGTGGCACTTGCAGGATGAAGGTCTCCAGACGGAAGAACAGATCTTCGCGAAACGACTCGCGGCCGGCGGCAGTTTCCAGTGGCCGGTTGCTGGCGGCGATGATGCGCACATCGACGCTCAGCTCGCGCTCGCCACCCACCGGGCGAATGGTGCCTTCCTGCAGCACGCGCAGCAGCTTGGCCTGCAACGGCAGCGGCATTTCGCCGATCTCGTCGAGAAACAGGGTGCCGCCATCGGCCTGCTGAAACAGCCCCTTGTGCGCGCGACTGGCGCCGGTAAAGGCGCCGGCGGCGTGGCCGAAGAATTCGCTTTCCAGCAGCTCGGCAGGCAGCCCGGCGCAGTTGATCGCCAGGAACGGCCGCTTTGCCCGCTCGCTTTCGGCATGCACGGCGCGGGCGACCAGTTCCTTGCCGGTACCGCTTTCACCGATCACCAGCACCGGCCCTGCGGCGCGTGCCAACTGACGTATCTGGTCGAACAACCCACGCATCACCCGGCTACGGCCGAGCATGCCGTGGAAGCGATCGTCGCTGAGCAGTTGCTGGAAGCGCCGCACCTCGCCGCGCAAACGACGGGTTTCCAGCGCGCGCGATACGGCAAGGCCGAGATGGTCCAGATCCAGTGGCTTGGTGAGGAATTCATCAGCGCCTTCCTTCAATGCAGCCACCGCCTGCTGAATGCTGCCGAAGGCGGTGATCACCAGAAATGCTGGCGCCGCTTGCATCGCCTTGACCCGCCGCAGCAACACCATGCCATCGGCGCCCGGTAGGCGCAGGTCACTGACCACCAGATCCGGCTCCCAGCTCTCCAGCAGCGGCACGGCGTCTTCGGCACTGGCGACCGCATGCACGTTTAGCGCGCGATCTTCCAATTCCTCGACCAGCAGCTGGCGCAGGCCGTCGTCGTCTTCCACCAGCAGCACTCGCTGCGGCGCGGTGTCATCCATCTGCATTGCTGTTGTCCTCATTCGCCAGCGCCAGTGAAATGCGGAACGCCGCGCCGCCCAGCGAGCTTTCGACCAGCTCGATACGGCCGCCACTTTCTGCCACCACGCCGTGGGCCACGGCGAGCCCGAGCCCACTGCCTTTGCCCACCGGTTTGGTAGTGAAGAACGGCTCGAACAGCGCCGCGCGATGCTGCTCCGCCACACCGGGGCCATCGTCCTCGACCTGGAACAACAGGCATTCGTCCTCCCGCCACCAGCGCAGCAGCACGCGGCCGCCCGGACTGGCCTGGGCGGCGTTGCGCAGCAGGTTGGTCAGTGCCTGCTCGAAGCGCGGCGGGTCGACTTCGCAATGCAGAGCCGTGGCCGGCGCGTCCAGCGTCAGAGCGACCCGCAACGTGGCCAGTTCGTCGGCCACCGCGGCGGCAGCCGAATGCGCCAGTACATCAGCGGGCATCCGTCGTGTCGGGAGGCCGGCGGCGCGGCCGAAGTCCAGCAATTGACGGACGATCGCGCTCAGGCGCTGCACCTGACTGCGTATCTGCAACAGGCCTTTGCGTTGCCCGTCTTGCAGATGCTCGCTGCGCAAGACGCGTTGCGCCTTGCCGTCGATCACACTGAGCGGGCTGCCCAGTTCATGGGCGACACCGGCCGCCAGGCGGCCCACCGCAGCCAGTTGTTGGGTACGCCGTAATCGGGTTTCGAGTTCCGTCTCGCGCGCCTTCTGCTCAACCATGCGCTGTTCGGCATCGGCGATGCTGTCGAGCATCTGATTCAACGCGCGGCCGAGCACTGCGATCTCCTGCGGGCCGCTGCGTGGCGCGCGATGCTGGCGGTCTCCGGCGGCCACCCGCGCCATGCTCTGAGTCAGCTGCTGCAGATGCTTGCCAATCGCCGACCAGTGCCCGAGCAGGACGATACAGACCGCCGCCAAGGCCAGCACCGCAGCGGAAATGCCAGCAATCACGCGCAACCGGTGTGTGTCACGCTCGAAATCCGTCCCGCGACGGGTGACCTGTAGCAGCCCATTGATGCGCCCGCCGCTCTGTTCGAGAGGCACGAAATAGGAATACACCTCGCGCCCGCGGATGCGCTGATAGCCACCACGGCGCTTGCCATCGGCGGTCAGCTCCTGAATCGAGGATTGGTCCTGGTCCGGCTCGATGGCCCCGGCAAAAGCCACCAGTTCGCCTTCATGATCATAAAGATAAGCACCGTAGACGCGACCAACGCCGAGCACCGATTCCAGCACCTGCTGCGAGGTGCGGTCGTGCTGCTTTTCCAGACTGTCGCTGAGCGGCAGCCGAACCGCTCGCGCGACCAGCTCGACCTCCTCCTGCAAACGCCGCTCGCTGTTGCGCTCGACCGTCCACAGCAGCAGGTAACTGAAGCCGAGCATGATCGCCACCAGCGGGATCACTACCTTCAACAGCAGTGCGCCGCGAAGGGTCGAAGTTCTTTGCCAAACTGCTACATGTGCCATTTCGGCACGATACAGAAGCGTTTGTAGAGCGTCGACGCGCACAAGACGATCGGTAAAAAACCTTGTGAATCAAAGCGTTAAGCCTAATCGCCGAATCTGGCATGGGTGATGCACCGTCCTGGCGGTCTTTTCACAATCCAGGAAATTTCGACATGACCCAGCTGAAAACCCGCCTCGTTTCCGCCAGCCTCGCCGCCCTGTTCATGGTGGCCGGTGCTTCCCAGGTGTCGGCGCAACAGGCCACCCAGGCGCCTCAGCCCGCTCCTGCCGTGCAGGCAGCCGACATCAGCGAGCAAAAGTTGGAGAAATTCGCCGACTCGCTGGGCGAGATCATGGAAATCCGCGAGGACTTCACCGCCAAGCTCGAGAAGACCGGCGACCCGGCCGAAGCCCAGCAGCTGCAGCAGGAAGCCAACGAGAAGATGATGAACACCGTCGAAGACAACGACCTGAGCATTGAGGAATACAACGCCATCAACCAGGCGGTGCAGAGCGACCCGCAGTTGCGTGATCGAGTCATTGCGATGGTGCAGAACTAAAGGCTCACAGAGTCAACGAGCCCCGCCTCCTCGGCGGGGCCTTTCGGCCTTCCGCAAAGTCATGGCGTGCAAGCCGCTTGATCACACGCAGTGCGTAGGGTGGGCCGGGCGGCGCTCCGCTTCAGCCCACCGTTAAACAGACTGCTGGGCTGAAACCCACCCTACAAAGTTCGATCACTTCCCGCGCAACGCCAACCCCTTGAGGAAGTTGCGCAGCAGCTGGTCGCCACAGACCCGGTAATTGCTGTGCCCGGCCTTGCGGAACAGCGCGCTGAGTTCCGGTTTGGATACCGGAAAGTCAGCCGCCTTGAGGATCGCGTGAATGTCGTCCTCCTTCAGCTCGAAGGCCACGCGCAGTTTCTTCAGCACCGTGTTGTTGGTCACCGGCAGTTCGATCGGCGGAATCGGGCGGCTCTCGTCCTTGCCGCGCTTGTAGATCACCAAGCCATCGAGAAAATGCGCCATGATCCGGTCGCCGCAGGGTTTGTAGCCTGCTTCGTCTTCCTTCTTCAGATAAGCCACCGCCTCGGTATCGGGGATCTCGCAGCCTGTGAGCCGGGTGATTTCGGCGATCTTCGCGTCATCGACATTGAGGATGTAGCGCAGGCTGCGCAGCACATCGTTGTTGACCATGGTTGATCCTTGCTTGGAAAGTGTGGACGCGCATGTCGCCGCCTAGAAGGGCGGCGAGTATAGAGGATAGACCCGGCCTTCAGAAAAACGCCGCCGCCGGGCAACGGCACTCCGAATGACAGGCATCAGCCACGCCGCTACACTGCGCGCCTTCCTTCGACCCACCCGATTCGCCTGCCATGTCGCAGCCCGCGAATCGCTCCCTCGTCTCCACCTCTGCCGGGGTCACCGGCCAGGACCTTGTCATGATTCGCATCAACGAACTGCAACTGCCGCTCGATCATCCCGCCGACGCCCTGCGCCAGGCCATCGTCGCGCGCCTGAAGATCACCGACGGCGAACTGCTCGGCTTCAATGTGTTCAAGCGCAGCTATGACGCGCGCAAGAAGAACAGCGAGATCACCTTCGTCTACATCATCGATGCTGAGGTGGTGACTGAAGATCAGGTGCTGCAGCGGCTGGCCGGCGACCGCAACATTCGCCCGGCACCGGACACCGGCTATTACCCGGTTGGCCAAGCGCCCGAAGGGCTGAGCGAGCGGCCGCTGGTGATCGGCTTCGGCCCGTGCGGCCTGTTCGCCGCGCTGACCCTGGCGCAGATGGGCTTTCGGCCGATCGTGCTGGAGCGCGGGCGCGATGTGCGCAGCCGCACCAAGGACACCTGGGCGCTGTGGCGCAAGAAGGTGCTGAGCCCCGAGTCCAACGTGCAGTTCGGCGAAGGCGGCGCCGGGCTGTTCTCCGACGGCAAGCTCTACAGCCAGATCAAGGACCCGAAGTTCTACGGCCGCAAGGTGATGCACGAGTTCGTCCGCGCCGGTGCGCCGGAAGAAATCATGTTCGTCAGCAAACCGCACATCGGCACCTTCCGCCTGACCGGCGTGGTCGCGGCCATGCGCGAGGAGATCAAGGCGCTGGGCGGCGAGGTGCGGTTCGACAGCCGCGTGGTGGATTTCATCATCGAAGACGGCCGCATCCAGGGCGTGCGCATGGCCAGCGGCGAAGAACTGCGCAGCCGCTACGTAGTGCTCGCACTGGGCCACAGCTCACGCGACACCTTCCGCGTGCTGCATGAGCGCGGCGTCTATATGGAAGCCAAGCCCTTCGCCGTGGGCTTTCGCATCGAGCACCCGCAATCGCTGATCGACAATGCGCGCCTGGGCAAGTACGCCGGGCACCCGGAACTGGGCGCGGCCGATTACAAACTGGTCTACCACGCCAAGAATGGCCGGGCGGTCTACAGCTTCTGCATGTGCCCGGGCGGCACGGTGGTGGCGGCCACTTCCGAGCCCAACCGCGTGGTCACCAACGGCATGAGCCAGTACTCGCGCAACGAGCGCAACGCCAATGCCGGCATCGTCGTCGGCATCAATCCAGACGAGGATTTCCCAGGCGGCCCGCTGGCCGGCGTCGAGCTGCAGGAACGGCTGGAATCGCGCGCCTTCGAGCTGGGTGGTAGCGACTACTGCGCGCCGGGGCAGCTGGTGGGCGATTTCATTCGTGGCCGGGCCTCGAGCGCATTCGGCGAAGTCGAGCCGTCCTACAAGCCCGGCGTGCGGCTGGGCGATCTGGCGCCATCGCTGCCGGATTACGTGATCGAGGCGATCCGCGAAGCGCTGCCGGCGTTCGGCAAGCAGATCCGCGGCTTCGACCGCGCCGACGCCATCCTCACCGGCATCGAGACGCGTACTTCATCGCCGGTACGGATCAAGCGTGACAACGAATCCCTGCAAAGCATCAACACCCGCGGCCTGTACCCGGCCGGTGAAGGGGCAGGCTACGCCGGCGGCATCCTGTCCGCTGGCGTCGACGGCATCAAGGTCGCCGAAGCGGTGGCGACCGCCATGCTGGCCGATCTGCAGGGCTGAACGAGCGCGAGTTGGCGCCACCGCGGGAGCCGCGCCCTCGCGGCGAATGCAGGCGATAGCCTGCCAACGACGCCAAAAACTTCGCGCCGAGGGCGGCGCTCCCGCGAAGCCAGGCCCACACCGCGCTGGCCGGCGGATCAGCGCTGGCCCGCCATGATCCGCTCGACCGCGCCCTCGGCCTGCAGCTGCTCGAAGGCCGCCTGGGTACGCAGCACGGTGGCGTCATCGGTGCGCCGGCTGTAAGCCATGTAGAGCCGTGTGGTGGCGTTGGTGGTGAGGACCTTCTCGACCGTGTCCGGATCCACGCCGGCCTCGTTGCACAAGGCGATGATGTCGCCCTCGGGCATGGGCACCATGTCGACCTGGCCGTTTAGCAAGCGTCGGAAATTGTCGCTGTTGTGCGCCGTCACCACGATCTTGGCGAAGCCGTTGGCCTGCAGATACTGGTGGCGGACGTCCTCGCGCAGCACGCCGATCCGGTAGGCCTTGGCCGTCTCCAGATCGGGCACGTGTATGTCAGTCCGTTCGCGCAGTTTGTAGAAGTGGTAGTCGATGCGCATGATCTCGCCCACCCAGCGAAACAGCGCTTCGCGTTCCGATGTGCGCGCGATCAGGTACACCAGTACGTCCGGCTCTCGCAGCGCCATGTCGTAAGCGCGCGCCCAAGGATACAGACCGATCTGATAGTCATCCAGACCGGCGCGTTGCAGCGTGGCCTCGACCACTTCGGTGGCGGGTCCGCCGATCTTTCCATCGTGCAGATAGGTGTAGGCGGTGTCCTCGGTCACCACCCGCAACGGCCCGGCCTGCGCCATCGAGGTGAACAGGCCCAGGGAAACGACGATCCAGGCGATCGAATGCATGGTGCGAAACCTCATGAGCGGTCAGTCTGAAATGCAATTGCGGCCTTGCGCCTTGGCCCGGTAGAGAGCCTCGTCCGCGCGGCGCAGGAGTTGATCGAACTGGATGTCGGAATCGAAGCTGGCCAGCCCGATGCTGACGGTGACGTAAGGCGAAACGGCCGAGGCGTCATGCGGCACCGCCCGCTCGGCCAGATGCTGCTGCAGCCGGACGGCCGAACGCCGGGCAGACTCGGCATCGACGCCTGGCAGCAACACCACGAATTCTTCGCCGCCGAGCCGCGCAACCAACTCACCCGCGCGGGCGAACACACGCTTGAGGGTATCGGCGACGATTTGCAGGCACTGGTCGCCCAGCGCGTGACCGTAGTGGTCGTTGTAGCGTTTGAAGAAATCCACGTCGCACATCAGCACGGCCAGCGGCTGCCCGAGCCGCAGCGCACGGCGGAATTCGACGTCCTTGATCTCGTCGAAATGCCGGCGGTTGGCCAGTCCGGTAAGCGGATCGCTGCGCGACAGTTGCTCGAGCATTACGTTGGCCGCGCGCAATTCGGCGGTCCGTTCCTCGACCAGCTCGGCGAGACGGTCGCGGTGTGCGGCCAGGGCCTGCTCGTCCTGATGCTGACGCTCCAGATAGACCGAGAGCTTCGCCTGCAAGTTGTTGACGCCCGATTCCAGCAGGCTCAGTTCATCGCGGCGCTTCACCGAACGCCGCAGATGCAAAGTGTGATCGAGGTTTTCCGGCGTCAGCCGGGTCAGATGGCGGGCAATCCGGCGCACATGCAGCGTGACGGTGCGGTTGAACATCCACATGATCAGGCCTGCCAGCAACAGCGACTGGATGATCTGCGTAATGACGATGTCGACGACTTCCTGGAGCAGCCGCTCCCAGAGCAGCCCTTCGTTGCCTTCGAGTATCAGCTCGCCCACCGTTTCGCTGGCACCGGCGTAGGGTTCGTACGTCAGGCTGCGCTCCAGCCGGGGCGCCCGATGCTGGGTCGGCTGCTGCGCCCGTTGGCGATGGAAGATTTCCGGCGCGCGGCCGGCGCGGATGATCAGAAGCTCGACACGACCGATTGGTGCCGCCTTGACGACGCTGTCGAGCTGGGTATCCAGGGCAACGCTGTCCATTTCCCAGATCGCCTTGGCCAGGTTGCTCTGGAAAACCTGATCGATCAGCTCCAGCTCGGCCTGCATCGCCGCCAGACTCTCGCGCCACGCCGACCAGGTGCGCAGCCCCACCGTCGCCAGGGTGAACAGCAGGCAGAAGCCGAGCGTGGCCACCACCAGTCGCCGCCCGAGCGAACCGGTCTGCCGCTGCGCAGCCTCCGGAGCGAGGGCCTGCGGGGTATCGGCGTTCATTTGAGCCAACGGGCAGCGATGGCGTCGTAACGACCATCGGCGTGCACGCGAGCCAGCGCCTGGCGGAAGCGCTCGACCACCTCATCCGAGGTGCTGCGGCTGAAGGCCATGTTCAAACCATTGCTGCCGCCGAGGTCGTTCAGACGCAGTTGTGGAACGGCGGTTTCATCCGGATTGCCGCTGATCTGGCGCACCAGGTAGTGGGCGTTGAGCTCGTTGGAAATCCATAGATCCACACGCCCAGCCTTGAGCTTCTCGTAATTGTGTTCGTACTTGTTGCTCGATTGCAGGTTGCGGCCGACGACGAATCCGCGGTCGATCAGATATTGCTCGCCAACGTCCTCTTTCACCGTGGCGATCTGGTACTGCCGCGCATCGTCGAGGTTCGCCAGGTTGAACTGGGTACCGGGCAGCGAGAACAGGTACCAGCGCGTCGGTGCGATCGTCCCGATCCACTTGAAGCGGGCTTCGCGTTGCGGGGTTCGGGCGATCGAGTAGATGAGCACGTTTTCGGTATTGAGTGCGATGTCGTAGGCCCGAGCCCAGGGCATCGATTGAATGCGCGCGGGTTCGCCGAGCTCGTCCAGCACAGCCTGCACCACTTCGGTGCCCATGCCGGTCAGCTTGCCGTCGACCGTCATGTTGTAGGGCGGGAGCTCTTCGGTAACAACGGTAATAGCGCTGGCGTAAGCCGTCTGGCTGCCGAGCAGCACGGCAACCAGTAGGGTTCCGCACAGATGGCGAAACGATGGTCCATTCATCGAGACCTCCGAGACAAGGAACGTCAGGCATGTATCACGCAGACCGGCCATCATAACGACATCATCCAAAGAGCATTCAAGCTCTCTTTTCTTCGGCACCGCGCGAACGGACTTGAATGTACGCGCACATCCGTTGCAGTACGCCGACAAACGGCAGTCTAGGGTCTGTTTCCCGTTTCGCTCGCGGCCGCGCCGGAGCCTGTTTTTGCGCGAGGCAGGCCGCGCCCGTTCCCGGCGGGCTTGCGGCATTCACTCCATCCATGGAGATCGCACGAAGAGCGAAGTTTGGTCGTTCCAAATGAGCGACGAGAAACGCCGCATCGCGCAGAAGCAGGCCGGCCCGGCCCGGGTTGCGCGGCTCGCGACGAAACGGGAACAGACCCTAGGGCTGGGAAGTCGTTTCGCGCCGAGGCCATGATAGAGTCGCGGCGGTCCATCACGCCGCAGGAGAAACCATGCGCCCACTGTTCACCGCCCTATTGCTGGCATTGCCCCTGACCGCCACGTCGCTGGCCTTCGCCGCCGACTCACCGGCCGGCCGCTGGCAGACCATCGACGACGAAACCGGCAAGCCCAAGTCCATCGTCGAAATCCAGCAAGCCGCTGACGGCACCCTGAGCGGCACGGTAGCGAAAATCCTGCAGTCGGATCACGGCCCCAACCCGCTGTGCAGCGCCTGCGAGGGCGAGCGCAAAAACCAACCGATCACCGGCATGACCATCCTCTGGGGTCTCAAGCCCGACGGCGAACGCGTCTGGAGCGACGGCAACATCCTCGACCCGACGAAGGGCAAAACCTATCGCGCCAAGGTGACGCTGCTCGAAGAAGGGGACAAGTTGGAAATGCGCGGCTATATCGGCATCGAAGCCCTCGGCCGTACTCAGACCTGGATTCGCGAGTAGTTCTGCACCCAGGCAGGTGACGCAGTGTTGGCCTGCTCAACACTGCGCTAGAGACAACGGTGACCGCTCTACAGATAAAACGCCTACCCACCGACCGTAGCGCTGCCTGTAGCGGCCCTGTGTTGACGGATAGTTAGCCCATCACTATCGTTGCCCCGCTGGATGGCTTGATGCCTCGCGTCACCGCGCCACATCATGAACCTCCCGCCTATCAATCTGGGATAACCGAAGGCACACAGCGCCCGAAACCCCTCAACGGGAATCGGAGCCGCCATGGATCTTCGTCTGTTTCTGCTAGCGCTCACCACCTTCGCCGCCGGGGTGGCGGAAAGCGTGCTTATCGGCATCCTGCCGCCATTGGCCAGCGACCTCCGGGTTTCAGTCAGCATGGCCGGCCAGCTAACGACCCTCTTCTCCATTGCCTTCGCCGTGGCGGTTCCGCTGCTCAGCTGGATGACCAGGCACTGGGAGCGACGCCGCCTGCTGGTGGTGGGATTGCTCTGTTTTGCGTTGTTCAACACGATGGCAGCGATCAGCCCGAACTACACCGCTTTGCTCCTGGCGCGCATCGGCATGGCCGCCTGCTGCGGGCTGCTGATTTTCGTCTCGACGCTACTGGCCGCGGAACTGGCGGCACCGGGGCAACAGGGCCGTGCCATCGGCATCATCTTCATGGGCATCAGCGCCTCGCTGGTTTTCGGCGTGCCGATGGGCGTACAGATCAGTAGCTGGTTCGGCTGGCGTTGGATCTTCTTTGCCATCGCGATCTACTCGTTGCCCCTGAGCCTGTTGCTATGGCGGTACTTGCCTAACAACCGCTCAAGCGCCCTGCCCGGCCGCGCCGGCTACTTGCGACAGCTAAGCCACCGGCCGCTCTGGCTGGCGCAGGCCGTCTCGATACTGTTGCTTGGCGGGCACTTCACCTTCTTCACCTATTTCACGCCGTATCTGGCGACCACCCTTGGGATCACCGACGCCGCCGCGGTGAGCGGGCTGCTGTTGCTGATCGGCCTGGCCGCACTGAGTGGCGGCTATCTGGGCGGCTGGCTGTCCGATCGCCTAGGTCCGCGCCTGACGCTCGTGCTTATTCCGGCGGCCTTCAGCCTGGCGCTGGCGGCCATTCCGCTGAGCTTGCACAGCATCTTCTTCATCCCCTGCCTGATGCTCTGGAGCACCATCAGCTGGATGATTTCTCCGGCCGTACAGAACTTTCTACTACACAGCGACCCCACCAGCGGCAGCGCCGGAGTCGCGCTCAACACCTCGGCGATGCACTTGGGCGTGGGGCTGGGCGCGGCGGTAGGCGGGCTGGTCGTAGCGCTTGCAGGCGTGGGCTGGACGCCCTGGGTCGGTTTCGCTCTGACGGTTCTGGCGCTGCTTTGCGCTGTTGGCGCTGCTGGCGCTGCTGGCATGAGAAGCGCGGAAGCAGACTCATCCAACGTGCACGTAGGGCTCAAGTCCGGCGATCGGCCGAAACGAGCTCGCGGAGCGTGTCCAGAAAAAGCTTAAGTACGGGCGACTCATCATCGGCGCGGTAGATCGCATACAGCGGCACTTCGGGAAATGCTGGAGCCAGACGGCGGAAGACCACACCTTCTGGCGCCAGTTCTTCCAAGGACGCCGGTAACAATGCGACGCCGAATTCAGCCCGAACCAGGCTAAGCAGAGTCTGCACTTCGATAACCTGCTGTCGGATCTGTGGCGTAAAACCTTTATCTATGCAGCACTGCTGAAGGAAATCGGCGAAGCGTGACTGCTTGAGTTTCAGCGCCACAAATGACTCGTTGGCGAGATCGGAAGGCGCCACCGTGTCCTGCCGTGCCAGCGGATGAGATATCGGCAGCACCGCGCGGATCGGCTCGTACATAAGCAGCTCATTACGCAGATGCGGATCATCATGACCAACCCGGAATACGCAGGCATCCAGGCGCTTCTCTTTGAGCGCAATCAACTGTGAAGCAGGCGTCATCTCGTGCAACCGCCAGTCGACGCCGGGATAGCGCTCGCGAAACAGGTGAAGCACCTGTGGCAGCACCCCGACCATAACCGAGCTGATCATGCCTATTTCCAGTTCACCCAATTGTCCGCGACCGGTTTGCCGGGTCACGTCGAGCGCCCTGTTCAGCTGATCGAACACCAGAGGCACTTGCTCCTTGAATACGCGACCGGCCGCCGTCAGTTCGACGCGATGATGGGTGCGCTCGAATAGCGGAGTACCGAGTTCTTCCTCTAGCAGGCGGATCTGCTGGCTGAGGGGAGGCTGCGAAATATTCAATCGAGTGGCAGCGCGGCCGAAGTGAAGCTCGTCAGCCAAAACCGAAAAATAACGAAGCAGTCGCAAATCCATTTACTCAGCCCTGTTAGTTCGATCGGGCGCCAGGATCGGCGACACGGTCGGATTAGTGAGTCGAAATACTCGGCGGATGCTGATGTGGCAAATAGGTCACTCGATTACAACGGGCATTGCAGTAATCGCACGTACCCGCTCTTTTTTATAGGCCAGCGCTAAGCGCAGCCAATATCGAATAAGTATCACGCTGGGCAGCAAACAGTATTGTACGGCGCTCGCTCAACCTCCTGATACTCGGTCCCAGCAGCAACATTGCTTGATGCAACAGGCGAGGGAATGCGCAGCAATGCGCGTAGAAAGGCCGACTGCTCGAAATGCAACTGCTGCGAACGGAAGAAGCCTTCCCAGACATATCAGGAGATCGACAGTGATCATCGATATCAGTTGCTACCCCACCGACCTGGTGGACCTCGCCTGGAGGCACGACGGCGACCCGTTCACGGGTGAACGTCTGCTGGAAATGATGGATGGCCCTTACATGATCAACGGCAAGCCTCGCCGTATCGACAAGGCATTCATCCAGCCGCCGCAAGGCAACACCATCTATACCTGGACCGATGGTGATTTATCGGGCCGCGAGTCCATCGACGCCTACATGGCGTACACCTTGAAGATGGTGCAAACCTACCCAGACCGTTTCATCGGCTGCTTCGTCTACAACCCGCGTTGCGGCGTCCAGAACGGCGTTGAAGCAATCGAGCGCTACGTGAAAGAGCATGGCTTCAAGATGGTCCAGATGCAGGCCAACATGCATGCCTACCGTCCGGATCGCGCCCTCGACTGGGTACGCCCGGCCTTCGAGAAATGCGCCGAGCTGGGCATCCCGGTCAAGCTGCACACCGGCGATGGTCCCTACAGCATCCCTTCCGAATGGGTGCCCATGATCAAGGAGTTCCCCAATGTGAACTTCATCATGGCGCACTTCGGCGTACAGACCGGCGGCGTCTACGTATTCGAGCCCATGCAATGGGCGATGGAGCTGCCCAACGTCTACTGCGAATCGGGGTGGTGCCTGCAGTCGCGCATCGTCGAGTTCGCCAAGGTGCTGCCCACGCACAAGATCCTCTTCGGCACCGACACACCGCCGAACGAGCCGGGCATGTGGCTGCGCCTGCTCGAGGTGCTGTGCCACGAACCGCCGCAGGGCCTGAACCTCGACGAAGACACCCTGGAAGACTACCTCGGCAACAACACCGCTCGGATGATCGGACTGACGCCGAGCAACCCGCCGAAGACCGTGGCCGAAGCCGAAGCGCTGCTCAAGCGTCCGGTCAGCGCGTGACCCGCCAGGAGAGAAAACAATGATCATCGATACGCATCTGCACCCCACGAACCTGATCGACGAGGCCTGGCGCCACACCGGCACGCCCTTCACTGGCGAGCGCATGCTCAAGCTGATGGATGGCCCCTACATGATCAACGGCAAGCCACGCCGCATTGACATGGGCTTCATCCAGCCGCCGCCGGGCAACACGGGCTACCGTGACGGCAACCGCCGCGGCCGCGAAGGTATTCGCGACTACATGTCCTATATCGCCGAGCTGTGCGTGAACTACCCGGATCGCTTCATCGGTAACTTCACCTTTAACCCACGCTGGGGCCCGGAGAACGGCGCTGCCGAGTTGGAGTTCCATGTGAAAGAGTACGGCTTCAAGATGCTGAAGCTGCACGCCAACATGCACGGCTACCGGCCCGACCGCGCACTCGACTGGTTGCGCCCGGCGATGAAGGTCTGCGCCAAGTACAACATCGTGGTGCTGATCCACACCGGCGACGGCCCGTACACCATCCCGACCATGTTCTACCCGATCATCCGCGAGTTCCCGATGGTGAATTTCATCATCGGTCACTTCGGCATCCAGACCGGGGGCAACTATTCGTTCGAGGCGTTCTGGATGGCGATGGATACACCCAACGTTTATTGCGAGTCGGGTTGGTGTTTCCAGTCACGCATCGTCGAGTTCGCCAAGGAGCTACCGCGCGACAAGATCGTGTTCGGTACCGACTCCCCGCCCAACGAGCCGGGCATGTGGCTGCGCGAACTGGAGGTGCTCTGCTCTCCAGCGCCGCATGGGCTGGGTATCGATGAAGACCATCTGGAGGATTACCTGGGCAACAACATCGCCCGGCTGGTTGGCATCGAACCCACCAAGCCACCCAAGGACCTGGTTGAAGCGGACATCCGCCTGACCACCACCTACTTGAGCTGATGGTGTCCTTTTCAGGCGCACTGCGTGACTTGGGATAATTCCCCTCCCGCTAAGGGAGGGACAGGGCCTCGAGCGACAGACTGGCGACAGCCTGTCATGGGTAAGGCTAGTGGCCTTGCATCGACAAGCCCTTTATCGCCAAGCGCCTGCGCGCCTGCTTTTTCTGAGGTGTTAGATGGCGATCACCCCTTTCGGCGAAACCCAGGATTTCCATGATTTCGCCACTGCTTATAACCGTCTGTACCCGGACGACGTCCTCACCATCAACGAAGCGTTGTCAGCCGATCAGGACCTCACCGCCTTGGTCGACACGCTGGCCATACAGGGCCGCCACCCCATGCTCGTCTGTCAGCAGGTTGGCGCGCTGGGGGTGCCGGTCGTCACCAACGTATTCGCCTCGCGAACGCGCATCGCCAGGCTATTCGGTGTAGAGCCCGCGCAGCTGCACGCCACTTTTCAAGCCCGCGCCAACAGCCCCATCGCTCCACGCTACGTCGATCAAGGACCGATACAGGACGAGGTCTTCGAAGGCGAAGCAGTGGATGCAGCGCTACTACCCATGCTCAAGCATTTCGACACTGACCGCGGACCGTATGTAACCAACGCCATCATCATCGCCGAGGACCCGGTCACCGGCGTGTCCAACATGAGTTATCACCGCTCGATGCGTCATGCTCGTCAGGCGCTTGCCACCAGCCTGCATTCCCGTGGGCACCTCTGGCGCATGCTGCAGACTGCCCGCGAGCGCGGTGATGAATTGCACGTTGCGATGGTGGTGGGCGCGCACCCTCTCTTCATGTTGGCCGCAGCGGCACGCGTACCCTTCGGCAGCGACGAGCGTGCCATTGCCGGCGGGCTGTTCGGTGCTCCGCTGGAACTGGTCAAGACCCCACGCTACGGCATCGGTGTGCCAGCCTACGCGGAGTTCGTGCTGGAAGGGGCCATCGATCCGACCGCCTATGCCGAAGAAGGCCCCTTCGGTGAGTTCAGCGGATATTCATCGGACCGCTCCACCAACAACGTGCTGCGTATCGACACCCTCATGCGCCGCCGCGACGCCTGGCTGATAGACGTAATGGGCGGGCGCTACGCGGAACACCTGACGCTTGCGCGCCTGCCGCGTGAAGCAGAGATGAGCGCGCAACTCAAGGCGCGCTTCCCGGCCGTCACCGCGGTGCACTACCCCAACTCCGGCACGCACTTTCACTGCTACGTTGCACTCGAGCAAAGCCGAGACGGCGAGGCGCGACAGATCATGCTGGCGTTGCTGGGCTGGGATCCGTATCTGAAAACAGTGGTCGCGGTGGACAGCGATATCGACATCACGGACGACAGCCAGGTGCTCTGGGCCATGGCTACGCATTTTCAGCCGCATCAGGATCTGTTCATCGTGGATGGCTTGCCGGGAAGCCCGCTCGATCCGTCGTCGTCGGCCGACGGCACAACTTCGCGCATGGGCCTGGATGCTACGCGCGGTTCCCACTTTGACGGAACTCGTGCGCGCCTCGATGAGCGGGTAATCGAACGTGCTCAAAAGCTGCTCGAAGGCTATCCGCCAAGGAGCCTGGCATGAAATCGCGTCAACGACTGGTGGTCGGCATCAGCGGAGCATCAGGCTTCGTCTATGGCATGCGACTGCTGGAATTGCTGGCTGAGCTGAACGTCGAAACCCACCTGGTGGTCAGTCGCGCGGCCCTGCTGACGATGGCGCACGAAACCGACTACAAGCTGGCGGACGTCATTGCCCGTGCCAGTCACTACCATCGCACCGATGACCTTGCCGCCGGCATCTCCAGCGGTTCATTCCGCTCGCTGGGCATGATCGTTGCGCCCTGCTCGATGAGAACGCTGGCGGAAATCGCCACCGGCACGTCGTCGAGCCTGATTTCCCGCGCGGCCGACGTCACGCTCAAGGAGCGACGTACCTTGGTGCTGATGGCCCGCGAAACGCCGCTGACCCTGGCACACCTGCGCAATATGACTGCCGTCACGGAGATGGGCGGCATCATCGCCCCGCCCGTACCGGCGCTCTACGCTCGACCAGAAAATCTCGCCCAAATGATCGACCACACCCTAGGTCGCGTACTCGACCTGTTCGGCCTCGATGCCGGCACCGCGTTGCGTTGGGGCGAGCACGCCCCGACAACATCAGCGACCGCCGACCATCTTTCTACCGCTAAGGAGATCGTATGAACACGCCATTCAACGCACCCAGCCGCAACGACAAGATCCCGGTCACCATACTCACCGGCTTTCTGGGCGCCGGCAAAACCACGCTGCTCAACTACATCTTGCGAGAAAACCACGGCCGCAAAATCGCTGTGATCGAAAACGAGTTCGGTGAAGTCGGAATCGACGGCGACCTGGTGCTTTCCTCCGAAACCGAGGAAATCTACGAGATGGTCAATGGTTGTGTGTGCTGCACGGCCGAGGTCCGCGAAGACTTGGTGCGCATCGTGCGCGAGCTGGTGGCGCGGCCAGAGCGGCTGGATCACATCCTTATCGAAACCAGCGGCATGGCCGACCCTTATCCGGTTGCACAAAGCTTCTTTATCAACGATCCGATCGCCAATGAAGTGGAGCTCGATGCCATCGTCACCATGGTCGACGCCAAGCACATTGGCCAGCACCTGGAGGATTTGCACCTGGACGGCATGGATAACCAGGCCGTAGACCAGATCGTCTGTGCGGACCGCATCGTGATCAATAAAGTCGACCTTGTCGACGATCCTTCGCTCGTCGCCCTGACCTCTCGGATTCGCGGTCTGAACGCCACTGCGAACCTGGTGACGTCAAGCTACGCACAGATCGATCTGTCGAAGATCCTCGGCATCGGCGCGTTCGAATCCACCCAGAAGCTGATGGAAATTGGCGCAGACAAGCATCCCGCCGAAAACGGGGCGCATGAGCATCATCATGACCACGATGATGATGAATACACCCACGAACACGATCCCAGCGTGACCTCGGTTGGCTTTGCCGTAGACGCCGATATCAACCTGATCGCGTTCCATGACTGGATCAGTGAACTGCGCACCAAGCAGGCCGAAACGCTGTTCCGCATGAAAGGGGTACTCGCGGTGAAGGATCAGGATCAGCGTTACGTCCTGCAAGGTGTACACAGCCTCGTCGAATTTCGCGCCGCACAGCCGTGGGGAAGCGAACCTCGCTCGAGCAAGATCGTTTTTATCGGACGTGATCTTGACCGAGCCGCTTTGAACGAAGGTTTCCAAGCCTGCCTAGCCGGTTGAAGTTGGCTAAGAGCCGCTAGATCGGGCGCCTAGCAACAAAACGCGCGCATCGCCCAGGTAGCCGGCTCTTAGCAAACTGAAAAGGTATGCCTCTCCAATAAAAAAGATACGAGGGTAAAAACCATGACTTCAGCCGTGCATCCGGTAGACCAGATTCTGCCGATCAGACAAATGCTTACCCTGGGCTTCCAGCACATGGCGGTGAGCTACCTTGGCTCTGTCGCCGTGCCTCTGATCATCGCCTCCGCTTTACAAATGTCGCAGGCCGACACGATCGTGTTGATCAGCACAACGCTGTTCTGTACCGGGATCGCCACCCTTCTGCAGACCGTCGGCTTCTGGAAATTCGGCGTGCGCCTGCCGGTGCTACAAGGCGTGGCGTTCAGCAGTGTCGGCCCGATAATTGCCATTGGCAGCAACCCGGAAGTCGGCATCGCCGGTATCTGTGGCGCAGTAATCGGTGCAGGCTGCATCACCATGCTAGCGGCGCCATACGTAGGCCGATTGCGGCGGTTTTTCCCACCGGTGGTAATCGGCTGTATCGTCACCGTCATTGGCTTACAGCTGCTTCCGGTTGCTTATTCCTGGGTGGGTGGCGGCAAAAACGCAACTGACTTTGGCGCCCCCGCCTTCCTTCTGGTAGCGCTGGTCGTGTTGCTGACCATCTTGGTAATCAACCGCTACGGTAGCGCGATGATGCGCAATCTGGCGGTACTGTTCGGCATGATCGTGGGCGCTGCGCTGGCTTATGCGCTGGGTATGGGTGATCTAAGCAGCGTGGACGCCGCACCCTGGATCACCGCGCCTTACCCCTTCTACTTCGGCGTACCCACGTTCGCCATCCTGCCGATTGCCACCATGCTGGTGGTGATGACCGTACAGATGGTCGAGTCCATGGGTTTGTTCGTTGCCGTAGGCGAGATCGTCAATAAGCCGGTCGAAGAGAAGGAGGTAGTCAACGGTCTGCGTGCCAACGGCTTGGCAAGCACCATAGCCGGCATGTTTGCCGCCTTTCCGTTCATTGCGCACATGGAAAACGTAGGCCTCGTAATCCTTTCTGGAGTACGTAGCCGCTGGGTGGTGGCTGTCAGTGGCGTGATGATGTGTCTCATAGCCCTAACGCCGAAGGCCGGCGCGTTCATCGCCGCAACGCCCCCTGCCGCCCTGGGCGGAGCCGCCATCGCTATGTTTGGGGTTGTAGCGGCCGCCGGGATCCAGACGCTGGCCAAGGTGGACTACAAGCACAACCGTTACAACATGCTGATTGTCGCCTTCACCCTATCGGTGGCACTGGTGCCGGTGCTGGCTCCCACCCTGTTTCATCAATTGCCTGCCTGGAGCCAGCCGTTCCTGCACAGCAGCGTGGTCATCGCCTGCATCTTGTCGGTGGTGCTCAACGGCGTGCTCAACGGCGTTAAAAGCCCCGCCCCGCCAGCGGTGGAAGCCGCGCATAAGATCATCTGATTTCCCGTCGATCAAAACCGGAATAAAGCTATGAGCCAGCAAAACCTTCTAGTGAAAAATCCCGTCGCGGTGATGACGGGCCGTCAGGGCGAACGCGCGCGCGCCGGCAAGGTGGATATCCGTATTGCGAACGGGCGCATCGCCGAGATGGGAGTCAACCTGCCCCCGCAACCGGACGAGCGTATCATCGATGCCAGTAACTGCGTGGTGTATCCAGGTTGGATAAACACCCATCACCACCTGTTCCAGAACCTGCTCAAAGCAGTGCCGGATGGCATCAACCATAACCTCGAAGGCTGGCTCGCCAGCGTTCCTTACCCGCGGCTGGCACGCTTCACCCCCGAGCTGGTGCGAATCGCAGCCAGGCTCGGCATGGCCGAGCTGCTGCTCTCTGGCGCCACAACCTGTGCCGATCATCACTTCCTGTACCACTCGGGCGGCACCACGGAAACCGGCGATGCGCTATTCGAAATCGCTGATGAATTCGGCATGCGCTTTGCGCTGTGCCGGGGGGGCGCGCTGGAATCGGCCCACGCGCATCCCGGCTTTTCAAAAACCGCACTCAAACCTGAAACGCTGGACGTCATGGTTGCCGATATCGAACGGCTCAAGGCGCGCTATCACCAGAGTGCGCCGGATGCAATGCGCCGCGTAGTCGTCGCGCCCACCACGCCCACCTTTTCCCTGCCGCCTGGTTTATTGCGTGAGCTGGCACAGACTGCTCGCGGATTGGGTTTGCACATGCACACTCACCTGTCGGAGACGCAGAACTACGTGAACTTCTGCCGTGAGAAATACAACTGCCTGCCGGTGGAATTCGTCGCCGAGCACGAGTGGCTCGGACCGGACGTCTGGTTCGCGCACGCGGTGCATATGGAGCCATCGGAGATTCGCATGCTGGCTCAAACCGGCACGGGCATTTCCCACTGCCCGGTAAGCAACAGTCGACTGGGAAGCGGCATTGCGAACGTGCCCCAGTTGGCCGCTGCCGGCGTGCCCATATCGCTGGGGGTCGACGGCGTGGCTTCGAACGAATCGGGCAGCATGACCGGTGAGGCACATACCGTCTGGTTGATTCACCGAGCCGCCCAAGGTGCTTCGGCCACCGTCGCAGAAGACGTCATTCATTGGGGCACCGCTGGAGGCGCCAAGGTGCTGGGGCTTGGCGCGGTCGGAACGCTGGAAGTGGGCCAAGCTGCGGATATCGTGCTGTATAGCCTCGATCATCCACGTTTTTTTGGTTTTCACGATCCGGCGTTGGCGCCAGTGGTCGCCGGGGAGCCAATCGCAGTGCGCTACAGCATCGTCGGCGGCCGACTGGTCGTGGACGACGGCGTGATTCCCGGCCTGGACCTGGAGCAGTTGCGCGCACAAGCGTGCGAAGGCGTCGAGCTACTGCTTTCAGCATTGGATGACGCCTGAGCGAAAACACCGCTTAAGCGAAATCGCGATCCCCGGTTCGCCAGATTCCTTTGGGACAGGCGAGCCGGCCATTCCTGATGAAGCATCGCCGTAAATCTCGTTCGCGGACAACGAGCGTGCCCGATACGGCAGGAGCATCAACATGAAAACCATGCTTACCACGGCTACATTGATGGCCGGGATGACGCTTGCTGGCCAGACGCTGGCTGACAGCCCACTGTTGTGGCAAAACAACAGCCTCTCCTACCTTTACGGAAAGAACTTTGCGGTGGATGCCGGAGAAATCCAGCAGACGATCACTCTGGAACATGCCAGCGGCTGGAATTGGGGTGATCTGTTTTTGTTCGTCGATAACAAGTGGTACAACGGCCTGAGCGGCGGCGCTGGGCATACCTATTACGGTGAAGTCCAGCCACGCCTATCACTGGGAAAACTCTCCGGGCGAGAACTGTCGGCTGGCCCGCTGAAAGATGTACTGATCGCCGCTCAATACGAGCGTGGCGAAAGTAACGACGCCGGAGTTCCCAACCACACTTATCTGCTTGGCCCAGGCTTCGATCTGGCTGTTCCCGGTTTCGATCGCCTCGCCCTGAATATCTACTACCGCAAACCCGACGGCGCGCGGGGCAAAGCGTCTGGCCAGTGGCAGGTAACGCCGATTTGGGCGATAACTTTCCCGGTCGGAAAGTCCGATTTGTTATTCGACGGGTATATCGACTGGGCCGTTAACGATGTGGGCACGAAGGGGACGTCTAATTATGTGGCCAGTAATCTTCAAATCAATCCACAGCTTAAATATGACCTGGGTAAGGCAATGGGCTGGGCGCCTGGCAAGTTCTATATAGGTGTTGAATACCTGTACTGGTCCAACAAGTACGGGATTGAAGACAGTAGCGCTTTCAATACAGACAACAGCACCACCAGTCTTCTGGTCAAGGCACACTTCTAGCGTCGATTCGAGCCACTCGAAGGCAGGAAGCCAACTTGGAGTTCGGCTCCATCAACGGTCTGCCGTGCTGGGCGTCAATCCGATCGGGTGGATGCCCGGGGCACCAGGGTCGCCAGGGGCGCGGCGACACGCAAACGCCCGCTGTCGCCGTTTATCTGCTCGAACAGCAGATCGATAGCCTGCGCGGCGATCTGTTCGAGATGCAGGTTCAGGGCGGTCAGCGGTGGCTCGCACTGGCGCGCGCGAAGGCCGTCGTAGCGCGTCACGACCTTCACATCCTCGGGTATTCGTCGCTTGCGTTGCTGTAGCGCCTGAACCGCTCCGACCGCGAACGCGTCGACCGGCACACAAAGGCCATCCAGCTGCGGGTGCGCGTCCAGCATGCGCAGGCAGGCGGTCATGCCCGCCGCTTCGCCACCCGCTTCGTCCGCCCGCTCGATGATGGGTTGCTGGTCGCTGGCGGCGCAAAAATCCCGATAGGCAGCCTCCATGTCCAGGTAGGAATGCCTGGACTGCGAACCGATAAGCAGCCCGATACGCCGCGCGCCCTGCTCATGCAGGTGCTCCAGCAGGAGCTGCCCGGCCTCCTTGCCGTGAAGATCGACATAGGCCAAGGGAGGATTCATCTCGGGCTGGCGGCCGATGGACACCAGCGCCACGCCGCGCTTGCGCAGCCGCTCTACCTGCGGATCGTCTGCCACCGGCTCGATGATCACGGCGCCATCGATATCCAGCGAATCCAGAAGACTCTGCGCTCCATCGAGCGGAGGCACCAGCACCAGGGCCAGTCCTTGGCGCAACGCCGCCTCGGTCGCCGTCGCGGCGATTTCCATGAGAAAGCCCAGCCGCGACGGCCCGCCGGCAACCGCAAACGGCATGGAAGAAAGCAGCGCGATGGAATTGGCACGCCCGGTACGCAGCCGCTGGGCGCGCAGGTTCGGGCTGTAGCCCAGGCGCGCGGCGATCTCCTTGATGCGCGCCCGGGTTTCCGGGTCCACCTGGCCTCTGTCGTTCAAGGCATGCGAGACGGTGGTTCGCGACACCCCTGCCGCCTGGGCTACGTCAGCGATGGTGAGGCGTCGCGAGGGCGAGGAAGGAAGGGACATGAACGGTTCTCGGCACGGCCGGTAAGGAAGAATCGATGGTAACAGCCCCAGCGACCGGCGGTCGACACGCCTTGGTTGACAGCACTCAGATACAAGACTAAGTTTCACCCAAATCGATTTGGGAAAGCGACCAAATCGATTTACTCGCGCTTGTTAAAGAAATTTTGATCGCAAAAGGCTTGCGTAAGCCAACACCCGAAAACAATCAAAACAGCCGGCCAAGCCGGCAACCAAAGAGGTGGGTCATGACGGACAACGACAACAAAACCGTAACACCCGTGGACGAGCGCCTGCCCTGGCGGCAATTGCTGCTATTCGGCGCTCAACATGTGCTGGTGATGGCGGCTTCACCCATCGCCGCCGTTTTTCTGATGGCTACCGCTCTGGGATTTTCCAGCGACCTGACCCTGCAATTGCTGAGTGCGACGTTTCTGGTATGCGGACTGGGCACCCTGGTGCAGTCGCTGGGATTGCGCGGCTGTGGCTCGCGGCTGCCCTTCATCATGCTGCCCGGCGGCGCACCCATCATGCTGTTCATCCTCATCGCCCAGCAGTACGACGCCGCCACGGCCTCGGGCGCCGTCATCCTCACCGGCGTGTTCTATTTCGTGGTATTGCCGGTGTTCCGGCGCTTGCTGCGGTTCTTCCCCTCGGTCGTGGTGGGCACGATGCTGCTACTGGTGGCGGTGAACCTGATCAAGCTGTCGGGCAGCCTGATCGTCGGCCAGCCAGGCAGTGACGGATTCGCCGATCCGCAGCATCTGCTGCTCGCCTTCGCCACCATCGGTTTCACCGTGCTGTGCTCGCGGCTGCTGAAAGGCACGCTGGGCCAGCTTTCCATCCTGCTCGGCCTGATCGGCGGTAGCCTGTTGGCGGTGATGCTGGGGGCTTTCGGTGCCTCGGGACTGACACTGTTTCCGCTGTTCAGCCTGCCGGCGGTCATGCCCTTTGGCGTGCCCACTTTCGACGTACTGGCATCGCTGCCCTTGATGCTCTTCTGCCTGGTTTCCATGGTCGAGGCGACCGGCCAGACGGTGGCCATTAGCGAAGCCGTGGAAAAACCGCTGGACAAGGATCGCGACGTGGTTCGCACCATTCGCGGCGACGCCCTGGCCTCCCTGCTGGGCGGCTTCATGGGCACTTCCCTGATCATCACCAGTGGCGAAAACATCGGCGTGATCCGCGCCACCGGTATCCGCTCGCGCTATGTCACGGCGGTGTCCGGCTTGCTGCTGGGCTTCGCCCTGCTGTCTCCGCTGTCGCGCCTGATCGGCGGCGTGCCGGAGGCCGTGGTGGGCGGGACCAGCCTGGTAGTGTTCGCCATCGTCGGCACCATGGGCATCGACATGCTGCGCAAGGTCGATCTGCGCGACCACGGCAACATGTATGTCGTGTCGGTTGCTCTGGCGGTGGGGCTGCTGCCGATTCTGGTTCCCGGTGTGTACAGCCAGTTTCCCAGCGGACTCGCCAGCCTTCTGGGCAACGGCGTGGCAATGGGTGCACTCACCGCAGCGGTCATGAACTTCCTGTTCCACTGTCTCGGTCGCCGCTCCGCCCTGACCCATCCCGAACCCTCTCAGGTCAACCCTTGAGCCGTTCCCGCGCAGCCAACCGAAAAGCTATTTAAGGACCTGTCATGCATCTCAACGCGAACAATCGCACCACTATCGACCCCGATCAGCTGTTGGCCCCCCGTCAATTACTGGCCCCGCAATGGCTGTTGCTTCCGGAAGGCCCCCGCCGTGGCCAGGCGGTGTTGGTCGCCGATGGCCGCTTTGCCGAGGTGGGTCCGCTGCCTTTGCTGCAGAGCCGTCATCCCGACTACCAGGTGCTGCATCTCGACGGGCAGTTGCTGATGCCGGGCTTCGTCGATACGCATCATCACCTCAGCCAAAGCTTCGGCAAGGGCCTGGTGTTCGGCGAGCCGTCCGAAATCTTCCGGCGCATCTGGGTCCCGCTGGAAGGCAGCCTGAATGCCGACCTGCTCTACCTCACCGCCAAGCTTGCCGCGCTGGAGGCGCTGCGTGGCGGCTTCACCACCGTTTGTGATGCCGGTACCCGGGCGCAGGAAGGGTTGGACGCCATCGCGCAGGCCACCGGCGAAGCGGGAATCCGCTGCGTATTGGCCCGCGTCTGCAATGACAGACGTGGCGAGCAGATACTGGATTCCACACCCATCCTCGCCCAGGCCGACCAGCATCTGGCGCAATGGGAAAGCGATCCGCTGATCACTCCGTCGCTCGCCATCCCGATTCCCGAGATCGCCACCGATGCGACCCTGGCCGCCGTGTACGGCCTGTGCGCCGAGGCCGACAGCGTGTTCCAGACCCACGTCAACGAGCATCTGGTGGCCGTGGAACGCTCTCTGGAAAGCCGGGGCCTGCGCCCGCTCGAGCACCTGCACCGGGCCGGCGCGCTGGGTCCGGCCGCGCTACTGGCCCACGCGACACTGCTGACCCCACACGAACTGATGCTGCTGCGCGACAGCGGTTCGGCCGTCAGCTACAACCCGGTCGCCAGCGCCTGGAAAGGCAACGCCGTGGCTCAGGCCCTGCTGATGCACGAAATGGGCATCCCGCTCGGCCTGGGCACCGACGGCACCCGTGGCGACGGCTTCCGCCTGCTCGACTATGCCGAAGCCGCCCAGCGTTTCGCCCACGGCATCGCCGTCGGAGATTCGGTCTGCGGGGCGGGAGCGCTCTGGCTCGATATGGCGACGCAAAAGGGCGCCCAAGTCACGGGACTGGGCGAGGTAACCGGGCGCATCGCCCCGGGGCTTGCGGCCGACTTCCTGCTAGTGGACCTGGACGTGCCCGAACTGGTGCCGTCCTGGGATCTGTCGTGGGAGCTGGTACGTTTGGTCAATCGCGACCAGATCCAGGCCGTGGTGGTGCAAGGCCGCTTGCGCCTATGGCAAGGCTGGCCCACCGATTGGGATGCCCGCGCGCTGATGCGCGAAGTAGATGCCCTGGCCCGAGATGTTGTCGCCCAGGCGCCCATCCACAAGGTAAATCCGGCTCCCCGGGTTTGCTGACTTTTCTCTCGAATACTGGATCACCATGGCTATCGAATCCTTTTACTTCATCGCCCTGGCCGTCGCGGCGGGCGCCCTCATCCAAGGGACCACGGGCATGGGCTTCGCTCTGATCGTGGCGCCGGTCATGGGGCTGCTGGAGCCGAAGCTGCTGCCCATCTGCCTGCTGGTGCTGATGCTGCCGCTGAACGCCATCATCGCCTGGCGCGAACGGGATGCCATCGACCTGCACGGGACATCATGGATCACCCTTGGGCGGATTCTGGGCACCTTCGGCGGCGTCTGGGTGCTGTTCTGGCTACCGCTGTCGCAGCTCAACCTGCTGATCGGTATATCCACCATCGCCGCCTGCCTGGCGACCTGGCTGGCCCCGGCGTTCGTGCCGGGTCGTCGAGCCTTCGTTTCCACGGGCGTCATCACCGGCATCACCGAAACCGCTACCGGCATCGGCGGCCCACCGCTGGCGCTGGTTTATCAGCACTCGCCTGTGGCTACGCTGCGCGGCTCCGTGGCGCTGTGCTTCCTGATCGGCGAAATCATCTCCCTGGTGGTGCTGGCCGCAGGCGGCCATCTACAGGCCGAGCAGCTGTCACCGCTGCTGGGGCTCTGCCCGCCGCTGGCCGTGGGCCTGCTGCTCAGCCATTGGGCCAAAAACATCCTCGATGAAGCGCGCCTGCGCCGCTTCGTCCTCCTGTTCGCATTCGCCTCTGGAGTCTTGCTGTTGGTGCAGTAGCACCGCCCGTTCTTCATTCCGAAAACAAGCCCAATAAAAAGGAATCCATCATGACTCGCTCATCTTCCCTGATGCCCTGGGTGGGCCTGCTGTGCGCTACTGCCGGCCCTGCTTTCGCCGCCTCCGGCCCCGCCGAGGACGCCAACGCCTCGCTGCTATTGCGCAACTTTTACTTCGATCGAGATTATCGCGACGCCGGTGCGCCGCAGAGCCAGCGTCAGGAATGGGCGCAAGGCTTCATTCTCAAGGCGTCCACCGGTTATACGCCGGGTGCGCTGGGCGTAGGCCTGGACGTGCTTGGCCTGATGGGCGTCAAGCTCGATAGCAGCCCCGACCGCACCGGTAGCGAATTGCTGCCCTACGACCATGACGATGGCCGCGCACCGGACACCTACGGACGCCTTGGCGCGACCCTCAAACTACGCCTGTCACAGACCGAACTGCACATAGGTGAACTGCTGCCGGTGCTGCCGATCCTGCGCCATAACGACGGTCGTCTGCTGCCGCAGACCTTTCAGGGCGGCATGCTCACGTCGAGAGAGTGGGAGGGGCTGACCCTGCATGCCGGACAGATCCGCTCGTTCAGCCCGCGTAGCGCCGCTGACAGCGAGGACCTCTACGTCTCCGTGGGTGGACAGACCTTCATTGATGCCCGCTCGGACCGCTTCAACTACGCAGGCGCCGAATATGCGCTCGGCGACGACACCCAGATCGGCGCCTGGAGTGCTCGCCTGGAAGACGTCTATCGGCAGGAGTACTACAGCCTCAAACACAGCGAGCGCATTGGCGACTGGGTGTTCGCCGGCACCTTGGGACTGTTCGACGGGCGCGACGACGGCAGCGCGCTTGCCGGTCGCCTGGACAACCAGGCGGCTTCACTGCTGGTCTCCGCCAATCGGGGTGGCCACACCTTCTATCTCGGCTTGCAGCGCATGTATGGCGACGATGGCTGGATCACGATCGACCGCTCGCTGGGCAGCACCCTGGCCAACGACATGTACGCCAACACCTTCGTCTTCGCCGAAGAACGCTCGTGGCAACTTCGCTACGACTACGATTTCGCCCACCTCGGCGTGCCAGGACTCACCGCGCTGGTGCGCTATGGACACGGCGATCACATCCAGGCGCCGGGTGTGCGAGACGGCCGGGAATGGGAACGCGATTTCGACATCGCCTACACCTTCCAGAGCGGCCCGTTCAAGAGCCTCAACCTGCGCTGGCGCAACGCCAGCGTGCGCCGCACCTTCGGCGCGACGGATTTCGATGAGAACCGATTGATCATCAGCTACCCGCTCGACTTGTATTAGGGACCGGCTCAATCGTTATTGCAGGCAGAAAAACGGCCCGAACCGAGAGAGGCCCGGTTGCCCGGGCCTCTCTTTAGCCGATGAAATCAGCGGCGCATACGCTCATCCATACGCAGCTGCCGGAAGTCCTCGTAAGTGCAGGTGCGCGGCTCACTGCCGGTGAGGTCATAGCAACGCTGTCCATAACCCATCGGCCAGTAAGCGATACCCACCGGCGGCCAGAAGATCGAGGCCACCCGAAAGCGGCTGCGCAATTTGCCACTCTTGACCGTTGCCGACTGCTGGTCAACCAGACGGTAAGGAATGCCGCCGGCTGCGCCCCATGAAAACGGACGACTACGCACCAAACCTTCGTCGAAAGTCGTAGGCCGCTCGTTGACGACTAGACGAGTATCGTCCGGCAATTTGAACCAGGCACCAGTCGAGCAGCCAGACATGCACAAAGCGAGGGGGAGCAACAAGGTCAAGCGAGCTTTCATTAAGCAATCCTTTGAGAACGAACAGGGGAAGGCTGGTAACGCGCTGCGATCATCTATGACAGCGATACGCATCGACGCTCTTCAGATCTGGCTAACCAGACAGCCAATAAAGAAAGGCACTAACGACGGTTAATAAACGCCATCACGCCCGAAGCGCGGAATGAACAGCTCGGCCGCCGCCTTGCGCACAGGGGCGTCCTGAGCTGGCTCGCCTTGCGCCGTATCGGTCACCACTTCACCACCAAACGCCTGCGCAAGCGTCGGCTGCGCCAGCAGCGAAGCCAAAGCCGCCTGGCCAGCCTGGGTGTAATCGTAAACACGGTCGGATCCGCTGGCCTGTGCCGTCGCCAAACGCTGACCGGCCTGATCAATCAATTCGGCCCGCAGCGAATAAGTCAGAATCTGACCGATGGCGGCTTCGCTTTTCCATTCATGAACGGAGACGGCAAGCAACAAGGCGCCCGATTTCGATGCCGCCGTTTCACTTGCCTCGGCCACCTGTGCCGGGACGCCCTTGCGCTCGAACCCACCAACCAGCGCAGCTTGCAGATCATGCGCCAGCGGCTTGCCTGAGCGGGTATTCACATCGTAGGGAATGTAATAACTGCCGCGCATGAGGCCAACGAAGGTGCCCTCCTTATTGCCCGAAAGCACGTATGGCCGCACATCAGTCACCTGTACTTCCACCGCCTGAGCCGGGACGGTTGGCAGGACCGGATAGCTGTGCGCGTAATCGATCTTTCGGCCGTAGGCACAACCGACGAGCATGACAAAAGCAACTGCGAGCGCAACAAGACGAGACATGGGAATGGCATCCGTTCCAGTGATACAGACGGCCGCATGCACTATTCATTATCGGCATGCGTCGCATCAGGGTGCGCATACTCGCGGATAAAGTCGTGATATTCAATTGCCACCAGTCGATGGCTACCAACCTTGCGTGACTCTTGTCACATATCAACTACGTGTTCTGGGCAGCGAGGTTCAGGTCTCCGCCGGCGTATAGATAAGCTTCGTCACCTGCGCTGATGGTGCTGGCAACGACGTGGGTATCGGCACCGGAGATGGCGATGAAGTCGCCACTACCGCTTCACCGGCACTGACCGCCGAGAGGCTGCCGTCCTGGTAAAGCTTGCGCCAGTGGAACAGTTGATTGGGGTTGATGCCGTTGGGAAAAGGGGACATGGGAAAAGGGGGGCAGATTCTGAGGGGTGTCTAGTCCTGAAATAGGTTTACACCTGTTTCACCCAAACGCCCGGTGCATCGCATCGGGCGTTTGATATTTCAAAGACAGGTGCGGACGCTCGCGGTTGTAGATCGCTACCGACTCACTCACCATCTTCTTCGCCTGTGCTAAATCCTGTGGTCTTTGAAGCAAAAGCTCTGTTTTCAATATCCCGTTGATCCGCTCTGCCAACGCGTTTTGATAACAGTCATAGCCGTCCGTCATAGAGCACCTGATGTCGTGCTTCGCATGCAACGCCTGGTACAGCCCCGAGCAGTACTGGCTCCCCCTGTCCGAGTGATGAATCAGTGGCTGCACGGTTTGACGTTGCCTCACTGCTCGACGCAGCGCCTGCGCTACCGACTCGGTGTGCAGGCTTTCATGGACGTGATACCCCACGATCTTTCGCGAATACGCGTCGGTCACAAGGCTCAGATAGGCCACACCTTCTTGGGTAGGCAGATAGGTAATGTCAGCCACCCAGACTTGTTCCGGGCCACTTGGAACAACCTGATCAGGCCCCGGTTTGAGCAGGTTAGGATGTCGCCGAAAGCGATGATGGCTATCGGTCGTTTTGTAATACGCCCGCTTGCGAGCCACCAATAAATGTCTCTCGCGCAGAATGGAAAACAGGCGATCTCGGCCCACTTGCAGCCCATGCTGTGGCTGACAATGCATCAAATAATGCAGCTTTCGCGTCCCCATGCGGGGTTGCCGCAGACGTTTTTGCGTAACGAAATCAGCAACTTTCTGATCCAGAACCAAACGAGCAGCGTAGGCGCGATTGCGCTTGTAGTAAGCCTGTCGGCTTATCCCCATGAACTGGCAAGCCCTGCTGATGCTCAGGCTTTGGATTCGTTTTTGCGAGAGGACTTGCCGGGACGCTTTTTTACGACAGAGAGACCGTAATCAGTTTGCAATACATCCACGACAGCTTCGAAAAACTGCGCTTTTTGATTCGACAGAGCGAGCTGCTCTTCAAGCTCTTTGATGCGTTGCTCTGGCGTCAATGGGCGGTTTTGCTCGGGCATGGTCCCCACCCTCGGCGAGCCAATATATGCGCCTGGATTCCAGTTTTGCCGACCATGCTTGCGTAACCACGTCAGAACGGTCGTCTTGCCTTGAATCCCGTAACGCTCCTGAGCCTCTTTATAACTCAGCTCGCCTTTTTCGACCTGGTCGACGACCGACAATTTAAAAGTCATCGTGTAGTCCCGCTGGCTGCGCCTTTTTGCTGCTTCCATTACATCCTCCTGAAAATCGATCAGAAGGTGTAAACCCTATTCAGGACGGGACACCATCATCAAATATAGGGAAGCCCCTGTTATCGAATACGACTCCCGTTACCAAACAAGTAGCCCCGGCAATGCCGGGGCTACTTTTTATTCCTTATTAGACAAAAACATTTCCATATCATCTAAAGCATCCGAAACCTGCCCAGATATAGCATCATCCGCCAAGCGCTCATGCAGAGCAGGAATAACTATTTCTTTATCAAGGCGCCGATGAATTCTCGCAATATGCCCGAGACATGTCGCTGCAAGCCCTCTCACATCTGAATTCTCGGCATCAAGAAACTCTAGACACTTATCCTGCACCCATTTCCAGTCTGGACTGTAAAGAGCAATAGATATTAAAGCATTACAAATGATCTTAGTATCCTTAGACGCGAATGCATTCTCGGCTGACTGCTGATCAGGGTATTGAGGCTCTTTGTAGTCCATTATTGTTTTCCACCAGCAATAATGTTGCCTTTACGGTCAGCCATACCAGCCTGCTGCAAAGCTTTCTGCATATCAGGATGCAGATCCTTCCATGAGCGGACATGACCATGATAGTTCGTATCAAGAGTCTTATCAAAGACAACAAATTCTTTCGACTCATAGTCAACACCAACTCGGCGAGGAGATGTCGATTTAACCTGAATCGAACTATCTAATGCCTCTTGGCCATTAATTGGTGCACGGCTTTTAACTGCGTTATCAACCTTCCCATGATAGGGCGCAGCCTCATAATCCAGTCGGCGCATTGCACCTGCGCTTTCACCAGCCGAACCAGTTGCTTTTGCCCCCTCTCCTTTGACAGTAATAGCTTTGCTACTTGAGGCACCAGCCACCGCCCCCACCAGCAACGTACCAATGAGCCCACCGCCACCTAACAGGTAGGCATCGTTCTCGTACGAAGCATCCAGATCATGGCCTTCGACGCCTTCCGCGATGGCCTTGCCCAGAACGCCTTCAAGGTACGCCTGATACTGCGCCACCTGCTCGCCGAACGGTGTATCCGCCAGTGCCTGGCTTGCAGCCCACATCATCAGGCCTTTCGGCCCCTGAGCGGCGGCCAACACGAAGCCTACGGCCTCGGCCTGATCCGGGTGGGCCTCCAGATAGGCGTTTATATCCGAGACGCGACCCAGTATTGCCTGTTCCGGACGCAGCTCTCCTGGTGTGACCTCTTGCTCCGGCAAAACCACGACGCCGGGTAGCGACAGTAGGTTGGCTTCGGCCAGACCTCGCTCCACCGTTTTCAAAAGATCCGGCGTCGCGGAAAAAACATTACCGATATCACTGAGATTGGCCAGCACCTGTTCCTGGAACGCTTGGTTGGCCAGCAGTGCCTTGGCCGCATCCAGGCTCATTCCCGACATGATCAGGCCGTATAGCGTCTGCTCGGCAATCTCGGCACCACCGGCCTTGACCGCGCCTTCCGCCAGCGTCCTGCCTGTCAGTTTCTCCAGTTCGTTCAGGCTGGCATTGGCCAGGACGCCAAGCTGCTCGAAGTTGGCTTTGGCCTGCTCGTCGTAGTTGACCAGCGCCTCGCCCCAGGCCTGGAGCGTCTTACCTGGATTTGCTACCGCCTCGACCGACGACTTGCTCGCATAGAGGTCGGTACGCTCTTCCTCATCACGGGTGATTTCGTAGGCCTTGCTGGTATCGCGGTTCAACCCCGCCGTCGAGTCGGTGCCGGTTTCTTCGTCGTTGCGTACGACGATTTCACCCTCACCCACCGTGGCCCGCACGATCTGCTGGCGGTCACGCTCATATTCGTAGCCTTCGACGCTCCAACCGGTTTCACCCTCCTTGCCCTTGCCCACCTGGCTGGCGTCCTGCTGGGTGCCGCCTCCCGAGCTGTAGCTGCCACCCACGTTGAGGTAGTAGCTGTGCTCCTTGTCATGGCCCGCGATGTCGCTGAAGCCCAGGGTGTCGGTGTCCAGTTTCAGGTCGCCGCTGTCCGAGGCGATCAGCGCACCGTCGATCTGGGTGTGGTTTTCCGTACGGATATCCAGCCGCTCGGCGGCCGTGATGCGGGTCTGGTTTTCCACCCAGTGGGTGCTGCCGCTGGTCTCGCCATAGCCCACCGAGCCGCTGAAGCCCGATCCAGGACCGATGGTGACGGTGGCGCTGAGGTCGAATTCCCGCCCTTTCACCTCACCGGTATCCGCTAGCGAGGTCACCAGCAGGTCGCCGCCCACGCGCCCTATTACGTCGTTGCCCCGTAGTTGCGCGCCGGCAATGGCGGTGTCCCGTCCACTGTCGAAACCCAACCGGTTGCCGGCATACAGGTAGGCTTCCTGCTGGCGCTCGCCTTCGCGCTCCAGGTTGCCCCTGCCCAGATTGACGCTGGCGTAGACGCCGATGCCTTCCGAGCCGAAGGTCAGCCCGACTTCGCCACCTCCGCTGCGGCGTTTTTCTTCAGCACCCTGGGCATTTCCGGCTGCGCTGATCAGCAGGTCATTGCCGGCAGAAAGGTCGATGTCGCGACCGGTCCATCTTGGGAGCCCTGATCAGCTCTTAGGTTTGATAAATATTTGTGGAGGGATGCCGATCAAGCGGTGAAGCGTCAATTGGCACCTCACCGTGATCGTTCTATCGAGTTTTTAAAGAGCGGTGGATAAGCAAAGCGTTATCCACCCTACGATATCCAGGCTACTTGCTCGACGTGGCATGCAGGCCTCCTTCCATAGAGCCCAATAACCCTAGGCCAATAAACGTGATCTGTCCTCTATTACTATTGAGTACCGCGCCCAGGTCGCCTCGGTTATTGATGGCCGCACCGCTGGCTGCCGGTTAGTGCTGTCGCAGTTCTCTTTCTGGCTGATCTTGCTTCGCCCCTTTTCAGGAACTTGAATAACCGCTTCAGCAGCAGTCCCAGTAGCTTTTGCTCCAAATAATCAATAGAAATCATCTCGGGAAAATTGAACACCCGTTGGAATTAAATCATTCTTATCAAAATATACTGAATTGCTTTCTCCATGAACCAGGACGACATAACCATAGATAATTCCTTCCTCCTCGCTGACGCCTAAAACGGCACCTTTCAGCCCTCGATATTTTGAGTTTTTTGCCTCGGGGCAAACTTCAACTTCCTGATAAAAATCTATCTTAGCAACCGTCATTTGTGCGTAATCTTTCCATCTAGCGATACATTTAAGTGTGAACCATCACGGGTAGCCCACCCAAGCTGGGAACGCCCTTGCTTAGAGAGTTGCACATCCCACTCGAATGCCTGTCCTTGTGTACGCGATGGGCCCTTTGTCCACTCGTTTCCGAATTTATCGATATAGCCATTGTTCGGACCACGAGGAAGAGGGCTAGATGGATTGTAGCTCTCCGGCGGAACATATCGAATTTTGCCCTGAGTCGGCAGTTCCACATGCTTGATACGCCCCTTCATTGACCAAAGCTGAGCTGCACCTACTGAGCCCGCAGAATTAAATGGTGGCTCATCTACATATTTCAGTGCAGATGCCCCTTTTGCCCCCTCTCCTTTGACGGTAATAGCTTTGCTGTTTGAGGCACCAGCTACCGCCCCCACCAGCAACGTACCAATGAGCCCACCGCCACCTAACAGGTAGGCGTCGTTCTCGTACGAAGCATCCAGATCATGGCCTTCGACGCCTTCCGCGATGGCCTTGCCCAGAACGCCTTCAAGGTACGCCTGATACTGCGCCACCTGCTCGCCGAACGGTGTATCCGCCAGTGCCTGGCTTGCAGCCCACATCATCAGGCCTTTCGGCCCCTGAGCGGCGGCCAACACGAAGCCTACGGCCTCGGCCTGATCCGGGTGGGCCTCCAGATAGGCGTTTATATCCGAGACGCGACCCAGTATTGCCTGTTCCGGACGCAGCTCTCCTGGTGTGACCTCTTGCTCCGGCAAAACCACGACGCCGGGTAGCGACAGTAGGTTGGCTTCGGCCAGACCTCGCTCCACCGTTTTCAAAAGATCCGGCGTCGCGGAAAAAACATTACCGATATCACTGAGATTGGCCAGCACCTGTTCCTGGAACGCTTGGTTGGCCAGCAGTGCCTTGGCCGCATCCAGGCTCATTCCCGACATGATCAGGCCGTATAGCGTCTGCTCGGCAATCTCGGCACCACCGGCCTTTGCACAAAAAAGGGGACAGATTTATTTACCCACTTTTCGCTTTCACCCAGAAGTTAGAAAATAAATCTGTCCCCTTTTCCGTGATCCAGCCACCCCAACGAACTACCAGTCGCTATGCGACTGTTGTAACTAGACCAGCAATAGTCGCTTGGGTCGACCACCATTCGTGCTCGAACGGGGTTCAGTTCGATATAACGAGAACATGCCAGTAGATAGACATCGGTTTGTACGACGCTCGACTTATAGCGGCTTTCCCAAAGCGTCCCAGAGCGGCCTTCCAATCGATTTCGATACCGTGTGGCTCGTGCGGCGAGCGCTTTCATCAACTGACCAAGCCCAGCTATCGACTCGCCCGGCGCCAACAGCAAGTGAACATGGTTCGTTATCAAGCAGTAGGCGTAGACCTTGACACCAAACGCATCCTTCAGCTCACGCAGATCAGCTAGGTATCGCTGGTAATCTTCGTCAGCGGCGAACACGACCTGACGGTTGTGGCCTCGCTGGACTACGTGGTGTGGGTAGTTTGGCAAAACAAGACGGCCCATCCTGGGCATAGCGGTATCTCCATTCCTTGAAAAGACGTCAGGTTAGCGGACCTGCGAGAATTGGTTTCGCAACGCATCTCACGAACAGGGGCGAAAAAATAAATCTGTCCCCTTTCCCTTGCTTTTTTACAACAGAGAGACCGTAATCAGTTTGCAATACATCCACGACAGCTTCGAAAAACTGCGCTTTTTGATTCGACAGAGCGAGCTGCTCTTCAAGCTCTTTGATGCGTTGCTCTGGCGTCAATGGGCGGTTTTGCTCGGGCATGGTCCCCACCCTCGGCGAGCCAATATATGCGCCTGGATTCCAGTTTTGCCGACCATGCTTGCGTAACCACGTCAGAACGGTCGTCTTGCCTTGAATCCCGTAACGCTCCTGAGCCTCTTTATAACTCAGCTCGCCTTTTTCGACCTGGTCGACGACCGACAATTTAAAAGTCATCGTGTAGTCCCGCTGGCTGCGCCTTTTTGCTGCTTCCATTACATCCTCCTGAAAATCTATCAGAAGGTGTAAACCCTATTCAGGACGGGACAGCCTAGAAAAATAAATCTGTTCCCTTTTTCTCCTTTGGATAATCCTTCCAAGAGCCCCACAGGACTTTCTCGCCTTTTGCACCTATGAGTTTCCAACATAAACACTGTCATCCGGAAGAGTCATAACCCAAGGCTCAGAAAAAGAAGAACAGAACACATCTATCCTTCTGCCGTCGGAAAGAATAAATGACGGATCAATAGGCTGGCCACTCGTAATCCAGGACATATCAACAACTGAAAGACCTATCAATTCTTCTATGCGCATGCCTACTTGATCATCCCAACATGCAAACAAAAGCTCTTTACCTTGAGATACTCTCCAAGCACTACTACTTATAAAACCCCAATTGTCGCCAGAGAGAACCAAGGAATCACCATCCCACTCAGCTTTGTTAATGCAAAGCGGGAGAAAAGATAAGACAAGCTTTAGAAAATCAAACATTAGTCTACCTGCTCAATATGAGTTCTTTCTCTAATCCACTGTTTCCTTTCAGCTTTAGAAAGGCCTTTCGGTGGCTGCGGTGGCTTCCCCGTCGTCGGGTCTATTGGTCCGCCATTAGCATTTTCAAACGACGCTCTTTGCGGACTACGACCATCCGCTTGCATCACGCGAACGCGCGAGCCATCGGGCAGCGTATATTGAGTACCAACCACGTTACCGCTAGTTGGGGAGACCACAGGTTTTGATGGGTAACCCGCAGTCTCAAAATTAGCAATCATCTGCGTTTGGCTTTTAGGAAGCTCTACTCCAGACGCATGCTTGACTGAGGAGAGTCCTTTTGGACCATTAAATCAGGCCAGCACTTCGTAAGCTCACCTCATTCGCAAACTCTAATCCACCAATCTCGACCCTAGACCCATCTATGTAATGGGAATGACCACAAACGTTACACTGGTAAGCCAACAGCCCGTTATGCCTACCTATAAAAACGCGCATACCATCAGACTCGCATCTAGGGCATTGCCTATCAACTTCGACAGTTATCAACGCCTCAATTGTATCGCGTAGAAACCGCGCAATAGACTCAACCTCCTTAGGCTGATATTCCAAAATAACTTTTTTGAAGTGTGTTATATCACCAGGTAAAAATGACGAACAATCAACAGGCATCAAATTTTCATCTACACGTGAAAACTCATCGAATCCGTAGCTCGAAAACGGCTCAACAGCAAAACACTCATAATTACCCCTAATCCACGAGAGAATCACCCCAAGAACATCTCTTAATGATGACTCTTCACTAAGCAACATCACAGCCAACTGAAATTCACGCCACACACGCACGGGGAGAGATCGCATCAGTTCACCGCCTTAACTGGAAAGGTGGTTATCAAGTTGCCAGCCCTATCGGTAAACACCTTTATCACTGAAGTAGGAAGACCTCCATCTTTCAGCGTGGTAGTACCAATGATCCTGCCTGTATCAACAGTCCTTACAAACTGACCATCTGGCAATGCAGTAACTGGTGATTTAACGACTGAACTACTCTGAAGAACTCCCTTCAACTCATTTGGACTGATAGTAAATACAGAACGTGAGTTGGAGACCTCCACGTCGAAATGACCTTTCAGCACATGATCAAAGCCCGCAGATACTGACTTACCAGTATCACGAAGCGGAGTGGTTTCCGTGCGGCCATTGGCAAGATTTATCCGCGACTGTACTCGGCCAGGGATCTGAGTGACAGCTTCGCTTGTCGCTTTTGGACCCTCGCCCACCTTAACCGGATGTTCATACGGCAGCCCAGCCTCCGCATCGGTCTGCCCACTATGCGATTTATGGTTCGTCGCCGGCGGATTGGTTCCCTTAACCTTGATGACCTTGCTACCCGCACCACCAACCGCCGAGCCTACCAGCAACGTAGCGATCAGTCCGCCACCGCCAAGCAGGTATGCATCATCGTCATAGTCGACGTCCAGTTCTTTACGTTCGACGCCTTCCGCAACGGCTTTCCCCAGTAGCCCCTCTAGGTGGGCCTGATACTGCGCTACTTTTTCACCGAAGGATGTCTCCGAAAGGGCTTTATCTGCAGCCCACATCATCAAGCCTTTCGGCCCTTGGGCAGCTGCCAGCACAAACCCAACAGCTTCAGCCTGATCCGGGTGAGCCTCTATATAAGAGTTTATTTCCGAGACTCTTCCCAGAATCACTTGCTCCGGACGCAGCGGTTTTGCCGTGACGACAACTTCCGGCAGGACCTCAACATCAGCAAGTGGCAGAAGGTTGGCTTTAGCTAACCCCTGCTCTGTCTGCTTAATTAGTTCTGGCTGCGTAGAGAATACTTCGGTGATTCCTCGAAGCTCGACCAGTACCTGGTTTTGGAACACCTGATCAGCCAACAACGCCTTGGCCTGCTTCAGGCTCTTGCCTGACATAATCAGACCGTATAGCGCTTGCTCGGCAATCTCGGCGCCACCGGCCTTGACCGCGCCTTCCGACAGCGTCCTGCCCGTCAGTTTCTCCAATTCGTTCAGGCTGGCATTGGCTAGGACGCCCAACTGTTCGAAGTTAGCTTTTGCTTGCTCGTCGTAGTTGACCAGCGCGTTGCCCCAGGCTTGGAGCGTCTCACCTGGATTCGCCACCGCCTCCACCGACGTCTTACTCACATAGAGATCAGTCCGCTCCTCCTCGTCCTTCGTGATCTCATAAGCTTTCTCCACATCACGATTCAGCCCAGCGGTCGAATCCTTGCCGGACTCCGCGTCGCTCCGGACGACAATCTCGCCCGCCCCCACCGTCGCACGGACGATCTGCTCGCGCTCTTTTTCGTATTCGTAGCCGTTGACGCTCCAGCCGCTTACACCCACCTCTCCCTTGCCCTGCTGGCTTTGATCCTGTTGGCCGGTGCCGTAACTGCCGCCTGCATTGAGGTAGTAGCTGTGCTCCTTGTCCTCTCCCTGGATGTCGCGGAAGCTCAGTGTGTCGGTATCGAGCTTGAGATTGCCTGTCCTCGAGGCGATCAGGGCGCCATCGATCTGGGTGTGGTCTTCGGTGCGAAGGTCAAGCCGGTCACGGGCGATGATCGATGTCTGGTTACCCACCCAGTTCGTTTCGCCGTTGGTCTGGCCATAGCCAACCGAGCCGCTGACGCTAAAGCCGTAACCCACTGTGACGGTCGCGCTGGCGTCGAATTCTTTGCCGCTGACCTTGCCCGTATCGGGCACCGAGCTCACGGTCAGGTTGCGCCCCACGTCGCCGGTGACGTTTTCACCTTCAATCTGCGCACCCGTGATGGCGGTATCGCGGCCGCTCTTGATGTCGACGTTGCGCCCTGCATAGAGGTAGGCCTCCTGCTGTTGCCCACCATTGCGATCGAGCTCGCCGCGGCCGATGTTGACGCTGGCATAGACGCCAATGCCTTCCGAGCCAAAGGTCAAGCCCACTTCGCCACCACCGCTGCGACGCCGCTCTTCAGCGCTTAGCCCGTTTTCGGCTGCGCTGATCAGAAGGTCGTTACCGGCATTAAGCTTGACGTCGCGCTCAGCCAGCGCCTGGGTGCCGACAAGGCTCAAGTCGTTACTGGCATCCAGGACGATATCGCGCCCGGCCTGCAGCTGGGTGCCACTGGCCGTGCCTTGGCTGCCTTGCTGAGTAGCGGTGCCTTGGCTCCCGCCGATTCCCACTTTGAAGCCACCCGTGGTGCCGCCTACGAACCCGCCTTTCGCCTGAGTTTGCGCCTGCTCGTAGCGCTGTTCGCCACGCGCAACGTCTAGCACGATGTCTTGTGCGGCGACCTTGATATCCCGGCCCGATTGCAGTTGGCCACCCTTGATCACGACGCCGCCCCCAGCCGTCAGGGTGACGTCGTTACCGGCGCCCAGGGTCGAGCCTCGGCCAGCCGTACCGCTCTGGCTGATGGACTGGCTTTGGCTGGTGCTGCCGATATGAGCGTCATATGTCGGGCCGGACATGAACTGGCTGACGCCATCGATCGCTTTCAGCACGCCTGATGCCTGGCTGACGGTGTTGTCACCTTTGCCCGCACCGTTGATGCCATCGACCATGTTGCCGAAGTTGTGGTTGACGGTGGTGGTGGTGCCGGTACGGCTCTGGCTGGTTTCACGCTCGTACACCGACTGCTCGGTCGCCGCGTCGACGAGGATGTTACGGCCGGCCTGAACATTCAGGTCGTAGCCGGCAGACATGTCCGAGCCCTGCTGCACCACATCCCGCCCGGCCTTGACGTCCAGATTCAGCCCCGCTTCGATCTGGCTGGCCGCCGCGGTTTGCTGAGCGTTTAGCTGCTTGTCCTTGAGCGCCTCTTGACCAATGAAGGTGGTGTAGCCGTTGCGGTCGAAGTCCTGCTGCATGCCGAACGTCTTGGTCTTTTCCCAAGCCGTTGTCTGCTGGCTGCTGGCACCAGCGACCACGTTGACGTCGCGGCCGGCATCGAGCAGCACGTTGCGCCCGGCGCTGACTCCGCTACCCACAATATTGATGTCCCGCTCGGCTGCCAGGGTGGCATCCCGGTCGGCGACTACCTGGCTGCCCACGCTGGTCGAACTGATGGCTTCCTTGCCCGCCTTCTTGGCGGAAGCCAGGGTAATGTCACCACCGAAGCCAGGCGTACCCACGGCAAGACCGACCGCGTCGGAGAACGACAGGCCTACCTTTTTCTTGTATGCCTCGCTCCGGCTGTAAGCTTCGTCGTTGGCTGAGACGAGATTGATATCACCCGTTTCGGTTACAAGGCCTGCACGCAGCTCGACGTCATTACCTGCTCGGGTCTCACTGGCCCGCAGCCGTACATCGTTGCCTGCCGCGACAACGACGTCATTGCCAGCCTCCAGCTCGCTGGATACCTGGCTCGCCTTGGTCTTGAGCTGGCTCTTGCCGCTCTTGGACAGGCCAAGGAATCCGGACTTGGTCTTTTTGCTGTAAGAGCCATGTTCTTCGACACCGGACAGCACGGCAACGTCGCCAGTGGAGGCGACCAACAGGTCGTTGCCAGCCTTAAGCTGACTACCGATAACCGTAACATCACGGCCACCATCGATACTCATGCTGCCGTTCGCGGATTTGTTGGCATTTACAGTCAGGTCGTTGCCTGCCTCGACCACCGAGGCAATGTTGGTACTGTCGTACCTTTCCTGCTGCTTGCTGCTGCTACGCCCGAACGAGCCTTTCTTTTTCTTGAAGTAGAAGGACGCGCTTTCGTCCTTCGCCGAGAGGATGTTGATGTCCTGTTCGGCATCCAACGCGACGTTGTTGCTGGCCTTGACATGGCTGGCCACCAAGGTCAGATCCTGGCCGGCGTCGACCGTCACGTCCCGCCCGGCCTGCACGGTAGTGGACTGTTGAGCAATTTTGTCCGAGCTGCGGGTAACCTTTTTGCTCTTCGAATAGAAGTGGTCTTCATTGGCTGCAGACGCCAGCAAGATATCGCCACCTGCATTCAGTGCCAGGTCGCGGCGGGCCTCGAGTTGGCTAGCGGTGGCCGTCAGGTCACGTCCTGCTCTAATGCCAATATCCTGGCCAGCGCTGACCTGCGCGCCCATCTGGGTAACATGGTCATCCAGATAGCTGCCGCTTCGGGCCTGCAGCGTGCGCTCTTCTACCGAAGCAATCGTCACGTCACGGCCTGCGTTGAGCGCTAGGCTCCCACGACTCTCTAGCACTCCACCAAGGTTGGCGATGTCACGGCCTGCAACGATGCCCAAGCTGTTCGACGCCTCAATACGGGCAGCGCTGTCGGCATAGTCCTGAATACTGTGGCGGCTGCCGAAAGTGGTCTCATGACGGGTGACGCTGCGTTCGTTAACGACATCGCCCGACAGAGCGGTAAGGTTCACATCACGTCCGGCGATAATGCCGCCCTGCGCATTGCGAATGCTGTCGCGAGCCAGCAGTTCCAGGCGGTTGCCTGCCTTGATCAGCCCGCGGTTGCCAATGCTGCCACCGGCCTGCGCGTTGAGGTTGCTGCTAGCCCGTAGGGTCCCCTGATTGGCCAGGTCGCCGCCGCTGATGAGCGTCACATCGCGACCTTGGATCAGCGCACCGTTGGCTGCCAGACGCCCTTGGGCCTGAGCCAGATAGAGCACCGGGACCAGAACCTTCTCTCCCATTACTTCGTGCTCTTCCATCCACACGATGTCGTGGGTGAGCGCAGCGACCTGTTCAGCGGTGAGCGACACGCCAAGGCTAAGGTTTAGCGAGGCCTTGCTGGCGATGGCGTTATCCATCAGGTAGCGGTACATCGCCTCGTCGCTGGTCAGTCCGGCCAAGTAGCGCTGACCGGTACGGGCCACGATGGCCTCGCGGATCAGGCGCTGTTCGTACAGGCCGTCGCCAAGACGCTTTTGCGTAGCATCGGTGTCGTAGCCGAGATTACCGAGCAAGTAGTCCGAACTCATGAATTGCTTGAGGTCGGTCAGTGCTGGGTTGGTTTCGATGAGGTACTTGTGACTGACGCTCGGGGCCGTGCTGCCTGGCACGTCTTGCACGCCATTTAGGTCGTGAGAATTTGAATTGACGGGCGCCACGCCGCTCGGCCCACTTTGCAGGCTCCAGGCGCTACCGCTGAAAGCACTAGTATCCTGAGCGTGCAGGCCAGTAGTTATGCTGACGCTGCTGGCGACCAAGCTATTGGCACCAGTTGCGCCCTTCGCACCACTGGTACCGACGTTCTTGGCCGTTTGATCGCTAAGGCGGAACAAGCCATTCTCGCCCTGCGGCAGTACGAAACCGGGCAGGGTCAGGGGGTTGACTTGACGCTGTTGCAGATCGGCTGGTAGTTGGGGATTGAGCACGACTATTGTGGTTCGTCCCGCGCCAACAGCGCGTGTTTCCCCGACTCGGTTAGCCCCTCCAGCAAAAGTAAAGTTCCCTTGCGTAAGACCGTTATTGAAAGAGCTGCTGGCATTTATTTGTACTTTGCCACCGGCTTGTATTACCGCGTTAGCCGCGACGCCGGAGTCGGTATTGGTTTCAGTGGAAGAAACAACGCCATAGCCTTCAAATTTGCCGGGAAGTGAATAAGCTACTTCCGGATTGTAATACGGATTGAGCTGGCTTGTTTTCTGCCTACTCCTATCAACAGGCGACTCATAACTACTGCTTTCGTCGTACCAAGTTTCCAGATAATTATATTTGTAGATCGAGTTGTATTTTGCGTACTCAGCAATAGCACCGCCCGAACCAACCAAACCAAAGAAAACCGAACTTCTCTCCGAGTCGAATGGGTTACGGAGTTGCAAACGGCGGAGCACGCTAGAGGTGGCAGCGCCTTCGTTCGTAAAATTGTCAACATTTATAGAGATGTCACGCGCAGCCGAGACAAGACTGTATTTGTTTTCGAAATCCCCACCTGAAACTACCAAGCTACCGCCAGAAACAAGATGGGCGCTCGGAGAATCAGCTTTGACTGTACGCTCGAGTATCTCTTCGACGAAATAGTACAGATCGTAGTGCCGCCCTTTGCAATCAATGCACTGATAAGTAATTTCTCCCGAAACCAGCCTCTCAGCCACACTGAAACTATCCTTACGATTGACGACTCGCGAGGCGAACAACCTCATATCGCCGAAACTCTCAATTGTCGCTGATATGTTCTCCAGCACAGTAGAATAGGCATACGCATCACTTCGGCCGACATCTAACCCACCCAAACTATAAACATCAGCATATCTATTGGTGAATTTATCCACCCGCAACGCCATATCATCGCCGCTGAAGATCAGCCCGTTCTCATTCAGCAAGGTCGGAACTTCAATGCGCAGCTTCTCGGCACTGCCGAGGGTGCCGTAATTGTTCAAAGTGCCGGCCCGCAAGATCAGATCGCCGGCCGAGGTTAGCCTGCCGCGGTTGGTTACCAGGCCGGTGCTCGTCACGGTCGTCAGCCCGCCGCCGCTGATGCGCGCGACGGTCGGCAGATCAATGCTGGTAGCACTGAGGCTCAGATTACCGAGGCTGGTGAGCTGGCCATTACCCCCATAAGCGCCAGTCAGGTTGAGGTTGATACTGCCGTCGCTGGCCAGCAGGCCGTGGTTGGTCCAGTTGCCGCCCGTGCCGGTCAGGGACTGGCTGGCCAGGAGTTGGCCCCCGGCAGTCTGGGTGAAGGTGCCGATGTTGAGATTAAGCGTCCCTGCCTGCAGCACGCTGCTGTTCACCCAACTGCTGACGGTGATGCCGAGCACGCCATTACTGCTCAGGGTGCCCCCTGCTGCCATGACATTCGCCGCCGAGAGACCGAAGGTACCGGTGCCCACATGGCGGATGGTTCCGCCAGCGTTCTGTAGGCCGCTGACGTCAAGTTGCAGCGCGCTGTTGGCGGTTTCGATCAGGCCATTGCGGTTGTCCAGCAGGCCACCGCTGATCCGCGTGGTGCCGCTGGTACCCAGCGAGCGCAGGCTGCCGAAGGTGTTGTTGAGGCTGGCGGCCTTCATGGTCAGGGTGTCGGCACTTTCCAGAATGCCGTAGCCATTGTTCAGCGCACCGGAAAGGCCGAAATCGATGGTTTGAGCGGCAACCTTACCGCCCTGGCCTGCCTGCGCACCCTGGTTGTTGAAGTCGCCAGCGAGAACCTTCAACAGCTGATGGCCATAAAGACCGCCACCCTGGTTGTTGATAGTCGCTGTGCCGGCATCGACACGGATGTCACCGGTAAGCGCGGAGATGTGTCCGTTGCGGTTGTCGATACCGGTGGCGTCGATTTCCACGGATTGCGCCTGGGTGGTCCCGACATCGTTACCGAACAAGCCGGCGCTGACCAATTTCAGCCAGCCTTGGACGCTGCTGAGCACACCGCCACTGTTGTCCACCTTGCTGGATTGTTGCAGGTCGAGGTTGCCGCCGAGACTCTCGATACGGCCGTTCTGGTTTTCAAGCGTGCCGTTTAGATTTACGACGAGGTCTTTTTGGCTGCTGAGCGTGCCGGCGCTGTTGCTGAGGCTCTGTGCCTGAATGTCTACGGCACCTTGCTGGCCATGGATCAGCCCATCGGCGCTGTTGTTCAGCGCGCCACTCAGCACGATGTCCAGGTCATCGTTCGAAGCCAGCGTGCCGCCATTGGCGTTGTTCAGGCTGGTACCGGTCAGGTGCAGCAAGTTCTGGCTGAGCAGACTGCCGCCCCGGTTATCGATGGCAGCGGCCTTGAGCACCAAGGGCCCGGCGCTGGCCACTTGGCCCTTCTGCGTATTGAGCAGGCTGCCGGTCAATACCAGGGTCAGCGCTGCGCTGCTGGACAGCTGGCCGGCGCTGTTGTCGAGGCGGGTAGCGGTGAGGGTCGAGCCCTTCTGGCTGCCGATCTGCCCGGCGTGGTTATCCACCTCGGCAGCAGTCACGTTGAGCATGCCTTGAGTGTTGATCAGGCCGCCGTCGCGGTTATTCAACTTGCCGGAGAGGGTCAGCTCGAGATCTCCCTCACCGGAGAGGATGCCCTTGGCGCTGTTGTCCAGGCTGGCGGCACCGACCGTCAGTTTGCCCTTGCTGACCAGGGCACCTTCGCCGCTGTTGTCGAGTGCCTTGCTCAGTTCGATATGGATTTCGCCGTCGCGGCTGGACAAGGTGCCGACGCCGCTGTTATCCAGGCTGCCGGCCTTGACCGTCAGGCCTTGCAAGCCGGAAACCAAACCGCCGTTGGCGTTGCGCAGGTTTCCGGCCCCCAGGTCGATACCAAGGGTGCCGCTGCTGATCAGTTTGCCTTGATCGCCGTTGTCGATCTCGCTGGCGACCAGGCTATAGCGCTGGCTGCTGGAGACTTCGCCACCGCGGTTGTCCAGCTTGACCAGGTTGGCGAAGGTCAGCGGGCCCTTGGCGAACAGCAAGCCGCCGCGGTTGTCCAGGTCGCCGCCTTGCAGATCGAGGCTTACACCGGCCTCGCCGATCAGGCGACCCTGCTGCTGGATCAGTTTGCCCAGCGTCAGAACCAGATCGCCCTTGGCCGAGACTTCGCCGCCGGTCAGCGCCAGATGGCGACTGGAGTCGAGACTGTCGGCGGTTACGGTCAGGCTCGATGCGCTGGTGATCAAGCCGTTGTCGCGGTTATCCACAGCATCGGCCGTCCAGGTCAGCGCCTGCTGACTGCTAACGACACCGCCACGGTTGTCGAGGTTGCCGGTGCTGGCGTTCAGCGTGCCCTGGCTGGCTATGGCGCCACCTTGGTTATTCACCTCGTCGGTGGTGAGTTGCAGGGCGCCAGCGCTGGCGAGCAAACCGCTCTCGGAATTGTTCAGCGTGACGCTGTCGAGGGTGAGCGCGGCGCCTGCGGCGATCAGCCCTTGGTCGTGGTTATCAAGTTCGCCGTCCAGGATGACGGTCAGATCGCCTGTACTCGCCAGTACGCCAGCGCCGGAGTTGTCCAGGCTGGCGGCCTCCACCGTGAGTTTGGCAGCGGACAGAGCACCTTTGAGGTTATTCGACAGCGCCTGAGTGATCTGCAGCTGCAGATCTTGGCTGCTGATGATGCTGCCAGCGCTGTTGTTCAGGTCAGCAGCCTTAAGCAGGAAGCTCTTGGCGCTGGAGATTTCACCACCGCTGCTGTTATCGACCTTGCCCAGGTTGCGCAGCAGCAGCGCGCCGGGGGTGGCGATCAATCCCTTCTCGCTGTTGTTCAGCGCGCCGCCTTGCAGGTCGAGCGTGATCGCCGTTTCGCTGACCAGCTCGCCGCCGCTGTGCTGATCCAGGCCAGTGGCCGAGACGTTCATGGCGCCCTTGGACTCAATGACGCCCTGGTCATGATTGTTCAGTTTCGCAGCGCCAAGCGACAGGCCGGCAGCGGTGGTGATCAGCCCTTTGTTCTGGTTGTCGAGCTGGCCGGTTCCGATCGACAGCGCCTGCTTGGCGCTGATGACGCCACCGTTGCTGTTGTCCAGGCGGCTGTTGGTGACGGTCAATTGCCCGTTGCTGACCAGCTCACCGCCCTGGTTGTTCAAGCTGCCGTTTCGGACGATCAAAGCGTCAGAACTGGAGAGCAGACCGCCCTGTGTGTTGTCGATGCTACCTGCTTCAACCTGCAAACTGCCGCCGCTGAGCAACGCGCCTTTACCGTGATTATCCAGGACGCCGGTCAACGCCACTTTCAGCGCCTTTTCGCTGCTCAGGATGCCGCCGTCACTGTTGTCGAGACTGTCGCCAATCACCAAGAGGCTGTCGCGACCGGAGAGCACGCCTTTGCTGTGGTTGAGCAGGCGCTGCACGGTGAGGGTAAGGCCCTGGTCGCCGATGATCCGGCCGGCGTTGCTGTTGTCCAGCAGCGCACCCAGTTGCCCAGCAGCGGACTGCACACGGACGCTGGCCAGTGCCTGCGTCGAGACTTCACCACCGCTGTTGTGCAGCGCTTCGCTGGCGCGGACATCCAGCCCCTGGGTTGCGGCGATCAGGCCGCCTTGGCGGTTATCGATGCGGGTAGCGTCAAGGGTCAGCTTGCCCTGGCTGAGCAGTTCGCCCGCCTGGGTGTTCGCATCGCCTTGTTGCTCCAGGCTGCCAACGGTTACGCTCACGTCGCCTTTGGCGGCCACTTGCCCTTGATCGCCATTGCGCAATTGGGCGGCATTGACGACCAGTTTGCCATCCGCCACGACAGTGCCTTTGCCGCGATTGTCCAGCGTGGCCACGACATCAACCTCGACGTCGGCCTTACCGCTGACCAAACCGCCACGGTTATCCAGACTTTGGCTAGCGACGTCCAGTCGCTGCTGGGCGATGATCGCGCCGCCCTGGTTGTTCACCGCCGCGCTGTTCAATGCCAGGCTCGCCTGACTGCTCACGGTGCCATGTGCACTGTTGTTCAGCTCGTGGGCAGTGACTGAGAGCCGCTTACCGGCGGCGATCAGGCCGGCACGGTTGTCGATACTATCGCCCGCCAAGGTGAACTCGCCCTGACTGGACATCTCTCCACCCTGGTTATCCACGCCTGCTTTGGCGATGACGTTCAGGGCGTGGCCACTGACCATCAAGCCCGCGCGGTTATTCAGCGCATCGACATCAACGGTCAGATCACCTGAGGACTGCAGCATGCCCCCTTCGCCGTTGTCCAGTGTCGCGGCGGCAACGATAGTATTCGCCTTGCCGCTCAAGGCGCCGTCGCGGTTGTCCAACTGGCCGGTAAGCGTGGCTTTGAGGTCACGACTGGCCAGCACGCTCCCGCTGTTGCGCAGGCTTTCGCCACTTAGCGTGACGTCGCCGAGCAGGTTGCGGCTGTTGTCGCCGTTGACACCGGCTTCGACCAGGCCTTGGTTGTCCAACAGCCCGCCTTTCAACTCAACGCGCTCGCGCGCAGCCAGACTCTGAGCTTTAGCAAGCTTCAGGGTCTGCTCGGCCTGGACATTGGCACTGCGTCCGGCATAGGCCTTGCCAGTCAGCTCGACACTTTTGCCCTTGAGGCGGATATCCCGACTGGCCGCCGCCTGCGCCACGCTCAACTGCCCATTGGCATCAATCTGAATATCCCCCGCGCTGGCCGCCATGTCGCCAGCCAGCTTCACGCCGACACCCGCTTCGGTGCCGACCAGGCGGATGGCGCCGGCATACATGCCGCCCAGGGCCGAGCTATCGATGGCCAGCAGCGGCTTGTCGCTGCCATCCGGCGCTTTGGCGGTAGCGCTCAGGTCGTCCGCCTTGACCTCGTTGCGACCGGCGATGACGTTCAGTTCGTTCGCATGCAGCTCAGCGTTGATCCGGGCGCTGCGGGTGATCAGGTCGAACTGGTCGACGTTGGTTGCGTTCAGCCCCCGGCCTTCAATGCTGATGGTTCCGCCATCGCCATCGACATCGAAGCGATCGAGCCGGCCATGTTCGATCACCGGTGTACCGGTGCTCAGGGTCACGCGCGGGGTATTGATGAAGCCGCAACCGTCGCAGCTGATGCCGTGGGGGTTGGCGACGATCACGTGGGCGGACTTGCCGGCCACTTCGGTGTAGCCCTGCAGGCGGCTGGCATTGGCGCCGGTGACCTCGTTGAGGATCATGCCGGCCGCTCGGCCATTGAGGTTGGTGCCGCCCAGGTTAGGGTTGCCGAGGATGATTCCGCCCAGCTGGGTATGCTGGGTACGCTCGGTCGCGTTATTGAGGATCAGGCCCTGCTGGCCGACGTTGTAGTCCTGGAACCTGTTGTGCGACAGCCCATTGCCATTCGGAGCGGCAATATTGACAACCGGGACACCGTTGCCGGCCTGTCCCACCGTGGCAGCGCTTCCCGCCGCAACGGTCAGATCCGCCGCAGCGCTGACGATGGGGTTGAGGAACATGACGCCAACAAGCGCAGTGGCGACGTTCTGGAAAAAGGGGCTGCGCACGTCCATGTCAAAAACTCCGGTTTTGCTCAAATCAGAAAGGGGTTGCCGGAAGAGGCACGCTCTTCCCAGCCAGCCGCAAGCGGCAGGCGAGGCAATCAGAAAAACAGATCGACGCGGAAATACACCGGGTGCTCGCGCTCGGCGATCACGTCAGGGCGCTCCAGTGAGTGAGCAAAGGTCACGGAAGCGGCGAGGTGTTGGCCCCGTGCGCTCAGTTCCACGCCATGACCGGATAGCCGGCCGTGAAGGTCCGGGTTGTAGCGCCCGCCATGGATCACACCGACGTCATAGGCGTAAGCCAGACCATATTCCTGCAGGAAGGGACGCAGCGGCTCCCAGCCGATCGGCCGGCGCCAGCGCAGCTGGTTGCGCCAGTAACCGCCGGTATCGCCGGAGAGTGACTGTTCCTTGAAGCCGCGAACCGAGGCCAGCCCGCCGATGCTGATGCGCTGCGGGCTATAGAGAACGTCTTCGCTTTTCTGGGCGTTGAGCAGCGAGTCGAAGCTGAACGACTCGCCCCACAGCTGGAACGGCTGCAACGCGCTCAGCGTCAGGCTGTACTTGTGGTAGCGGGCGTCCGGCTCCCCATACTGCGGATCGTCATGACGCTGCGCATCGAAGGCGCCGATGCCATGCTGCCAACCGATATCCAAGTTGACGAAGGCAGTGCCGACACGGCGGCCATGGTTGAAGCCCAGCTGCATTTCCGACAGCCGTTGGCTGGACACATCCAGCAGGCTGTTCTCGATGTAGTTGCGGGTACGCAGATGGGCAGCACCGAGGTTGACGGCGGTCTTGCTGACCCCATCGCGATGCAGGACGCGCTCGGCGCTCAGCTGGTGACTTTTGCTTTCGCCATCCATTTCGAAGAGAAAGCCAGACGTTACGCCCTGAGTCCGGTAATAGCTCTGGTTATAGCCGTAGCTGAAGGTCCACCAACCATAGGGGACGCTGTAGAACAGGCCTTGATTGGCTGAATGGCGATACTGATCGCTCACCGCATCCCCGCCGCCGTACAGCCTGAGCTGATCCGCCAGCCCCAGCGGGCTGTCCCAATCGAGGCCGGCGCCCCATTGCTGTTCGCCGGTGCTATTTTCACCGTTGTTGTGTCGATTCAGGCTGACTCGCCAGGGCTTGAGCGGATCGCCCTTCAGACTTACGCGGCTTCCGCCAACCTGCTCGCCCGGCAGCAGCTCCAGCTGTGCGGGGCGCGATGGCAGGCGGTTCAATTGATCGACCAGCTGCTCCAGTTCGCGCAGATCGACCACATCTCCGGTCTGGCCCGGAAACGCCATCGCCAGCTCGTGATCGCTGGCCACAGCCGACTGATCGAGCCCCTCGAGGCGGCCCTCGACGACCAAAACCTCAAGTTCGCCGTCCGCCATATCCTGCTGTGGCAAATAGGCGCGAGAGGTGACGTAGCCGCGGTCGATATAGAACTGGGTAATCGCCTTCAGCAGCGCGTTGAGCTGGTTGGCGCCCAGGCATTTATCCTGAAAAGGCTGTACCAGCACCGCCTGCTGCTGCGCTGAAACAAGGGTGGCGCCTTTGAGGCTGATGGTATGGATGTCGAAGCAGCGCTGGTCATCCGGTATCCCCTCGGGCTCGGCGACGTCACGACCTGGCAGTTGTTGGAGTTCTTCCAGACGCCGCCGCTGCTCTTCCAACAGACGTTCCTGCCGATCGCGAATCAAATCGCGTTCCCCTGGCAGCAGCGTCCCGGCGGGCGGAACCTGGGCGAGAGCTGAGGCGGTAACGAGCGAAAGTAATGAAGCAAGAGAGGCGAACAACAGCGGGGACATCGCGACCATCCTTGGATCGGTAAAGCGGACGGCGGCGATCTTGGGCGTTGTGCCACTACTGAACAATTACCACTGATCCTGAGGACGAAATAAAGCGCGAACGGCTTCGCATTTTTAAAAGTTCCGACCAGAAATACGGAACTAAAGTCGAATGGCAATTATTGCGGGCAGCAAAAAGGCGCCCGAAGGTGCCTTTTTGTTACAGCTAAGCGGGAATCAAGCCTTGTTGGCTTTCTTCGCAGCGCGGCTACGCTCGCCTTCGTCGAGGATCTTCTTGCGCAGACGGATCGACTTCGGCGTGACTTCGCAGAGCTCGTCGTCCTGGATGAACTCCAGTGCCTGCTCAAGGGTGAAGCGGACCGGCGGGACCAGGGCGATGGTTTCGTCTTTGCCCGAAGCACGCATGTTGTCGAGCTTCTTGCCCTTGGTTGGGTTAACGCCGAGATCGTTGTCACGGCTGTTCAGGCCGACGATCTGACCGTTGTAGATTTCCTGGCCGTGCTCGACGAACAGCTTGCCGCGCGCCTGCAGGGTTTCCAGCGAGTAGGTCAGCGCCTTGCCGGTATCGATCGACACCAGTACGCCGTTCTGACGACCGGACATGTGGCCCGACTTCATCACGTCGTAACGGTCGAAGATCGAGGTCAGGATGCCGGCGCCGTTGGTCAGGGTCAGGAACTGGTTACGGAAACCGATCAGACCACGCGCTGGAATGTTGTACTCCAGGCGTACACGGCCCTTGCCATCCGGGACCATGTTGCTCAGGTCGCCCTTACGCAGGCCCATCTCTTCCATGACCTTGCCCTGAGCTTCTTCAGGGATGTCGATGGTGACGTTCTCGAACGGCTCGTGCTTAGCGCCATTGACTTCGCGAATGATCACTTCCGGACGGCCCACGGCCATCTCGAAGCCTTCACGACGCATGGTTTCGATCAGTACGGAGAGGTGCAGCTCGCCGCGACCGGAGACTTTGAACTTGTCGGCCGAATCGCCTTCTTCGACGCGCAGGGCCACGTTATAGAGCAGCTCCTTGTCCAGGCGCTCCTTGATGTTGCGGCTGGTGACGAACTTGCCTTCCTTGCCGCAGAACGGCGAATCGTTGACCTGGAAGGTCATGGAAACGGTCGGCTCGTCAACAGTCAGCGGCTTCATCGCTTCGACGTTGTTCTGGTCGCACAGGGTGTCGGAGATGAACAGTTCGTCCATACCGCTGATGCAGACGATGTCGCCTGCGGTGGCTTCGTCGACGTCGACGCGGTGCAGACCGTGGTGACCCATCAGTTTGAGAATACGGCCGTTACGCTTCTTGCCCTGCGTGTCGATGGCAGTTACCGGGGTGTTCGGCTTGACGCGACCGCGGGCGATGCGGCCCACACCGATGATGCCGAGGAAGCTGTTGTAGTCCAGCGCCGAGATCTGCATCTGGAACGGGCCGTCGATATCGACGTTCGGGGCCGGGACGTGGTCGACAATCGCCTGGTACAGCGGGGTCAGGTCTTCGGCCATGTCGCTGTGATCCAGACCGGCAATGCCGTTCAGGGCGCTGGCGTAGACGACCTGGAAGTCCAGTTGCTCGTCGGTGGCGCCGAGGTTGTCGAACAGGTCGAAAATCTGGTCCATGACCCAGTCCGGACGCGCGCCCGGACGGTCGATCTTGTTGATCACCACGATCGGACGCAGGCCGGCTTCGAATGCCTTCTTGGTCACGAAACGGGTTTGCGGCATCGGGCCGTCCTGGGCGTCGACCACCAGCAGCACGGAGTCGACCATCGACATCACGCGCTCGACTTCACCGCCGAAGTCGGCGTGGCCGGGGGTGTCGACGATGTTGATGTTGTAGCCGTTCCACTTGATGGCGGTGTTTTTCGCCAGGATGGTAATGCCGCGTTCCTTTTCCTGGTCGTTGCTGTCCATCACGCGCTCGTCGTTGAGCTCGTTGCGCTCCAGCGTGCCGGACTGACGCAGCAGGGCGTCGACCAGGGTGGTTTTGCCATGGTCGACGTGGGCGATGATGGCGATGTTTCTTAGATTTTCGATCACTGTTGGGTACCTAAAAAGAAGCTGGAAGCTTGAAGCTGAAAGCTGGAAGTAAAAGCAGCACGCCCGAACAGTCGGGGGGGTGCTTGCGCCTGATGACGAAGTGGCTGGTAGGACAGAGGCTCTTCACTTCGAGCTTCCAGCTTCTGGCTTCGGGCTCACAGGCCGATACACCCGCACGTTCTGATGCCCTTCGCTCAACAGATGGTGAGCATGCAGGCGGCTCATGACACCTTTGTCGCAATACAGCAGGTACTGGCGATTGACGTCCAGTTCCTTGAAACGGTTGTTCAGCGCATAGAACGGCAGCGTTTGCACTTCGATACCGGACAGTTGCAGAGGTTCGTCTTCGGCCGCGTCGGGGTGACGAATGTCGAGGATGACCTGACTGGCCGTCGCCTCGGTCACTTCTTCGATCTGAATATCCTGGCCCAGCTCGTCGATCACGCGATCGATGGCGACCTGGCGAGAGTTTTCCAGGGCGCGTTCGAGCACCTGCATATCGAACTGCTTTTCTTCGTGCTCGACGCGGTAGCGCTTGGCGCGGGTGGTCGGGTTCTTGGAGATCACGCCGCAATATTCGGGCATGTTCTTGGCGAACTCGGCGGTGCCGATCTCGAACGCGGTATCGATGATGTCCTGTTTATGGGCAGCGATCAGCGGGCGCAGCACCAGCATGTCGGTGGCCGAATCGATCACCGAGAGATTGGGCAGCGTCTGGCTGGAAACCTGGGAAATCGCCTCGCCGGTGACCAGCGCATCGATGTGCAGGCGCTCGGCGATCTGGGTGGACGCACGCAGCATCATGCGCTTCAAGACCACACCCATCTGGCTGTTGTCGACTTTCTCGAGAATCTCGCCGACCACTTCTTCGAAGGGCACGCTGATGAACAGCACGCGGTGCGAGCTGCCGTACTTCTTCCATAAATAGTGGGCGACTTCCATCACGCCCAGTTCATGGGCGCGACCGCCGAGGTTGAAGAAGCAGAAATGGGTCATCAGCCCGCGGCGCATCATCTGATACGCCGCGACGGTGGAGTCGAAACCGCCGGACATCAATACCAGCGTCTGCTCCAGTGCACCCAGCGGGTAGCCGCCGATGCCGTCATGCTGGGCATGGATGACGAACAGGCGCTGGTCGCGAATCTCCATGCGCACTTCGATTTCCGGCGCTTTCAGCGAGATACCGGCTGCGCCGCACTGCTGCCGCAACTCGCTGCCGACGTGGCGCTCGACATCCATCGAGCTGAAGGGATGCTTGCCAGCGCGCTTGCAGCGCACGGCGAAGATCTTGCCAGCCAGCCGATCGGCGAAGTGCGCCTTGCACTTCTCGACGATGTCGTCCAGATCGACGAGTGGGTACTCGTGCACTTCCAGGCAATGAGCGATGCCGGGCGTGCAGCGCAGGCGCTCGATCATCTCGCGCAGCAGTTTCGGCTCGCTGCGTACGGTTTCCACTTCGATGTTGTCCCACACGCCTTCCACCCGCAGTTCGGGATCGAGGTCGCGCAGCACGGTGCGGATGTTCTTCGCCAATTGACGAATGAAGCCCTTGCGCACCGGCGGGCTCTTGATGGTGATTTCGGGGAAAACCTTGACGATCAGCTTCATGAACAGCGCGCGCCGGTATGGCGTAAAAAGAGGGGGGCGGAGTATAGCGGAACTGATCAAGCTTTAGTCAGTTTTCTCACGACCTGCCACTGCACTTAAATTGAACAAAGCTCAAAAGCAGCGCACCAAATAAGTGCGCAGAAAGACGACGCGCATTTTCCTGAAGCCCGCGCTCGCAACGACGCCCAGAAATAAGGCGCCCGGCGTCAGTCTCGACGCATTGGCATGTAATTTGCTGTCTTGTGAGGCAGGTTGCCTTGGCGGAACATCGCCGCCCGGCTTCACCCTGCTTCGGAAGCACCCCCTGTCAGCGCTTCCACTATTCGGAGAACACCATGTCGAAGTCGCTTCAACTGATCAAAGATTACGATGTGAAGTGGATTGATCTGCGCTTCACAGACACTAAAGGCAAGCAACATCACCTGACCATTCCGGCGCGCGAAGCCGAGGACGAAGATTTCTTCGAGCACGGCAAGATGTTCGACGGCTCGTCCATGCAAGGCTGGAAGGGCATCGAAGCGTCCGACATGATCCTGATGCCGGTCGATGAGACCGCTGTGCTGGATCCGTTCACCGAAGAGCCGACGCTGATCCTGGTCTGCGACATCGTCGAGCCAAGCACCATGCAGGGCTACGACCGCGACCCGCGCTCGATCGCCAAGCGCGCCGAGGAATATCTCAAGTCCACCGGTATCGGCGACACCGTGTTCGTCGGTCCGGAGCCGGAGTTCTTCATCTTCGACCAGGTGAAGTTCAAGTCCGACATCTCCGGCTCGATGTTCAAGATCTACTCCGAACAGGGCTCCTGGATGACCGACCAGGACGTCGAAGGCGGCAACAAGGGCCATCGCCCGGCCGTCAAAGGCGGCTACTTTCCGGTTCCGCCGTTCGATCACGACCATGAAATCCGTACCGCCATGTGCAACGCCATGGAAGAAATGGGCCTGGTCATCGAAGTGCATCACCACGAAGTGGCGACTGCCGGCCAGAACGAAATCGGCGTGCAGTTCAATACCCTGGTGAAGAAGGCTGACGAAGTCCAGACCCTGAAGTACTGCGTGCATAACGTCGCCGACGCCTACGGCAAGACCGCAACCTTCATGCCCAAGCCGCTGTATGGCGACAACGGCTCGGGTATGCACGTGCACATGTCGATCTCCAAAGACGGCAAGAACACCTTCTCCGGCGAAGGCTATGCCGGCCTGTCCGAGACCGCGCTGTACTTCATCGGCGGCATCATCAAGCACGGCAAGGCGCTGAACGGCTTCACCAACCCGGCGACCAACTCCTACAAGCGTCTGGTTCCGGGCTTCGAAGCCCCGGTAATGCTGGCCTACTCGGCCCGCAACCGCTCCGCCTCGATCCGTATTCCGTACGTGTCCAGCCCGAAAGCCCGCCGCATCGAAGCGCGCTTCCCAGACCCGGCCGCCAACCCCTACCTGTGCTTCGCCGCACTGCTGATGGCGGGCCTGGACGGCATCCAGAACAAGATCCACCCCGGCGATGCCGCAGACAAGAACCTCTACGACCTGCCGCCAGAAGAAGGCAAGCTGATCCCGCAGGTGTGCGGCAGCCTGAAGGAAGCCCTGGAAGAACTGGACAAGGGCCGCGCGTTCCTGACCAAGGGCGGCGTGTTCAGCGACGACTTCATCGATGCCTACCTCGAACTCAAGAGCGAGGAAGAAATCAAGGTCCGCACCTTCGTGCATCCGCTGGAATACGACCTGTACTACAGCGTCTGATCCAGGCTCCGGTATCACGACAAGGCCTCCCTCGGGAGGCCTTGTTCGTTTAAGCCCGTAGCCTGGTTTAGCCGAAGGCGTAATCCGGGGGTTCGGCATCGGACAATGCCCGATCGCTGAATATGGCGTGGTGCGCGATGGCGACGGAAGCGCCTTCGGCGATTCCATCCTACGGGTCTGCCCAACCCGGCCTGTGCAAGCTGCGTAGCCACCGCAGCTTGTCGCCGCTCGCAAATCCTGCCGAACGACCTTGCCTGCCGGCACCAGCGGTGCAAGGCTTGCCGCACCCCCACCCGAGGAGCTTTCCATGCGCCTTGCATTGCTCAGCCTGTTATTGATCGCCACGGCGCCGGCCCTGGCGCAGATTTACAAATACACCGATGACAAGGGCAATACGGTATTCACCAACCAGCCGCCGGAAGGCGTCGCGGCCGACAAGGTCGAGCTGCCACCCGCCAATACGGTCGACATCCGCACGCCTGCGCCACCCCCTCCGCTCGAGCGCGACGAGGAGCGCAGTCAGCAGCCTTACCAGAGCCTTTCCATCGGCGGGATCCCCGACGAGCAGGCGCTGCGCGCCAACAATGGCACCTTTGTCGTCACGGCCCAGCCCGACCCACCATTGCGCCAAGGGCACCAGATCCTCTTTCTGCTCGATGGCATTCCCCAGGCGGAGCCAAGCAGAAACACTGCGCTGCAGTTGAACAATGTCGACCGAGGCACGCATGTGGTGGAAGTCCAGGTGCTCAGCGGCGAACGGGTCGTGCAGCGCAGCGCCAAGGAATTCACCGTGCAACGTGTTCACACCTCCCGCCCGGCGCGCAGATGAAAGTCCTCTTCGGCCTGCTCGGCCTGCTGTGGTTGCTCGCGCTGCCCGTCAGCGCCGGCATCTATACCTACATCGACACCGAGGGCAATCGCGTATTCACCGACCGCCCCGGTGGTCGCGCGGTCGAATCGGTCGACTCCAGACCGACCAACAGCATGCCTGCCCAGCCGACCGCGCCAGCCACCACCCCAGGCAAGGCGCCGCGCGAGGCCAAATTCACTTATCGACTGCTCGAAATCGTCCAGCCCGCACACGACGCCGCGCTGCGCAACAATGCCGGCGAACTGTCCGTCAGCGTTACCAGCGAGCCCGTCTTGCAACCTGGCCATCTGTACCGTCTGGTGCTCGACGGAAGCCCTATGGCGACCACCAGCGAGCCCGGATTTACGCTACAGAATGTCGATCGTGGCAGTCACCAGCTGATCGTTGAGATTGTCGACAGTGGTGGGCAGGCACTGCAGAGCAGCCCGCCGCACACCTTTCATTTATTACGCACATCGCTTGTACAGCGCCGCATGGTCAACCCCTGCAAAAGGGACAATTACGGCGTTCGGCCCGAATGTCCGCTAAAAGACAAGCCCAAGGAAAAGAAAGATATTCCTTTCGTGCCCTTTCTGTGATCATCCTATGCACCGTAATGGTGCATAGACGGTAGCGGCGACCCGCCTTCTCTCACATTCATCACGTGCTCCGCTTTGGTGCGCCCGTGCAATGGGCGCCCGCCCTGACCAGCGCATGCTTGGTTTGCTTCTTGCATTCTCCCGAACGACCTATCGGATGCAGACAGCCATGATCGACGAAGCCATACAGCGCCTGCTGATCGAGAACCTGACCACCGCGACCCTGCTCCTCGATTCGCGCTTGCGTCTGGAATACATGAACCCGGCAGCGGAAATGCTCCTGGCCGTCAGCGGCCAGCGCAGCCACGGCCAGTTCATCAGCGAACTGTTCACCGAGTCGCCCGAAGCGCTGGCGGCCTTGCGCCAGGCCGTCGAACAGGCGCACCCCTTTACCAAACGCGAGGCCACGCTGACCTCGACCAACGGCCAGGCGCTGACGGTGGATTACGCGGTCACGCCGATGCTGACCCGTCAGGAAACCATGTTGCTGCTGGAGGTGCTGCCGCGCGACCGATTGTTGCGCATCAGCAAGGAAGAGGCGCAGCTGTCCACCCACGAGACCACAAGAATGCTGGTTCGCGGCTTGGCGCACGAGATCAAGAACCCACTCGGCGGTATTCGTGGCGCGGCGCAGCTACTTGCGCGGGAGCTGCCCGAGGAGCATCTGAAGGATTACACCGAAGTGATCATTGAGGAGGCCGACCGCCTGCGGAACCTGGTCGACCGGATGCTCGGCTCGAACAAGCTGCCATCGCTGACGATGACCAACGTTCACGAGGTGCTTGAGCACGTTGCCAGCCTGATCGAGGCGGAAAGCCAGGGCCGCCTCATTTTGGTGCGCGATTACGATCCGAGCATTCCCGAAGTACTGATCGATCGCGAGCAGGTAATCCAGGCTGTGCTCAACATCATGCGCAACGCCATGCAGGCGCTCGCCGGCCAGACGGAACTGGGCCTTGGCCGCCTGACCCTGCGTACCCGTACGTTGCGCCAGTTCACCATCGGGCACGTCCGCCACCGCTTGGTGACGCGCATCGAAATCATCGACAACGGCCCGGGCATCCCCGCCGAACTGCAGAACACGCTGTTCTATCCAATGGTCAGCGGACGCCCCGATGGCACCGGTCTCGGACTGGCGATCACCCAGAACATCATCAGCCAGCATCAAGGCCTGATCGAATGCGAGAGCCATCCGGGACACACCGCGTTCTCGATTTTCCTGCCGCTGGAACAAGGAGCCCATCAGCATGAGCCAAAGTGAAAACGTCTGGATCGTCGACGATGATCGCTCCATCCGCTGGGTACTGGAAAAGGCCCTGCAGCAGGAAGGCATGGCCACACAGAGCTTCGACAGCGCCGATGGCATGCTGAGCCGCCTGGCGCGGCAGCAACCGGATGTGATCATTTCCGATATCCGCATGCCTGGCATCAGCGGCCTGGACCTGCTGTCGCAGATCCGCGAGCACTATCCGCGTCTGCCGGTGATCATCATGACCGCCCATTCGGATCTGGACAGTGCAGTGGCGTCCTACCAGGGCGGCGCATTCGAGTACCTGCCCAAGCCATTCGACGTCGACGATGCGGTGTCGCTGGTCAAGCGCGCCCACCAGCACGCGCAGGAACAGGAGCAGCTCAAGGAGCCCGTAAACCGCCACCACACGCCGGAGATCATCGGCGAGGCGCCGGCGATGCAGGAGGTTTTTCGCGCCATTGGTCGTCTCAGCCACTCCAACATCACCGTGCTGATCAACGGCGAGTCGGGCACCGGTAAGGAACTGGTCGCCCATGCCCTGCATCGCCACAGCCCGCGCGCCGCCTCGCCGTTCATCGCGCTGAACATGGCGGCGATTCCCAAGGATCTGATGGAATCGGAGCTCTTCGGCCACGAAAAAGGCTCCTTTACCGGCGCCGCGAACCAGCGCCGTGGGCGTTTCGAGCAGGCCGATGGCGGCACCCTGTTTCTCGACGAGATCGGCGACATGCCGGCCGACACCCAGACCCGCCTGCTGCGCGTGCTCGCCGACGGCGAGTTCTACCGAGTCGGCGGGCATACGCCGGTCCGCGTCGATGTGCGCATCATTGCCGCCACGCATCAGGACCTGGAAACGTTGGTACAGGCTGGCAAGTTTCGCGAAGACCTGTTCCACCGTCTGAACGTTATCCGCATCCATATCCCGCGCCTGGCCGATCGCCGCCAGGACATCCCGGCGCTCGCACAACACTTCCTGGCCACGGCCGCGCAGGAACTGGCCGTCGAGACAAAACTGCTCAAGAGCGAGACCGAAGACTATCTGCAGAACCTGCCATGGCCCGGCAACGTGCGTCAGCTGGAGAACACCTGCCGCTGGATCACGGTCATGGCATCAGGCCGCGAAGTGCATGTGAGCGACCTGCCGCCGGAGTTGCTCAATCAGCCAGCCGATGCACTGCCGGTCCACAACTGGGAACAGGCGCTGCATCAATGGGCCGATCTTGCGCTGGCACGCGGCCAGTCAGGTTTGCTCGACGAGGCGGTGCCGGCATTCGAGCGGATCATGATCGAAACCGCCCTGCGCCACACCGCCGGACGGCGCCGTGACGCCGCGCTTCTGCTGGGCTGGGGCCGTAACACCCTGACGCGCAAGATCAAGGAGCTGGGGATGGGCGGCAGCGAGGATGATGACGGCGAGGAAGGTTGAGGGCTGGAGGCTGGATAGCCAGCCCCAACCTATAGTTTCAAGTCCAGCACCCAGCCGTCATCCTGCTCATGTCCGCTCGCCTGCACCCGCAGCGGCCTCAGCGCGACCAGCTGCAAGGTCAGGCCGTGTTCGGCGGCCTGCACGCGCCAGCGAACAATCTGGCCGTTGAGCGTCAGCTGCCCGGCACGCTCGCGGCCCCTGGCCTGTAGTAGCAGGGCGTAGGCGCCATCGATGGATTCCTCGCGATAGACCGTCGGTACATTGAAGCGCAGCCGCAAGCCGGCATCGAAGGCTTCCACATCGATCAGCCGTGCCGGCTCGGGCGTCGTCAGCCGCCCGATCATGACGCCCACCAGCAACCCGATCAGCACCAACGAGCCGAAAAAGCGTCGCCGCAAACGAGGTAGCGGATCCTGCGGCGCAGGGTCGCCTGCCGCAGTAGAATGCCGGTCGTTTTTAGAGTCGGTGACACCCATGTTCCACGTGATCCTTTTCCAGCCGGAAATCCCGCCCAATACCGGCAACATTATCAGGCTCTGCGCCAATGCCGGTTGCAGCCTGCACCTGATCGAACCGCTGGGCTTCGAACTGGACGACAAGCGCCTGCGCCGTGCCGGCCTGGATTATCACGAATACGCGCCGCTCAAGCGCCATCCCGATCTGGAAACCTGCCTGGCCAGCCTCGGCCATCCCCGCCTGTTCGGCTTCACCACCAAGGGCTCGCAGCCGTTCCACGAGGTCGCCTTCCAGCGCGGCGATGCCTTCCTGTTCGGCCCGGAAAGCCGCGGCCTGCCTGCCGAGATTCGCGATGCGCTGCCGAACGAGCGCCGCCTGCGCCTGCCAATGCGCCCCGACTGCCGCAGCCTGAACCTCTCCAACACGGTCGCCGTCGCCGTTTATGAAGCCTGGCGCCAGCTTGGCTTCGCCATGGAATGAGCTTAGCGGGTCAGCAGATCCGCCAGAGTCAGACTGAACAGCAACAACAACCAGAACCCGGCACCCAGGGCGAAGAAGCGCACCAGCGCCGAATGCTGGGTGAGCTGAATGAAGCTGAGGAACACCAGTACCGCCTGCCCCGCCGCGCCGAGCAGCACCCAGCTCGACCAGGCGGGCAGCCACAGCGCCAGCAGCACGTTGGCGCCGAGCAGCGCGAGCAGACCGAGGTAGCTCAGCAGCAACGTGCGCAGGCTCATGCTGGCCTCCCCAGCAGATACAGGGCGGGATAGAGGAAAATCCAGATGACGTCCACCAGGTGCCAGTAGAGGCCGACCATTTCCAGCGTGATGGCGCGCTCGGGCAGTTTCATGTGACCGAAGTGAATGCGAACCGCCATGCCCAGCGCCAGCACCACGGCGATCGTTACATGCACCGCGTGCAGGCCGGTGGAGAACAGATAGATGTTCATGTACAGGCGCGCTGCGGATTCGTGCAATGGAGATTCGTTGGGCGAACCGGGCAGCAGGCCCTCGCGAAATTCCCAGGCGTATTCGAAGCCCTTCAGACCAAGAAAGCCCAGCCCCAACAGCGCCGAGAGCAACAGCCACACCTGCATCTGGCCGTAGTAGTGGCGCCGCGAGGCGCGCACCATGAGGCTCATGCATAGGCTGCCGGTCAGCAGCAGCGCACTGTTGAATCCGGCCAGCAGAAAGTGTAAATGGCCGACCGCCTCGGCCACTGCTTGCGGATGGGCCAGCCGGTAATAACAGATGATCAGAAACAGCGCGCCAAACATCATCACTTCGGTCGCTAGGAATAGCCACATGCCGAGAAACGTCGCTTCACGCTGCTGCGCGGCGGTCTGGAAGTGTTCAGCGAGATAGTTCTCACGAACGTCCATGCGTGGCCTCTGGCGGGTATTCGTAGGCTTCGAAGTCGACGATGGGAATTTCGGTGAAGTTATGCGTGGGCGGTGGCGACGAGGTGCGCCATTCCAGCCCGGCCGCTTCCCACGGGTCGTCATCGGCGATGGGTCCGTAGCGCAGTGACCAGATCAGATAGAAGAACGGCAATATGTAGGCCACCGCCAGTATTGCGGAGCCGGCCGAGGACATGACATGAAGAAACTGAAAGTCCTCGCCATAACTGTGATAGCGCCGCGGCATGCCCAGATAGCCAAGCAGGAACTGCGGGAAGAAGGTCAGGTTGAAGCCGAGAAAAATCATCACCGCGGCGATCTTGCCCCACAGCTGCGAGTACATCCGCCCGGTCATCTTCGGCCACCAGAAGTGCAACGCCCCGAAGAACCCCGCCACCGCCGCGCCGACCATGATGTAGTGAAAATGCGCGACCACGAAGTAGGTGTCGTGTACATGCACGTCCGCCGCCAGCAGCGCGAGGAACAAGCCGGTCACCCCACCCACCACGAACAGCCCGATAAAGGTCACGGCATAGAGAAAGGGCGCGTTGATGGTGAGGTTGCTTTTGTAGAGCGTCGCGGTCCAGTTGTAGACCTTGATCGCCGACGGAATCGCCACCAGAAAGCTGAGCAGTGAAAAAACCATGCTCGCGTACATCGACTGGCCGGCAACGAACATGTGGTGACCCCAGACCATGAAGCCGATCACCGCGATAGCCAGGCTGGAATAGGCGACGAACTTGTAGCCGAAGATGCGCTTGTGCGCCGCCGCGGTCACCAGCTCGCTCATTACCCCCATCGCTGGCAGGATCATGATGTACACCGCCGGATGGCTGTAGAACCAGAATAAATGCTGAAACAGCAAGGGATCGCCGCCCAGCGCCGGGTCGAACACGCCGATGTGGAAAAGATGCTCGGCCGCGACCAGCAGCAAGGTGATCGCCAGCACCGGTGTGGCCAGTACAAGGATCACCGAGGTGGCGTACAGCGACCAGACGAACAGCGGCAGCCGGAACCAGGTCATCCCCGGCGCGCGCAGGGTATGCACGGTGACGATGATATTGAGCCCGGTGATGATCGAGGAAAAGCCGGTGATGAAGACGCCAAGAATCACTGCCACCACATGGCCGTTACTGAACATGGTCGACAGCGGCGTGTAAAAGGTCCAGCCGGTGTCAACGCCGCCGGCCAGCAGAGAGAAAATCGTGAACAGCCCGCCGCCGACCAGCAGATACCAACTGAACAGGTTGAGCTTGGGGAAGGCCATGTCCTTGGCGCCGATCATGATCGGGATCAGAAAGTTACCGAACACCGAAGGAATCGAGGGGATCAGAAAGAACCAGACCATGATTACGCCGTGCAGGGTAAATGCACGGTTGTAGCCATCCGCGGTGAGCAGATCACCCTCCGGCGTGATCAGCTCGATGCGGATCGCACTGGCCGCCAGCCCGCCGAGAAAGAAAAACGCGGTCACCGCGATCATGAACAGGATGCCGATGCGCTTGTGATCGGTGGTCATGAACCAGGTGCGCAGCCCGTGCTCGTCCGCGAGATAGCTGGGGCGCTGATTGGCGGCGGGGTTCTTTTGGCTCAAAAGGGCAATCTCCTGTGCCGGGGCGTCTCAAGGCTGTTCGGGTTCATCCTGTCCTCCTTCTCCGGCGCGACCGAGGGACTTGATATAAGCGGTCAGGCGCAACACCGCTTCCTCGTCGAGGACGTTGTCAAAGCTCGGCATGATCGGTTCGAAGCCGGCCACTACCTGCTTGTTCGGCAGCAAGATGCTGTCGCGGATATAACCGTCGTCGGCGACTACCGACTGGCCGTTCTGTAGCGCCACACGGCGTCCATACAGGCCCGCCAGATTCGGCGCATGGGCGACACTCGCCTCGCCGTGACAGCCGCTGCAACCGAACTGACGGAACAGCGCCTCGCCCTGCTCGGCCAGGCTACCCGAGCTGCCGGCCTGTTCCAGCCAGGCTTCGTACTCCTGCGCCGGCTGGATGATCAGATTGGCCAGCATGTGCGAATGGTCGGTACCGCAGTATTCGGCGCAATAGGCATCGAAACGGCCCGTCTTGTTGGCCTCGAACCATAGTTGGGTATAGCGCCCCGGCAGCACGTCCTGCTTCACCCGCAGGGCAGGGAAATACAGGCTATGGATCACGTCCTGGGAAATCATGTTGAGTTTCACCGGGCGTCCTACCGGCACGTGCAACGTGTTGATTTCACGCTGCCCATCGGGGTGCTGGAATTTCCACATCCATTGCTTGGCCACCACCTGGATCTCCATCGCATCGGGCGGTGGCGTGCGGACCTCGTAATAAAGCCTGGCGGAGACCAGATAGATCACCATGGCGCCGACGAAGGGAATGGCGATCCAAGTTAGTTCGACCTTCATGCTGCCGCGCGGACGGTGGTCGCGTGGCACCTTGGTGCCCTTGCGGTAGCGGAAGGCGAACAGTGTCAGCAGGACGAACACCGGCACGACGAAGAACATCATCATTACGGTGAAGGCGAAGACCAGCCAGTCGACATTTGCGGCATAGCTGGAGGCGGTCTGCGGCCAGAAGCGCACGAATTCCTCATTCATGCGCTGCCCTCCGCTTGCGCCGCTCACGCCAGAGCGTGACGCCTATGAAACCGCCCAGCGCCAGCGTGGTGCCGATACCGCCGACCTGCAGCGCGCCGATTACCAGGTTGTCATAGCCGCCGGTGCGTGGGTTGTAGTGGTAGCAGAGCAGCAACAGCTGATCACCCAGCGAGCCGACGCGCCCTTCGCCGGCATCGGTCAGGGCCAGCCGCATGTCGTCCGGCTGGTAACCGAGGCCGTACAGCCAGCGCGCCAGCTTGCCAGCCGGGCTCAAGGTGGCGATGGCCGAGGCGTGGGCATATTCCTGAATGTCCGGGTCCCAGCGGTAGCGAAAGCCGATGGCTGCGGCCAGCGCAGCGCCAGAGGACTGGCTAGTGGTTTGGGGTGGGCTGGTGGGCGCGGTGCCGGGGCTTGATGGGTTGTCATCTGCCGTATGGCTGTGCTGTTTGACGGGCGTGCTGTCGGTCAGGAAGTGTGCGTGCGGCGAATCCGCCAGTTGCGGCCAGCGTTCCCGCAGTTTGGCGCGCTCTGCCTGGGCATCGGCGGGGGTTTCACGCGGGTCGAAGCTGAAGGCGATCACCTCGTAATCCCTGCCGATCTCGAACGACAACGCCGTGAGCAGGTTGAACAGGCTGGCCAGTTGCGCGCCGCAGACGTTCGGGCACCGGTAGTAGACCGGCGCGAGGATTACCGGGCGCTGCTTGATCAGTTCACCCAGCGAAACGAGCGTGCCTTGGTCGTTCCTGAAGCGCAGAGCCAGCGGCACCTGAGTGCCGGGCTTTTGCTCGATGCCGGCTGACGCGAACGGATCGAACGGCGCCTTGGCGGACGCGGGCCCGGCAAAAAACAACCCGGCAACGAGAATGGCACCGAGCATGGCGAAACAACGTTCCAGGCCATTGCTTCGAGTTTTGTTCGCCGGATTCGCCCCCATCTTACGAACAGCACGAGCAAAACCTTCTAGCAGACAAGGAATCCGACAAGCCCTGCCCCGACCGCAGGGCGAGTGATACCCCATCGCCGCACCCTCGGAACGACGGCGCCAATACATCACCGGCTCACTCACGGCGCGCTCTCCCCCTGGCCTGATCCTGGTCTGTTCCTGTCGCCTCGCCTGTGTCGGGCTCGGCGCGCGAGGGCCAGCCGCGCTCTGCCAGCAGCGCCATGCCGCGACCAATCGGGATGTGCGCCAACCCCGCCTCGCGATCGACCCAACCGTAATGTTCAAGCTGCGCGCGAGCTCGCTCCAGCACCGCATTGCCGCTGGCCCTTGGATCGATCTCCAGGCGCGGCTCGGGAAGCAATTGCACCTGTCGCTCGAGTGCGGTGGTGGGCTTTACCGGTTGCTGGTGGTACCACCACAACAGGCCGGCAACGCCCGCGCCAGACAAGGCCAGCACGGCGAAGATTGCGAGGCCGACGATCACCAGCCCTTTGACGCTGGCGTCCTGATGCTCGAACCCGTCCTCCTTCGATTGTGGATCTACCGGCACGCTCACGGGCTCCTCCTCGGCAGCAGCGCCAGCGCCAATAACCCGCCCCCGGCCAGCCAGGCGCAGACCAGCGCAAAGCCTTGCAGTAATGGCTGAATGTCCGTCTGGCTGGGCAGGCTCAGCCAGACGCCTTCAGCCAGCCCCAGCATCAGCGTCGCCGCAGCCAAACCGGCGAGCAGGCGCGGGCGCTGCGAAACGGGCCAGAGCAACGCGACGAAAACCAACACCTGACCGACACCGAGCAGCCAGGTCAGCCACAGCCAGCCGCCCCCGCCGCGCTGCTGATACCAGCGAATTTCTTCGGGCAGGTTGCCGTACCAGATCACCAGGTACTGCATGAAGTGCAGATAGAGCCAGGCGAGCACCGCGGCGGCGAGCATCCCGCGCAGCACGCCGGGCCTGTTGGCCCCAGCGGCCAGCGCCAACAGACAACTGAAGGCGATACCGCTGAGCATCAGCCGGGCGAACCAGATCAGCCCGTACAGGCTGGATTGGAAATGCGAATCAAGCGACATCGACCAATCGATCGCCGCGAGCGAAATGCTCAGCACTAATGCGATCAGCCCAAGTCCGGATGCCGCGGGCCGCGCAACGCTGATCGGCAATACCCAGCGCGCCAAGGCCATCCACAGCAGCAGATAGAGCACACCGCGCACGGCAAAGCTCGGCCAGGCGAGCCACAAACCGCGAAAGCCGCCCTCCTCGGTCGCGACCCATTCATACAGCGCGCCGGCGCCGAGCAGCATCGGCAAGGCCATCAGCGCGAGCACTGGCAGCGCACGCCCACTGGCGACCGCCCAGGGCCATAATTGATCGCGAGCACCGCCGCTCACCAGCGCCAGGCTGAGCCCAAGACACAGGCCACCCAGCGGCACGCCGGCCAACCCGAGCAGGCTGGCGAGGCTCGCCGCAACCGCCTCGCGGGTTGCAAAAATTAGGCATAGCAGCAGTCCGAGCAGACCCAGCGCCAGCGCTGCCAACACCCACTTGCGGGCGCTCATGGCTGCGCCTCCAGCGTGCTCTGGTCGCTTTCGGACAACATGCGCAGCTCGGCGCGCCGACTCAATTGCAGTGCGCGGATATAGCCAACGATGGCCCAGCGATCAGCCGGTGCCACACGCGCCGCGTAGCTGTACATCTGCCCGTAGCCGTGGGCGATCACGTTCATGAAGTGGCGGTCGGGCGCGTCGATCAGCCTTGGCTCGACAAAATCCGGCGGGCGCGGAAAACCGCGGCTGACCACGGTACCGTCGCCATCACCCGCCAATCCGTGACAAGGCGAGCAGAAGATCTGGTAGCGCTCTTCACCGCGTTGCAGCAACGCCATGCTCATTGTCGGGCGCTCGGCCAGCAGCGCATCCCTGGCCAGATCGCCACGGGCCACCGTGCCGGCTGGCGGGACTTGGTTGACCTTGCCGTCAGGGAAGAAAACGCTGGGTTCCTGCGCCTTGGCACGCGGCTGGCGGGCCATGTCATCGCAGCCGGCGAGCAGCACGAACAGAGCGGTGATCGTCAGCCAGAGCTTCATCCCGGCACCTCGCTGACCGATACCGCCCGCTCGGCCAGCCACAGCGCCGTGCCCGTGCGCTCGTACAGCGGATCGTCAGCGCGAATGCACAAGAGGAAGCGATCATCGCTGGCGCGGCCGAAGGCCTCGACTTCATGCAATGGATGCCAGAGCAACGGCAGCCGGCACCGCCACAACAGGCCGAACACTGCGAACAGCGCGGCGCTGCCGACCATTACCAGGAAGGTGACGATGCTGAACGATTGCAGCGCGATCAGCGGCCGCCCTCCAATCTCCAGCGGGTAACTGAGATTGGCGTAGACCTGCATCCCCAGCCCAAGAGCGGCACCCACCAGCGCACCGACAATGCCGAACCCGTAAACGCTGTCGCTGCGCTGCCCTAGTAGCTCTTCCAGGCCTTCTACCGGAAAAGGACTGTAGGCTTCCAACCGCCGATAACCGGCTGCACGCGCGGCGCGTGCGGCTTCGAGCAGGGCTTCGGGATGGGCGTAATCGGCAAGCAGGCCGTAATAGCGCTCAGTCATCGGCGCCTCCCCGGTAGCGGTGCAGCACTTCCTTGAGCTCGAATGTCGAGATCATCGGTAGAAAGCGCATGAACAGCGAAAATGGCAGAAGAAACAGGCCGAAGGTGCCAACGAACAGCGCCCAATCCCAGAACGATGGGCTGTAGCCCTGCCAGCTCGACACCAGAAAATCGCGCGTCGGCGGCTGGATGATCAGCATGTAGCGCTCGCACCACATGCCCACCAGCACGCCGAGGGCGATCGCCAGCATGGCCTTGCCGTTGCGCCGCACCGCAGGCCACCAGAGCGCCTGTACCACGATCAGGTTGAAGAAGATCGCCAGCCAGAAGCTCCAGGCCATGGGGCCGAACATGCGGTTCAGGGTGACGAGAATCTCGTGTTCCTTGCCGGAATAGAAAGCAATGAACGGCTCGCTGAAGTAGCCGTAGCTGGTCATCCAGGCGCTGGCCAGCAGCAATAACCCAAGCTTGTTCAGATGCTCGTCGGTGATCAGCAACCGCCAGCCGAAGAAGCGTCGCAGTCCGAGGGCGATGACGATCACCATGGCGAAGCCGGAAAACACCGCGCCGGCCACGAAATAGGGCGGAAACACGGTCGAATGCCAGCCAGTTTCGGCGGCCAGATCGAGCAGGAACGAATAGCCGCTCGATACCGAGAACACCAGCGGCACCGCCAGCAATGCGATGAAACGGTAACACCGCCGCCAGTGCCCCCAATGCGAGGAAGCGCCGCGCCAACCGAGCGCGAGCAGGCCGTAGAAGACTTGGTAGTGCCGCTTGGTGGCGCGGTCGCGGGCCGAGGCGAAATCGGGAATCGAACCCACGTAGAGAAACAACAGCGACACGCCGAGATAGCCGAGCACGGCAAAGAAGTCCCATGCCGTAGGGCTCTTGAACTGCGGCCAGAGCTCCATGGTGTTGGGGTACGGCGCGGTCCAGAAGAACAGCCAGGGGCGGCCCAGATGCAGGATCGGATAAATGCCGGCACACACCACCGCCATCAATGTCATCAGCTCGGCAAGCCGATTGAGTGAATTGCGCCACGGGCGATTGAGCAGCAGCAACAACGCGGAAATGAACGTGCCGGCATGACCAATCCCCAGCCACCACATGTAGTTGAGGATGGCGAAGCCCCAATTGACCGGAATGTTGTTGCCCCACACGCCGACCCCGTTCCACAGCACCACCGTCGCCGCAGCCACGAATACCCCGAGCAGCAGGCAACTGAAGCCGAACAGCATCCACCAGGCGCGTCGGTACGGATTGAAGTTGGTCGGGATATCCAGCACCCGCTGCGAAACGTCGCCTAAAGGCATATCCCAAGGCAGGAAATGCGGCGTGTCAGCCATCGCTTCCCCCTTTCGGTACCAGCTTCAGCGGCATGGCCAGTCCCGGCAGGACCGATGGGTCCTCTACCAGACCGAGGTAAGTGGTCTTTGGCCGGGTGTTGAGTTCTTCCAGCAAGGCGTAATGGCGCTGGGTATGGCGTTCGCCGTTTACCTCGGCATCCGGGTCGCGCAGGTTGCCGAAGACGATCGCCTGGGTCGGGCAGGTCTGCTGACAGGCTGTTTTCACTTCGCCATCGACGATCTCACGGTCCTCGATTCGCGCGCCGATGCGCGCCTCGCTGATGCGCTGCACGCAGTAGGTGCATTTCTCCATCACGCCGCGGCCACGCACGGTGACGTTCGGGTTGCGTTGGGTCTGCAGTGACGGCGGGTCATCGGCGGTGAGGTTGTACCAATTGAAGCGGCGCACCTTGTACGGGCAGTAGGACGAGCAGGTTCGGGTGCCAATGCAGCGGTTGTAGATTTGCTCGTTCAGCCCATCGGGGCCATGCACCGTGGCGTTCACCGGGCAGCCGACCTCGCATGGCGCCTGCTCGCAATGCATGCACGGCACCGGCTGGAAGGCCGACGTGGGCTCGCGCGGATCGCCACCATAGTAATGATCGACCCGCAGCCAATGCATTTCGCGGCCCATCCGGACCTGTTCCCTGCCCACCACGGGAATGTTGTTTTCCGCCTGACAAGCGACCACGCAGGCGTTGCAGCCGATGCACAGGTCCAGATCGATAACCATGCCCCAGGCCGTGTCGCCCTTGGTCTGCGGTGGGTACAAGGAAGGTAGTTCGGGTTTCGGTGGCACTTCCCGATAGGCTTCTTCGCGCGGCAGCCTGCGAATCAGCTCCTTACCGTGCAGGACATGGTGCGGCTGGGTCGAGGCCAGCTGCACTTGGCCTTCGAGGCGGGTCAGCTGTGCGCCGCTGCGCATCCAGGGCTGAGCCGCCGTGCGCAGCGGCGCGACGTTGTAACCGAGACCATCACCGACCCGCCCGGCACGTTCGCGTCCATAACCAGCGAACAGACTCAGGGTGTCGTCGGCCTGGCCGGGCATCACCCAGGCCGGCCCTTCGATGATCGCGTCCCCGATGCCGACGCGCAGCCGGTCACCACTGGCAATGCCACGCCGTTCACTGAGCGCGGGTGATAGTCCGATGACGTTGTCCCAGGTCAGCTTGCTGATTGGCTTGGGCAACTCCTGCAGCCAGCCAAGATTGGCGAAACGGCCATCCCAGACGCTGGGGTCCGGGCGGAAGACAGCTGTGAGTCCTTCGCCAGCGGGTTTGGGCGTGTCCCAGCGCGGTGGCTGGATCGTCACGGCAACCGGCTCGTAGGCTGAATCGCGGATAAAGCCCAGCTCCAGCGCTTCGCGCCAGGCGTTATCGTCCAATTGCCGCCAGGTCTGACGAACCTGGGTGTGGGCGTCCGGTGACAGCTCGCCCTGAAGCAACGCCAGAATTTCGCTCGGCGATCGGCTGCTGTAGAACGTCTGCACCAACGGCTGCGCCAGGCATACACTGCCGTCCGCGGCGCGCAGGTCGCACCAGCCGTCCAGCGCATGGCTCATCGACAGGTGCCAGTGACTGTGAGCGGCGGTTTCGTCGTGATAGAGCCCGGCATGGATACGCAGCGGCACCTGCTGCAGCGCTCGATCGAAATGCAGGCTGCCCGGCGCGGTGTGCACCGGATTGCAGTCGAGCATCACCAGCGTCTCCACCTCGCCGCGATCGATCGCCGAGACCAGTTCAGGCAGCCCGGCCAGACGTTGGCCACCCGCGTCGAGCCAAGTTACGGGTTGGGTGTATTCCACGGTCTGCCCCACGTTGCCCAGGCGCTGGTTGAGCCAATGCACCGCGGCCTGAATGTCCGGCGGAGCAAATTCGCCTGCGGTGATCAGGCAGCGGCCACGGCGTGCCTGCAGCTCCGCGGAAACTGCCTCGATCCAGCGTTGCGCCTCGTCCGGCAGCAGAGGCGCTTCACCTTCTCCGAGCGTCGCCGCCAACGCCTGAACGTAAGCCCGCAGTTCTGCGGGCTCGGCGCGCCTGCGCTCGGAGGCTTTCGCCCCGGTCACGGTCGATAGCGACTCGACGACCAGCAACCGCGCCTCGCCCTCGCCTCGCGCGGCACGTCGCTTGCGCTCGCTCCAGGCGCGGGCCTGAGGGAGCTCCTTTGGGCCTGCACCCAGCCAGTCGTGGTCGAAACTCAGCACCCATTCGGCACGTTCGAAGCGGTAATGCGTTTCCAATACCTGGCCCGTCGCGCGTTCGGCTGCGGCATAAGCGTCACCGGCCCACGGCTCGAAGCGGTACGGCCGGGCCTCGGGCCAACGCTCAAGCAGCGCCGTGAACTGACGTTGCAGTGTTGGTGAGCTGCTTGCCCCCATCAACAGATGCAGGCCGCGTCCGTTATTGGCGTCCCACTGCGCCGCGCGTTCGAATGCGACGCGCTGAAAAGCATCCCAGGTCGTACTGCGCCCTTGGTAGCGGGGCGCCTGGGAGCGATCGGGATCGTACAGTTGAAGGATCGCCGCCTGGGTGAACGCCGTCGCGGCGCCCCCACTCGCCGGATGCTCAGGATTGCCTTCAAGCTTGGTTGGGCGGCCAACATGGGTACGGCCCAATACCGGCTGCGCGTAACCGGCGAAGGGCACCGCCGTGGCGTACCAGCGCGTCTTGCCGGGAATGATCTTTTCCGGCTGCACGACATAGGGCACGCCATGCTCAGGCTCCTGCTCGCAACCTGCAAGGCCGGCCATGGCCATCGAGGCACCCATCAATTGCAGAAAGCGGCGGCGGTCCATCACCGGCGCGATGCCCGGAAACTCCGCTTCGACAAATTCGGCGAATGCCGGCTCGTCCGCCAGCTGCTCCAGGCTGCGCCAGTAGAGCGGCCCGTGCTGGCCTTCCAGGCGTCGGCGGATTGCGGGGTAGTCGAGCGGAGTGCGGTCCATTGGGTTACCTGTGGCAGACATAGCAGTCAGTCAGGTTTTGCGTCTCGATGTGGTTCTCCTCTATCAGGCGTTCGCCCAGTTCGCGGCGGTCCTGCTTGGTGGTCCAGCTCATCTCGACCACAGCGTCTGGCGGGCGCAACCGTGGCGCCGGGTCTTGGTGGCAATCGAGGCACCAGCTCATGGTGAACGTTTGCGCACGGTTCATCAGCGGCATGGTGTCGACCTGACCATGGCAGGTTTCACAGCCGACGCCGGCATTCACATGCACGTCGTGATGGAAATAAACGTAGTCCGGCAGTTCACTGACGCGGTTCCAATGCAGCGCCTCGTCCTTCGCCAGGCTCTGCCGCACCGGGGCGAGCATGTCCGCGCCAGTCCATATCTGCGAGTGGCAACTCATGCAGGTATGGGTGGGTGGCAGGCCGGCGACAGGGCTGGTCTCGACACTGTCGTGGCAGTAGCGGCAGTCAATCTTCAGCGCGCCGGCATGGTGTTCGTGAGAGAACGGCACCGGTTGCCGGATAACCCAGCCTTTGCCGGTGACGTAATCCGAGCGGTCCAGCACCACGCATGCCACGAACACTCCAGCCAACCCGCCAAACAGCAAGAGCAAGGCCAAGCGCAGCCACATGTCCGCCGAGCGGGGGAAGAGTTGAGACATCCTAGAAAGCCGTCTTTGTATCCTTGTGTGTCTGGCCCCCTCCGGCGCCCTGAGTTCCTCATCGGAGCGAACCTTCGGCGAAACAACCAGCCTGCCTGCCGACGCATAACCCTAGCAATTACAAGGGAACATTCCGCCGACCCATCAGTCACCTAAGGACAACAACTCCAACGCTATCTACCTAGCCAGCCCCCTGCCGGGCGCGGGGTGACATGTCGCAGAGGCCGCCGGGATGGTGCCGGTAACCGGCCATGGATCAGCCGCCTTACGCCTGAAAATATAAGCAGAACAACGGAGGCTCGATGACTGACTGCACGATCCGTTTCGACGGCAAGCCCTTGACGGGCGAGGCGGACATACCGCTGATTGACTTCCTCGCCGAACACGACATTGACCTCCCCCATGTTTGTTACCACCGCGCGCTTGGCTCGCCGCAGACCTGCGATGTCTGCTGGGTGCAGGTGGATGGCGAACTGGTGCGTGGCTGCACCCTGAAGGCGCAAGACGGATTGGACGTCACCAGCCTGGCGGATCAGGCCAAGGCCGCGCGCGAGGAAGGCATGGACCGGCTGCTGGCCAAGCATGAGCTCTACTGCACGGTCTGTGAGCACAACACCGGCGATTGCACGCTGCACAACACCTTCGCCGACATGCACATGCCCATCCAGCGCTACGAGTTCAAGCGCAAGCCTTATGAAAAGGACCACTCCAACCCGTTCTACACTTACGACCCGGACCAGTGCATCCTTTGTGGCCGCTGCGTCGAAGCCTGTCAGAACGTCGAGGTAAACGAGACGCTGTCGATCGACTTCACCATGGAACACCCGCGCGTGCTCTGGGATGGTGGCCAGCCGATCGACGAGTCGAGCTGCGTCAGCTGCGGCCACTGCGTGACCGTTTGCCCGTGCAATGCCCTGCTGGAAAAGACCATGCAGCCAGACGCGGGGCCTTTCACCGCGCTGCCCCAGGACATCAAGCGGCCGATGATCGACCTGGTGAAGAAACTCGAGCACACCATCGGCGCACCGCCAGTCACCGCCATTTCGAAGATGGACATGCACTGGCGCCAGCCGGAGATCAAACGGACCAAGACGGTATGTACCTATTGCGGCGTGGGCTGCTCGTTCGAGATGTGGACGCGCGACCGCCACATCCTCAAGGTACAGCCGGTGGTCGACGCTCCGGCCAATGGCATCTCCACCTGCATCAAGGGCAAGTTCGCCTGGGATTTCGTCAACAGTCCCAAGCGCCTGACCACACCGCTGATCCGCGAAAACGGCAAATTTCGCGAAGCGAGCTGGGACGAGGCGCTGGAGCTGGTAGCCCATCGCCTGTTGCAGATCCGCGACAACCATGGCCCGGACAGCATTGGCTTCATCGGTTCGAGCAAGGCCAGCAACGAAGAAGCCTATCTGACTCAGAAGATCGCCCGCGCAATCATCGGCACCAACAGCGTCGACAACTCCTCGCGTTATTGCCAGAACCCAGCGACCAAGGGGCTGTTCCGTACCGTCGGCTACGGCGGTGACTCCGGCACCATCGAAGACATGGAAAAAGCCGAGCTGATCGTCATCGTCGGCAGCAACCTGGCCGAGAACCACCCCGTGATCGCCTCCAAACTAAAGGCGGCGAAGAAGCTGCGTGGGCAGAAACTGGTGGTGTTCGACCCGCGCAAACACGAGATGGCCGAGCGCGCCGACCTGCATCTGCGGCCCAACATCAGCACCGACATCGTCTGGGCCTCGGCGCTGTCGCGCTACATGTTCGAGCACGGTTACGCCGACCTTAAATTCCTCAGCGATCAGGTCAACCAGGTCGAGGAATACAAGAAATCACTTGAGCCGTTCACGATGGAGTTCGCCGCCGAGGTCACCGGCATCGCGCAGGACAAACTGATCGAAGCAGCCGAAATGATCGGCCAGGCCAAGTCGGTCTGCCTGCTCTGGGCCATGGGCATCACCCAGCACAGCCACGGCTCGGACACCAGCACCTCGTTTTCCAACCTGCTACTGGTCACCGGCAACTATGGCCGGCCGGGCACCGGTGGCTACCCGATGCGCGGCCACAACAACGTGCAGGGTGCCAGCGACTTCGGCTGCCTGAAGAATATGTATCCCGGCTACGAGAAGGTCACCGAGGAAAAAAACCGCGATAAATGGGCCAAGGCCTGGGGTGTGCCGCCGCAGAAGCTATCGCTGGAAAAAGGCAACGACAACTTCACCATGGTCCAGGGCGCCGATGAGGGTTCAGTCAAGGCCATGTACATCATCGGCGAGGAAACCGCCTTCTCCGATGCCGACACCAAGAACGTGCACAGCGGCTTCGAGAGTCTGGATTTCATGGTGGTGCAGGACATGTTCCTCAGCCGCACCGCCGAATTCGCCGACGTGGTGTTGCCGGCCTGCCCGAGCGTCGAGAAGGACGGCACCTTCGTCAACACCGAGCGGCGCATCCAGCGTTTCTATGAAGTCATGCCGCCGCTGGGCGACAGCCGACCCGACTGGCGCATCCTCACCGACCTCGCCGCTCGCATGGGGCACGATTGGGGTTACGACCATCCCTCACAGATCATGGATGAGGTAGCCGGCATCGCCGAGATGTTCAAAGGCGTCAATTATGAACGGTTGGCGGGCTGGCAGTCGCTGCACTGGCCAATGCAGTCGGACGGTAGCGATACGCCGTTGCTCTACACCGACCGCTTCCATACCGACGATGGCAAGGCCGTGCTCTTTGCGCTGCAGTGGAAGGTGCCGGCCGAAACGGCTGACAGCGAATACGACATCATGCTCGACAACGGCCGCATGCTCGAGCACTTCCAAGGCACCAACCAGACCGGCCGCTCGCCGGGCATCGATAGTCAGGTGCCGAACTGGTTCGTCGAAGTCAGCCCGGAACTGGCCACCGAACGCGGTATCGAGGATGGCACCTGGGTGAAGGTATCGTCGCGCCGTGGCTCTCTGGAGCTGCGTGCTGTGGTCACCGATCGCGTGTGCGGTAAAACCCTGTTCCTGCCGATTCACCAAGGCAAGCCGGGCGTCAACCTGCTCACCGGCGAGCACCACGACCCGGACGTGAACACCCCTGCCTATAAGGAAACCGCGGTGAAGCTCGAGGTGCTGCGCAAGGGAGAGAACCCGCTGCCGCACAACAACTTCCGCTATGGCGATCGCACGCCGAACGAGGGCGTGCCCGTCGAGGTGAAATGGTATCAGGATGATTACATTGCGCCGCCAGCCCAAGCCCCGCATCCGGAGAGATTTTAATGGCCCAGCGCATCGATTACGACGTTAAACCGACCCCCATCGGCCCCACCGCCAGGGATGAACTCGACCGCCTGCTGGAAACCCTGCATGAGCGCGGCGCGCTACGTCTGGCTAATGACCTGGTCGGCGCAAATGACCGTGTATTCAAGGTGCTGATCGACGGCTTGAGCAAGGAAGGCTCGCTCAATGCGATCCAGAACCTGTCGATCCTCGGCATGGCCCTGTCGCGCATTCCGCCGAGCGAGTTCTACAAGGTGGTGTTTGCCCTCAAAGGGGCCTGCCACGCCGTTGGGCAATACAAGCCGAGCGACAAGCACGACGAAGCGCCCGGCGTGACCGGCGCCTACAAAATGTTGCATGACGATGATCTCTGGGGCGCGCTGATGCCGATCATAGAAGGGCTCAAGACCTTCGCCAGCCAGCTCGATACCGAGGTCGACAAACCGATCACCGCCTTCAGCGGGAAACCGAGCGCTAATTGACCGTTGGTCACAGCGGCGCGGCGGCACACCTGACGCAACGGACGAAACAGCCCGACCACCCGCACCGGGCTGTTTCGCTTTGCAAAGCAAAATCCGAACGACAGCGATTTCCCGCCACCGGTTGAAAAGCCTTGCCGTCTCCCCAATATCAACCGCATTCGGGCATTCATCGCCCCGCCGCGTGGAGATTTTCCCTTGACCACCATCGTTTCAGTGCGCCGCAACGGCAAAGTCGTCATGGGCGGCGACGGCCAGGTTTCCTTGGGCAATACCGTCATGAAGGGCAACGCCAAAAAGGTCCGCCGTCTTTATCATGGCCAGGTATTGGCCGGTTTCGCCGGCGCCACCGCCGACGCCTTCACCCTCTTCGAGCGCTTCGAAGGCCAGCTGGAAAAACACCAGGGCCACCTGGTGCGCGCCGCCGTCGAACTGGCCAAGGACTGGCGCACCGACCGTTCGCTCAGCCGCCTGGAAGCCATGCTTGCCGTGGCCAACAAGGACGCCTCCCTGATCATTACCGGCAACGGCGACGTGGTGCAGCCCGAGGACGACCTGATCGCCATGGGCTCCGGCGGCGGCTTCGCCCAGGCCGCGGCCATGGCGCTGCTGCGCAAGGGCGGCGAAGAAATGTCCGCCCAGGACATCGCCGAGACCGCGCTGAACATCGCCGGCAGCATCTGCGTCTTCACCAATCAGAATCTGACTATTGAGGAATTGGATAGCGCCGTCTGAGCGCGTCCGATTCCGGAGTACGAACATGTCCATGACGCCCCGCGAGATCGTCCACGAACTCAACCGCCACATCATCGGCCAGGACGACGCCAAGCGCGCCGTGGCCATTGCCCTGCGCAACCGTTGGCGGCGCATGCAGCTGCCCGCCGAGCTGCGCCAGGAAGTCACGCCGAAGAACATCCTGATGATCGGCCCCACCGGCGTGGGCAAGACCGAGATCGCCCGCCGCCTGGCCAAGCTGGCCAACGCGCCCTTCATCAAGGTGGAAGCGACCAAGTTCACCGAAGTTGGCTATGTCGGTCGCGATGTCGAATCCATCATCCGCGACCTGGCCGACGCCGCGCTGAAAATGCTGCGCGAGCAGGAAGTGCAGAAGATGCAGCATCGCGCCGAAGATGCCGCTGAAGATCGCATCCTCGACGCCCTACTGCCGCCGGCCCGCCCAGGCTTCAACGAAGACCCGGCGCCAAGCAGCGATTCCAACACCCGCCAGCTGTTCCGCAAGCGCCTGCGCGAAGGCCAGCTGGACGACAAGGAAATCGACATTGAAGTCGCCGACAGGCCAGCCGGCGTGGAGATAATGGCGCCGCCCGGCATGGAGGAAATGACCAGCCAGCTGCAAAACATGTTCGCCAACATGGGCAAGGACAAGAAAAAGAGCCGCAAGCTGAAGATCAAGGACGCGTTCAAGCTGGTGCGCGACGAAGAGGCCGCGCGCCTGGTCAATGAGGAAGAACTCAAGGCTCGCGCTCTGGAAGCGGTGGAACAGAACGGCATCGTCTTCATCGACGAGATCGACAAGGTCGCCAAGCGCGGTAACACCAGCGGTGCCGATGTCTCCCGCGAGGGCGTGCAGCGCGACCTGTTGCCGCTGATCGAGGGCAGCACGGTCAACACCAAGCTGGGCATGGTCAAGACCGACCACATCCTGTTCATCGCCTCGGGCGCCTTCCACCTGTCCAAGCCCAGCGACCTGGTGCCGGAACTGCAGGGCCGCCTGCCGATCCGCGTGGAGCTCAAAGCGTTGTCGCCGGAAGACTTCGAGCGCATCCTCACCGAGCCGCACGCCTCGCTCACCGAGCAGTACCGCGAACTGCTGAAGACCGAAGGGCTTGGCATCGAATTCACCGACGATGGCATCAAGCGTCTGGCCGAAATCGCCTGGCAGGTCAACGAGAAGACTGAGAACATCGGCGCCCGCCGCCTGCACACCCTGCTCGAACGCTTGCTGGAAGAAGTCTCCTTCAGCGCTGGCGACCTGGCCGGCCAGCAGAACGGCGAGCCGATCCGCATCGACACCGCCTACGTCAACGAGCACCTGGGCGAGCTGGCCGAGGATGAGGATCTTTCGCGGTACATTCTTTAAGCACGGACTAGGCGTAGGGCGGATCAACGCATCACCGATCCGCCGAGCGGACGTTCCGGCGCGTAAGATGCTTCTGGCTTGCACGTCGGGTGACGCTTCGTCCCCCGGATTACGCCTACGGCTAATCCAGGCTACGGCTGGACGAAAAAGCGTCCGTCGTTCAGCCTCCCAGCCTCCAGCCTCTTTTTCGGTTTTTCTCATGCGCATCCCCACCCAGATCAAACTCCGCAAGGCCTCGAAGACGCTGGAGCTGGAATACGGCGCTGACGAGCGCTACAGCCTGCCGGCAGAGTTCCTGCGCGTGCATTCGCCCTCCGCCGAAGTCCAGGGCCACGGCAATCCGGTGCTGCAGACCGGCAAGGCCAACGTCGCCCTGAACGGTGTCGAGCCCGCCGGCCAGTACGCGCTGAAACTGACCTTTAGCGACGGCCACGACAGCGGCCTCTACAGCTGGGACTATCTCGATCATCTGTCGCAGAACCAGCAGCGACTCTGGGACGAGTATCTCCAGGCATTGGCCAGCGCCGGCAAATCTCGCGACCCGGATATCTCGGCGGTCAAGCTGATGCTTTGAAGGGCAGATCAGGCCGCGCTGCTACAGCCGGCACCGCCCTGATTCTTCCGCTCAACGGCAGCAAGAACGATGAGCGCGCCGACGCGTGCGCGGTCCAAGCTCAGGTTCGAACGTAGTCAACAGAACCCGTCACCACGACTACCGGGAGCCTTAGCCATGCATGCCCGCAATGTTACCCACTATCACCTCGATCTCGATGGCATCGATATCTTCTACCGCGCCGCCGGACCGCAGGACGCACCTGTCGTTCTACTGCCTCACGGTTACCCTTGCTCATCCTATGAATTCAGGGCCTATATGCCGTTGCTTGCCGACCGCTGGCGGCTGCTTGCTCCGAATTTTCCGGGCTGCGGCTACAGCGCGACGCCGGACGACTTCGCCTACGATTTCGATGGCTATGCCGATTTTCTCGACCGCTTTACCCGCCAGCTTGGCGTCGAGCGCTTCGCGCTCTACCTGCACGACTTCGGTTCGCAGATCGGCCTGCGCCTGGCCATCGCTCAGCCGCAGCGCATTACTGCGCTGATCGTGCAGAACGGCGATATCTACGAAGACCAACTGGGGCCAAAGTACGCCGCGCTGCAAAAATTCTTCGCCAACCCGACCCCGCAGGCGCGCGCCGGGCTGGCCGACGCCGTCGGCCTCGAAGGCTTCGAGGAGGAATTTCTCAACGAGGTGGAGCCGGAGCTAGCCAAGCGCATCCCACCGGATCTGTGGCACCTGCATTGGGCGCTGATGACACCGCGCCGCAAGGAAATCGCGGCGCAGGTGATCGCAGGGCTGAAGGAGAACCTGGCCTGGTTTCCCCGCTACCAGACGTACCTGCGCGAGCATCAGCCGCCCACCCTGATCGTCTGAGGCCCTCGCGACGGCTACATGCCCGAAGGCTCGGCACGGGCCTACCTGCGCGACCTGCCGAACGCCGAGCTGCACCTGTTCGAAGATGGCGGTCATTGGCTGCTGGAAACCCATCTGGACGAAGTGGCGCGCCTGTCGCGGGAATTCCTGGAGCGGAGTCACCACTGAGCGCGGCAAGCTGCAAGCTGCAAGCTGCAAGCTGCAAGCTGCAAGCTGCAAGCTGCAAGC